>URET01000001.1 GCA_900546875.1 uncultured Eubacteriales bacterium
TCTATGTACCTGAGGGAAGCTATTTCGATTATTACGAAGAATTCTTTAATCTCGGTTATACAACATATTGTGCGGCTATCGATACCGGTAACGTTGAGACTTACAACTATATTTTTGTAGAGAACAACGGGATTGCCGTAGATGATGTCAGCGGTGTGGTTTATCTTCTTTCCGCTCCGTATATCGAGAGAGAAGGCTACAATCTTCTCGGCTGGTATACAAAAGACGGTACCGACGGTGACTGGGGCGTTAGAGTAAACCTCTATACTCCTTTCCTCGGCGAACCCGATGCCGACGGCAATGTATATCTCTATGCACGCTGGAGCGACACCGAAGTGTTTGAAGACGGTTCGACATTCCAGTATGCTTACCGCATGGAAGTTGATGTGACCCGTACGATAACTCTTACGAATACAGGTCTTGAAATATGGCTATTCCAGTTTACGGCTGAAAAATCCGGATTGTATATGCTTAACTTTGATTTCGACTTCTTTACCGCATATGATATGCAGTGCGTCGAACTCATTGATCCTCGCAACAACGTGATTCAGCCTACCTACTACATGACTGAACAAAGCAACGGTCTTTCCGGTTTCTATGCCGAAGCAGGCAAGACGATGTATTTCTATGCATACCTTATTGACGATATCTACAACGAAGATTACAGCGAGATAATCGGCGTTAAGGATATATATGTTCCTCTTGAGTTCACCGTCAATTTCGTAACGGAATATACGGGAGAAATTTGGTGGTAAACGAATGATTGAATAACACAGGAATAAAATGCTGATTTCCGGTGTTATGAATTCAGGATAACGGAATCTATACTGCCGCAGGTCAAAAGCCTGCGGCAGTTTTTCGGTCTTGCAGTAAGATCGTGTCACTTCTGAAGACTGGATATCGGATGCGGGGTCATGGCGCCGCTTTAAGCCGAATGCCGGAAATCGTGACGATCATTGATTCCGGCAGGACGTACCGGGTGCAGGGAAGAAAAAATACGCTGTATTATTTTTGTTCTTTCTGTTTGACAAATCCGGACAATATACTTGACATAAACGTTCAGTTGTTTTATAATTGTTGCGTAAGCAACAGTTGCGATTGCAACTTTAAGATCCGGGTTTAGGCGTTACAGTTGCGATTGTAATATTAAAAATCCGGTTTATAGCGAGGAGGGAAAATGATACCTTATTTGCGGTATATCAATAAGATTGCAAGATGTACCACCCGTTATCGGGGCGAACAGTTGAAGGAGTACGGTTTAAAGGGCTGTCATTTTGTATATCTAATACATGTTTGTGCCAATCCCGGACTCAGTCAGGATGAGATCAGTAAAAATATTTACATAAATAAAAGCAATGTGGCAAGGCAGCTTGCTTTTCTTGAAGAGCAGGGGTTTGTTTACCGTTTGCCTCGAGAGGAGGACAAAAGGGTGACGGAGGTTTTCCCGACCAAAAAAACTTTAGATATGTATCCGAGGTTAAGGGAGATCCTCAGAGAATGGTCTGACTTTGTTTTTTCGGATTTTACGCAGGATGAACTCGATATTTTCGGGAGGCTCGTGATTAAGGCGTCTGAAAGAGCTGCTGAAAAAGTCGAATCGGTTTACTCTGCCGGGGAGGAATAATTCTTGAAGACTCTGAAATTTTACTTGAAACCTAAACTCGGCAAAATGGCCGTATGTTTTTTTGTTAAATTCCTCGGAACTGTTGCAGAATTGCTGTTGCCTTATCTTCTTACATATATACTTGAGGAGATCACTCCGAAAAATGATGTAAACGAAGTTTATTTATGGGGCGGGGTGATGGTTTTTTGTGCCGTATGCGCCATGGTGTTCAACATACTTGCCAACAGGATGTCCACACGGATTTCGAGAGAGGTCACGAGGGCATTAAGAAAGGATCTGTTTGTCAAGGTGATGTATCTTTCGTCATCTCAGGTAGATAAATATACTATGCCATCCATTCTCACTCGTCTAACTTCGGACACATATTATGTTCATCAGATGGTAGACAGGATGCAGAGACTCGGAGTGAGGGCGCCTATTTTGCTGTTAGGCGGTATAGCGCTGACTTTTTTGCTTGATCCGGTGCTTACTCTCGTACTTATTGCATTATTACCTGTATTGGCATTTATTTCAATATATATTTCACAGAAAGGTGTTCCGCTTTATGACGCCACTCAGCGGTCTCAGGATGAGATGGTAAGGAAGGTGCGTGAAAACATGACGGGAGTAAGGGTCATAAAGGCGCTTTCTAAAACCGACTATGAAAAAGAAAGGTTTACCGAAATAAATGCCGAACTTATGAAAAGGGATCAGAAAGCGAATCTTCTGATGGCGAAATCCGGACCATTGCTGAGTTTTGTATTGTATCTCGGGTTGACCATAGTGGTATTTGTAGGTGCATTCAGGGTTGAATACGGCGTAATGACACCGGAAAAGATCGTGCCTTTTTTAAGCTACTTTGTATTGATACTCAATGCGATAATCATGGTCACGCGAATTTTCACCTTATACACAAAGGGGGCGGCGAGTGCAAAGCGTATCGAGGAAGTAATGATAGCGCCCAAGGATATGCTGCTGATAAACGATACCGAAATAAAAAATGATTTCCGTCTGAAATTTGAGAACGTAAGTTTTTCTTATAACAAGAAAAGAAACGATATTGAAAATATAAGTTTTGAACTGAAAAAAGGTGACACGCTCGGCATCATCGGCGGAACCGGAAGCGGGAAAACCACGCTCATCAGTTTAATGCTCCGGTTATATGACGCCGACAGCGGAAGCATCACAGTAGACGGACGGGATATCAGGTCGATCCCTGCGGGTGAGCTTCACAGGAAATTCGGTGTTGTATTTCAGAATGATTTTGTATACGCAGACACAATAAAAGAAAACATCCTTTTAGGCAGACATATCAGCGAAACCGATGTAGCTTCGGCTACCAAGACTGCTCAGGCCGATATAATTCTTGCCGGAAAGGAAGGCGGGCTTGAGCATAAACTTACCGGAGCGGGAGCAAATCTGAGCGGCGGACAGAAGCAGCGTCTGTTAATATCCCGTGCTCTTGCAGGGAATCCCGAGATTCTCATTCTCGATGACAGTTCCAGTGCTCTCGATTATAAAACCGACGCAAACCTCAGAAAGGCATTAAGAAGCAATTACGGCGACACGACTACCGTAATAGTAGCGCAGCGAATCAGTTCGATCCAGTATGCCGACCTGATCATTATGCTGGACGGCGGGAAGGTTATCGGAATGGGTACGCATGAGCAGCTTCTTGCTTCATGCGAACAGTACAAAGATATTTATCAGGTCCAGATGGGAGCGGAGGAATTATTATGAAGAAAAAGAATCAGCCTGAAATAAGCTCCTCCGGGAAAGAGGTCAAAAAGAAAAATAAGCTTTATATTCTTAAAAGACTCGGCAAGTATCTTATAAGATACAGGTTTTTGTTCATCGTGATACTTTTCCTTTCTGCAGCGAGCAACGCTTTCAACCTGATCGGTCCTATACTTTCCGGAAAGGCAATCGACGCAATCAATCTCGGTGAGGGCAATGTGGACTTTTATTCCGTTTATCTTTACTGCGGTTTGATGGCATTGTTTTATTTTTGTTCATCGGCTCTGAATTATATACTTTCACTGCTTATGATAAAACTGAGCAGAAATGTTGTATTCAGGATGAGAAAGGATGTATTCGATAAACTTGTGTCTTTACCTGTCGGTTTTTTCGATACGCATCATATTGGTGACGTCATAAGCATCATATCTTATGATATAGATACCGTGAACGCATCTTTGTCAGGAGATATAGTCCAGATACTCACGACGATTTTTACGGTCGCCGGGTCATTGATAATGATGTTGAGTATAAGTCCTTCATTGGTATTGGTTTTTGTAGTAACGGTTCCGGTCTCTTATTTTCTTACTCGATATATAGCTAAAAGAGTTCATCCGTTATTCAGAACGAGAAGTCGTAAGCTTGGAGAGTTGAACGGTTTTATCGAAGAAATAATTAACGGTCAGAAAACCATAAAAGTTTATAACTGTGAAGAAGCTATGATAGATCGCATGAGCGTGAAAAACGACGAAGCCGTAGAAGCTTATTACAAAGCCGATTATTACGGTACAATGATGGGGCCATGCACGAATTTTATCAATAATGTTTCTCTGGCATTAGTTAGCGTATTCGGTGCTTTGCTGTATATGTCAAGCGGAGCAACGTTTTCATTGGGAGACCTTTCATCGTTTGTAATGTATTCGAGGAAGTTTGCCGGACCGATAAACGAATTTGTAAACGTGCTTAGCGAATTGCAGTCTGCATTTGCCGCGGCTGAAAGAGTTTTCCGTCTGCTTGACGAAGAACCGGAACCGGCAGACAGCAAAGATGCAATAATACTCGATAATATTGAAGGGGACGTAAGAATGAAGAATGTGCGATTTGCTTATGATCCCGGTCGTGATATAATACATAATCTCAGTCTGCACGCCAAAAAGGGGGGAGTGGTTGCGATAGTCGGGCCTACAGGTGCAGGAAAGACTACTCTTATAAATCTTCTTATGCGCTTTTACGATGTTAATGAGGGCGGAGTTTACGTGGACGACAAGGATATCAGAACCGTAACGAGAAGAAGTCTTCGTTTGGGGTACACGATGGTCCTGCAGGACACATGGCTTTTTTACGGTACGATTTTCGACAACATAGCGTACGGGAAAGAGGGCGTTACTCGTGACGAAGTAATAAATGTATGCAAAGCAGCGAAGATACATGATTTTATAATGTCTTTGCCTAGCGGCTACGATACAATACTGAGTGATAACGCGATAAATATTTCAAAGGGACAAAAACAGCTTCTTACCATTGCGCGTGCAATGCTCCTCGATTCCAAAATGCTGATACTCGATGAAGCGACCTCCAATGTGGATACGCGTACGGAAAGGGAAATTCAGGACGCAATGCTGAACCTGATGAAGGATAAGACGTGTTTTGTCATTGCTCACCGATTATCTACGATAAGGAATGCTGACGTAATACTTGTCATGAGAGGCGGTGACGTCATAGAGCAGGGTACTCATGATTCGTTGATGGCTCAGAACGGCTTTTATAAGGAACTTTATAAAAGTCAGTTTGAGTCCTGATATCGGCGATATGAAAAAAGCGGGGAGAAACCCCCGTTTTTTTATAAAGGATAGACAAAGGGCAAAGAACATGTCAAGTGAAAGGCCTGATAAAACCGTACGATAACCATATGATTCAGATAGACTTGAAAAGCATATGTCAAGTGAAAGGGCCTGATAAAAAGCAAAGTGTAAGTCAGGAAATTGGACATACAGAAAGGATAGACGAAGGGCGAAGTATATTCTGAAGCTTTTTGCTTTAATATGGTATCTAACTGAGCTGAGAAACGGGAATATATCGTACAAAAATACTTGACAATATATTTGCTTGGGTTTATACTGACAGTAACCTGAGCCGGAAGGTACGTCCCTACGGGAAAGGATCGGATATAACTTATGTTATTATTGGTTTCTTCCTTCCGAGCCGGAGGAAGATTTTTTTTGGAGGAAAAAAATGGAAGAGAAAAAAGTTGCGGTTATATCTGTTATCATGGAAAATACTGAATGTGCCGATCAGGTCAACGAAGTTTTCCGGACTTACGCAGATTACGTGATTGGAAGGATGGGGATTCCTTATCATGAGAGAGGCATCTCGATAATCACTGCGGTAGTGGATGCGGATCAGGAGATCATAAACGGCATAACGGGAAAACTGGGCATGATAAAATGTGTAAGTGCGAAGGCTCTGATAAGGAGCATATAAAAGGAGATGAGGAACATGAAGAAAGTTTTGGTGATTTTTGCTTTGGTACTGCTTGTTTTTGCGGTTGCCGGATGTGTTGACAGGAAAGATGAAAAGATAAACGTTTATCTTCCGGACGGTGCACCGGCGCTTGCTCTTGCTTATATGATGGAGAACTATACCGAGGTTGCTGGAAAAGAAGTCACGTATACCGTGGTACCCAGCAATACCATAGCGGCGTATGTATCAAACGGAAGCGCGGATATGGCGATAATGCCTACTAATGCGGCGGTCAATGTATTCAATGCGGGGAAGGATATCAGCATGATCTCGGTAAACACATTTGGAAATCTATATATGGTATCCGGTGAAGATTATACATCTACCGAAGAGCTTAAAGGAAAAGTCATTGCGGTAATAGGGCAGGCGCAGACACCTGATCTTGTGCTGAGAAGCGTACTTGCTGCAGACGGAATAGAAGTAGCTGAAGGTGATGAGCCGCAGGAAGGGAAGGTGACAATACTTTACGCTGATGACGGCGGAGCGGCGATAGGCTTTATAGTTGCGGGGAAAGTGGACGCGGCGCTTTTGGGAGAACCTGCAGTGACCACGGCTATGAAAAAAACCGGAGGGAAGATAGTATTTGATCTTCAGGAGGAGTGGCAAAGAGTCACGGGATTTGAAGGTTATCCTCAGGCATGTCTTATAGCATACAACAGTCTGCCCGGATATTTTATAGAGCAGTTCGTTAAAGGTATGGAGGAAGGCGTAGGTTTTGTTGAAGAGAATCCGGAAAGAGCAGTTGAGCTGATAACGCAGAATATGCTTGAAGGAACAGAACCGAGTATCACTTCATTGACCCGTGAAACGGCTGTGCGTTGCAATGTGGGAATGCAGAAAGCTTCGGAAGCGAAGGATTCCGTAGAGAAGTATATTGCTGAACTCGGACTTTCGATAAATAAAGACGGATTTTTTTACGGACTCTGATAATAAGGGAAAAAATAGAGGTTTATGAAAAGGGAAAAGGGTAAAGCGAGGAGGATAATAAACACGTTGATGCCGCTGACAGGAGTAGCGGCGGCAGTAGCAGTATGGTGGATAGCGTCGGCGGTATATGCCAATCCCGTATTATTTCCGTCGCCGGCGGATTCACTTATACGCGCTTTAGAACTTTTCCCTTCCGATGATTTTCCTTTGCGTCTGATGAATACATTTTTACGCGGATCGTTGTCGTTTGCGGTATCGTATATATGTGCTTTAGGTTGTGCGGTGATATGCAGGTCGACAGGTATATTCAAAGCGGTAAATCCGGTGATATCGGCAGTGCGCGCCGTGCCCACGATAACGGTGATATTATTGGTATTTCTTTGGACGGGAGCAAAAATAACGCCTGTGATAGTAGCTTCTCTTGTAGTGTTTCCTACGCTTTTCACAATGTTTTATTCGGCTTTATCCGGGATAGATAAGGCTTATGTGGAAGGTGTATGGCTTGAAGGCGGGGGGAGGTTAAGCATAATAAGATACGTATATGTTCCATTTATGCACACGTCGCTGATAGAGGGTGCGGGGAGCGGGCTCAGTCTGTCGCTGAAACTTGTCGTATCGGCTGAGGCGATAGCGCAGACCGCGTTGTCGATAGGGGCGATGATGAAACAGGCAAGCGCTGAGTTTGATCCTGCCACGCTTTTTGCGACAGCTCTCATAATAGCTTTGCTGTGCATTCTGATAGAATGGAGCATACCGGCAATTGACAGGAAAATTACGAAAGGAAAATACGAAGATCAGGTTTAAATGTCAAAGTCGCTTGCAAAACGTTAGACAGCAGAAGTAAAATGTGGTATAATAAGAGAAATGTGCGGGAGGCTTAGAAGATGAGATTAAGGGGCGGAATGCTGTACGATGAAGGCAAGTTCAGCCGGGCGGATCTGACCGTAGGTGTTTCCGCATCTTCTGAAGAATACGATATAAAAGATTTAATAATTTTGCCGGGTTTGGCAGATGTACATGTGCATCTCAGGGAACCCGGTTTTTCTTATAAAGAAACTGTTTTATCCGGAACGAAAAGTGCAGCGAAAGGAGGTTTTACGTCGGTATGCGCGATGCCCAACCTGAAGCCCGTGCCCGACAACCCGCAGGCATTGAAGACACAGCTTGAAATCATTAGTAAAAGTGCGGTTGTGCGGGTACATCCGTTCGGAGCGATAACGGTCGGTGAAAAAGGGGAAGAGCTGTCTGATATGCGAGGAATGGCATATGGCGTAGTCGGGTATTCGGACGACGGGAAAGGCGTGCAGAACTCCGCACTTATGGAAGAAGCGATGCTGATATCCAAGAATCTCGGAAAGGTTATTTCGGCGCATTGTGAGGATGAAAGTCTGATTGCGGCGGGATGGAGTGTCAATGCGGGGCATAAGGCTGAAGAATGGGGACTTATCGGGAATGATGCCGAGAGCGAGTACAGACAGATAGCCAGGGATATCGAATTAGTGGCAAAGACCGGGGCGGAATATCATGTATGTCATATATCGGCGGCGCAGAGCGTCAGTCTGATACGCGAAGCCAAAAAAAGCGGACTGCCGGTGACGTGCGAAACAGCGCCGCATTATCTTTGTTTTACGGACGATCAGCTCAAAGACGAGGGAAGGTTCAAAATGAATCCGCCTATAAGGACAGGAAAAGACAGGGACGCTTTGCTTGAAGGTATATGTGACGGGACGATTGACGTTATAGCGACGGACCATGCTCCTCATTCTGCTGAAGAAAAGAGCGGAGGTCTGAGAGGAAGTTTAAACGGAGTGGTAGGGTTAGAAACCTCGTTTGGTGCGGTGTATAAGAGTCTTGTCCTCGGGGGTTACATCAAGCTTGAGAGATTAACGGAGCTGATGTCGGTTAATGCGAGAAGGATATTCAGATTGGGCGATTACAAAGAACTCATGGATTATACGGTGGTAGATATCAACCGGGAATGGAAAGTTGAAAGCGAGAAGTTTTACAGCAAGGGGAAAGCCACACCTTTTGACGGGGAAATGCTAACAGGATTGCCGGTGATGACTATAGTAGGAGGGAAGGCGGTATACAGGGATGAGAGATACTTTGCTTCGAGTAAAAAGTAACCGGGTGCTTGCGCGCGACATATTCGAACTGGTATTTGAATATGACGGAGAAGATTTTGAAAAGCCCGGACAATTTATAAATGTAACAGTCGACGGATTATATTTACGTCGGCCTTTTTCGGTGTGCGAAGAAGGCGGAGGAGAGCTGAGGATAATAATAAAGCAGGTCGGGAGCGGAACGAAAAAGCTCAGGGAGATGAAAGAGGGAGAGGAAGTGCGTGTACTCTTAGGACTGGGCAACGGATTTGATATATTGATGCGGGATGAAACTCAGATACTTATAGGTGGAGGCGTCGGAGTGCCTCCGCTGTACGGACTGGCGAAAAAGATGGTGAGGGAAGGGATTGAGCCCAAGGTGATCTTAGGTTTCAATTCAGGAGAAGATGTATTTTACGCCGGCGAGTTCCGTGCTCTCGGACTCGATACCGAGATCTATACGGTAAACGGGGACACAGGCAGAAAAGGGATGGTGACTGACGGTATAAAAGAAGAATGCTACGTATACGCATGCGGTCCGACTCCGATGCTTAAAACTTTATGCGAACATTCTATGGTTAAAGGAGGTCAGCTCAGCCTTGAAGAGAGGATGGGTTGCGGATTTGGAGCATGTATGGGGTGTTCGATAAAGACAAAAACCGGATGGAAGAGGGTATGTAAAGACGGACCTGTATTTGATATGGAGGAGCTGTTATGGCGGATCTGAGAGTTGAGCTGTCGGGGTGGGAGCTTGATAACCCTGTAATTGCAGCAAGCGGTACCTTCGGATACGGAGGAGATTATTTAGATTTTTTCGACCCGAATATATTAGGCACATTCAGTTTCAAGGGAACGACGCGCGAGGCGAGGTACGGGAACGATACTCCCCGCATAGCGGAGTGTCCGGGCGGAATGCTGAATTCAGTCGGGCTTCAGAATCCCGGTATAGACAGTGTAATAAATAATGAGCTGAAAAAGCTCGGGGAGTTTTATCATAAAAAGGTAATTGCAAATATAAGCGGGTTTTCGATCGAAGATTACGTATACAGCTGTGAAAGGATAAGCCGTGAAGAAAAAGTAGGGATAGTTGAGGTAAATATTAGCTGTCCGAATGTGCATAACGGAGGTATGGCATTCGGGACCACGGCATCGGGGGCAGCGGAAGTTACCCGTGCAGTAAGGAAGGTCGTAAAAAAGCCGCTTTACATGAAGCTGAGTCCGAACGTGAGCGACATTACCGAAATTGCGGCAGCCTGTGAAGCTGAAGGTGCCGACGGGATAAGCATGATAAACACGCTTCTGGGCATGCGGGTAGACATATACAAGAAGAGGCCTGTTCTTGCAAATATTACGGGAGGCATATCGGGAGGAGCCATACTTCCGCTGTCGCTGAGGATGGTTTGGCAGACGTATGAAAGGATAAAGATCCCCATTATAGGGATGGGGGGGATATCGAATGCCGAAGAGGCGGTGGAGATGATGTTATGCGGAGCGACCGCAATACAGGTCGGAGCGGCAAACCTGGTAAATCCGTATGCGATGAAAGAAATAATCGAAGGACTCGACGAGATATTGGATAAAATGAAAGTACAAAGCATAAAGGAGATAATAGGAGGGGCACATGGGTAAAGACGTAATAATAGCCTGTGATTTCGGTAGCGGAGCGATAACGCTTGAATTTCTTAAGCGGTTTACCGGAAAGAAGCCGTTTGTAAAGATCGGTATGGAGCTGTTTTACAGTGAAGGGCCGGAAATAGTCAGGCAAATAAAGGGAATGGGTCATAAAATTTTTCTTGATCTGAAGTTGCACGATATACCGAATACGGTGATGGGAGGAATGCGGTCACTGAAGGCGCTTGGCGCGGACATGCTCAATCTGCACGCTGCAGGAGGAAGTGAGATGATGAAGGCAGCTATCAACGGACTGGGGGAAAACAGGCCGTTGCTGATAGCCGTAACACAGTTGACGTCAACGGACGAGAGGATGCTGAAAGAAGAGCTGTATATAGAAAAGGGCATGAAAGAAACGGTTTTGGGTTACGCAGAAAACGCAAGCAGGAGCGGACTGGACGGAGTAGTATGTTCTGCTCACGAAGCGGGCGAGATTAAGGAGCATTGCGGAAAGGGCTTTATAACCGTTACGCCGGGGATACGTTTTGCGGACGGGAATGCAGACGATCAGAAAAGGATCATGACTCCGGCCATGGCAAAGGAGGCGGGGTCGGATTATATAGTAGTAGGGAGACCGATAACAAAGGCAGATGATCCGGTCGCGGCATACGAAAGATGTGTAAAGGAGTTTTTGGGTGATGAGTAAAAAAGACATAGCGGAGAGTTTACTGAAAATCGGGGCGGTATTTTTGAGGCCGGAGAAGCCTTTCATATGGGCGAGCGGGATAAAGAGTCCGATATACTGTGACAACAGGCTGATACTGACTGCACCGGAAGTAAGGGAAGAAGTAGAGAAAGAGCTTGTTGTGCTTATAAAGGAGAAGTATCCCGAAGTCGAGCTGCTTATGGGCACCAGTACTGCAGGGATAGCGCATGCAGCCATATGCGGGCATCTTACGGGGCTTCCGATGGGATATGTCAGGAGCGGCAGCAAAGACCACGGCAGGAACAATAAAATAGAAGGAAAGCTTGTCGGCGGAGAAAAGACCGTAGTGATCGAGGATCTTATTAGCACCGGCGGGAGCGTAATAGAAGTAGTGGAAACGCTCAGGGAAGCCGGAGCGGAGGTACTTGGTGTAGTCAGCATTATGACATACGGCATGAAGAAGGCTCAGGAAAATTTTGAGGCAGCTCAGACGAAGTACTTCAGTCTTACGGATTTTGATGCGGTATGCGAAGCGGCGGCAGAAAAGGGAATAATAAAGCAGAGCAGTATCGACGCGCTGAAGAAGTTCAGGGATGATCCATCCGATGAAAGTTGGATCGGGAATACATAAGCAAAAAAGGCAAGGAGAGGAAAATGAGACATTTAATGGATATCACGGATCTGAGCGTGAGTGAGATTGACGGACTTATCGGAGTTGCGGAAGACATAATCGCAAACAGACAGAAGTATGCGCATGTATGCGAAGGGAAGAAGTTGGCAACGTTGTTTTTTGAGCCCAGCACGCGGACAAGGTTGTCATTTGAGGCGGCGATGTATGAATTGGGCGGGCATGTGATCGGTTTTTCGTCTGCTTCCAGCAGTTCGACCGCAAAAGGCGAAAGCGTGACGGACACGATACAGACAGTCGGTTGTTATGCAGATATCATAGCTATGAGGCATCCTAAAGAGGGTGCGCCAATTGCGGCAATGAGAAGGACGACAGTTCCCATCATAAATGCCGGCGACGGCGGACACTGTCACCCGACGCAGACTCTTACCGATCTTCTGACAATACACAGAGAAAAAGGCAGACTCGATAATTTCACAATAGGTTTTTGCGGAGATCTTAAGTTCGGCAGGACGGTACATTCACTTGTAAACGCACTTCACAGAAATTCCGGGATAAAGTTCATATTTATATCGCCTAACGAGCTGAAGATACCCGATTATATCAAAGAGGGTGTTCTTGAGAAGAACAAACTGCCGTATTATGAAACATCTTCTATGGAGGAGGTAATGCCTGAGCTTGACGTATTGTATATGACAAGGGTACAAAGGGAGCGTTTCTTCAATGAGCAGGATTATATAAGGCTCAAAGACAGCTATATTCTCGATCCCGAAAAACTTGTAACGGCAAAAGAGGATCTCAGGATACTGCATCCGCTTCCGAGAGTAAACGAGATATCTGTAAAAGTAGACGATGATCCGAGAGCATGTTATTTCAGGCAGGTCGAAAACGGAAAATTTATCAGAATGGCGCTGATAATGTTTTTATTGGAACTCAGCGCTTAGGAGGGAAGTATGAATATAGACAGCATAAAAAACGGGATAGTATTGGATCATATCACTGCGGGGAAGGCGATGAGCATATATAAATATCTTGAGCTTGATAAACTTGATTGCAGCGTAGCGATCATAATGCATGCCAAGAGCAGAAGACAGGGCAAAAAGGATATAATAAAAATCGACGCTCCCATAGACATCAATTTATCTGTTCTCGGGTATATCGATCCCGGGGTGACGGTCAACTTTATAAAGAATTCTGAGCTTGTGGAGAAGAAACACGTTGAAAAGCCCAAGCGTATAGTAAACGTGATAAAGTGCAGGAATCCGCGCTGTATCACCGTGGACGAACAGGAAATCGATCAGATTTTCGATCTTACCGATCCGGAGAAGAACATATATCGTTGTCATTACTGTGAGGCTGAGAGCAAAGACGCGCTGTAACGGATAGTTGACAAAGCCGTTTATGACGTAGAAAAAGAAAGAGAAGCCGCCGGTGCTGAAAAGTGCAGGCGGTTTTTTGGTATTTGATATTTTTAAGGTCAACTGAAGCGGTTAAAGGCAAAAGCGAGAAACGATAGAGAAATCGTAATTATATTCCGGAAGCTCAACTGAAGCGGTTAAGGAGAAGCAGGAGGATGGAGCAGACTGCTGTTGCAGAGAGTGCGTTCAGAAATTTCAGGAAAAGAAGGCGGGGAAATTTGACTCCGTATTGCGAAACGAAGGCGAAGCACTGAAGGTTCACGCAAACGCCGCCGAAAGAAACAAAAAAAGTTATGACAACGGGGAGAATATTCATACCGAAGAAGCCCGAAGCGGCGATACATCCCGAAGTCATTTCGATCAGGCCGCTGAGTATGACGATAAAAAACTGAGGTAGGCCAAGGCGGGAGATCATTTGAATAAACATAAAAAAAACCGCGACGAAGCCTCCGACCATAAGACAACTCTGAATACATTCTGAAAGTATATTTCCGATACTTTTAGGCGGTATATACGTATCGGATGATATTCGGAGGGAGGGTGACGAAGAAGGAGAGCGTTCAGAGGCAAAAATATTGAAAAGGGCTCCGCAGAGGGCGCAGCCTGCGAGGTCGGAAAAGAAAACGATGAACGCGATATTATTCGGAAGACGGCAAAGAAGCGGAAGAGAAGCAAGAGCAAAAACAGGGCTGACTGTGAGAGAGAAAGAAAGGAATTTTTCCAGCTGGAAGGCAGGTACGATATTTTTTCTGCACAGTTCACCGGCAAGCAAAGCAGCAGAAGGGTAACCGGAAAGGAGTCCGGAAACATACGGCAGAGCGAAGGCTTTGTTTACGCCGAAAACGGAAGAAAGCAGTTTTTCAGCCGGGCGGAGAATGAAAGTAAGGTCGCCGTAGTCGAGTATGAGCCTTGAAATAAACATAAAAGGCAGCATGGCGGGCAAGAGGCTTGACGCCCAGATTTTCAGGCCGGCAAAAACGGCTTCGGCATAATCGGCGGGATCTGTAAGGAATACGATCAGGAGAATAAAAAGGACCCCTCCCAAAATACTGTTTTTCAGTTTCATATTTAAGTATATGAGAGGGGGAAGCGGGGTAGGACAAGAAAGTAAAAATCGTTAAAATGAGTGTCGGCAATGGTGTCAGGTTTTCTCTGTAATAGTGAGCAGCTCCGAAACGCTGGTGACGCCTTCTATAACGAGATTGCGTCCGGAGTCCCATAACGGCACCATTCCGTTTTCTACGCTGATCCTTCTGATGTCATCTAAAGGATATCTTTCGGAAATGGCGTATTTAAGGTTGTCGTCAACTGAAAGGACCTCATGGACGGCGGTTCTGCCTTTGTAGCCGGTATAGTTACAGTATCTGCAGCCGCGGGGTTCATAGATTTCGGTCGGTCTGTCCAAGCCGAGAGAAGAAGTCAGAGTCGGACCTGTGATGACTTTTTCTTTGCAGTAGGGACAAAGTTTTTTGACTAATCTTTGGGAAATGACTCCTACCAGAGCGTCTGCAAGGAGATAAGGCTCTATTTTCATGTCGAGGAGCCTTGTAACGCTGCCGGGAGCGTCATTGGTGTGGAGCGTGGAAAAAACCAGGTGGCCGGTAATGGCGGCTCTGATGGCGATATCTGCCGTTTCCTCGTCGCGCATTTCGCCGATCATGATGATATTGGGGTCCTGACGCAGTATGGCGCGCAAGGAGGTGGCGAAAGTGAGGCCGGCGCGATTATTTACCTGCACCTGATTGATGCCTTCAATGGTGTATTCTATAGGATCCTCAACCGTGACGATATTTACTGTGGGCTTATTTATTTCCTGAAGGAAAGAATACAAAGTGGTGGTTTTGCCGCATCCGGTAGGGCCGGTAAGCAGAATGATGCCGTGAGGCTGTTCGAGGAAGCGGTTGACGAGGGTATTTTCTTTCGGAGTAAAGCCGAGATTTTCGCGCGTAAAGGCGAAGGAGTTTTTGTCGAGAATACGAATAACGATTTTTTCACCGTCGGAAACGGGAAGAGTGGAAACACGGAAATCGTATTCGATATTGTCTATCACTTTGGCAATTCTGCCGTCTTGGGGAATACGTCTTTCGGCAATATTGATACCGGACATGATTTTGTATCTTGCCAGAACAGCAGGATAGGAGTTAATAGGGAATTCGAAACGTTCGGATAGTTCGCCGTCGATACGGTATCTGACGCGCACTCTGTTTTCATACGGTTCGATATGGATATCGCTTGCGCGAAGAGGAATAGCTTCACGAATAATCGAATCTGCCAGTCTTACGGCGGGAGCATTTACAGGATCATTCTGAACGACGGTGTCGAATTCTTTGGTATTACCGAACTGTTCCTGAAGGTCGCCTATAGCCGAGGTAGTAGCTCCTGCAGCGAAAAGGGAAGCGATGTAATTATCGATTTTGGAAGGGTTGGCAACGACGTATTTTTTCGGTTTCTGAATGAGAGCGTTGAGCGCATTGATACCGCTCAGATTTAGCGGATCGGCGACCGCAACGGTCAGAATACCGTTTTCGTCCACGTCGACGGGGATGATACGGTGTTTTTTGATGAAGCCGTTAGTGACCGTATTGCCCTGAGCCATTTTGTTTATGAACTGATTATCGAGAGAGATAAAAGGCATGCCCATCACTTCGCCGATGACGGTTGCGTACTGTTCTTCGGTGATTGCTTTTTCGTCCATGAGGACTCTGCCGGCGGAAACGCCTTTGCTTTCGCAGAATTTCAAATATTTATCCGCGTCGGCTTTTTTAATTATCTCTTTATCTGCAAAAATGTCTAAAACCGTTTTATTGTAATTCATAATAGCCTCTTCTTTATCAGGTAGTAGCGCCTAACTGGTTGATAATATCCATGAGCGGAACAAAAATTCCGAGCATGACGACGATCAGCATACCTGCAATAAGTACGAGAAGGATAGGTTGGATAAGATTGGTAGCGCTGTTGATCATATCATTTTGCTGCTGATCGAAATAGCCGGAAGAACGGGAAAGAGTTTCGTCCAGGGTGCCTGTTTTTTCTCCTATGGAAACCATCTGAAGGAGCATTCTCGGGAAAATGCCGGTCCTGTTGAATGCGCGGGTCAGGGTATAGCCTTTTTTCACGTCGTCGATGGCGGGAGCGAATCGTTTTTCGTAGTATTTATTTCCCAGCATGGTAGAAATGAGTTCCATGGAATCCACTATCTGCATACCGCTGCCGATAAGAGTAGAGAAGCAGCGTGCAAAACGTGACGCAAACCCCGCCTCAACGACCTTGCCTATACTCGGAAGATGGGCAATTAAAGTGTGAAACATGAGTTTGCCTTTTTTTGTGAAATTCAGCGCCACTATGATAAGTACGACACCGCCTAATCCGAGAAGGAGTTCTTTCCAGTAGTTATTGAAGAAATCGCTGATATCAAACAGGATGACGGTGATCCGCGGTAATTCGAGGTTGAGTTCGAGGAACACGTTACGGAATTGCGGCATGATGTAAAGCATGACAAGAGCGAGTATACCTATACCCATGACGATAAGCATGACGGGATAAATACAGGCAGAGATAATCTTCGAACGGATGAGTATTTTATTGTTGTAATACTCTGTAAGTTTTCTGAAAACGCTGTCCAGCTGGCCGCTTGCTTCGCCTACCGAAACCATGCTTACCATAAATTCGGCGAAAACCTTTTTATGTTTTTTCATGGCGTCTGAGAGAAAGACGCCCGATCTGACATCCATTAAAAGTTCCTGAATGATGGATTTGAAGAGGGAGGGGAAGGGTTGGTAAAGGAGGGTTTCGAGGATCTGATCTATTTCCATACCGCAGGCGAACATACTTGAAAACTGATTGCAGAAAACGGCAATGTCTTTAAGTTTTACAGACCCGCCGAGGGAGAAGAACTGATTGGGAGTAGATCTTTTGATCTCTTTGCATTTAACGAGGAAAAGATCCTGAGTTGAAAGAAGGGAACGAAGGTGTTCCTCGTCATTTGCAACGAACTGCCCTTTCATTTTCTTTTTATTGATGTCGACAGCCGTATAAGAAAATCTTTTCATTTAAGCCTCCTAATTAAAAAGACTGACATAAAAATTAATGATAGTATTGCCGAAGAACATCGAAATAGCTGATGTAACGGCAAGGAAGGGCCCGAAGGGGTAAGGTTTGCCGGGCGATTTGCTGCGGGAAGAAAGTCTTGACGCAAGGATAAATACACAGCCGGCAACGGAAGCGGCAAAGACGGCGAGGAAAATGAGTTTCCAGCCGAGGAACAAGCCTGCGGCGGCAAAGAATTTGATATCTCCTCCTCCGATAGCTTCTTTTTTTGCAAAGAATTTAAAAGAGAAGAAGAGGAGGAGGCCGAAGCAGAGCATACCGATGGCGGTCAGAATTCTGTCAAGCGGAGACGCTGAAAGAGCGTTGTTTCCGAAAAGGACCAGGATCAGACCGAGGAGCGCGATGATTATATTCAGAGAGTCCGGTATTATCATGTGTTCCGAGTCGATAAAAAAAACGCAGATAAGGACGGAGAGAAAAATCATAGCGGTGAAGGTAAACAAGGTATTCCCGTAAAGGAGGTAGCAAATCAGCCACAGGAAGCAGTTTAGCAATTCCACGAAAATATACCTCGGAGAAATACGGGTTTTACAGAAGGCACATTTACCTCTGAGGAAAATATACGATAAAACCGGGATATTATGGTACCATTTAAGCTTTTCTCCGCATACCGGACAATGTGAAGGCGGGAGAGCAAGACTCATTCCGAGCGGGAGTCTGTATATGACGACGTTCAGGAAGCTTCCGAAAACAGCTCCGAGAAGGGCGGAAAGTACCATAAAAAGGATGTTTGATATATTTTCGGGCATAAAATTTCTCCGGCGGACAAATCCTGCGATATAAGCAATATGAACTGGTTGTCAAAAGCTGAGTTTTATCTTTCGGCCGAACGGAAAACTGACATTTACAAGATAAATAAGGCAGTATGAGTCGTTCGGGCAAAATGGTGCGGGAAGAAAGTCGGGATTCAGTCAGACTGACATGAGAAGAAGGTCGGGGTTCAGGCTGAAAGCCGAGGAAAGGGAGTCGGGGTGCTCAGACAAATTATCGATGATCACGGGACGTTCTCGTATTCCCAGCTGATGACTTTTTTATCCTGAGTAAAGTGGACGGTAAGCATTTCGTTCATATCTGAGCTGTGCGGGGTAATGGAAATGGTGTTAGAGAACTCTCCGAAAGAGGCTTGAACGGTGAAGGTGTAAGTGATGCCGTTGATATTCAGGGTAAAATTCTGAGCGGTTGTCTCCGATGTATAGATATTGAGGGCGGTTTGAGCGGCGCGGTCGAGCAACATACGCTGCTGAGCTTTAAGCATAGTGGAGCTTCTTCTTTTCATTTGAGCCATGTCTGCTGAAATAAGGGAAGCGGCAATGATGGAAAAGACCACTAGGACGACCATAGTAGCCATAAGGGCGAAACCGCCGTCATTACGGTATTTAAGAAAGCTTTTGCTTTTTCTGCGGAACAGAGAATGAAGATGTTTACCAGACATAATAACCTCCGTTTCAGGACTCCGTGAAATTATAGAGAAGCAAGTCATTTCCGGAAATCGAGCCTTGAGTGGTACAGGAGAAAATTCTCACGGAAATATCGGTAACAGACGTTTCGTAATAAAATGGGGTGACAGCGGCATAAAAAGCGATGCTGTCGCCATAGGAGCATTGTGACCAAGCAGCCGAGAAAAAGATGTAGTACACATGTTTTCCGACAAGCGGATCGGCAGAAGAGGTTTTGTAGACGGCGCGGGCAAGACCCAGATCCGGGCCGAAAGGTTTCAGCGAGAAGCTTCCGGAGTCAACGGAAAGAGGGGAATCGAGGCCGGAAAGAGCGTCGTCTGAGGCAAGGTTTTCAGCGTCGTAAAACATGGCAAGGGTATTGAAGAAGCTCTCATAAGAAGGGTCGGTATCGTTGAAGGTATGGTCCAGCCAGAGCTCATGGATGTTATAAGTTATATTAGCTGAGAAAAGGCTTTCGTTTGTACGTGAAGAAACGCGCGTAGAAGTTAGCGCGACGCTTATGACGCACGTACTTATTATTCCGAGAATAACTATAGATAACAGCAGTTCCAATAACGTGAGACCGCGCTGATTTCCGATTTTCATGATCTGATATAATTATACTGTTTGTCCACCTTGTTCAGAAACAAGGCAAGCAAGGCAAGGTTATTTTCGTAAAGTTCATATTCTTTCGGCAGTTGAAGGATGACGAAATCCATATCGGAGTCTCTTGAGAGGAGGTTGACGATACCGTCGTAATCTTTCACTCTTACATACGCTTTTTTAGGGACGGGAAGATTGAGATCTTTGCATCTTGAGATAAAAGAGAAGAGAGGGAACTGCCATTTGAAGATATGGGATTCTATTTCGGCGTGCATTCTCGGATTGAGGAAGTCTCTGGGAGAGAAGGCGGAAAACAATTCGGTGCCGAAAGGTATGCAGTACTGAGCAAGCACAGAGCTGCCGCTGCAGATAAAGCATTCGGTTTTATGATTTGAGATGTCTATGCCCATGAAGGCGTTGTCTTTTCCCAAAACTCCGGAAGAGATCTGAAAGCCTCCGTTTCCGGTGAACTGTGCAAAGAGGGAAGCTGTAGCGATGGCGTTGTTGGTATAGAAGCTGAGGTTGTGGTTGGTATTAATGAGGTGTCTGTTTATGCTTTTCAGGTCATCGGGATTACATAAAGAATAAACGGAAATGACCTGATTTTTAGTGGTTTTGATGACGTTGAGATTGATCTGAGCAGGTTTAGTAATACTCGGGAATAGTTTTTTGGCTTCGGTGAAGAGATTTTCGTCGTTTTTTCTGCCGCCGATGTTAGGTACTGAAATGTAATCAATGGCAATAGCTTCCGTGGGTGCAGCAAGTCTGATGTTGGCTTCTGAGATGTCGTTCACGAGGAGCATTTCATTGAAGACTTTAGTAAAAACGCCGGTATAGTTGATATAGCCCGGGGCGGTGAAGGGGGCGGGGATATCCATCGGGAAAACCGTAGCCGAAGCGAGACCTCCGTCGGAGGGTGAAAACATGGCAAAAGCTTTTTTAGCGTATATATCGATACTTATGGAAACGTTGTTCATACTATTTCTCCGGTGAACATTAATGGTAAGCCGAAAAACGGCAGCAAACTTCGGTTACGGAACGCTCTGAGTGCGACGGGCGTAAAGGAAGGAGTAGGAGTTGACGGAAGTACCGTTGAGATACACGATAGTACATTCGACTAAGCTTGTATTTTCGTTTACGTTTTTCGGTGAACTGAATGATATAGAGGTGACGTTACCGGCGCATCTGTACGTGAAATGGGGGTCAGCAGAACCGTTGTAACCGCAGAGCACGGCGGTATCAGGATCATCAGGAATAAAAGATAACCTGAAATAATATGAATTCAATGAAGAGGCAGGGTCGGAAGGGCGGGCGATGAAAGCATCGAAATCCGTTCCGGCTTCAGGATACACATTGAAAACGTATTCGGGCGTGTCATACTCTTCAAGCACTGAGCGGATGACGTTTTCGATAACGGTAATGTCGTCGCGCGTGTCGCCGATAAGTGCGTCAGAAGAGGCGAGCGAGACTATTGAAGAAAAAACAGACGCAATAACAATAGTAACGATACCTAAAACCACGATCGCTACCATCATTTCAATCAAAGTAAAACCGCTTTGAGATTTTGAAGGTTTGTATTTTTTATTCAGCATAGTCGCACCAATCGCATTTGTCGAATGCTTGTTGATTATTTTAACTAATTATACATTAAGAAGCGATATTTTTAAAGCGTTTTAGTAGTATTATAGTCAAAAAAAACAATAAAAATTTAACTGTCGGAATAAAAGGAAGAAAGGGTACGGATGAAAGAGCGTATGAAACGGAAGTATTAAAATCAGTTTAAAAACAATTCATAATAAGTTAAAGTTAAGGGAATAGAATAGTGCTGACGACAAAGGAAAAAACTATTTTCGGATAAAAAGCGGAGTGACAGACAGACTGTAAAAGGATAGACGGAGGCAAAACATGAACAACAACGATCATAAAAACGAATATGATTTTTTTGACGAAACCCCTTATACTTACGGAAACGATAACAATTTATACAGAGCGGTAAACAATAAATACAGTGATGTGAAGCACAAGACTCTTAAGATATCGATAATTGTCGGTGTTATAACGCTGTTGATAGGGTTGTTGCTGACTGTTCTTATAGTGGGGATATCGAGAGACAGGCTTGAGAAAGAGTACAGCGAGATGCTTACGACATATAAAAGTGATCTTGTAAAGGAGATAATGAAGAATCTCGATTACAAATACGAGGTCAGCGGCGGCAACATGTCGATAGGGACATATATAGCAAACATAATGATGGATTCCGTGGTAGAGGTATATTGTTATGAGAGCGCGTCGTCGACCTCCTATTCGGCAACTGCGACAGCTCTGCTGATAAACGACGAGGGTTACATGGTAACAAATGCTCATGTAGTGACATACGAGTCGCGTTCGTTTTTTCAGAACAAGGTGATAACCAATAAATACGCGAAAATACAGTGCAAATTCAAGGGCAGGAGCGATATGCATGCGGTATCGGTGCTGAGTTACGATACCGATATTGATCTTGCGCTTATAAAGTTTGACGAGCTTCCGGGAGAGGGAGTAAACAGCGTGACGTTTGCGTTATCTGATTCGCTGCTGATAGGAGAAACGGCGATAGCGATAGGTAACGCGGAAGGACTAGGGATATCTCTTACGACAGGGGTAGTGAGTAACAGTGTACAGCAGTATGACGGGGTCGATTATATTCAGACCGACTGTGCCATAAATCCGGGTAATTCAGGCGGACCGCTGTATAACGGAGCGGGATACTGCATAGGGGTGGTAACGAGCAAGATGGCGAATTCCAATAATGAAGGACTCGGTTTTGCCATAACTGCCGATCTTGTGATAGATTATATAGAGGAATATAACAGCGCGCACGGTGTTTTGGTAAAATACAGCGTGATATAGCTTGATGACTGAGGTAAGCTGAAGTTCGGGTCTGTGATGTCAGGCGGCAGTTGAAGGGGAGAGATGGCGGCACAAGGGAGGAAAAATAATTGCAGAAAATCGGTATACGGTATTAAAAACAGTTGTAAAAAATCAAGGTAACCTTTAAAATAAAATAAAGTTGCCGAAAAGAAAGGGAATTCGAAAGATAAAAAGGTGAGGGGAGAAAAATGTCGCTTTCAAAGGTGAGGAGTTACGGGCTTGAAGGGCTCGAGGGGTATGAGGTAGACATAGAAGTCGATCTTCACAAAGGGATACCCTCATATGACATAGTAGGGCTACCCGATACGTCTGTGAAAGAGTCGAGAGAGAGGGTGAAATCGGCTTTCAAAAACAACGGGTTCAATTATCCCATAGGGAAGATAGTAGTCAATTTAGCTCCGGCAGACACGAAGAAAGAAGGCACGATATATGATCTGCCGTTGGCATTGGGGCTGCTGTTATCCACTCAGCAACTTGCGGCAAAAGGGATAGGCGAATATATAGTAATGGGCGAATTGTCTCTTAACGGTGATATAAGAGGTATAAGAGGCGTGTTGCCGATGCTAATATCCGCGAAGCAGGCCGGGATCAGGAAGGCGATAATTCCGTATGAAAACGCCAAGGAAGCGAGATATATAGAGGGAGTGGACGTATATGCGTTTTCCACGCTGAAGGATGTATGCGCTTTTTTTACGGGAGAGAAGGCGTTTTCGCCGGTTCCTGTCGAGGAGTGGAGAGTTCCGGAAGGACAGGTGTCGGATTACGACACGAAGTACATAAAGGGGCAGTATGCGGCTCGCAGGGCGACGGAGATAGCCGTAGCGGGAGGACACAATATTCTGTATATAGGACCTCCGGGCGCGGGGAAGACCATGATGGCGAAGGCAGTGGTGACGATAATGCCCGATCTGACTTTCGAGGAGGCGCTGGAGACCACGAAGATACACAGTGTTGCCGGTATACTTGACGAAAAGGAGGGCTTTGTATCTCGCAGACCTTTCAGGACGCCTCATCACACAGCTACGGTGGCGGCGATGGCGGGCGGAGGGATAGACGCTTTGCCCGGGGAAATAAGTCTGGCGCATAACGGTGTGTTATTTCTCGACGAACTGCCGGAGTACCCGAGGAAGGTGCTGGAAACTCTTCGTCAGCCTCTTGAAGACGGTACTATGACGGTATCCAGGCAGAAGATAAAGATAGAATATCCGTCTGACTTTATACTTATAGCAAGCATGAATCCGTGTCCTTGCGGGAATTACGGAAGCAAGGAGCATGAATGCAGATGTACTCCGACGCAGATACATAAGTATTTGAACAAGCTTTCGGGGCCTCTGCTGGACAGGATAGATATACACATAGATGTAGACGGAGTGACGTATGACGATATAACCGACAAGGAAGACGCGGAGGCTTCCGCTGTTATAAAAGACAGAGTGAATGCGGCGAGGGAAATACAGCGAAAGAGGTATGAAGGTACAGGGAAATACTGTAACTCGCAGATGAACAATGCAATGCTCAAGGAGTACTGTAAGCTTGACAGCAAGTCGGAGGCTATGCTTGAGGCGGCGTTCACGAAGCTGAAGCTCAGTGCGAGGGCGTATTCGAGGATACTGAAGGTATCGAGGACCATAGCGGATCTGGCGGGAGAAGAGAACATACTGCCGGTACATGTAGCCGAGGCCATACAATACCGATCCTTGGACAGGAAATATGAATTATAAGGAAATATGGGGATTTTGCGATTTTCCGTGACAAACCATAATGCTGCGCTGATACTTTCGGGCGCACATGTTACTCCCGTTCAATTCAAACGACTGATGACTCTTTTCGGCGACGGCGAGAGTCTTTTTGATGTTATATTGACCGAAAGGGAAGCAATAGAGAAGGTCACGGGCAAAGAGAAATACGAAATAATAAAGTCGAATTGCACGGAGGAGTATGTCGAGTACAATCTTGCGAAGTACGAAAAGAGCGGGATAAGATTAATATCGGTATTTGACGGTGAATATCCTGAGAGGCTGAGGCACAGTGAGGGGTCGCCGTATATGCTTTATTGCAGGGGAGATACGGGATTGCTTGATGCTGAGGACACGATAGCGGTATGCGGGACCAGAAGCTGTACGACATACGGACGAAGGGTTGCAGAGGATTTTGTGAATGCATTTTCGCTTGCGGGGATGGTGACAGTATGCGGGGCGTCTGAAGGGATCGAGGCGGCAGCGCTCAAGAAGGCGGTGAAATGCGGAGGAAGGGCTATAATGGTGCTTCCTTTCGGGTGTGACGCGATGATACAGGGACCGGAAAACTCGATAACGGAGCAGATAGCGCGGGAAGGTCTGATGGTGAGTGAATTTTCCTTCGGTGCGGGTTACGGGTCTTTTATGTATGCGGCGGCAAAGAGGCTGATAGCGATATTATCAGACGGAGTGGTATTGATAGAAGCCGGAGAGAGGAGCGGTGCGTTGGGGATATGCGACGCGGCGATAGAATACAACAAAGAACTGTTTGTAGTACCCGGCGGGATAAATTCGACGGCGTCTGCGGGGGCCAATATGCTGATAAAGACAATGCCCGAATGTATGGTTACCTCGTCGGCGGACATAATAGAAAGAATGCACGTCAAGTACGTACCGGTATTTCCGGAAAAGGAAGAAGAAAGGGACGTGGGAAATATGTCTGAGGAAGAGAAGAAGGTAATGGAGCTTGTAAGCGCGGAGGAAAAATCGCTGAACGAGCTTGTGGCCGAAAGCGGAATGGAGACATCGGAATTATTTTCGGTATTATCCTGCATGGAGATGCTCGGGTATATAGAAAAGACTCCGCACGGGAGATACATTGCAAAGGGAAGGGGGAGGAAATGAATCTGGTAATAGTGGAGTCGCCCGCAAAGGCGAAGACTATCGCAAAGTATTTGGGAGAAGGGTATGTCGTTGACGCTTCCGGGGGGCACATCAGTGATCTGCCCGAGAAGGAATTAGGTGTGGATACCGAGCACGGATATGAGCCGACTTATGTGATATCCGAGAAGAAAAAGGATACCGTGAAAAGGTTGACTTCGGAAGTCAGGAAGGCGGAAAAGATATATCTGGCGACCGACCCTGACCGTGAAGGCGAGGCAATATCCTGGCATTTACAGAACGCTCTGAAGCTCAATAAGAACGATAAAAACAGGATAGTATTCAATGAAATAACCAAAAAGGCGGTAAACGAAGCGATGCTTCATCCGCGGGAAGTAAACATGGATCTTGTTGACGCGCAGCAAGCAAGGAGAGTGCTTGACAGATTGGTAGGATACAAGTTGTCGCCGGTGCTCTGCAGAAAGATACAGCCTAAACTGTCGGCCGGAAGGGTGCAGTCGGCGGCTTTGAAGATAATAGTTGACCGGGAGCGCGAGATAAAAGCTTTTGTCCCCGAAGTGTACTATACGATAACCGCGTATTTATACAGTGAGGAAAAAAGGGGGCTTATATTTAAAGGGGTATTGAGCGAAAAAAACGGCAAGAAATTCAAAATAAGCGATGAAAAGACTTGTTTTGAGGTATTGGAGGCCGTCAGGAAAGGGAAGTTTGAGGTAGACGAGATAAAGAGAGGGAAGTCCTTTTCTTCGCCGCCGCCGCCCTTTACGACCAGTACTTTACAGCAGGACGCGGTAAGTAAACTCGGACTGTCCTCGAGGACTACAATGCAAATAGCGCAGCAGCTATATGAAGGAGTAGATATCCCCGGTGAAGGACACACGGCTCTCGTGACATATATAAGGACCGATTCCGTACGTGTGGCAGACGAGGCTATGGCGGCTGCGAAGGCGTATATACTTGAAAAATACGGAGAGAAGTATGTTCCCGCAAAATATAATATATATAAGAGCAAGAAAGACATTCAGGATGCGCACGAAGCAATAAGGCCGATAAATCCCGAAAGGGATCCGAAGAGTTTGGAAGGCAAGATCACGCGGGATCAATACAGGGTATATAAGCTGATATATGAGCGTTTTTTGGCGAGTCAGTCCACGAAGGCGGAGTACGATACTCTTACGGTAATGACGAAGAACGGAGAATACGGTTTCAGGAGTACTGGCAGGACCATGCTTTTTGACGGATATCTGAGGATATACGGAGAAAACAGGTCGAAGAAAGAGTCTGAAGAAGATGAGAACGCAAAAATGCCGAATCTCAGGGAAGGCGAGGTACTCGGAGCCGAGAAGGTGGAGCATGAGAGGAAGGAAACTAAACCTCCGCAGCGCTATACCGAGTCTACGCTTGTAAAGACGTTAGAGGAAAACGGCATAGGCAGGCCGAGCACGTATGCGACGATATTGTCAACGCTGTACGCGCGGAATTATGCCGTAATCGAGAAGAAGTATATAGTTCCCGAAGAACTCGGATTCAGGGTCACTGAATATCTTGAGGAGTATTTTGACGATATAGTAAACGCGGAATTCACCGCCGAAATGGAAAGCAAGCTGGATGATATAGAAGAAAAGGGAGCGGACTGGCGGAAAATAATCGATGATTTTTACATTCCGTTCACAAAGCGTATAAGCACGGCAAGTCAGAGCAGGAAAATGTCTTATTCCGAGCCTTCGGATGAGATATGTGAAAAGTGCGGTGCTCCGATGGTGATAAAAGAAGGCAGGTACGGAAAGTATCTTGCATGTTCGGCATATCCTGCGTGCTCAAATATACGGTCTCTTAAAAAGGAGGAGATACTGTCCGGTGAAGTATGCGAAAAATGCGGGAAGCCGATGGCGGTGAAGACGGGAAAATACGGGAAGTTTTTGGCATGTACGGGTTATCCCGAATGTCGTAACATACGTCCGTACAAAGCTGCCGAAGAAGCGGCCGATGGCAAGGCTGAAGATATTCCGACAGAAGAGATATGTGAAAAGTGCGGACGTCCGATGGTCGAAAAAATCGGACGGTATGGCAAATATCTCGCGTGTTCGGGATATCCGGAGTGCAAAAATATCCGGTCTTTGAAGAAGAAGGACGCTGCGGACGAGATAACAGATGAAAAATGTGAAAAGTGCGGACGTCCGATGGTAGTCAAAAACGGACGGTACGGTAAATTTCTTGCGTGTTCGGGATATCCGGAATGCAAGAATATAAGGAAGTACGTAAGTAAGGACGGAGAGTCGGGAAAGGATGCAAATGAGAACGACGGCTCCGAAAAACGATAAAAAGAATGGAAAAAAGAGTCAGAATAATCGGTGCAGGACTGGCGGGATGTGAAGCGGCGTGGCAGCTTGCGGAGAAGGGGTACAGAACTGAACTATATGAAATGAAGCCGCTGAAACGTTCTCCTGCACATCACAGCGACGGATATGCCGAACTCGTATGCAGCAATTCGCTGAAGAACAATGATATCACAAACGCATGCGGTTTGCTGAAACAGGAGCTTCGCATGCTGGGTAGTCTGATCATGGAATGTGCCGATTCAAGTAAGGTCGAGGCGGGAGCGGCGCTGGCGGTAGACAGGGAAGCTTTTTCCCGGCGTGTTACGGAAAGGATAAAAGGTCATCCGAACATAAAGGTGTATAATGAGGTAGCGGAACGAGTTTTTGCCGAGGATTGTATAGTGGCGACGGGTCCGCTGACGGATGAAAAGCTTGTCGGCAGTATTTCAGGGCTTACAGGGGAAGGATTTTTATATTTTTACGATGCATCCGCGCCGATAGTAACTAAAGAAAGCGTGGATTTCGGCAGAGCGTTTTACGGGTCAAGGTACGGAAAAGGAAGTGCCGATTATATCAACTGTCCCATGAGCAAAGAGGAGTATCGGAATTTTTATAATGAACTGATCAAGGCAGAGAGAGTAAAGATCAAAGATTTTGAAAAGAGAGAGATATTCGAAGGGTGCATGCCGGTAGAGATAATGGCGGGAAGAGGAGAGGATACGCTCAGGTTCGGACCCATGAAGCCGGTGGGACTCAATGATCCCGTCAAAGGCACAAGGAATTATGCGGTAGTGCAGCTGAGGAAGGAAAACGTGTCGGACGAGATGTACAATCTTGTGGGTTTTCAGACCAATCTGACATTTTCCGAACAAAAAAGGGTGTTCGGAATGATTCCTGCGCTTAAGGAAGCCGAATTTGTGCGTTACGGAGTGATGCACAGGAACATGTTCATATGTTCGCCGAAGCTTCTGGACGGGTCATACAGACTCAGAGGGAGCAAAGACATATATTTTGCCGGACAGATATCCGGAGTGGAGGGATATGTAGAGTCAGTGGCGAGCGGAATGACGGCAGCTTTGGCGTATGCATACAGGAAGGAGAGGGGGGAAGGACTTGATTTTCCCGAAGATACGATGACAGGGGCGCTTGCGAAATATATATCGTCTGCAGACCCTGAGGATTTTCAGCCGATGAACAGTAATTTTGCGATACTTCCGCCATTTGCGGAGAATATAAAAGATAAAAGCGCGAGGAAGTCGGCGTACGCCGAAAGGGCGCTGAAAAGCATGAATAAATTTATAAAGGAGAGATTTGAAGATGTCAGAAGATAGAGTGGCAAGCGACAGCTGGAAGGGAACTACTATATGCGCCGTGAAGAAAAACGGAAAAATAGCCGTTGCCGGAGACGGACAGGTCACCGGCGGACAGAGCGTGATCATGAAGAGTAACGCCGTAAAAGTGAGAAGGATATTTCACGAAGAAGTAGTTATCGGATTTGCCGGGACGGTATCCGATGCGTTTGCGTTGTCGGACAAATTTGAGGAGATGCTGCAAAAGCACGGAGGAAATCTGACAAGGAGCGCGGTAGAACTAGCGCAGCTTTGGAGAAACGACAAAATGATGAGGAAGCTTGAAGCCATGATGATAGTGGCGGACAAGAATGATTTTTATATAGTGAGCGGAAGCGGAGACGTAATAGAGCCGGAGAAAGGAGTAGCGGCGATAGGCAGCGGCGGAAACTATGCTCTCGCGGCAGCAAGAGCACTGTATGACGAGACTGAGCTCGGAGCGGAAGAAATAGCGCGCAAGGCGTTGGAAATAGCTTCGGACATATGCGTGTTCACAAATAAACATATAACGGTGGAGGTGCTGTGATAATGGAAATGACCCCTAAACAGATAGTTGCGGAACTCAACAGATATATAATAGGACAGGAAGAAGCAAAAAAGGCAGTAGCGATCGCGCTCAGAAACAGATACAGAAGAAGCCGCCTGACCGACGCCGAAAGAGAAGAGATAACGCCGAAGAACATCATTATGAAAGGCCCCACGGGCGTAGGCAAGACGGAAATAGCAAGGAGGCTTGCAAAATTAGTCAAGGCGCCGTTTGTAAAGATAGAAGCGACCAAGTATACCGAAGTGGGATATGTAGGAAGAGACGTGGAAAGCATGGTGCGTGATCTTGTGGAAAACAGTATTCGTCTGGTCAGAGAGGAGAGGGCGAGAGATGTAAGGGACAAGGCCTTTCAGCGGGCGGTAAACCAGGTAGCGGATATACTGCTGAAAAATACTGACCTGCTTCCGGAAGGCGTTACAAAAGAAACTCTGAAAGACGAAATAGTGAACCATAATCTTGATCAGCTTGTGATAGACATAACGGTGCCTGACGAGCCTAAACCCATAGAGCTTGCGCCGGGAAGCGGATCAATAAGTATCGGAAGCATATTCGGAGGGGTACTTCCGAAAAAGACAAAGCAAAGGAAAATGACCGTGAAGTCGGCTCTTGACGTTCTGACCAAGCTTGAGTCGGATAAGCTTATAGACGATGATTCCGTAAGTGCCGAAGCACTTCAGAGGGCCGAAAACGACGGCATAATTTTTATAGACGAGATCGACAAAATAGCGGGGAAATCCAATCAGGGCGGACCTGACGTATCGAGGGAAGGGGTGCAGAGAGATATTCTTCCCATAGTGGAAGGATGTACGGTAAACACAAAGTACGGGATAATCAAAACGGATTATATATTGTTTATATCCAGCGGAGCTTTCCATGTATCGAAAGTGAACGATCTTATTCCCGAGTTGCAGGGGCGTTTTCCGGTCGTGGTAGAGCTCAGCTCTCTCACGCGCGATGACTTTGTCAAAATACTGACAGAGCCAGAAAACAGTATTACGAAGCAGTATACGAGATTGCTTTCAGTAGACAATATAGAGCTTATATTTACCGACGAAGGTATAGAAGCCATTGCAGACGCGGCAGTGGAGCTGAACGCGACATCAGAAGATATAGGCGCCAGGAGGCTGCACTCCATAATGGAGCACATCATAGAAGAGGTTTCGTTTGACGTAGATGAAAACGGGGCAATGAAAAAAGTAGTAATAGACAAAGCTTTTGTGGTAAATAATATCGTAAAGGAAAGTAAGGAGTACAATTTGCATAAATATATACTGTGACAGGGATTATGAGCATGTTATGTCTGTCGTAGTAATATATATGTCAGACGTAGTATTATAAAAAGCATACGGAGCCGAAAGGCGGAGAGGCAGACGCGGAAAGGGAGACGATGGAAAGAGAAAACGGGATCGGCGCGGTGCCGGTGCATGTCGGAATTATAATGGACGGAAACGGCAGGTGGGCCACGAAGAGGGGCAAGCCTCGCAGTTTCGGTCATGCCGAGGGTGTGAAGACAATGGAAAAGGTTATAGGATATGCCGATGAAGCCGGCATAAAAGTTCTGTCATTATATGTATTTTCCACGGAAAACATCAATCGGCCCGAGGAAGAGGTATCGGGGCTGTTTTCATTGGCTGAAAAGTATTTTTCCCGTACGAAAGAGCTGGTCAAAAGGAATTACAGGGTGACCGTATCCGGATCGGTGACGAAATTGCCATATGATCTGGTGATAAAATTCAGGGAGGCGGAGCGGCTTACATCGTGTAATACCGGGCTGACCGTGAATTTTTGTTTCAATTACGGCGGGCGCGACGAGATCGTTCATGCTTTTAAACGCATGGCTGCCGAGGGGCTCAGGGACATTGACGAAGAAAAGGTATCCGAGTATATGTATTCCCGATTGCCTGATCCTGACTTTATTATCAGGACCGGCGGTATGAAAAGGCTGAGCAATTTTCTTATATATCAGGCGGCGTATGCTGAGCTGTATTTTACAGACGTATTATGGCCGGATTTTTCAAGGGAAGATTTTTTTGCCGCGATTGAAGATTACGGAAAAAGAAAAAGGAGTTTCGGCAGGTTGAAATGAAAAGGGTATTGATGGGGTTGGTAATAACCGTAGTTCTTGCAGGAGTTATCATACTCGGTAAAGTTGTCGGACGCATAGTTCCTCTTGTGTTTTTCGCATTGGCTGCGGCTTTGGCTATACTGGAAATGAGAAAAACGCTTGGGAGCAGGATCCCTGACTGTTTCAATATATTTTATTATATTTACGCGCCTATGAGCTGTGTTCCGCTTATAGTTGCGGTAGCTTTGGGGTGGGATTTTTTTGTAACCGGAGTTCTGAGTTTTTTATTCTGGTTTGTTGCGGCGAGTTTGGTTGCGATGAAAAGCAATGTGCGGAACGGCGGGTTTATGTACGCGATATTTCCGATGGTATATCCGGCGTTGCCTTTTTCGGCGTTTATATATATATGTTCGCTGGTATCGGAGTCGGGAGATATATATCTTACTGCTGCGGCGCTTGCGGTAACGGTATCGTCGATGACGGATGTATTTGCATACATGTTCGGGAAGCATTTCGGCAAACATAAGCTTTGTCCGGCGCTGAGTCCCAATAAGACGAAAGAAGGGGCGGCAGGAGGCATAATAGGCGGAATATTCGGAGCTGCTGCGATATATGTATTATTTCAGGTGGCGGATATATTCAGTTTAGGGGTGGATGCAGAACAGACTACTCTTATAGTCTGTTACATAATTTCAGGTGTAGTCGGCGGTATTGCGGACCAATTCGGAGATCTTGTTGCGAGTCTGGTAAAGAGGGACTGCGGAGTCAAGGATTACGGAAAGATACTCGGCAGTCACGGCGGGATCATGGACAGATTCGACGGAATGATCATGTGTGCCTGTGTAGTGGCGGTGGTATTCGGTTTTTTGAGGTAGAGGATGAAGAAAAAAATAGCCATACTGGGCAGTACAGGATCGGTCGGGAGGCAGACAGTCGAAGTAGTCGGGAGAAATCCCGATCTGTTCGAGGCGGTTGCATTGACGGGCAATCATAATGCGGAATTGCTCAGGCGGCAGAAAGAGGAAACGGGCGCAAAGTATACGGGTTTATATTCTCGGGACAGGGGGTGTCTGTACGGTGCGCTTGAAAGCGGTGCGGACATAATCGTGGCGGCTGCTTCCGGGATAGATTCTCTTCCGGTCATATGTCAGGCGCTGAGGGGAGGGCTGACGGTGGCTTTGGCCAATAAGGAATCGCTTGTAGCCGGCGGAGAGATAATAAAAGAGGCGATGGAAAAGGGGAAAGGAAAGCTGATCCCGGTAGACAGTGAGCACAGCGCGATATTTCAGTGTCTTGAGGGGCTGAGGGAAAAACCTGAAAGCGTTATTCTTACGGCAAGCGGCGGTCCTTTTTATAATTATACGGAAGCCGAACTTAAAGCGGTCACTCCGGAAATGGCACTGCGTCATCCGAAGTGGAGAATGGGCAGGAAGATAACTGTTGACAGTGCGACGATGATGAATAAGGGGCTTGAGATAATCGAAGCGGCGTATCTGTTCGAAGCCGGGGATATAGAAGTCGTGGTCCATCCGGAATGTGTGATACATTCGATGGTAAGGACACGTGACGGAGCCGTTATGGCGCAGATGTCTTTTCCTGACATGCGGTTACCGATTTTATATGCGCTGACATATCCCGGCAGGATAGTAACGGATATAAAGCGGCTTGATTTCGAAAAAGCCGGTTCTCTGACTTTCAGGCCGCTGAAAGAAGAACTGTTCCCGGCAACGAGGCTTGCAAGACAGGCGTATGCTGTCGGAGGCGGGGCTCTTACTGCTTTGCTTGCGGCGGATGAAGTTGCAGTCAAGGAGTTTCTCAAAGGGAAGCTTGCTTTCACTGCGATCGCGGAGATCGTAGAGGAGATCTTGTCTTTTGATTGGGGAAAGACCGATTCGATCGAGGAAATCGAAGAAGTATACAAAAAAGCTTGCTCACGGGCGGAGCAGCTGACAGGAGCGTATAATGACAGGTAGTTTATTAGCTTTTGACCCTGCTTTTTTACTCAATATATTTTTTGCGTTGTTAGCCATCATGTTTATGATAACTGTTCATGAACTGGGGCATTATATAGCGGGAAAACTTTTGGGTTTCAAGATAAATGAGTTTTCCATAGGGATGGGACCTAAACTTTTCAGTAAGAAAGTAGGAGCCGGAAAAAAGAAAAAAAAGACGGAAGTTTCGCAGGGCGCCGAGAAAACAGACAAAGAGTTTTACGAAAAGGAAGCGGAAAACTTGTCTCGGGACACGGATACCGACGAAGAAATATTTTCCATACGCGCAATACCTCTCGGCGGATATTGTGCGTTTGCGGGAGAGGATGAGGAAGCCGATACTGCGGGTGCGGAAAAACCGGAAAAAGACGGAAATCGCCCGGGCGGGATGAAACGGGGCGCTGAAAAGGAGAAAAAGGTTTTTAACGCTCAACCCCCATGGAAAAGGATAATAGTGCTTTTTTGCGGTCCGTTTTTCAATCTGGTGACATGTGTGCTGATAGCGTTCATGGTTTTTTTGTGTTACGGCGACAATCTGCCGACGATAATGAATGTATATGAAACTTCTCCGAATTATTCAAACGGCACGATCATGGAAGGCGATGTAATATATGCCGTGAACGGGAAAACGGTTTATCTTTATAACGACGCTTTTACCATGATAAATGATGCCGGCGAAGTGATGGATCTTACTGTCATACGAAACGGAGAAAAGCTGCAGCTCAAAAACGTGGTGAAAGGGGAATATACCTATACGGCGGAAAAGCTTGATGAAAACGGGAACGTCATGCTTGACGAAAACGGCGATCCGATAATGACGGAATATAAAAATATCGGATTAGGCGTAAGTATATCATCACCGGAAGTAACCAGGTTCGGCTTTTTCGAGGCTGTGGGAAGGAGTTTCGGGTATACGGGCAGGACCAGTGTATACATGGTGGAGGTTTTGGCGGATCTTGTGACCGGCAAAATATCTTTGGATCAGGTAGGCGGCCCGATAACTACGATAGATATCACAGCTCAGGCTATCGGTGCCAATTCAATGAACATTTTTTTCGTTATAATGCTTATATCTGTCAATCTGGCTGTATTCAATCTTTTGCCCATACCTGCGCTTGACGGATCAAGGATACTTTTTACGTTGATCGAATGGATAGCCGGGAAGCCGGTCGTCAGCAGAAAGGTAGAGGGACTCATACATTTTGTCGGGATGCTTTTGCTTTTCGGTTTTGTTATATTGGTAGACGTGTTAAGATATATCTGAGCGATTCGGTTTCGGTCCGGGTTTTTCCGCGGGTATACGTGGTCCGGGACGTACAAAAAGGAGAGTGAATATGATAAAAAGAAAAGTGGATATCGGAGGCGTGATTATCGGCGGGACTGAAAAAGTCGCAATACAGTCGATGACTAATACCAAAACCGTTGATATTGAAAATACTCTTAGACAGATCGGGCAGCTGTACCGAGCCGGTTGCGATATAGTGAGGGTTGCGGTTCCGGATGCGCGTTCTGCCGAGGCTATAAGAGAAATCAAGCAAGGGAGCCCGCTGCCGTTGGTGGCGGACATACATTTTGACTATAAGCTTGCACTCGCTGCGCTTGAGAACGGGGCCGATAAGGTGCGCGTAAATCCCGGTAATCTCGGCGGCGAGGATAAACTTTCTGCGGTATGTGAATGTGCGAAAGCGCTGGGAAAAGTAATGAGGATAGGAGTAAACACCGGTTCTCTTATGAAAAGTGCGCTCAGAAAAACCGACAACAGAATGATAGCGGCGCTGTGGAGTCTGAGGGAATATGTCGAAATATGCGAAAAGACAGGGTTCAGGGATATTGTATTGTCGGTAAAGAGCAGCGACGTTAAAGAGACCGTGATGCTGAACAGGATGATAGACGATGAATTTGAATATCCTCTGCATCTGGGAGTCACAGAAGCCGGGATCCCTCCGACGGCGGAGTATAAATCGGCGATCGGGATAGGCGCATTGCTCATTGACGGTATAGGAGATACCATAAGAGTGTCTTTGACGGACGATCCTGTGAAAGAGGTCGAGGCTGCTAAAAACATACTCGATGCACTCAAAATGAGAGAAGGTGTGAACGTTATAGCCTGTCCGACCTGCGCAAGAACGGAGATAGACGTTATAGGGCTGGCGCAGGAGATAAAGAAAGCTACGTCAGGAATAAAGAAGAAGCTGAATGTTGCCGTAATGGGGTGTGTGGTAAACGGTCCGGGAGAAGCGGCTGAGGCTGACGTTGGCATAGCCGGGGGAAGAGATTGTGCCGTGATGTTCAGGAAGGGCGTTATAGTCAAAAAAACTAAAGCCGATTATGCGGAAGAACTGATGAAGGAGATCGGATTGTTGCTGGATGCTGAGAATACTTGAAGAAAACAAAGAACTGCAGAGTTTTATGGCGGATATAAAATACATAGAAGCCCGGCTTGAGAAAAACAGCGGAAGGGTAAGATTTATTTTTGTGTGCAGAAGGGAACTGACACGGCAGGAAAGAGATACGCTTGAAGCACAGCTGAAAAAACACGAGTTCGGAGGGTATGATTTCAGTTGTGAGCTATTGCCTGACAATATTAATGAAAGTATTCTTGTTGCGAGATTCGGAGAGTATATAAAAAAGGAATTTTACGCATTGTATAACGGGTACTCCGAAAGTGATCTGGGGGTTTCACGCTTATCCGGGGAAAAGGGGTACAGGATGGTTTATAAGGTCCGGCCGGAAAACGCGGCTATTATTGAAGAACTGAAACTGAAAAGCAGGGCGGAAGAATATTTCGGAAACATTACTTTTGCTCCGGTTCATGTTGAGATAGAGAAGGGAGAAGAGGAAGTCAGCTTTTCTTCGGTGACGAAGAGCATTGAGGAGAATCAGGTAAAGCTTAGACTTGAAACTTTGTCGAAACCCGATAAAGTCGTCAGAGTGAACAAGCTGGAAAAAATAACCGGGAAGGCGGTGACAGGGAAGCCTGTATTGATTTCGGAAATCGGCGGAGCAGGAGAAAAGGCGGTAGTATGCGGCAGCGTGACGGATATCAAAATGCTGGATTTCAGCGGAAAGGGATATCATTTTGAGTGTATTTATAAAGGGTCGGTCAAGGATCCGACGGGTAGCATAAGTTTCAGTGCGTTTGTATCGGGCGAAGAAAGGAAAGGCTGGGAGAAGGTCAGGGAAGGAGAAGACGTGGTGGTGTACGGCAAGCTTGTAAACGACAGTCTGCGCGGTAATCTGAATCTTAATGTTTATGCGGCACAGTATTGTGAAATAACCGGATTTCCACAGCAAGTGATAAAGAACCGTATACCATTTGACGATTATCTTATAGTTAAGCCCGAAGCGTATATAACTCAGGTGCAGCAGAATTTTTTCGAGCGCAGCGAAAATGAAATACCGGAATGCCTGAGGGGCAGGGAATTCGTATTTGTCGACTTTGAAACTACCGGACTGTATGAGTCGGACAGGATAGTGGAGATAGGGGCGGTCAAGATGAGGGACGGAAGGATCATCGAGCAGTTTCAGACATTGGTGAACCCCGAGATGAGCATACCGGCGGAAGCGAGTAAAATAAATAATATATATGATAAGGATGTAGAGACCGCGCCGAAATTGGTGCATGTGATAGGTGATTTTTATAAATTCGGGTATGGGAGCATAATGGTGGCTCACAATGCCGAATTTGACAGGAAGGTACTTGAGAGGGAAGCTTACAGAGTGAGATACGAGTTCACGAACAAATGGCTTGACACATTGCAGCTTGCGAAAGAATTTTTTTCTTCAAAAGAAAGAGGGGGTGTACCATTTCCGAGGGATTACAAACTGAGTACGCTAACGAAGGTATTCGGGATAGAGTATCAGGAAAGGCACAGAGCGCTGAGTGACATTTGCGTAACTGCCGAGGTTTTTGTTAAAATAGCTCAAATTAATCCGGGGATAATAAAAAACGCTTTGCAAACGCTTGCATAAAGGGCGTAAATGTGGTAAAATCAGTATGCTAAAATATATATATGTTATATATTAGAGTGGGATTGTAATTCCGCTCTAAATTGTTATGCGGGGAGTTAAATGTCAGAAAAGATTTCTGAAAATATTTTCAGGCTTGTGAAACCTATAGCCGAGGGACTGGGGCTGGAGCTGGTAGAAGTAGAATACGTAAAGAAGCATGACGGAATGAATCTGACAGTATTTATAGATAAAGAAGGCGGGGTGACGATAGACGACTGCGAAGCGTTGCACATGGCAATAGACGCGCCGTTGGACGAATTGAATCCGACCAATGATGCTCCGTATATTCTTAATGTATCCTCACTCGGTCTGGACAGACCGTTGAAGACGGACAGAGATTTTAAGAGAAACACCGGGAAAGAGATATCGGTAAAGTTATATGCTCCCGATGAAGGCGGCAAAAAGAAATATGACGGTATATTAAAGAGTTACGACGGAGAAAGTTTTACCGTCGAGCTTGAAGGTGGGGAAGAAAAAAAGATAATGAGGAAGCAGGCCGCGCATATAGAGCCGATAATCAGGTTTTGATTTCAGGTAAATTAAGGAGGAAACATGATAAACAAAGATTTTTTTGCCGCGCTGAATGATCTGGAGAGGGAGCGCGGAATAGATAAAGAGATAATAATGACGGCTTTGGAAAGCGCGTTGACCTCGGCATGCAAGAAGCAATACGGAGAGGCGACAAACGTAGCGGTCAAATTAAATCCCGAGAAGAACACGATAAAGTTATATTCTTATAAAACCGTTGTTGAAGAGGTGAGCGATCCCGAGAAGGAGATATCGTTAGAGGAAGCGAGGGAAAAGAAGAAGAGCTACAAGGCGGGCGACACCGTAGAAACGGAAATCAATCCGAAGGAATTTGGCAGGATAGCGGCACAGACGGCAAAGCAGGTAGTGATACAGGCGATGAGGGAAGCAGAACGCAGCAATGCGTTTTCGCAGTACAGCGAGCGCGAGAACGAGCTGATAATAGGAGTGGTAAACAGGATAAATCCCGATGACGGGACCATATATGTAGAGATAGGCAAGAATCAGATGGAAGGGATATTGCTTGCTTCGGACCAGAACCCCAACGAGAAATTCGCACCCGGCGACAGGATAAAGGTGCTTGTGAAAAGGGTGAGGGAGACTGCGAAGGGAGGTTTGCAGATATATTTATCGAGGTCCACGCCCGCATTTGTAGTAAAGCTTTTTGAAATAGAGGTACCCGAGATAAGAGCGGGGATAGTGAGCATCAGGAACATAGTAAGGGAAGCGGGGTACAGGACGAAGATCGCCGTATACTGTGAGGATGCCGACATAGATCCGGTAGGCGCATGCGTAGGGAACAAGGGTGCCAGAGTAAACGCCATAATAAACGAGCTTGGGGGAGAGAAGGTAGATATCATAGCATACAGCGACGACATACTCGATTATATTGCCAGAGCGCTCAATCCCGCTAAAGTTCTTATGGTGCAGGCGAATGAGGAGACAAAGGAAGCCAAAGTAATAGTTCCGGACGATAAGCTGAGTTTAGCCATAGGCAAAGACGGACAGAACGCGCGTCTGGCTGCAAGGCTGACGAACTGGAAAATAGATGTAAAGAGTTATTCGGGCGCCAAGGCGATAGGGTTATTGGACGAAAATCCGCTTATGGAAGAAGATATGTATGCTGATGTGAGAAAGAGAAGGTCAGAGGAAGAGGCAGAGGAAAGTGAAGAATAAAACGAAGGTGCCTCTTCGGATGTGCGTAGTATGCCGGGAGATGAAGCCCCAGAAAGAGCTGGTGAGGATAGTGCTCACGCAACAGGGGTACGAAGTAGATTTGACAGGAAAGAAAAACGGCAGAGGCTATTATGTATGCACGGCAGAGGAGTGTGTGAACAAGCTTGAGAAGCCGAAGTATGCAGCGGGGTTATTTAAGAACGGGATCACTGAAGAACAGATCGGAATAATAAAGGAAACAGCGGCACAAAGGCGAAAGAATGGACAGTAAGATAATCAGTTATGCAGGATTCTGTATAAGGAAGGGGTCGGTCATATTCGGCGCGGACGCTATCGAAGTAACGGGCAGAAAGATGTATTTGCTGTTTGTCGCTGAAGGGACCGGCAGAAACACTCGCAAGCAGATAAATAAAATTATAGGGAACAAGGGAGTAAAGGGGTATATCGTAAAGGGTGAAGATCTTTCAGATATCATACACCGGAGCTCAAAAGTGATAGCCGTAACGGACAGAGAATTGGCGAAGGCGATAGAAAAAAGAATAAAAGAGATTCCGGACGGAGATTTCCGGGAAATTACGGAGGTAGAACCAATTGACGACGATAAGTAAAGAAAACAATAATTCTTCAGGGCAGGGGCAACTGGGAAATTTAAAAACTTTACGAACAGGTACTTATTCCTATGCGTTAGCGCTTCAGGAAAACGTCAGAGCTGCAAAGAAACGAGTCGATACTCTCAGCAGATCGATAAATATCAAGGAAAAAGAGTTTCACGAAGCCGAGTCGGCGGCAAAGCAGGCGGCAGAAGAGGCAGCGAAGAATGAAACTTCCGTAATAAACGAGGAAAAGGCCGTAGCAGAGAAAACAGAGGCTGCAGCGAAAGAGGAAAAAGCTATCGAAACTGAAAAAACAGCCGTAAAGAAAGAGAGTTCGGAAGAGCCGTTTGAAGCGGTACAACCTGAGGTTGAAGAAAAGAAGGCAGGAAAAGAGGAAGAAGTCGCAAAAGAGACCAAGAAGGAACTCCCGGCAGAGACAGCGGAAGTGAAGAAGACGGCTGAGGTGCCGGTAAGGGCCGGAGAAACTCAGAGGACATATACCGACGAAAAGGGCAACGTAAAAATACGTCGTTTTCTTACCGATATACCTAAGGCCCCGAAGGAGAACAAACCCGGACAGCGCAGTCAGGGGGGCAAGCCGACGTATGCACAGGGACAGAAACGGACCGGTCAGTATCAGCAGCCCGGATACATGAAGGATACAAGGTCGAATTACGGAGCGGAAAAGGGAGAATTCAGGAAGGATAAGGATAAGGATGCCGAAGGTCCCGTAAGACAGACACAGAAGCAGAGCACCCGTTCTCAGTCCAAGTTCATGGTGCCCGGAATACCGCCCGTACAGCAGGGGAAACAGTACGGTAACAAAAACAAGACTCCCGAAAAAAACGAAGACAAGAAAGTTCAGAGCAAAAAGAGTCTGCTCATGAAGACCTTTGACGATTATGACGACGAAAGGGTTACAATCAGAAAAGCGAAGACTAAGAAGCAGGATAAGAGCGAGCAGGTCGTAAAGAAGATAGATCACGCAGTGATAAACAGTGAAGAAGTCACCATAAAGGATCTGAGCGAAAAGATAGGGGTATCTGCAGCGGAAATAATAAAAGCTTTGTTCACCGAAGGTATAATAAAGACCATAAATGACAAGATAGAGTATGAATACGCTCAGTATGTTGCCGGGATGTTCGGGGTGGAGCTGACGCTGAAGCTCAAGGAAACCGCAGAAGAGACATTGCTGGCGAATGTCAACTCTGACGAAGAGAATATACCGGACAACGAGAAGCGTGCTCCGATAGTTACGGTAATGGGGCATGTGGATCACGGAAAGACATCTTTGCTGGACGCCATCAGAAGGACAAATGTTACCGAAGGAGAAGCCGGAGGCATAACACAGCATATAGGAGCTTATCAGGTAATGCTGGACGGTGAGCCCATCACATTTATAGATACACCGGGACATGCGGCGTTCACGGCAATGAGAGCGCGCGGGGCGCAGGTGACAGACGTGGCGATCATAGTCGTGGCAGCTGACGACGGGGTAATGCCGCAGACAGTAGAAGCGATAAATCATGCAAAGGCGGCAAATGTGCCGATAATAGTAGCCATAAACAAAATGGACAAAGCCGACGTAAATCCGGAAGGGGTAAAAACGCAGCTTTCGGAGTACGGGTTGTTGCCTGAAGAATGGGGCGGAGACACCATAATGGTGCCGGTATCGGCGAAGAAGAATACCGGGATCAAGGAGTTGCTTGAAGCCGTGCTGACGGTAGCCGAAGTAGCCGAGCTGATGGCAAACAGCAGCAAGAAAGCTTCCGGTACAATAATAGAAGCGAAACTTGATAAAGGCAGAGGCCCTGTGGCGACGGTGCTCATAAAGAACGGTACTCTGCATATAGGCGATTACGTAGTAGCGGGGACCGCTACAGGTAAAATAAGGGCTATGTTTGACAATAACGGAAAAAATGTCAAGAACGCAGGTCCTTCCATGCCGGTAGAGGTTTTAGGATTTTCCGATGTGCCTAATGCCGGTGACATGATGTTCACGGTGGACGAGAAGCTGGCGAAACAGGTGGCTGATGAAAGGAAGGATAAAGAAAAAGCTGCAAGAGAGACAGCCGGTTCCACGGTATCGCTTGACGATTTATATAATAAGATAAGCGAAGGTAATATAAAGACGCTCAATGTGATAATCAAGTCTGATGTGCAGGGGAGTCTGGAAGCTTTGCGAGCTTCGCTTGTAAAGATCGGTAATGAAGAAGTCAAAATCAGTCCCATACACGGCGGAGTAGGCGCGATAAACGAAACAGACGTTATGCTTGCCAAGGCGAGCGACGCAATAATCATAGGATTCAACGTGCGGGCAGACAGCAAGGCAAAAGCATCGGCGGAGAAAGAAGGGGTCGATATAAGACTGTACAGGATAATATATGACGCGATAGACGACATAACTGCAGCAATGAAGGGAATGTTGGCTCCCAAGTACAAGGAAACCGATATCGGACAGGCCACCGTAAAGAACACGTTCAAAATAACCGGAGTCGGGACCGTAGCCGGGTGTTATGTAAACAGCGGAAAGGTACTCAGGTCAGCCAAGGTCAAGATATATCGAGACAATATAATGATATATGACGGACAGATAGCCGCGCTGAAGCGATTTAAAGACGATGTAAGAGAAGTGGCGGCGGGATATGAATGCGGAATAAGCGTAGTGAATTATAATGATATAAAGGAAGAGGACGTATTTGAGATCTATACGGTTGAGGAGATCGTTCAATAGAGTAAGGAGGTAAAATGAGCCTTCAGAGGACAGCGAAGCTGAATTCGGAATTTCAGAAGAATATATACGAGGTATTGAGCAAGAGCGTCAAGGATCCCAGGATAACGGAAATGTTTTCGGTCACGAAGGTAGAGACTGACAAGGAGCTGACGCTGGCAAAGGTATATATAAGCGTATACGGAAAGGATAGTGAAAAGACAGAGGCGACTTTTGAAGGAATAAAGAGTGCGGCCGGATACGTAAGGCGAGAATTATACAAGATCATGAGGGTACGAGCGGTGCCGCAATTGATGTTTGTAAGGGACGATTCAATGGAATACAGCGACAGGATAAGCAAAATTCTGAATCAGCTCAATATAACCGAGAAAGACGAAGAGGAAGAAGGTCAGTGACGGTAAAGGAAAGCATTCTGAGAAAAATAAACCAAAGCGGGCGAATAGGGATATTTTGTCATACCAATCCCGATGCAGACACGATCGGTTCCGCTTTGGCTCTTCGCATATATCTTGAGAAGGAAGGCAAGAAAGCGGATGTATACTGTGACAGTGATATAAGTTCCGCGCTGCTTTTTCTTAAGGGAGTAAAAGAGATAAAGAAGGAAGGTGCAGAGAAATACGACCTGCACATAGCGTTGGACTGCGGTGACAGATTCAGATTCGGGGATCTCACCGGGTTCTTTTTTTGTAACGGAAATACGATCAATATAGATCATCATCATCTCAGTAACGACGGGTATGCGCAGTTGAACTGGGTAGAGGCGCGGGCGAGTACGAGTGAAATGATATATGAGCTTTTGGAATGCGGCGGCAAAGGGTTAGATAATGATGCGGCGGAATGTCTGATGGCAGGTATACTGACCGACACGAACAGTTTTACGAATTCCAATACGGACAGTCGGGTAATGATGACTGCCGCGAAGCTGGTAGACAGAGTGGATATAAATGAACTGAGTTACAGGCTGTTGAAGAATATGAGTTACGAGTATGCGAAGCTGAAGGGAAAAGCCGAGGCGCGTATGCGCAGATACTTTGACGGCCGTATGACGTTGATATATATGCTTGAAAAGGAGTATACCGAAGCCGGATTGGCACGTTCAGAGATAAAGGGCCTGGTAGACAGTGCGCTGAGGGTCGAGGGAACGCTCATAGCAGTGAGCGTACTGCAGACGGGGGAGAATAAATTCGATATCAGCATGCGCGGGCGTAAGAATACTGACGTAAGCAAAGTATGTCTGTCGTTCGGAGGCGGAGGACACAGAGTCGCCTCCGGTTGTGTGATAAATGGTTTTTTTGAAGACGTCGTGGACAAGATCGTAAGAGCGATCAGGATAGAAGGAGTGCTTGATGCTTAGCGGGTTTTTGAATTGCAACAAACCTGCAGGAGCGACTTCAAACGACGTAGTGTCCGCGGTAAAGAGGATAGTGCCGGGCGTAAAAGTCGGGCATCTGGGGACTCTTGATCCGGGAGCAAGCGGAGTTTTGCCTGTAGCCGTAGGCAGGGCTACGAAGCTTTTTGATTTTCTGGTGTATAAAAAGAAGAAGTACAGAGCGATGTTCCGTTTCGGCGTGACGACGGATACCCTCGACAGTTACGGAAAAATAACGGAAAAAGGACGCTCCGTGAACAGCAGGGAAATAGAAGAGGCCTTAGGAAAGTTTCAAGGAAAGATAGTTCAGGTACCTCCTAAATACAGTGCTTGCAGCATAAACGGCGTAAAGGCATATAAGCTTGCGAGGAACGAAGTCGAATTCGAAATCAAGCCCAAGGAAGTTGAAATATATTCATTCAGTCTTATTGAAGAAAGGGGAGAGGATTTTGTATTTGATATAGAGTGTTCGGGCGGCACTTATATAAGGAGTCTGGTGAGAGATCTGTCAGCCGGGATGGAGAGCGTCGGATATATGAGCGCGTTGATAAGGCTGGAAGCAGGTCCGTTTACGATCGAGGGAGCAAGGACATTAACGGATATACACAATGATTTTCAGTCATGTCTGCTGCCGGTGGAGTTTCCGCTCAGGGGAACGGAACGTATTGACCTGACGGGCAAAGAGGCAGTAAGGATAAAAAACGGGCTTCCGGTAAAAGCCGAGGGAAAAGGCGTTTTCAGGGTGTATGCCGACGGTGAATTGATAGGTATCGGTGAAAATATATCCGGGATATTGAGTATAAGGTATTATTTGGCAGTATGATCGAAGTTGAATTCGGGAAACCGTTTGAAAGCAGGATTTTTCTGGCTCTTGGTTATTTTGACTGTGTGCATGAGGGGCACAGAAAACTTATAGAAATTACTCGCAGCCATGCAAAAAAGCAGAATGCATTATGTGCAGTCATGACGTTTGAAGATTCGGAGTTTCCTCTGCCGAATAAAGATACAAGATCCTTGTATACCTATGAAGAGAGGACGGAAGAATTTGCCGATCTCGGAGCTGACGTAGTCATCAAGGCGTATTTTACAAAAGAATTCATGAAAACAGGTGCGCATGAGTTTCTGGAATTACTGGCGGAGTATGATCTTGGCGGCGTTTTTTGCGGTTATGACTACACCTTCGGCAGAAATTCCGAAGGCAACGCTTTATTGCTGAAGAAATTTGCGGAAAGTAAGGGCATACCGTTTTATTGTATGGAAAAATACGAGATAAACGGGATGAGGGTGTCGAGCACCGTAATAAAAGATTATCTGGCGCGGGGAATGATCGAGGAAGCCGACAAAATGCTGGGGAGGCCTTTTAAGATCACCGGCAGAGTGACGGAAGGCGACGGGAGAGGTAACAGTCTCGGATTTCCGACGGCGAATCTGATCTGTTCAAAAAATAAGGTACTGCCTGCTGACGGAGTTTATTCAGCCGAATGCAGTACAGACGGTGCGGTGTATAAGACAATGCTTCATATCGGGCCGAGACCGACATACGGAGGCGGAGAAAAGAGGATAGAGGCGCATTTGATCGGTTTCTGCGGGACTCTTTACGGAAAGGAGCTGACATTAAGAGTGAAGAAAAGGATACGCGGAGTAAAGGAATTTTCGGGAAGCGAGCAGTTAAAAGTACAGCTGAGGAAAGATATGGAAGAGGTAAAGAATGATTCGTTTTGGACCAAGCGGTAATTCAGACAGTTTTTATGACGACGGAAATAAGGTATCGGAACAGGCTCCTGCCTGGCTGAGAGAAAAAGGGCTGAATGCTTACGAATACAGTTTCGGGCGCGGAGTGAACATTTCCGAAAAGAAAGCCGGTGCGATAAAGAAAGCCGCAGAAGAAAACGGAGTTGAGATATCGGTACATGCGCCGTATTACATAAATTTTGCAAATCCGGACGAGGAGATGGTAAAGAAGTCTTACGGATATTTATTCCGCAGTGCCGATATGGCAAGGCGCATGGGTGCAGGAAGAGTGATATTTCATCCTGCGGCGGTAGGCAAGGCAACGAGGGAAGAGGCTTTTGAGCTTACGAAGAAACGGTTTGATATATTGATCGAAAAGATCCGCGCCGAAAAGTATGATGACATTCTGTTCTGTCCGGAAACGATGGGAAAGATTAATCAGATAGGTACGCTTGAAGAAATAATCGAGCTGTGCGCAATGGACGAGGTGCTTATGCCGACTGTGGATTTCGGACATCTGAATGCGCGCACGCTTGGAAAGATGAACAGCAGAGACGAGTATGAAAGGGCGCTGGAACTGTTATCGCGTTTAGGGGAAAATAAGTACAGACATTTTCATATGCATTTCAGCAAGATAGAATACTCAAATGGCGGAGAAGTAAAGCATCTTACATTCGAAGATAAAGTATACGGACCGGATTTTACCGAGCTTGCCGTTCTGATAAAAGGAAGGGGGCTTGAACCGGTCGTAATATGCGAATCTGACGGAACACAGGCAGAAGACGCGCTAACCATGAAGAAAATATTTGAATCGGTATAACGCCGACAGGAGGATAAAGTATGAAAGATATAAAGAAGTTATTTGAGTTGACACCGTCAGCGGAAGCTTTTTTGATAACCTCTCAGAAGAACAGATTTTATTTTACGGGATTCAGCAGTACAGCAGGATATCTTATTATCGGCAAAGAAGGGATGGTGTTTATCACTGATTTCAGATATGGAGAAATGGCAGCATCTTTATCGCAGCAGGGTATAAAGGTAATAGTCAGTTCCGGAGCGGCGGCGACCGAAGAAATAAAGAATCAGTTCAGGAAAATGGGTGCGAAGAAGATAGGCTTCGAGGATACCGAGATGACCGTAGCGGAGTATAACAGCTACAGGAAAACGTACGATGAGCTTGAATTTATCCCTGCAGGCAGTTCAATATCGCTGATAAGACAGATAAAGACTCCGGAAGAAATAGAAAATATAACAAAAGCGCAGGCGATAACGGATAAGGTATTCAAGCATATGCTCGGATTCATATCGGTAGATATGAGTGAGATGGATATAGCCGTGGAACTGGAATGTCAGGTAAGGAAGCTCGGAGGAGACGGGCTTGCATTCGATACGATAATAGCAAGCGGAGAAAACAGTTCCAAGCCGCACGCGCATCCGACGATGAAGAAGATAAAGAACGGAGATCCCGTAACAATGGATTTCGGTGCAAGATATAAAGGTTATTGTTCAGATATGACAAGAACGATATTTGTAGGGAAGCCTTCGGCGCAGATAAAGAATATATATGAGATAGTACTTAAGGCGCAGATGAATACGCTTGAAAACATGAAGCCCGGGATGACGGGTAAACAGCTGGATGCATTGGCAAGAGAAATTATCACGGCGAACGGTTTCGGGGAGTATTTTCAGCACAGTACGGGGCACAGCCTTGGATTAGACATACACGAGTCGCCCAATCTCAGCGCAATGTGCGAAACGGAATTCAAGCCTAACATGTTAGGTACGGTAGAGCCGGGAATATATGTATCAGGATTAGGCGGAGTAAGGATCGAAGATTTGGTGGTTTTCACACAAGACGGGGTAAAGAATTTGACAATGTCGAGCAAAGAGCTTATAATAATATAAGAGAGAAAGCCTGATGGGAGGTAAATATGATATTAGCTGGAGATTTTAGAAAGGGCGTAACATTCGTTGACGGGACTACTGTATATGTGATCGTTGATTTTCAACACGTAAAGCCCGGCAAGGGTGCGGCGTTTGTGCGTACGAAGATAAAGAATGTGATGACCGGGGCAGTACTCGAACGCACTTTCAATCCAACGGACAAGTTTGAAAAGGCGCATATAGAGAGCAAGAAGATGCAGTATCTTTATGCGGACGGAGATCTTTATTATTTCATGGATCCGGAGACATACGAGCAGATTCCGCTGAATAAATCGCAGGTAGAAGACGCCTTGATGTATATGACGGAGAATATGGAAGCGAGTATAAAGTTTTACAAAGGTGAAGCATTTTCGGTCGAACCGCCGAACTTTGTTGAGTTGAAGGTTACGATATGCGAGCCGGCTGCAGTGGGGAATACCGCTACAAACGTAACGAAACCTGCAACGGTGGAGACCGGATACGAATTGCAGGTTCCCATGTTTGTAAATGAGGGGGATGTGATCAGAATAGATACACGGACCGGCGAGTATATGGAAAGAATAAAGAATTAAAGAACGCTTAAAGCGGCTATAAAGACGCAGAGAGCGGTGAAAACGGAAGAGTAACGGGCGCCGGACAAAATTGTCCGGCGCTTTAGATGCGGCGCTTAAAAACGGAGAAGCCGTGAAGCGGAAGGAAGCCGAAAGCGGGTGCGAGACAAGAAAAAAGGACTAAAATTAAGGGATATCGTAACAAAAAAGCGGGGTCAAAATATTTTTTTAATATTGAGATTGACCCTTCAAACGATTGACAAAAACGGGATACGTAATTATAATAAATTCGTTGATTTCGATGGGGTATCGCCAAGCGGTAAGGCAACGGACTCTGACTCCGTCATTACGTAGGTTCGAATCCTACTACCCTAGCCAGAAGCAGTTCCTCGCGGAAGAGGAGCCGGACCCCCCGGATAATATCCGGGGGGTTTTACAATATCAGAAAGTTATGACTTCGGGTCCATGAGAGAAAGAAGAAATCGTTGCAACGGCATCGCGGAAAAAGAAAACGGCGGTGTTGCCGTTCGGTCCCGTAGTATACATGGCGCGAAGGGACGGGTAGTTGTTCAGCATACTTTCCTGCGCTTCGGTGCGTTCGTCGAGGACGAGAGTGCCGGTTACTCGGATCCACTCGTCGCCTTTCATGGCGCATATTTCCACTTTAGGATTACTGCTGATTTGTTTTGCGACGTTTTTGCTTTTGCCTGTCTGGATGTAGAGTTTGTTTTCGAAGATATTAACGGTACCGAAAGGTCGTACGCGAGGCTGATCGCCCTCAACGGTGGCAAGGTAGTAAGTTTCTGCGGTTTTCAGAAATTCATAGACGCGTTTCATAAGATTTTCCTCCGTAAAAAGAATATGGATATAAGCATTATATAACTTATTGTAAGAAAAATCAAGAGGGAGAGAAAGAAACAGTTTTACTATATCATGGATCCGGAAGTGAGCTTGCAGGGTGAAGCAAAAGGCGGATCGGGAAATTGCGGATAAAAAAAGCGTTTAAATAAATTAAACGCTTTGTGTTTCAGATAAAATGATCAGGGTTTTCTTCCGATGTCGGTATTGTCCCGAGTACGGTCACTGAGTTCTTTTACGGGATGAGGCGCAGTTTCGAAGCGGTAATCTCTGCCGTGCTTATCGATATAATTACGGATGACTTTATGACTGGCGACATCTCTGGTGACAGTGTTCACGTCGTTTTGGTAACGGAAATAAGGATAATCTTCGGCAAGCTTGCTGATATCGACGTAATCTTCTTCTTTGGCGGTAAGTCTGACCGTATCTCTTAGTACGTCTCTGATATAATCTTTATTGGAATGGAGTTTTACAAGTTCGGGGAAATCACCTTTGCCGAGAATTTCCTGCCAGTTTTTATGATCGTAGGTTTCAAGGAGTTCGGCGGCAGTTCTGAGGTGGGCGAGTTCGATATTGAGGTGCTGTTCCCAGATCTGTTTTACGTTCACATCCGTTTCGTCCATAAACATGGAGTAATAAAGGAAACATTCGGTATACTCGTGAAGGAGGAGGTTTTCGACCCAGGTACGGGAAGTATCTATAAATGAACCGTATTGGGTAACGTGTTGTTCTTCGATCATACCGATTTCAGTATAGAGTTTGCGGGCGAGGTCGTTGGTCTGGAAAGCGGCGACATTCATATAGTAGTTCATAGTCTGTTGTTCGGCTGCAGTGATGATGCAGGCGTGCAGGATGGAGACGGGGTCGGCTTTACCGACGGTAAGATGCGGTTTTACTTCATCGGTAGGATAGCGGTGTTCACTGATCGTGGGTCTGCCGGGCATTATTTCGGTGTAGCCTCCTACAATACGTTCAGCGGCGATGCCTTGTTCCATTTCGAGGAGGTCGGCATATCTGTAGAGATGGTCGAAGTCCTCGAGCAAAGCGAAATTGAGGGCTTTGACGAGATTTCTGTCCGGTTCGGTACGGGCGAGCTGAGCAGTCAGGTCGACGGCGAGCTGTTCATAACCGATAGTGGTTTCGAGTATGGTTTCGTCCTTGGGCTTCAGGGCGGCGATACGCTTTTGCTGCTGCTGTTCCTGACGGCGGAGAACCGCAAGCGATCTTCTCAGGTCGTTGTTATTGCAGTTTCTGTGGAACATATGAGAAAAGAAAACCTGATTGAATTCTGTGCCGTTCATAAGGATGATACGCGTACGCGTATACGGATCGACGGAATTTTTATCATAAGGTTTCGGAGCAAGCTGTTGCCAGTCCATAAAGCAGTCGTTCAATTTCGGTGCTTTTTCTTTAAAAGGGTTAAAAGCCATAGATATAATCTCCTTTTTTAAGATGATAATGGAAGTATACTCTATTTTGGATTTTTCAAACGTGAAATGAGAAAACTCGGCCGACAAAAGGTAAAAACAGGGTAATTACGCATAAAAAACAGAGAAAGCAAAAAGGGATAAAAGAAGGGTCAGATTAAACTTGACGTCAGATAAGGCTGATGATATAATAAAAAGGATACAGAAAGGATAATGTTTGGATACGGAGCAAGAGGCTTGGAACAGGTATGAGCCTGAAGGAAAATCGATACGCATGAACGAGAGCCGATACATTATATGCTCAGAATATGCTCAGACATCGGAATGATAGGGAAAGAATGTGGATACGCATAAGCCGCTTGAGCGGCTTATGCGTTAAAAGAATATCAGAGTTGTTTCAATCTCTGAAGTATCAGCTTGACAAGGGATTTAAGACCGATGCTCTCATAAAGAGTATAAATAAGTTCCGAGCAGCTGATAGTACTCAAGGAGAGTGTAACGAAACGGGAGGCGGAGAAGTTTTCCGTTCCCGATAAGAGAAAATACAGACCTGCAAGAGCGAAAGAGAGCAAAGTTTCCGTGAGGAAGCACAGTTCGCTCAGTTTATCGGAATAAGATTTGCTTTCCTGGGAGCTGACAAGCAGCTTTTTCCAAAGCAGCTTGAAAAGTGAAGTGAGGATACAGGCAGAAACGGCAAGCATAATTACGCTCAATCCGTATTCGCCGAGGTTTTCGGGATACATTGCAGATATCTCCTTTTGGATTTTTCCCGCCGTAAATATTATAGCTGAAAAAAGATGACGGCGTATTGACAAAAAAAACGGAGTGCAAAGAAAAGATGAGTATAAAAAAAACCGTGATCAAAGAGACGGAATATAAAGGAGAGTTGACAAAGGAAAGAGCAGAGAGTATGCAGCTTGACAGGCAGACAGAAAAAACATTGTACAATTATTATTTCGTGACTCCGGTTGTCAAGGATTTTATACGCATAAGGAGAGAAGGAGAGAGGTTCGAGCTCACTTTCAAGGCACACTTTAAAACAACGGGGCATGTGACAGAGTCAAGCGAAAGCACGATAGAAATAAGTGAGGAGGAAGCGGTAGGATATCTTGAAAGCGGGATACCTGAAAAAATAGTAGCCGAGCTGACGGGGCAGAAAGGCGGAAGGGCCGAGTACGCGGCGCAGAACAAAACGCTGAGAAGAGAAGGATTCATAAAAGACGTTCCGGTAAGTATCGATAAATGCAGCTATTACGGTGAGACCGTATACGAGATCGAATGCGAGGATATAAATAAGTTGGGCAAGATCGAAGAGCTGATAAAAGGGTCGGTGACTGACGGAAAGATACCGGGAAGCAAGGCAATGAGGACTTTGAGAGCGGAGCAGACGTATACGTTCAAAACGCTTGAGTGTGTACTGTTCGATCTTGACGGAACGGTACTGAAAACCGATGAAGCAATTATACCTTCTCTGAAGAAGACGTTTGAGATCATGGGAGGCGAAGCGGGAGACGATTACAGCAGATTTATCGGACCTCCGCTTGCGGAAACAATGTCAAAGATATTCGGGGATCCGGTGAAAGCGAAAGAGGGGATGGAGCTGTATTTGAAGATATACAACGATGCAGACGCGGAAAGCAGGATAAGGCCCTACTGCGGGATACCGGAACTTTTCAAGGAATTGAGGGAAGCCGGTCTGAAGGTGGGGATAGCAACGAGCAAGGGACAGAAGGTAGCGGAGAGCTGTCTGAAGCGAACCGGTGTTCAAGCAGATTTTGTAGTCGGTTCCGATGAAAAGCTGAATATAAGGAAAAAGGCCGACATATTGAATAGGGCAATAGAGGTGCATTTTCTTGAGAAGGAAGGGTGCATACTTATAGGAGATACATTCTATGATATGGCAGGAGCCGAGAAGGCGGGAATAAAGGCTGCAGCCGTAACTTACGGATATGGAAGGAAAGGAGAGATGATGTTATATCCGCATATGTTTACGGCGGAATCGCCTGCCGAAACGGGACGCCGTATAAAAGAAAGGAGACAGGGCATTGAAAAGTACCGTTTATGAGCTTATGAGACTTTCGGAGTCAAGCGAAGAAGAGGGCTTTGACGAGGAAGACCTGGTTGCCGAACCTGAAGAGGAAGAAGAAAAAGAACCGCAAAGTAACGAAGACGAAGATATCTGGAGCAGACTGAGGAAATATTGATATCTGAATTAGGATCTGAGAGGGAAAAGCAATGTCAAAGCTCGGTGAAGAAAAAGAGAGGAGAAAAAACCGCAACAAAGTCGTTAATGCAATAATGCCGGCGGTAAGTTTTCTTCTGATCATCATTACCTATTTATTCTGGGTAAAGGGGGAATACGGCAAAGAGATCCCGATGAAATATCTGACTCCGTCGTGGATTGTATTTTTGTTGTGTTCGGTACCTTTGTTTGTAAGGGTGACTTATAACGCGATAAAAAAGAAGCATGCAGATGTGGAAACGCCTGCCACGGTTGCGGTTTTTCTTTTGGTGCTGATACAGATACTGGTCTGGGCGCTTGATATAACGTTGACCGAAGAATATGATTTTTTGTTTACTGCCGTTACGGTGTCTTTTCTGATTTCACTGGGAGATTTTGCTTCGGGCTTTTTTGCTCCGGAGGATATACACGCAAGTAGTGAAAACAAGAAAAAGGCTTCGTTGGAGGTAGTAGTCAGACGCTGGGGTATAATAGTGATACCTTTTGCCGTAGTCATCGGGTTCCTGACACTTATGATATGCCGGTTTACGATGTTTGACTCGGGGGCAATGACAAAAACGGAGATGTGGCTTCAGGCTGCAATAAGGATGAGTGCCGTGCTGATAGTGTTTTCACCTGCGTCGTTTGCGGTGGCGGCGCCATCTGCTGTGCAGGCTGGGATAAAGAGAGTGGCGGAGGCAGGGGCGTTGATCCCTGACGGAAAATCTTTGGAAAAGCTTTGTTCTATGGACGTTATGTGCTTCGAAATGACCGGAGTGCTGACTACCGGAAACATAAGAGTGGTAGGATACGTGACCGAGGTGGATGACAATGTATTCGGCATGTACGTAAGCGAGGCTGAGAAGGATCAGACTCACCCTGCGGGAAAGGCAATAAGGAAGTATTTTGCTCCGTTGAAGGAACTTCATCAAAGCAAGGTATCGAGGACCGGCATGCCGGGAGAAGGGGTCGGAGCCGATGTGGACGGTAAGAAAATAATAATAGCGAAATGGACATATTTCAACAGATTTGCCATATCAGCAGAGATGCATATAAGAGCTCAGCAATGGCTGAGAGAGGGTTGTATCGTAGTGGGCGTAGCGGCGGACAATATGCCTGTGGGAGTCATAGCGCTCACAGACGAACCTCGAGAAAGTTCTGCCGAGGTAATCTCGTTGCTGAAAGCAAACCGAATAACGCCGGTGATACTTACAGGCGACAATGCGCACCGTACTCAGAGGATAGCAGACCTGCTCGGAGTGGAGATATATCGCAACGGACTAATGCCGGAAGGCAGGGCAAACGTGATAGGAGCCATGAAGAAGGACGGCAGGAAGGTCGCGTTCTGCGGGATAAAGAGCGAAGAGTACGCATTCAGATCAGCCGATGCCGCGATAGTAGTTGATGAGGAAGGGAGCGGGGTGAAAACGGAAGGTTACGAAGCTGACCTGATTGTCAGGGAGATAAAAAGTATCCCTTCGATAATAAAGTATACGAGAGACATAATTTTCGGGATGAAGATAAATATAGCCGCAATTATTTTTGTAGAGGTATGCGCGGCGGTGATGATATGTTTCGGATTGATAACGCCGGTTTATGCAGCCGTGCTGCATGTCGTTCTTACAGCCGTAACATCCATATCGGTATTTTCACTGTTCGGGAAAAACAGGCTGAAAAGACATAAGTAGCGTAGACAGCGGAATTTTACGGATAAAAATGATGAAAAACAGGAGACAGATATGAAAAAGGCAGTTTATACGCTGATATTGATAGCGGTTTCGCTTCTGATCCTTGTAGGATGTACGGACAGGCTCACTGAAAGCGGGAAGATAGTCGTGCTGTATACGGGGGACATGCATTGTTCTGTGGAAAGCGGAGCGAACAAATTAGATTTTGCACAGCTGGCATTATATAAGCAGGCAGTGAGCAACAGCGCCGACTATGTTACGCTTGTGGATTGCGGCGACGCAGTACAAGGAAGCAACATAGGCACATTGACGAAGGGCGAAAGCATAGTTGAGCTGATGAATGAAGTCGGGTACGACGTCTGCACCTTCGGCAATCATGAATTTGATTACGGGATAGATCAGCTGGAAAAGCTTATGGGGATGTCGGATGCGGAATATATATGTTGCAATTTCATGGATTCCGACGGTTGTTTTGTTTCTCCTTATACGATAAGGAGCTATGGCGAACTAAAAATCGCGTATATAGGAATTACCACTCCTTACACTCTGACATCATCGAATCCCGAGGTATTCAAAGATGAAAACGGAGAACTCAAGTATTCATTTTGTCAGGATACGAGCGGAGAGAAGCTGTACAATGCAGTCCAGAATGCGGTGGATACGGCTATCGGAATGGATGCCGATTATGTCATAGCGCTTGCGCATTTGGGGAACGGCGAAGGATACTCACCTTACGGCTCAGAAGACGTGATAGCGGCGACGAGCGGAATAGATATAGTTCTTGACGGACATTCTCATACCGTAGTCGAAAGCAGGGAAGTATACAATAAAGAAGGCGAACCTGTGATGCTGACGTCATCAGGATCGCATATGCAGTATATCGGTCAGGTAACTATAGACACAAGGCGCACGACAGGAAAGAATGACGACGTTATAACGATCAGGCTTATAGACAGCAGTGATTATGACAGGGTAGCGGGGAAGACGGAAGAGACGGAAAAAGAGTTTGAAGAAATATTGGGGACAGAGATAGGTTACACAGCAAAGACGCTTTCCGTAAACAGTGAAAACGGTAACAGATTGGTAAGGAACAGGGAGACCGGGATAGGTAATTTTGTGGCTGATGCATACAGAAGTCTGACCAATGCGGATATAGCATTTGTAAACGGCGGTGGAATAAGGGCGGATATATCTGAAGGAAAGATAACATACGGTGATCTGCTCAACGTTCAGCCGTACGGGAATATGATATGCGTAGTGGAAGCGACGGGACTTGAAATAAGGGATGCGCTTGAAATGTCGTACAGGATGGTGGAAGGAAAATACGAGGATGAAAACGGTTCAGTGGGAGAGTCGGGAGGTTTTTTCCATTTATCTGGGATGAAGGTAGTTATAGATACCTCGATACCGTCCGGAGTGAAGCTGGATGAAAACGGGATGTTTTCAGGGGTAGAAGGAGAGAGAAGGGTAAAAGAGGTTTATGTGCTCAATGGCGAAACCGGAGAATATGAGCCTTTGTCCGACAGCAAAACTTATACTGTAGCATCGATAAATTATATACTTTTGCAGGGCGGTGATGGATTCAATATGTTTATGAATAATGAAGTTATAACTTCAGAAGCGGCGTCTGATTTACAGGCGGTAATAGAATATCTGGAGCTTTCAGGTGGTAATATCGATGAAAGATACTTTGCTACCGAAGGAAGGATAACGGTACTCGGTTAGGCGAGTTACGGTAAAACCATCCGGGCTGATCGCCGAGAATCGGTCCGGATTTTTCAAGAGGAGAAAAAGATGACGGTAAACGAATATCAGGATAAGGCGATGCGCACGGCAAACAGAGAATTAAGTGCAAAAGAACAACTTTTAAACGGTGTGATGGGGCTTTGCGGCGAGGCAGGAGAGGCGATAGACATAGTGAAGAAATGGATGGCGCAGGGGCACGATCTGGATAGAAGCAGACTGGCGTCTGAATTGGGCGACATTGCCTGGTATCTTGCTCAGACAGCTACAGCACTGGGGTTACGGCTGGAAGATATATTGTCTGCAAATATAGAAAAACTCAGGAAGCGGTATCCTGAAGGTTTTGAAAGGGGGCGTTCGGTGTTCAGGCCGGAAAGCGACAAATAGAGCAAGAAGGCAAGGGCACAAAAGCAGAGCAGGGAGCGGGCGAGATAAAAGGAGCGCAAATTGTCAGTTCCGATATAAATGCTTGACAATAAAAGGGAATGAGATTAAAATATAACGGTAAAAAAGCAAAGGACGCCTTTTCGGGTGAAAGGAGAAGATTATGACTGTAACGATGAATCAGATAGTTAACCTTGCCAAAGGCAGAGGGTTCATATATGCCGGCAGCGAGATATACGGAGGATTGGCAAATACATGGGATTACGGGCCGTTGGGAGTAGAGCTGAAGAATAATATAAAGAAAGCCTGGTGGAAGAAATTCGTGCAGGAATCCCGTTACAATTTAGGAGTGGACTGTGCCATACTCATGAATCCGAAAACGTGGGAAGCGTCCGGTCATATAAAGAAAGCCACAGATCCGCTGATGGATTGCAGGGAATGTAAAAGCCGTCAGAGGGCAGACAGTCTGATAGAAGCATATGTGGCGGCGAACGGAATAGATTATACGCCTGCGGGAAAAAGTGATGCGGAGCTTGAAGCGTTCATAGCTGAGCATAAAATACCTTGCAGTGTATGCGGAAAGCATAATTGGACAGGAATAAGGCAGTTCAATATAATGTTCAAGACATTTCAGGGCGTGACGGAGGACAGTGCCAGCGTAGTATATCTCAGGCCGGAAACGGCACAAGGTATATTCGTGAATTTCAAAAACATACAGCGTTCGTCAAGAAGGAAGATACCTTTCGGAGTAGCCCAGATAGGGAAATCTTTCCGTAATGAAATTACGCCCGGTAATTTTTTATTCAGGACCAGGGAATTTGAACAGATGGAGATGGAATTTTTCTGCGCACCCGGGACTGACCTCGAGTGGTTTGCGTATTGGAAAGATTTTTGTGAAAAATGGTTGCTGTCGCTGGGGGTGAAAAGAGAAAATCTGAGACTGAGGGATCATGATCAGAAGGAGTTATGTCATTATTCCAAAGCGACGACCGATTTTGAGTTCAGATTTCCGTTCGGATGGGGAGAGCTGTGGGGCATAGCCGACAGAACGGATTACGATTTGAAATGTCATCAGGAAGCGAGCGGAGAAAGTATGGAGTATACCGATCCTGTCACGAACGAGAAATACATTCCGTATGTTATCGAGCCTTCACTCGGAGCAGACAGGGTATTGCTTGCTTTGCTTTGCAATGCCTATGAGGAAGAAGAAGTCGGAGAGGGGGATATCAGGACGGTATTGAAGCTTCATCCTGCTATTGCGCCCGTGAAAGCGGGGATATTGCCTTTAAGCAAGAAGTTGTCCGATAAGGCGACGGAGATAGCGGATGAACTGAGGAAGAATTTCAATGTGGAGTATGACGAAGCCGGGAGTATAGGAAAGAGATACAGGCGTTTTGACGAAATAGGTACGCCCATGTGCATAACAGTCGACTTTGATACTCAGAATGATGATTGCGTCACGGTTCGGGACAGGGACACCATGGCACAGGAAAGAGTAAAAATAGAAGAGCTAAAAGATTACATTACAGCAAAAATCGAATTTTAAGATTAAATTCATAATGATTTCATTAATGCACAATATAATATACGTCAGAAAGCGCTGACGTATATTTTTTATGAGGTGAAAAGTGGTCAGGGGAAGCAATCCGACGCTCAACAGTTTAAGGTATGCCGAAGAAGCCGTGAACAAGACATGCAGTTATAAGGGCATTTCTTTAAAGACGCTCTTATTGCTTGCATTGACTTTTCTTTCTGCGGTGACCAGCGTAATGCTGAGAGGCGCCGGGATGGAAGGCGCATGGGGAGAGGCAGGAGTATATTGGGGCATAGATAATATAGTACTGTTGCTGCTCATAGGGTTCGCTGCGTTCATAGCGGCTCTGCTTTCCACGCTGATACCTCGGCTTGCAGTGGTATTTGCACCGGTATATGCGGTATGTGAAGGTTTTATTATAGGATTTATATCGTCGCTGTTTGAGGGAGTATATTCCGGCGTGGTATTTGCCGCGCTGGTCTCAACCGTTATAACTTTTGCTGTTATAGTCATCATGCACAGGTTTGAAATATTCCGGGCTACATCGCGCTTCAGACAGATAGTATACAGTGTTTTGATAACGCTTTCTATAGTGCAGTTTTTCTTTGTGATGGTGAGTTTTTTTTACGGAGAAGTATTTTATGATTTTACTGAATATTTTTGGCTGCAGCTGATAGTATCTGCATTTTTTATCCTGCTGGCGTCATCGTGTATACTGATAGATCTGCAGAATATAGAAGATTATGTAGGGTACGGAATAAGCAGGAAATACGAATGGGTAGCGGCATTGGGGATAGAAGTATCGCTGATATGGTTATATCTGCAGTTTCTGAGGTTGTTTGCACTTATAAGCTCGAGAAAAAACTGAAGCCGGGGAAAATGTAAAACTTTTTCGCCGGCGGTTTTTTATGATATCCGGGCAAAACAGAGGGAGATAAAAACAATATTTCAAATTGCGGGTAAAAAGTGCAGTCGAATGATAATTGCAACAGTAATATTTATTGATGGATATAAAAGGAAAAGAAGGTTCAGAGATAATTTCGGAAAAGTCGCTTTGCGTCATAAAATCAGGATATAAAAGTAAAAAAAGCGTTCAAAAATAATTGTCAAAGTTCCGTAATTGTGGTAATATAAGTAAGGTCTGGCGAGGTGTAGCGCAGTTTGGTAGCGCGCTTGGTTCGGGACCAAGAGGTCGTGGGTTCAAGTCCCGTCACCTCGACCAGTTTGAGTGTTCGCAAGAGAATTTGCGAACACTTTTTTTTTAAATCCGCTATAAACGCCCGCACTTTGATTTGCGGATGAAAATAAATGTACTGCAAAAGTCCTGAGAAACGGAAGTTTTCAGGGCTTTTATTTTTCCGGACGTAAAAGCAGATATTCGGAAGGAAAGAAACTTTGTTAAATTGTGAATGCGCTTCGTTTAATAATGAGTAAGCGGCATTGATTTTATGGCTTCATAAAGCGAAATTTTGAGAAAAGATATGGTATTAGATCGTTAAGCGAGAGATCGAGGAAGTACGGGGCGGTCAGAACGCACAGTAATGAAAAGACGTGAAGAAAGCTGCTGACGCAGTATTAAGAAAATACCGAAGGAACAGGAAGCATAACAGTGTTTTGATTTGACTTACGGCAGTCTTGTCAGTATGAAGGTGGATGTCGGGACGGCAGCCGGGACACAGCATTTATAAGAGGAAGGGAAGATGGAGGAGCAAGTTATAGGAGGGAAAAACACAGAGTCAGCAAAAGAACAAGGAATCTTAGAGTAGGAAAAAGAAGTATTATCGGGAGCAAACTGAGGTGTATATTTCAAATTGCGGGGAATCGGATATTTACCGGATGAGTTATAAAGGGCAGACAGTTGCCTTAAATTGAAAAATATGTTATAGTATATACACCCCAACTGGCAGGAGGGAATAAGTGCCTAATTTTACCAAAAAAGCCATAGAGGCTTCTTTTTTGAAATTGCTCAACGAACGCCCTTTGAGTAAGATAACCGTTAAGGATGTGGTAACGGACTGCGGTATAAACAGAAATTCGTTTTGCTATCATTTTGAGGATATCCCCGCATTAATGAAAAGTATAATGAACGAGGCTTTTGACGAGCTTATTGAACAGCAGCCGGTTTTCACGACATTGGAAGAGTGTATAAAGGCTACGATAAAGTTTATCGTGCAGAACAAGTGAGCTTTTTTACATATTTACAATTCGGTGAATCGTGATGTATTCGAAACGTATTTATTTGGACGCATGCAGATACTGCATATCCCGTTTTATAGAGAGTTATTTTTCGGACTGCGTCATGAGCGACAGGGATAAAAAGATAATACACAGCTTATATATAAGCATGCTTAACGGTCAGATTTCGTTGTGGCTCTCAACGGGCGCAACGGACGACATAGTTGAGATTTACGACAGACTTATAGAGCTTAGCGACGGAATGATAGCGGAGATGTTTCGTCGTGTTAAAAAGACATAGTCGGGCGGGCAAAGGAGCCGCGGGCTTATCGCGGGCTTATTTGTGCAAACGACGAAGATTGCCTGAAATCCGGTCAATTTTTACTCGGTTTCTGAAATTCAGACAAAGAGCGAAGATTGACCGTTTTCTTTTTGAGTTTTATTATCTACAATAAAATTGTTGAAAGAGCGGAGGCGGTAAAAGATGTCTGTAGGGTTTATCAGATTTGCAAAGGCGGCTAATTTAGTAACAGCAGTGTATTTGTTTGCGTTTGGCATAACGGTGATCGTAATGCCGTCATTGGATATTTCTGTAATAAGGATCGTTTCCGAGGCGTTGCTGATACTTTTCGGAATATTCAAAATGGCGGGCTACTTTTCGAAAGATCTGTACCGGCTGGCATTTCAATACGATCTGCCGCTTGGTATATTATTTATTATCATTGGGACGGTCATGCTTATAAGGTCATGGTTAGAGACAGACATTATTTGTACATTATTCGGATCGGCACTGATAATCGACAGTATTTTCAAAGTTATAATATCGAAGGACGCAAAGAAATTCGGGCTGAGGTCATGGGCGTTGCTGCTGATACTGGCATTACTGGTGTGTGTGGCGGGCATATTGCTTTTATTCCGACCGACGGAAAGTGAAAGATTGTGGCTGGTGATATTCGGCAGTGCCTGTATACTTGACGGGGTACTTAATTTTTCGGAAAAAATATTTATGGTCAAGGTTGTTAAGAATCAGAAAAAAGAGGAACCCGATGAAATCAAGGTTCAGGAGTGAAAATCGAAAAAATACTCTGAAAAGAGTAAAAATAAATCGGAGGACGAAAAAAATGAAAGAATTTGAACAATTATGCAAAGAGTTTGAACAACTTGACGTAGTGAGTTATACGTCGATACTGGCGAAAAATCAGCTGAAGCTTTGTCGGTTCTCGGCACGCTCTCTTATAACGGTTATGACGGAGTGGCGATTTTCGCATCATACATATTTGCATCCATAGCAGCCGACGGGAGAATGACCGAGGAGGAATATCTGGTCAGTTATCCTTTGATCAGGGCGTTTTTCGGAAATGAGATAACGTATGAAGATTGTAAGAAGGCGGCAAAGAGTGTAAAAAGCGAGAAGGAATATATCAAGAAGGCAGAAGAGGGGATGTTGAGAATATTCGGTATACTTCCCGAAGAAATCCAGAATGAAATAATAATTATAAGCATGATGATATGCGCAGTAGACGGAAAGATTTCGCATAAAGAGAAAAACTGGATAAAGAAGCTGGCTGAACAATGAAAGAAAAAAGCGTAAGAGGCGAGGAGACGCAGGAAATATGTCTTTGCGTAGCGGATGACAGTAATTTTCTTTCTCCGTTTTTTGCCGACGGATATCCGATAATCAGTGAGGAGATAGCGGAATATTTCAATCACAATATCAAACGGCGGGCGAAGTGGAGAAGTTTAAAGATAAAAATAGCGAGCGGGTGTATAGACGAGCAAGAACGCGTCATTTATGCAAACGCGATAAAAAATTATTATACTACGGAGCATTCCGAAACAAAACGCGAACTTCGCCGCAATATGATAGCGTCCGTAATTATGACATTGATTGCGGCGGCAGTGTTCACAATTGCGATCGCGCTGGAAAACTCATCTTCTGCCGGCACGGTAATATTGAATATGCTTGATGTATTGGCGTGGGTATTTATGTGGGAAGCCGTTGACAAATTTTTCTTTCAGCGGCACGCCTTACGAGTAAAGAGTCTTCGTTATCAGGCGCTGACGGAAGCGGAAGTGATTTTTGAGGATTTAAATATACCGAAAGAGCGGTCGGACATAAAAATGATTTGATTTCGGAAGGCGATAAAAGAGGAAGTATGAAAAAACATTGTTGCGTATTTTATGGGGGATAGTCGGCGTAATTTTGATAGCGGCCGGAATAGTATGTTTTTGTAATCCGGATATAACGACGGCGGCGCTTGCGATCATATTCGGGGTAGTCTTGCTCATATCGGGAATAACGGATATAGTGATATTTGCAAAATACAATAGGTTTATGTTTGGGGCGGCATGGTTTCTGGTAGACGGCATTCTTACAGTCATGCTTTCCGTATTTCTTATTTTCAATGCGGAATTCACGGCGCTTACGATGCCTTTGATTTTCGGTATGTGGCTGGTATTTTCAGGTGTAGACAGGTTCATGATGTCGTTTGATTTGCAGCGGCTCGGCGTACGCGGCTGGGGCTGGATGACGGCTCTCGGCATATTGATGACCTTGGCAGGGTTTTTCGTATTTTTCGATCCGGTATTCGGGGCGGTCACTATCACGGCGATAACGGGCGTACTGCTGATAATAAGAGGAGTAGCCGCGATAGTTCAGGCGATAATGGCAGGAAGATATCTTTATTGAGATTGCATTTACGAGATGAAAATGACGGATGAGATATTCAGGTCAGAAGCTTTCTGACACTAAAAAAAATCGCAGGTTCACGCCCGTTGCATAAGAGAATGACTGAGCGCAGAAAGAGGAAGGTGATTTTCGTTTGGAAGGAAAGGAGAATTTATATGCGGCAAACAATAAAGCTGAACACGGATAATCTTAAGATAATACGGAAAGTAAACGAACGTATGATGTCGTACAATATCGAAATGGCTGAGGTGACGGGCGGTACCTTCTGGAAAGAATATACGCCTGAACAGATTACAGGCAAAGCAAAAGTTCCGGCTGTTACGATAGGGAAAGAATATTTTACCACGATGCGCGAGGTCATGCAATATTATTCGCCTGCAACTTAAGGAAAAAACTGCTGATCAAACTGGCAAAACGGCTCTGGTCGGCGTGGGTGCGTGTTTACGGGACGTGGGCGACCGGGACATATTACGATTTTGATGGGATAACGGGCGGTGTCCCTTCTGCAGGTTATCAAAATGTGCTGAACAAGGGACAATGGATCGGCGTATTGGAGTTTGTGAAAGCAGTCGGTGGCAAGCTGATGATATCGGTAAGCAATTGTGAGGACGATCATCCGGATGGCGGAGAACTTGATTTGAGTCAGACAGAGAAGATATTTAAGTTCAGTCATGATTACGGAGTTGATATAGAAGCTGCAGAGTTTATGAATGAACCGAATATGCTTGAAATTTCAGGCGCTCCGAAAGGCTACGGTGTCGAAGATTACTCGCGTGATCAGAACATTTTTTACTCTTGGTTAAGAAAGAACTATCCCGGATGTCTGATTGTCGGACCTTGCAGTATGGCGGATCCTTCGGTCGTCGGTTTGGAGGACAGAAATTTCGGTGCTACGATGCGCGCTTTCTGCAGGGTATGCACAACTGAGGAACTGATGAAAGGCGCGGAGATCATGCCCGACGTATTCAGTTATCATTATTACAACGGCATATCTGAACGTGCCGGATCGGTTTTTCCTGAGCTTCACCGGACAGCGGAGGACGCTCTCACCGACGAATATCTTGCCGTTGCTTCAAAGTATGCAAAAAGTTATATGGCTTTACGCGACAAATATGTACCTGACGGTGAGATGTGGGTCACCGAATCGGGCGATGCCGCCGCAGGCGGGAGCACGTGGGCTTCAACATATCTGGATGTGTTCCGTACTCTTAATGAGTTGGGGAGTTTTTCGCTTGTAACGAACGGCGTGATTTTTCATAATACTTTGGCTTCTTCGGATTACGGATTTCTGAGGCATGGGACGTTTGATCCTCGGCCCGACTATTTTGCCGTATTATTATGGAATGAACTGATGGGACAGACGGTATATGATTGCGGTGATTCCGACAAGGAATGTGTGCATGTATACTGTCATTCAAGAAAGGACGGGAAGAAAGGGGCTGTTTATCTTATCATGAACAATTCGCTTACCGAAACACTTACGGTCGAAATACCGAAAGAGGCAGAAAGGTACACTTTGAGCGCGGAAACAATTCGTTCTGCCGAAATACTTCTGAACGGAAAACCGCTTAAAATTTCCGATGCTTCCGGATTTCCCGAACTTGAGCCGGTTCACCAAGGTGCAGGAAGAGCAGAACTTCCGCCCGCCACATGTACATTTTTGGCACTTTGATACGCTCTTTAATGTGCAGACACTGTAATAACCTAATACAAATCAAAAGGGGAAGATCACATACCGGAATCGGAGAGATCGGATAGAATTCAGGAGTTCTCATGGGCATTATAAAGCTGAGGATAAACGTGTGATCAAATCCGTTGATTTACTTCTGTCTTCGGACGAGCTTTTTTGTTTCGGATATATCGTAGATTTTATCTGTTGATTTTATCTTTGCCGTGATTAAACGAAAGAGACTGAGAATATGAGATAAAAAAAGAAAAGGATTAAAGGACTGTCGGATGTATTCCGACAGTTTTTTCATGTGCGGATACATTGAAATCATTGAAATTATGACAGGAGGATAAAGTATATATAAGAATGATAAATACGAACCTGTCCGGAGGAAAGTGTATCGGAGGGATCGGTATATTTGTATATTGCATTACGAAAAAAATTTTTGCCGCAGAGCAGGCTTTTTAAGAATGAAAAAAAACGCTTGCCGTAAAACGAATTTTTAAGAATGAAAAAGACTTTTGTCTTGAAGCAAGCGTCAGAAGAACGGAAAAAGCTTTTGCAGTAAAGCAGGCTTTTTAAGAATAAAAAAAACGCTTGCCGTAGAGCAAGCGTTTGAAGATCGGGTAAAATGACCCGTGATTTTAATACATACCTCCGTCGGGCATAGCGGGAGCCGGAGCAGGGGGTTCCGGAATATCGCAGACAACGCTTTCGGTTGTAAGCAGAGTGCCGGCGACGCTGGCTGCATTCTGTAGAGCGGAACGTGTGACCTTAGTGGGGTCGAGGATACCTGCTTCGACCATATCGACATAGCGATCGTTAAGAGCGTCGTAGCCGAAATTAGGTTTATTTTTATTTTCCTTAAGGATCTTGTAGACGATGACTCCGCCGTCCACGCCGGCATTCTGAGCGATCTGCATGACGGGGGCTTTGAGGACTTCGCGTACGATCATAGCGCCGGTTTTGACGTCGCCGATGAGGTTTCTGATAAGTTTATCGAGTTCGGGGATGGCAGAGAGCAATGCGACGCCGCCGCCCGGAACAATACCTTCTTCTACAGCTGCTCTGGTGGCAGAAAGGGCGTCCTCGATACGGAGTTTCTTTTCTTTGAGTTCTATCTCGGTGGCTGCACCGACGTTGATTACGGCTACGCCGCCGGCAAGCTTGGCGATACGTTCCTGAAGTTTTTCTTTATCGTATTCGCTGGTAGTATTGGCAAGCTGGGTACGGATCTGAGAAACTCTGTCTTTAATGGCGTTGCTGTCGCCGGCTCCGTCGACGATAGTGGTGTTATCCTTGTCTACGCGCACCATTTTTGCCGAACCGAGCATATCAATAGTGGCGTCTTTCAGTTCGAGGCCGAGTTCGCTGGTAATGACTCTGCCGCCCGTAAGAATGGCGATATCTTCGAGCATAGCTTTACGTCTGTCGCCAAAGCCGGGAGCCTTGACAGCCACGCAGGTAAACGTGCCGCGCAGTTTGTTGAGAACAAGGGTAGTGAGGGCTTCGCCTTCGACATCTTCGGCGATTATAAGAAGCTTTCTGCCGGTTTTCACGATTTGTTCGAGAAGAGGGAGAAGCTCCTGGATGACCGATACTTTCTTATCGGTTATAAGGATGAGCGGATTGTCGAGTTCCGCTTCCATTTTTTCGAGGTTGGTAGCCATATAGGGGGAAGCATAGCCGCGGTCGAACTGCATACCTTCCACAACGGTAAGCTCTGTTTTCATCGTTTTGCTTTCTTCAACGGTGATAACTCCTTCCGTTCCGACTTTTTCCATAGCTTCGCTTATTAGTTCGCCGACTTTTTCATCGCTGGCGGAAATACTTGCGACCTGAGCAATAGCCTTTTTACCTTCGATACGCTTGCTTATGCTGCGCAGATGCTCAACTGCAACTTCAACACCTTGATCAATACCTTTTTTGAGTATGATGGGGTTAGCTCCGGCAGCAACGTTTTTACTGCCTTCCCTGATGATTTCCTGAGCTAGGACAACAGCTGTAGTGGTGCCATCGCCTGCAACGTCGTTGGTTTTTGTGGAAACTTCTTTAACTATCTGAGCGCCCATATTTTCAAAAGCGTCTTCGAGTTCTATTTCTTTTGCTATAGTAACACCGTCGTTTGTGATGAGCGGGCTGCCGAATTTACGTGCAAGCACAACGTTTCTGCCTTTAGGCCCGAGTGTGATTTTAACGGTAGCAGCCAATTGATTGACGCCGCTTTCAAGAGCTCTTCTGGCGTCCTCTCCGAATTTGATCTGTTTTGCCATAACGATCTATCCTCCTTTAGTCCTCGACTACCGCAAGAATATCGGTAATCTTGATAATCGTAACTTCTTTGCCGTCAAGTTTGAACTGACTTCCGGCATATTTGGAATAAAGCACCTTATCGCCGGGTTTTACTGTCATAACGATTTCTTTACCGTCGACGTTTCCGCCGGGGCCGCATGCTATTACCTCAGCGATTTCAGGTTTTTCCTTGGCTGCTGAAGGGATAATGAGGCCGCCCTTTGTGGTTTCTTCGTTTTCGTAAGCTTTGACAACTACTTTATCGGCAAGTGGTCTTAATTTCATAGAATTTCGCCTCCTGAATTATTTTTAAAATTTAGCGAATGAATCGCGGCAATGTTAGCAGTCTTGCTCTTTGAGTGCTAACAGAATGTATTATAGCCACAAAAAAGTTTTTGTCAACTGTTTTTAAGGCAATATTTAATATTTTTTTACAGGAAAGGGAAGAGTGGATTTAGCTTGACATAAGACGAGGGAATAAATTATAATTTAGACAGATCAGGACTTCCGGAGGGCGATATGTTTACAAAATGGGATGAAAGGTTTATAAAGATGGCGGAATTTGTTGCGGGGTGGTCGAGTTGTTATCAGGACAACAGGAAGATAGGGGCAGTGATAGTAAGGGACAAACGTATTCTGACTACAGGTTATAACGGAGCTCCTGGCGGGATAAAGAGTTGTGTGGAAAGAGAAGAGTGTATGCGCAGAAAGCTTGACATTCCCAGCGGCACAAGACACGAGCTTTGTTATGCTGTGCATGCCGAGCAGAATGCTATAATACAAGCTGCCAAGCTGGGGATAATGCTTGAAGGCGCTACTTTATACTGCACGCATCAGCCGTGTGTAATATGTGCAAAGATGATAATAAATGCAGGGATAAAGAAGGTTATTTATAAGCACGGATATCCTGACGAATTTTCCATGAAGTTATTTGAGGAAGCCGGGCTTGAGGTAGTGAAGTATCCGGGGGAAGAAGATGGAAAAGAATAGGAAGACGGTATTGGTGACGGGAGCTTCGAGCGGGATGGGCAAAGAGTTTGCTCTGATTTTTGCGGAAAAGGGGTATGATCTTATACTTACGGCGCGCAGCACAGAAAAGCTGGAAGCTTCAGCGGCCGAGATCAGGGCGAAATACGGATCAGAGGTAAGTGTGATCCCGGCTGATCTTACGGAGAAGGGTGCTTCGGCAAAGCTTTACGAGAATGTCGGAGAGAGGGGTTTAAGTGTCGACGTGCTGATAAATAACGCGGGCTTCGGTGATTACGGATATTTTACCGTATGTGAGCCCGAAAAACTGACTTCCATGATCGATCTCAATTGCCGGGCACTGACCGAGGCGGCTCATTATTTCGGAAGGGACATGATGACGAGGGGGAACGGTAAAATATTGAATATCGCCTCGATAGCGGCTTTTCAGCCGGGTCCGTACATGGCGGTCTACTTCGCAACGAAAGCATACGTGTTATCCTTGTCCGTCGCGCTTAACGAAGAGATGAAATCGCACGGAGTAAGCGTTACCGCGTTATGTCCGTGCCCCGTAAGGACCGGATTCGAAGAGGCGGCTAATCTCAAGACTTCCACGCTTTTCAAAAAAATGAAAGTCGAGAATGCGCATGACATGGCATCAGCGGGATATAGAGCGCTCATGAAAGGAAAGGCCGTTGCGACTTACGGAATACAGTCCAAGGCTGTCAATTTTGCTTCGCACATTGCAACGAGGAGTTTTTTGGCAAAAGTTGCGGCGCGTATCAACGGCAGACCCGAGAGCTGAGAATAGCTGAGAATATCCGGGGATATCGTGTTCATTGAAGTAAAGGGATTTTTTCTGAAGACACTCAATAGCCGTATCATTTTACGTTTGAGATGCGTGGCGGAAGCTCCGGCACTGCTAGTAAAACGTCGCCGGAAGGGTAAAGAGGTGTCCGAAGGCGTCTTGGATATAATGAATTGCAGGCTGAAGCAAGAGATCGGGAGATAAACAAGCGAGGAAAAAAACTGACCGGAAATTTCTGAAACATGTAAAAAATCGTTTGACAAATATTATACATAGTGGTATTATGAATAAGCTTTCAGGCCTTAGTAGCTCAGTGGTAGTAGCATTCGGCTGTTAACCGAAGGGTCGTAGGTTCGAATCCTACCTGAGGCGCCATGATCGCGGGAGTGGCTCAGTGGTAGAGCGCTGCCTTGCCAAGGCAGATATCGCGGGTCCGAATCCCGTCTCCCGCTCCAGATAACGGCAAACCGGAAAAGGTTTGCTGTTTTTTTATACATTGATGCACATTTCTGACGGAGATGAGCTTTTCCGTGCGAAAAGGCAGCGGAGAAAAAAGGGGAGTGAGCTTTCCTGCACAGAAAAAGGCAGCGGAGAAAACACGGACATGAACTTTTCCGTACAGAAAAAGACGGCGGAGAAAATGCTGTGATGAAGAATAAAAATGATTACAATAATTGCAATTGGAGGAAATGTGTGGTATAATTCAAGAGGCAGATATCGTGCTTTATGATCGGAGGAAATTATGGAGATAAAAGATACGCTCAGCAGAGAGTTTCAGATAGAGAGGAGATATATCGACAATATAACCGCGCTTATCGACGAAGGGAACACTATTCCTTTTATAGCCAGGTACAGGAAGGAAAAAACGAATTCATGCAACGATCAGGTATTGAGGGAGATATCGGACAGGTACAGATATCTCATAGGGCTGAATGATAGGAAGGAAGAGATAAAGGCTGCGATAAAGGAGCAGGGGAAATGGAGTGAAGAGCTTGAGCAGGCGTTGAAAGCGGCGGCTACGATGACTGAAGCTGAAGATATATATCGTCCGTACAAGCAGAAAAAGAAGACGAGGGCAGGTGTTGCGATCGAAAAAGGACTGCAGCCTCTTGCAGACATAATATTATCACAGCAGGCCGAAGAAGCGGGGTTATACGAAATCGCAATGAGATTTACGGATCCGGAAAAGGGCGTATTAACTGCGGAAGACGCTGTAAAGGGCGCTTGTGATATTATAGCCGAGACAGTTTCCGACAATGCTGCTTTAAGGAAGAGCATAAGGGAGTTTGTGTTCGGTCACGGAGAGATCAGGACGAAAGCGATGGACCTGAATGATGTCGGTATATACGAAATGTATGCGGAATATGCTGAGAAGGTCGATAAGATACCCTCGCACAGAATACTGGCGATAAACCGCGGAGAAAAGGAGGGGCATCTTAAGGTAAAGGTGGAATGTGACGGGCAGGAAAGTCTGATGACGGCCGAGGGTTTATATCTTAAGGAGGGAGGAGCGTACGGTGATGTGATAAGAGCGGCAATAAAGGATTCGTACGAAAGGCTGATATTTCCGTCGATCGAGAGGGAGATAAGGAACGAGCTCACTGACAAAGCCAACGAACAGGCAATAAAGATGTTTGAAGTGAACCTCAAGCCTTTGCTTATGCAGCCACCGCTGAAAAACAAAACAATTCTTGCATTGGATCCTGCTTACAGAACAGGGTGCAAGATTGCCGTGATAGACGAGCAGGGGAACGTGCTTGCAACTGACGTAGTGTATCCTACGCCGCCGCAGAGCAAGACGGAGGAATCGGAAATAAAGCTTCGCAGACTGATAGAGAGATACGGTGTTGATGTGATCAGCATAGGGAACGGGACAGCGTCCAAGGAAGCGGAGATATTCATAGCGGGACTTATAAAGAAGCTGAAGAGGAAGGTAAGTTATGCAGTTGTGAACGAAGCCGGGGCTTCCGTATACTCGGCATCAAAACTTGGAGCCGAAGAATTTCCGGAGTATGATGTTTCATTAAGGAGTGCGATATCCATAGGGAGGAGGCTGCAGGATCCTTTGGCAGAGCTCATAAAGATAGACGTAAAGAGCATCGGTGTGGGGCAGTATCAGCACGACATGCCGGAGAAGAGGCTCAGCGAGGTTCTGGAAGGTGTAGTGGAGGATTGCGTGAACAGCGTCGGAGTAGACCTTAACACAGCCAGTGCGAGCTTACTGAGTTTTGTAGCCGGGCTCAACAGCGCGACAGCGAAAAACATAGTGGAATACCGGAAAACGAATCCGTTCAGGGAAAGAAGCGAGATAATGAATGTCAGCAAGATCGGGCCGAAAGCTTTTGAGCAGTGCGCAGGATTTCTGAGGATAACAGACGGTAAAAACGTTTTGGACAATACAGGGGTGCATCCCGAGAGTTATCCGGCGGCAAGGATGCTCATAAAACATTTCGGTTATAATGACGAAGAAGTTGCGGCGGGCGGACTTAAGGGATTAAGAGAGAAGGTAGAGAAAGAAGGACTGGAAAAAATTGCGGTATTATGCGGAGTAGGCGAGTACACGCTTATGGATATAGTAGCAGAGCTTGAAAAGCCCGGAAGGGATATAAGGGAGGAACTGCCGCAGCCTGAATTGAGAAGCGACTTAATGGACATAAAGGATCTTAAGGCCGGTATGGAACTTAAGGGAGTAGTGAGAAACGTAATAGATTTCGGTGTATTTGTAGATATAGGAGTACATCAGGACGGACTTGTGCACATATCGGAGATCGCAGACGGATTCATAAAGCATCCGTCCGAAGTTTTGCATGTCGGGCAGAATGTAACGGTAAAGGTGCTTGGCGTCGACGCGGGAAAGAATAAAATAAGTTTAAGCCTCAAAACGTCGGAGAACCCGCAGGGGCTGAGAGTAAAGACGAAAGGCATGCCGAGAAGGGGCGCAAACGGAAACGACGCAGCTAGCAGCGATATGCTGAAAGCGCTTCAGGAGAGGTTTAAAAAACAATGATAGAGATAAAAAGGGTCAGGGCAGAGGAACTGTATCCGATGAGGCTTGAGCTGTTGCGCGGCGGGTCCACGGACGTAAGCAAGGCGGTATTTGACGGAGATGACGAAAAAGATTCCAAGCATTTTATGTTACGTGAAGGTGGGGAAGAAGCCGGAATAGTAACCGTTATAAGGAGAAGCGGAGAGTTTGAAGGGAAAGTATTTCAGATGAGGGGGCTGGCAGTTAAAGAGGAAAAGCGGCGCAAAGGGTACGCTGCCGCACTAATAAAGGCAGCTGAATATTATGTATTTATTGAAATGAGGGCAGAGATACTGTGGCTGAACTCAAGGACGCGGGTGGTCGGATTATATGAAAAGGCCGGGTATAAGTCAAGCGGAGAGGTTTTTGAGATCGAAGGCGTAGGGGAACATATACTCATGTATAAAAAGAGGGAAGATTATAAGACAGGCTGCTGCAGTCATTGATTCGGAGGTGCTGAATGAATTTCGACAGGATAAAAGACAGGAGCAATACCGGTGCAATAAAGTGGAAAATAAACGATGATAAAAATCGGACCGGAGCAAAGGTTATCCCTCTCACTATAGCCGATATGGAATTTCCTTCTCCCGATTGTATAATCCAAGCGGTGATAGAGAGACTTGCCGGAGGGATATTCGGTTACACAGCCGTCACCGAAGAATATAAGGAGAAGGTCAGGTGGTGGTATGAAAGGCGTTTCGGATGGAATACGGATGAGTGCGAAATATACATGTCAAACGGCGTTATCGACGGATTCAACAAGTGTATAGATTCTTTGTGTGCCGAAGACGAAAGGGTCATATTTCAGACTCCGGCTTATCCGCCGTTTTTTTCGATGTGCAGACAGGGGGTCATGAATCCTCTGTTATACGACAAAGAGAGCAACGAGTATACTTTTGATTTTGATCATCTGGAACTTCTTGCGAGAGACGAAAAGAATACGGTGCTTATGCTGTGTCATCCGCACAATCCGACAGGAAGGGTATGGAAAGAGTGGGAACTGATACGTATAGCGGATATATGCTTCAGAAACGGCGTAACAATAGTAACAGATGAAATACACGGGGATCTTGTAAGGAAAGGAGCAGAACATACTCCTTTGCTGAAGCTTTTTCCTGATGGAGACATAATAGCCTGCGTAGCGCCCAGCAAAACATTCAATCTTGCGGGGCTGAGCACTTCTCATATAATAGTGCCGAAGAGTATGGATAAAAGGCTGAAGCCGAAAATGAAATCGCAGAGGATAAATCCATTGGCAATGGCGGCAATAGAGGGAGCATATACCGAGGAAGGAGAGGAGTGGCTTGAGGAGCTCAAGGGTTATATAGACGGGAACATGGAATATATAGGCGAAAGACTGAAGAAGGAGCTTCCCGGGATCCCGTTCACGATACCCGAAGGGACCTATCTGCTGTGGCTGAACATGAAGAAATACATGAAGGAGACGGAGGAATTTTCACGCAGGGCAATCGAATACGGGAGAGTGCAGATAGAGGAAGGCGAGATGTTCGGGGCGCCCGGATTTGTCCGGATAAATACAGCGTGTCCCAGGAGCATGCTAGAAGAAGCAATGAACAGATTTATTGCTACAGTCAGGCGGTACTACACCGCATGAAAAACAGGATGATAACGAAAAAAGAAAATTAATACCGACTGCATAGCGGAAACTTAAATAACGGAGAATAGAAATATGTATGATGTGACGGTAATAGGCGGGGGCGTAGTGGGTTGTGCGATACTGAGGCTGCTTTCGCATACCGATTTAAAAGTATTGATGACGGAGAAGGAGGATGATGTTTCGTGCGGCTGTTCCCGTGCTAACAGCGGGATAGTGCATGCGGGATATGACGCAGAACCGGGTACATTAAAAGCTCTTTTCAATGTGCGAGGGAGCGAAATGTTCAGAGGGTTGTGCGAGGAGCTGCATGTACCGTATAAAAACACGGGATCATTGGTACTTGCTGACGAAAAGGGTTTGTCCGGACTTGAAGAGCTTAAGAGACGAGGCGAGATAAACGGAGTCAAAGGACTTGAAATAGTATCGGAAGGAAGGCTGCATGAGCTTGAACCCAACGTAGCCGAAGGAATAAAATGGGCGTTATACGCGCCGTCAGCCGGTGTCGTTTCCCCATACGGACTGACGATCGCCATGGCAGAGCAGGCCGTGCTTAACGGAGCCGAAATAGCGTTGGATGCCGAAGTTATCGGTATAGAAAGGAAGGATGGGAAATACGAGATAAAAGTTGCCGACGGCAGGGTATTTGAAACCAAGGTAATAATCAATGCTGCAGGATACGGAAGCGCGGAAATCAACAGACTTGCAGGAGAAAAGGAATACGTATTGGAATTCAGGAAGGGGGATTATTACCTGTTCGACAGCACAGAGAGCAGGAAATTCCGACATACATGTTTTCCGTTGCCTGATAAAAACGGGAAGGGGATATTGGTTTCTCCTACCGCGGACGGGAACGTTATAGCGGGGCCGACAGGGACGAGTGTAGAAAGGGGCACGGACGTATATGTATCGTCGCAGTCGCTTGAGGAAATCAGAAGGAAGACGGCGTTGATGGTGAAAGGGTTGGATTTCCGCAAGGTAATAAGGGTTTTTGCCGGAGTCAGATGCATTTGCGGAGACGATTTTGTGATAGAACTTGGAAAAGACAAGCATTTTATCACAATAACGGGAATATGTTCACCGGGGCTGACTGCCTCGCCTGCGATAGCCGAATATGCGGTGAAGGAATTGTTGCCCGAAACCGGACTGAAGTATAACGTTAAGGCAGAATACAAGGTACTGCCTAAACGAACGGACACATCGGAAATGACGGAAGAGGAGTGGAGCGAGATCGCTGAAAGGGATCCGGCATTTGCGACTGTGGTGTGCAGATGTGAGAAAGTGACGGAAGGAGAGATACTTGAAGCATTGAGAAGGCCTTTGCCGCCGCGGTCTTTAGACGCACTGAAAAGGCGCGTCAGGACGGGCATGGGCAGGTGTCAGGGCGGATTCTGTACCCCGAGAATAATGCACATACTGGCTGACTTTTATAAAGTGCCGATCGAAAAGATATCCAAGAAAGGGAAAGACAGCGAGATCGTTGCGGACAGAATACAATCAGGCGGGATTGTGACGGAAATCATCGAGGAGAAGAAATGATAAGAGAAACAGAATACGATATAGCCGTGATAGGCGGAGGTCCGGCAGGGATGGCGGCCGCATTGGCAGCTTCGAGGAGAAATGAAAAACTGAGAATAGTCATAATAGAGAGAGACGAAAGACTCGGCGGAATATTGAACCAGTGTATTCATAACGGGTTCGGACTGCATTATTTCGGGGAGGAATTGACTGGTCCGGAATACGCCGCGCGTTTTGTAAAGGAAGTGGAAAAGACCGATATCAAGGTAATGACGGAAACATTTGCTCTCAATATAGGCAGGAATGAGGTTTTTGCAGTGAGCGCGAAGGAAGGGCTGATAAAAATAAAGTACAAGTCGCTTGTATTAGCCATGGGGTGCAGAGAACGAACTGCTGGAGCGATAGGCATAGGCGGAATGAGGCCGGTCGGAATATGGACGGCAGGGATGGCACAGCGACTTGCGAACATCGAAGGCTTGTTGGTGGGCAAGAAAGCGGTGATACTCGGAAGCGGAGACATAGGACTTATAATGGCGCGCAGAATGGTGTATGAAGGCGCGGAAGTTCGCATGGTATGCGAGATAATGCCCTACTCGGGAGGACTCAAGAGAAATATAGTGCAGTGCCTTGAAGATAACGGCATACCGCTGCGATTGTCGACTACGGTAACGCGGGTAAAAGGTGAAAAGAGAGTGGAAGGGGTATATATTGCAAAAGTAGACGCTCAAGGAAAGCCGATAGCGGAAACTGAAGAGTTTGTTGAATGTGATTGTCTGCTTCTTTCCGTCGGACTTATTCCCGAGAACGATCTGCTCAACGGAACGGAGATCGAGATAAGCGCTGCAACGAACGGACCTGCAGTAAACGAAAACAGACGTACGAATATACCGGGAGTTTTTTCATGCGGCAATTCGCTGCACGTGCATGATCTGGTGGATAATGTATCGCGTGAGTCAGAGATAGCGGGGGAAGGCGCAGCCGATTACGCATCGGGCAGGAAAGAGACCGAAAAAGTAAGAAAGGTGATCCCGGGTGAAGGCGTCAGGTATGTACTGCCTCAGGTGATAACGGGTCTGACCGGAGAGGCGAATTTATTTTTCAGAGTAAGGGATGTATATAAAGGAAAGACCATAAGAGTTTTATCGGGAACGGAAGAACTGTATAAAAGAAAGGCCGTAGTGCTTACTCCGGGCGAAATGGAAAGTGTGACAGTAAAAAAGGAGAGCATAAAGGGGGATATAAGAGTTACGATCGAATAGAGGGGCGCACGTAAGATGAAGAAAGAGATGATATGCATAATGTGTCCGATGGGATGCAGGATGACGGTATACGAAAAAGACGGTGAAATAAAAGTGGAAGGGAACACTTGTCCGCGCGGGAAAAAGTATGCGCAGCAGGAATATATTTCACCCGAACGCGTTGTGACGGCATTAGTGCGCATAAAGGGCGGAAAGGTCGCGCCTGTGAAGACCGACATACCGATACCGAAAGGGGCGGTTTTTCGTGTGTTGAGGGAGATAGGGAAGAGGGAAGTCGTTCTGCCTGTGCATATCGGCGACGTCGTCATTGAAGACGTATGTGGGACAGGCGCAAAAATAGTGATCACCAAAGACATAGATGTTTGAGAGTAAAACAGAAAAAAGATTATCTTTCGGACCGTTGACATTAAGGTATGTATTTTTTGCTTTTGTCGCACTGATGATCGGAGTAGCTGCGGCAGAGTTTTTTATAACCGAAAAAGAATGGATAACATATACAGTTTTCGGGATACTGAGCGCTTTCGCGGTGCTTGCGTTCATATTGGGCGGTTTGAAGGCGAGATCGGTGGCTTTGGTCTGTTTAATAGCGTGCTTAACGGGTTTTTGCGCTTTTTTTATTCAGAAAAACTTTATAGAGTCACAACAGACTGGTTACAGAAAGGTGTATCTTACAGGGTATACTTCCGAATTGACCGAGGTCAGCGGGACTCGACTTCACGGTTATTTAAGGGACTGTACGGTCGAATTCGGAGACGGAAGCAGATTGGCTTTGCGCGGGCAGGTGTCAGTAGACTATTACGGCGTATCGGAAAATATGAGTATGGGGCCGGGGTATAAGATATCGTTTGAGTGCATGATCGCCGATGTTTTTGTTTACAGGGACGGAATAGACACATACGCTTTTCGAAATGACTGTTTTTACAATATTGAAGAGATCACCGGAGAAATAAAGATAGAAGAAGGGAAGCCGGAGTTGAATGAGGTGATCCGCGGTTACATATCCGACAGGTATGAATTATATCTTTCGGAGGATAATTACGGAGTGGCAATGGCAATTGTCCTCGGAGACAGGAGCACCCTTTCGGGCGAACTGAATGAAAGCTACAGGAAGAGCGGTCTGGCGCATTTATTTTCGGTAAGCGGCTTGCATGTCGGGTTTATTTCGGTGACCATATCATGGGTGCTGAAGAAGCTGCGGCTGAAAAGGATCGCAACATTTATAATAGTAACGGCGGCCATGACAGGCTATGGCTGGATATGCAATTTTCCCTCTTCGGTGATAAGGGCGATATTAATGAGTTCGTTGGGGATACTCGTAAAATACAGGGAGCCCGATATGCTGACAAATATTTCGTTTGCCGGGTTGGTCATGGTGCTTGCTGATCCTGTGGTCATGTTTGACGGCGGTTTTCAGATGAGTTTTGCGGCAGTCGCGGGGATGGCGACGATAGGCAACTATCTGAACGCAATGTATCTGAGAAGGAGAAAGACCGGGAAAGCGGCGGGAGTGGTTTCGGCTGCGTCGGCATGTATCGGAGCTACCCTCGGAACGATGCCTTTTGTGATGATATACTACGGTGAAATTTCTCTTATATCGTTATTTTGCAATATGATCACAGTATCTCTGATGTCGGTGATATTTGTAATGCTGATACTGTTTTTGCTTCCGTTTTTCGGCCCGTTTCTGATAATACCCGATATGATACTTATCGTGATAAATAAAGTGCTGGCTTTTGCTTCGAGCTGGTCGATGGCTACAATAGAATCGGGAACGATGGGCATTACGGCGATCATTTATTTTCTGTTGATACTCGTTATCGTGGGAGAGATAGGAGTAAAGGGCAGGAGAAAAAGGATAATAGCGGCGGTAATGAGCGTAGCAGTCGTAGTCGGGTTAATATTTTCATGGCTTCCGGAAAGCTTTGAAAACAAAGTCGTGGCTTCAGAGTACGGATATACTTTGTTTGTTTCCGAGGAAGGCGGAGCTGTTGTATTTTCTGAGCTGAAAAACAGCCATGCTTCTTACAAAATCGTTGACGAACTGAAGAAATACGGCAATACGGAATACGATCTTGTGATAACGGATATTTCGGCAACGTCGACGGATGCACTCAGCGTACTTATAAAAAATGAAAACGCGGCGCTCAGGTCGGTATATATTCCCGAAACAGAAAAAGAAGAGTACGAGGCTTACTATCTGGCGGTTTCTGCCGGGATACTGAGCGAAAAGCCGCCTTCGAGCCGAGGCATAAATGTTATTTCAGAATACTATTTCACACATAGTAGTTTAAATATCGGTGTATATATCGGAACCAGGGTATATTTTTGCGGAAGAGAATACCTGATCCCATCTGACAGGAGCGAGTATGCGGATGAGTTTTTATCGAGGGTGATGCGTCCGATAGGATTTATTGCCGTGAAACCCGGACTTACGGAATTATTTTCGGGGAAAAACGTCGCTCAGGTCGTGACCGAAGGATACGGTTATGCCGAAAACATATACAGTTGCAGCATGGAAGGTGATTATGAAGTATATCCCGGCAGGGCCGGATAAATTTAAACGGATGTTTTTCGGAAAAAGGATCGAGGAAAGAGGTAAGAATGAAATTTATAGAATTGGATGAGCATCTGAAAAAGGGGATATCTTCTTTTTATGTGATAAGCGGAGAAGATGCTTATTGTCGCACGTCAGCGGCGGAGAAGATAGTTGCCGCGGCTCATATAGCGTTGCCCGAAATCAATTTTACCGAAACTGAGAGTAACGTACAGGCTGTGATGGAAGCAGCCGTTTGTTTGCCGGTGATGAGTGAAAGGAGGGTGGTGAAGGCGAGGGAGGTATATCCCTCGCAAAGTCAGACCGAGATCATAAAGGAGTATCTGAAGTCGCCGAACGAGGGTACGACAGTGATAATAGTGAATGAAAACAAGAGTCTGATTGAGAAACTCAAAGGAGCAGTAAGCGTAGACTGTTCCAAGCTGGAAACGGGGGTGTTAGTCAGGTGGATAACGGCTGATTTAAAGAGATCCGGGAAGCTCATTTCTCCCGAAAACGCACTTTTGATAGCCGAATATTGTTTGAAAGACATGTCGATGATAAGTTTGGAAACCGAGAAGTTATCAAATTCCGGAGAAAGGGAAATAACGCGTGAAATCATAGAGAAATTGGTCAGCAGGGAAACCGATTACAGCGTGTTTGAGCTTACCGACAAGATAGCGCTTAAAGACGTGAAGGGGGCGATGGAGATTCTTGACGGGTTATTATCTGCCGGAGTGGAACCGGTATATATATTGGGTTCGGTATATTCTTTTTTCAGGCGGATGTTTTATTCGGTAAACAGTAAAGGAAGCGGAAAGGAGGAGATTGCGGCAGCTTTAGGAGTAAAGGAAGGCGCGGTGACGTTTGCGATGAAGAAAGGGAACTTGTTCGGAGCGGTAAAACTCAGAAAGCTTATGAAGATGTGTCTTGAAGCTGATTACGATATCAAGACTTCTGCTGCGGATAAAGAAGGAAGATTGCGCATGCTGATTATCCGGGCATGTATGTAGGAGAGGACGGAAAGAAGCTTGAAGAGGACGGAAAGAGGCTTGAATATGAACGGGATCATTAAAAAAGTATCTGAAGAAAAGAAATACTACATTGCATTGGTGGTAATTTTCATAATGTCGATGATGATTTGCGACTATTTCCCATTTGCGTACAGATTTAAAGAGGTTCTTACGACCGGACAATACGGTGCTGAGATCATATTTTTCATTTCTTTATTTGCCGGAGCGGTAAAGGGTGCGTTATTTGTAGCTTTTTTTTATGCGGCGGGATATATAGCAAAAAGGTTTCTTTATTGGAAATATGATTTTATAAAAATCGTATTGATTTTGTCATTGGGTGTAGGGGCGTGCGGTGCTTTTTTACGCGGATTGATACGTTTGTTGTATCTGGCGTCGCCGATTTTTTATTTATATGATTTTTATCTGGTAAAAACAGTGGTATGTATTGCGTCGATACTGATTTTCAATATTCTGCTTAAGAAGTGGTATGTGAAGTATTATCCGGTGATATATGCGCGACGTTGGCTTATTTATGTAGCAAGTATTGTTTTTGCATATGCCGTATCTTAAAAGGCGAGGGAAGGAACATGAAGAAAATTACGTTGGGGTTGATAATGATTGCCGTTCTGATGATCGCGGTACTGATAATGCCCGGAATAGATACAGCTAAAGCTGATGACGAAGAAGGAAACGAAGCATATGAGGTATTGAAGGATTTTCTTGAAAGCTGTCCGAACAGAAAGAGCTTTACCGAAGGAGAAAAAGCTGCGGCAGAATATGTAAAAGACAAATTTGAGGAATACGGTTATACCGCTGAGCTTTTGAGTTCCGAGAGCGGCGGAGATTTCGGTTCAATATGTACAAGTGCGATGGCTGTGAAGGAGAGCGGCGGAGAAAAGACTGTCGTTATAACTGCTCATCTTGACAGTCTTGGTTTAGGTGAAGGCGCTTTTGACAACGGAACGGGAGTAGCGGCTCTGTTGCTTACCGCAAAAAGGCTCAGTGAAGAGGAGTTGCCGTTCAAGGTGGTGTTTTTGGCGACGGGAGGAGAGGAAGAAGGCTTTGTAGGGGTTGACTATTTTCTGAAAAGCAGCGGAGGGAAATACGATATAGTTCTTAATATTAATTATGATGTCTGTGCCGGGGGAGAAGAGGTTTATATTTTCAGTGAAGACATACCGACTCCACAGCTCGATTACTTTGCGGAGGCGGCGAAGTCGGTCGGAGCTGATATAAAGTCTGTGGTGTACCTGCCGACAAGTTTTTACGCCGGGATGTATGTCAACATCGGACAGGCCAACGACGGATACGTATTCAGACAGGCGGGGATCCCGAGTATTTTGTTTTTTTCGGGCAAAATAGAATCCGAATACGGGGTTTATATCGAAACGGACGAATTTCTGAACAATATTATGCATACCTCATCCGATACTTTTGAAGAAATAAACAAAAGAAACCCCGATTTTAAAAAACAATTAGAAAGTATTGTAAAAACGGTAGTTAATGGCTTGACAAATCCGGAATTTGAAGCTAAAATAAACAGCGCAGTGGTTGTGAGCGGCGTAGAGTATGAGCTTCCGTATTATTTATCGGTTGCCGTGAATGCGGCAACGATCATTGCGGCAGTTATTTGTCTGATAAAGTATTCCGGAAAGGGAAAAAATATCCGACCCGATAAAGGGAAGGATGATTCCGAAGACGTTTTCGGTTACTGACTGGGTGTGGCGCAGTTTGGTAGCGCGCCAGAATGGGGTTCTGGAGGTCGCAAGTTCAATTCTTGTCACCCAGACCAAGCAAATGTGATCCGAACTTATCTCCGATCGGGGATGCGTTCGGATCCTTTGTTTATACAGTTGACTCACATCGATGTAACCGTAAAGAGAGCCTGCACAAAAGTATACTTATTATGTATCAGAAACAAACGTTTATAATTACGGGTATCAGTACCGGATTAATTTTTAATATATCCGGAATTTCAGTATGATAATCATCGGTTCGAACGTACGTGAGGATACGATATAACGATATCAGATCAGTGCAGACGATTGACAGATATTTTTCACTGTGCAATATTCGTTTATAATGGGCAGTTTTTTTAATTTTAGTTGCAAAAGCGATGATAAAACAGTCCTGTTTTCAGACCTGAAAAGCTCGGATACAAAATCCGGATATAGATCAGGATATAAATAAGGTATCAGATCAAAATCCGTATTTTTTCAGAATATTTTTCAGAGAGCGAGATTTAAAAAGTTTTATTTTTCAATTCGGAAGAGCCGGTTCGAAGCGGAAGCAAGATTTACTTAATTTATGGCTGCAGTAGTTGTTTCTGTTGACGAACGAAAATCCGAAAATTTGATATTTTTTTAGAATTTTTTTCGAACAAATCTGACAGGATAACAAAAAAACGGTTCAAACAGCTTATAAAAATACAAAAATCTGTTTCAAAGGGTGAAATCCGAAAAAATCCCGGATTCGTAATTATTAAGCTATAGCGTAAATTTCAGAAAACAGGCTGAAGTCGGGCATGGTATTTTTTTGTTTCAGATTATGTTTAATATATAATTAATTTTATAAATATTAAGATATTTAAAATAAAATTACAAAATTCAATAATATTTTAAAAAGTATTGACAAAGAAAAAGAATTATGTTAAGATAATTTTGTTCACAGTTTCGTATAGACTGTTATTTTGTTATGCAAGGCAAATCAGCCTGCATTATAAAAATTGTTATGGAGAGCTGATCGCACGTAGACGATCCTACGCAAATACTTAATGATCTGCAGGGCCGGCAGCATGTATTTGTGTATTTCAGACTTAGTGTCAGCTATATAGAGCACGAGATCCCGGTCATGAACCGGGATTTTTTCGTAATCGGGTATTTACGGATGAAAGAGTTTTGTCAGTAAAGGTCAATATAGCGATAAAGGATGTCCGAAACGTTTTATATGCAGCGAGACAGGGCGTACACTTAAAAGCAAAAAGGAGGATATATATGAAAAACAAGTTGATTGTGACTGTTGTTATGATTTGCATGGCGGTATGTATACTGGCGATGGCGTTGTATATCATACTGGGCAATAATAACGCAGTTTGCAAGGTTACCTTTGATTCTGACGGAGGGACCGAGGTAGCTGAAATCAATGTAATGGCGGGGCTGACGATTAACGAACCGCATACAGAAAAGGAGGGATATATTTTTGACGGGTGGTATTTGGACGATGAACTTTTCTCCTTTGCCACGCCGGTTGAAAAAGATATCGCTCTGAAAGCTAAGTGGACGAAAATAAGCATGTATACGGTGACTTATTATGTTCGGGAAGAAGTATTTGCAGCTGAGACTGTTGCAGCAGGAGAGAAGGCCCCTTATGTTGCAGCGCCTGAGATAGAAGGATACATTTTTACCGAATGGCAGAAAGGAGGAGAAGCTTGGGATTTTGATGGTGCGGTAACTGAGGACATGACACTTACAGCTGTGTACGAATTTAATTATGCGCAGTATATAATGGATATCTGCACCGAGCTGACTGATCTGAGGTTAAGGCTTGAAGGAGAAGGTTTCGGGTACAATTACACTCAGGAGAATGCCGAAAACATATGTTCGGTATATAGCGGAGCGATATTGGCGATACAGCTGGCAAAAACTGAGGAAGAAGCCGATGAGATATATGAAAAAGCTGTTGCTGACATGAATGCGGTGGAAACGCTCAGACAAAGGCTGGAAAAACATTATGAAGAATTGATTTCAGGTGAATATTTTCCGGAGAATTTAGCTGAGCTGGAGGAGATATATCTTAACGCACTCGATGATTACGATGCTTATGAAGGCGGGATACCCACTCCTGAAACTGTAGTGAATAATGCTATTGAGGCCATGGATGCGGTGCTGACAAAAGCCGAGAACATATTATTGGCCGAAGCCGAGGCTGACAGAAAGATCAGTGAATTGAATGATTATGTAGGAGCGCTTGACAAGAGTTTATACACTGAGGAAAACTGGATATCGATAATGACGATACTTGAAGAAGGGATTGCGGAAATAACGGCGAATATCGAAAACGGTATAAACGCAGTATGCGAGGCATATGAGCGCGTTATAGATATGATAAACGCCGTACCTGAGATCGAAAACACATAGCGGCGAGATATATACTGAATGAAAAAGCAAAAAAGCGATTAAGTCAGATAATGTCTAAGCGAAACGAAAAAATTATTGAAAACGATGATTTACGTTCTTGATATCAGAACGCAAGATAAAAACAAAAAAATCAGGAGGACATCATGAACAAAAAAATTCTTTTCATAATGGTCGCGATATTATTGGTATTGACGCTTGTCGGATGTGAAAAACTGTATTCGATAACGGTTGAAGTCAACGGAAACGGCACCGCAGCGGCCGATGTGGCGAGTGCATCCGAGGGTAGGACGGTTACATTAACAGTAACGCCTGACGAAGGATACGAATTAAAAAGTATAAGTGTAAACGGAGAAGAGATAGAAGGTACGAGCTTTGCGATGCCGGCGAGCAATGTAACGGTAGTGGTAGAATTTGCGAAGCAGATAAAGGTATACACGGTAGTATTCAAGAACTGGGACGGAACAGTATTAAAGACCGAGCAAGTAGAGGAGGGGAAATCCGCGACGGCGCCGGCCACACCGGTAAGGGAAGCGGACGAATCCAATACATATGAATTTATCGGATGGAGTGAAGATTTCAGCGAAGTTACGTCGGATATGGAGGTAATAGCGCAGTTTGAGGCCAAGCCGATATTGAAACACACGGTAACTTTCATGCTTGACGAAAATACCGTGTATATTGAAGTGCCCGTACTTGATGGAGAAAAGGTAGAGAGGCCTGCGGATCCTGAAAAGGCAGGTTATGTATTTTCATACTGGTCGCAGTCGATAGCTGGAAGAGCGTTCGATTTCGATACAGCCGTCACAGGCGACATAATTCTTTATGCCAACTGGACGGAAAAGACCACTTTCACCGTAACATTCATGCTTGATGAAACGGCAGAATATATGCAGGTGACAGTCAATAAGGGAGAAAAGGTAGAGAGGCCTGCGGATCCCGAAAAGGCAGGTTATGAATTTTCATACTGGTCACAGTCGATAGGCGGAAGGGCGTTTAATTTCGATACAGCCATCACAGGCGACTTGACGCTTTATGCCAACTGGACGGAAGCTACATCGTTTACCGTGACATTCATGCTTGACGATATGGTGGAATATCTGAGTATAACAGTCGAAAAGGGAGATAAGGTAGAAAGGCCTGCCGATCCCGAAAAGCTCGGATATGAATTTTCATACTGGTCACAGTCGATAGGCGGAAGGGCGTTTGATTTCAATACATCAATAACTGCCGACCTGACGCTTTATGCCAACTGGACGGAAGTTGAATGCTTCACTGTAACATTCATGCTTGATGAAACGGAAGAATACATATCTGTATTGGTAAATGCCGGCGACCATGCCGAAGAACCTGCCGATCCCGAGAGGGACGGGTATGAGTTTACCTATTGGTCTCAGTCCATAGGAGGAAAGGCGTATAATTTCAATACTCCCGTAACGGCGGATCTTACGCTTTATGCAAATTGGACGGAGGTCACATACCTTACCGTGACATTCATGCTTGATGAAACGGAAGAATATATGAAAGTTAACGTCAACTCGGGAGAGAAGGTCGAGCAGCCTGCTGATCCTTTGAGGAGCGGGTACACGTTTATGTTCTGGTCTCAGTCAGTAGGCGGAAGGGCATTTAATTTTGATACAGCTATAACAAGCAATATAGTGCTTTATGCAAACTGGACGGAATCGGATACGGTTTTAGTGACTTTCATGGTTGATGGAGAGATCTATCTGAAAGTAAGCACGGAAAAGGATCAACCTTTAGTGAAGCCTGCCGATCCCGTGAAGGAAGGGTACGTATTCAGTTACTGGTCATTATCCGAGGGAGGCAGAGCGTATGACTTCTCTTCCGTTGTAACGGAAGATATGATTTTATATGCTAACTGGGAGACAAAAGTCATCGTAACTGTAACATTTATGGTAGATGGTGAAGTTTATCTTTCTGTCGATGCGTTTACCGGCGAAACAGTGGAGCGTCCTATAGATCCGCATAAAGAAGGATTTGTATTTTTATACTGGAAAAACGGCGATAATCCGTATGACTTCACAACGCCGCTTACCGGAGATCTTGTATTAACGGCATATTTTGTAGAAGGGGAAGTGACATATCATGACGTTACATTCTATGTCGACGATGTCATATATCTTATAATTGTGGTGCCTGATAACGGAGTAATCGAAAGGCCGACAGATCCCGAGAAGAGCGGATGGTACTTTGATTGCTGGCTGACCGAAGATGGCACAGAATATGATTTTACTTCTATCATAACGGAAGACTTCAGTTTATATGCGTCATTTTACTGTGACTATACAATTGTTGACGGCGAACTTATTTCTTATAACGGAACCGATAAGGATCTTATAATACCTGAAGGCGTAACGTTCATAAACGGAATAAGCAATAACGGTGTTGTATCAAGCAGATTTTTCGGAATGGGTATAAAGTCTGTAAAGCTTCCTTCGACTCTTGAAGTCCTTGGCGATTATGCGTTCCATTCCTGCACTGATCTTGAATCTGTTGATTTTTCGCTTTGCAGCGAACTTAAGACAATAGGTCACAGAGCTTTCCAGGGCTGCAAGATAACCTCGATAATGATACCTGCCAGTGTGACCGCATTGGGAGTCAAAGTTTCCGATATAGCCACGACGGACGCTTCGGGTATATACGGATTTGTATTTTTCGGTTGTTCCGCTCTTACGAGCGTAGAATTTGAAGAGGGTTCACTTCTCGAGGATTTAGGATACAAGCATTTCTGGAACTGTCCGAATCTCAAGAAGCTTGTGATACCTGCATCTGTAACGAAGATAGGAGATCAGCTTTTCAATACGACGTGTGCGCTGGAAGAATTATACGTATACGCTGCGGTGCCTCCGACTCTCGGAACAGACGCATTGAAGTATCTTCCTACAACATGCAAAATATACATTCCGGAAGGAACGTATGATGATTACGCCGACGCACTCGGATGGATGTCTTATTTCGATCAGTTGATCGAAATGAACGGCGCAAATACCAATACACTCGGAATGCCTGCTATTTGCATTGATAAAAGAGAAGATGTATTATAAAAACTGACTTAAAGAAATCAGAGAATAATAAAATTCGGGAATAGGTTTTAGGATAATAGTTTTTGATTTGCAAACGGAAAAGTAAGCAGTAGCAAAAAAGCTGAGCCTGAAGACGTACTTCAGGCTCGGTTTAAGTTTAAGGATAGACATTGACAGCTGGCAGAACAGGAGGTAAAAATGTATAAAAAAACACTGCAGATTTCGTTTATACTGATTATATGTATGATCGTTGGAATTATGGCTTGTATTACAGACGGAATTTCGGAAACTTTTTCCGCGGTAAGTGCAATAAATTATTCCCGAAGCGACATAAGCGAGATATTCGAAACCGAATCCGGGAAAGCTTTATTGAGTTCTTTTCAAAGCAGCGAAGCATATATGCCCGATGCTTTGGAGGAAATTTCATTGGAAACTCCCGTTTGGGCTTTTATCACATTTGAAGGGGAGAGTTTATCGGAAAGGTACTTGCGTCAAAGCAGGTACGGAACATTCAGCGAGTATGTTATTTCTTCGGAGGCAGACGAGTACGAAAGCCTTATGATAGCTCAGCAGCTCGGGCTGATAGATGAACTCGAAAAGCAGAATATAGACATTTACGTAAAATACAGTTATACGACTCTTGACAACAGTCTGGGAGTATTGCTCAGGTACGGAGATATCGGTAAGGTAAGGGAGACAGAAGGCGTTTCAGACGTATTTCTTGCTCCTTCATACAGCGTTCCCGAAGCGGTTGCAGACGGTACCACGGAAGAGAAAAATTTTGAAAGCGATTATATAGAGAGTACCGGCATACTGAAAAATTCTACGCAATATACCGGAGAAGGAATGGTGATAGCGATCGTTGACACCGGATTGGATTACAGGCATTCGGCTTTTGCGACCGAACCGGATAATCAGGCATTTCAGCTTTCGGATATAGAAAGACTGATGTCCCGTTTATCACCGGATTATCAGGCATCGGAGCTTTATATAAGCGGGAAAATACCTTACGCATATGATTACGCTGATGACGATAATGATGTATGTCCGTCAGATACTGCGGTAAATAATCTCGGAAACGGGCACGGGACACACGTAGCCGGGATAGTTGCCGGCAATGACGATGTAATCCGAGGCGTAGTACCTGACGCTCAGCTTTGTATATTCAAAGTTTTCAGTGATTCATCCGGAGGAGCAAGTACGATTGACATAGTGGCAGCATTGGCTGATGTAGCCGTACTTAATGTTGATGTGGTGAATCTGAGTTTAGGTTCATACGCAGGCTATTCTACCGAATACGAACAGGGATTTCAGTATGTGATCGAGATGTACAGGAAGATAAACTCGTTAGGGATATCGGCGTGCATATCTTCAGGTAACGACGGTTTTGCCACGTCAGGGTCGGCAAATATGGTAGCGACCACCGAAACTCCCGATTACGGACTTACCGGATCGCCTGCATCATATAAGGAAAATATAGCCGTAGCGAGCGTAGATAACAGTACGATGAGTTATATCATGTCGGGGGACTCAAAGATATACTTTTTTGAGTCGGTGAACGAGAACTCGGAATATCGGGATTTTGTCGGAGATATGCTCAAAGACAATGAAAACTCAGAATTCGAGATCGTGTGTATAGGAGGATACGGCAGAGACGAAGATTACGACGGTATCGATGCGGAAGGAAAAGTGGTGCTGGTATCGAGGGGCGACAATTCTTTTGAGGACAAGCAGAGGATAGCCGCCGAACACGGAGCGATAGCGTGTATCGTATATAATAGCGGGCCGGCGAGAATAAATATGCAGATAATTTCCCAGGTGATACCTTGCTGTTCGGTTACATACGATGACGGAATGAAGCTCATGAATTCTGACGGAAAGATAAAGATATCGAAGTCATACAAGCAGATATTATTGATGTCGTCATTTTCAAGCTGGGGATGTACGCCTGACATGGTTCTCAAGCCCGACATAACTGCACCCGGAGGCGAGATATATTCTTCCATGCCGTCATCATACGGAAAAAACTATGAGTATTACAGCGGTACGAGCATGGCGGCGCCGAATGTATCCGGTGCAACTGCAGCGATCAGACAATACCTTAAAGAGACTAATCCCGGTATGTCAAAGCTTGAGATATATGATTTAGCCGCGAAGCTTATAATGTCAACGGCGATCCAATGTGTGGATGTAAACGGTACTTTGGCGTCAGTGCGTCATCAGGGCGCAGGACTTATAAATATAGCAGGTGCGGTATCCGCACAGGCCTATATTGACGTTGTGGGGCAGACTAAGCCTGTGATCGAGCTGGGTGAAGACACGCAGAAAGTAGGGAAGTATACACTTTCTTTCAATGTAGTCAATTTTTCCGATTCTGACATTACGTATAATATTGATCTTACTGTGCTGTGTGATGAAGTATCCGGCTCGAGCAATCTGCTTACGATGCACAGCAATAAACTCGAAGCTTCGGAAAATATATATTCAATATATATCGACGGAGAAATATCGGACGGAGAAGTAAAAGTTCCGGCGGGCGGAAAAGTCAAGGTAAAGGTTGTTTTCGGGCTTACGGAAAACGACAGGGAATATCTCGAGAAATTCGAATACGGTACTTTTGTGGAAGGTTATCTCAACCTGAAATCCGCAGATACGGAAAAAACCGACCTGACGCTCACATGGTTTTCCTTCTTCGGAGAATGGGCTGAAGCCCCGGTATTCGATTATACGATATACGATGAAGAAGATCCCGCAATATATGAAACAGCAGTAGTAGTCGCATTGAGCGACAATATGTTGTTTGCTCTCGGGGCATATACTTACATTTTGCCCGAGGGGCATGAGGAGATAGCAGCCGACCCTGAAAAGAATGCCATATCCTTCAATCCCGGAGCTTATACTCAGATATATTCTGTATATATGGGGTTATTGAGGAATGTGACGGGGATAACGTATACCATTACCGATGCATTGACAGGTGCGGAGATATGGAGCACGGAAATGGGATCGGTCAGGAAGACCTTGTATAAAAACGGCACGATAACTCCAGCAGCGCACAGTTTGCAGCTTTATCCGGCGGATCTCGGGTTGTATAACAATCAGGAGCTTTTGCTTACCGTAAAAGCGAGTTTTATCGGGGATGAAGATGATATAAATTCAAGGAACGTATATGAATTTCCGTTTGTCGTAGATTCGGAAGCTCCGTCGCAGTACGATGCGGAGTTTTATGTAGAAGACGGAAGAACATACATGAGCTTATGTATTTACGACAATCAGTATTTGTCAAACATTCAGCTTTACAGCAAAAAGGGGAATCAAACGGTTGCGGTGTATGATTATGCGATACCGGCTGAGGATCTGGACTGGGAATCCGGGAAACCCGTGATAATAGATCTGACGGATTATCTGGAGAATATAACAGACGGAAAACTTATTGTTTATGCCGAGGACTATGCGAGAAATTACTCGGCAATAGAATACACGCTGTATACCGATGATGACATCGATGCCGGAGTTTCAGACACGGAAAAAACTTATACGGATACATTGCCGTATACGGTCGGGGAAGGCATATACGAAGCCGGATTGGTAATCGACGGAACAGACGTATATTACGCCGGAACGGCGGAGCTTCACATGACTTCTTTTGCAGAATATGACAGAAGTGAGCTTAAAGAATATTCGTCGCCTGAGGATTTTGTTATAGAAAAAGGAGTTCTTACGGCATATAAAGGATACGCCAAGCATGTGATCATTCCGGACGGAGTAATCCGGATAGCTGACGGTATACTGGAAGACAGCGCAGGCAGCAGTGTATTCGGGGCGCATACCGAGATAGAAACAGTAACGGTACCGGAAACGATGAAATATTTTGGTTTGGCGTCTTTTGCATACTGTACAAATCTCAGGGAGTGCAATATACCCGAGGGTACACTTGCTTTATACGAAGGTGTGTTTTACGGATGTACTTCACTTAAGAGCATAACGATCCCGTCGACGGTAACGACGTACGGAAGAGGAATTTTTTATAAATGCGAATCTCTTAAAGATGTGGTAATACTGAGCAATACCGATATGACAAATGATTATATGTTCGGAATGTGTACGTCACTTGAGAGGATCGAAATACCCGAAGGCATTACGGAAATAGGTGCATATTATTTTTACGGGGATCAGAAGCTGAGCGAAGTTGTGTTGCCGTCAACTCTGAAAACGATAAGGAATTATGCGTTTTATTTTACCGGATTCACATATCTTGATTTATCGCAGAGTGTGATAGAAACAATAGAAACCAGAGGTTTTGCAGGGAACAAGCTTTTGACTGAATTATTGTTGCCGTCGACATTGAAGGAAATGGGCGAAGCAGCATACAGTACCTGTACGACGCTTGAAAAAGTCAATCTTGAAGACACCGCGTTAAGCGAATTAAAATCGTCGGTATTTGCTTTCAACTACAAGTTGAAGGAAGTGATCTTCCCCGACGGAGTCACAATAGTGGGGAATACGGCGTTTTCAACATGCACTTCGCTTGAGAAGGTGACTTTCTCGAGCATGCTGAGGGAAATAGACTCATATTGTTTTAAAGACTGTTATAATCTTTCGGAAATAAATCTTGAAGATACACGAGTATCTAAGATATATCCGTTTGCTTTTGAGAAGTGCGTAGGCCTGAAGAATATAATACTTCCGAGATTCATGACGGACAATATAGGTTCCAGTGCGTTTATAGATACGTCTGTAGAAAATATCACATTATTGAGCAGCTATGTATCGGTACTGGGAAACGACGCATTCGGAAAGACAGATGAAAACGGAAATATCAATCATACGGACAGTTTTGTAATATATGTCAAGGAAAATGTATATGAAGAAATTCTTTCCGCATGGGGGCAGTATGCGAAGTATATAAAATCGCTGAGCGATTATGATCTGAGCACATCAACATATACCCTTAATTCTTATACGGGATCGGAGAAGGATATAATAATACCTTCTGCGGTGAAGATTATAGGCAGCGGAGCATTTAAAGACAATACGACAATAGAAAGTGTCTTCATACCGCAAGGTACCGTGGAAATAGGCGACAGTGCCTTTGAAAACACTTCATCGCTTATAAGCGTCGATATACCTGCTTCATGTGAAAGCATAGGGTCCGGAGCATTCAGGAATTCATCAGTACAGGATGTGACCGTAAGAAACCCGATGCCTCCGCAGCTTGGAGAAGGTGCGTTTGACGGGACGGGCGCAGGTTTGATATTGAGGATACCCGAGGAAAGCAGGGATCTGTACGGTGAAGCTCAGGGCTGGAAGGAGCTTTCGGAGTATTTTGATGAGATACAGATGTTTGTGATCACAAACGGTGTATTGACGAAATATATCGGAGACGGCGGAAGGGTGGTTATACCTGACGATGTTGTATCAATCGGGTACAGGGCTTTTTACGGAATTACATCGGTGACCGAAGTGGTATTCGGGAAAGGGCTCGAATCAATAGGACAAGAGGCATTTTACAACTGTACTTCATTGTCAGACATAAGCTTCAAGGGTGAAAAACTCAAGACGATAGGCAATGCCGCATTTGAACAATGCATTTCGTTGAAAGAAGCAGATCTGCCGGAAGGATTGGTAAGTTTAGGGTCGTATTGTTTCAAAGGATGTTCGTCGCTGATGAGTTTCACGATCCCGTCGACGCTCGGATACATACCCGATCACGGATTTTATTTCTGTACTGCTCTGACGGATATATATATTCCCGATAACATAAAAAGTATAGGAAACTATGCATTTGCGGAGTGCACGGGTGTTGAGAGAGTGGTGATAGATGCCAACATATCGAGGATCAGTCAGGCTTTTATAGCAATGGACGGGCTCAGAGAACTTATAATCAACGGCAATATCGGTTATATAGGAACTGTTGACGGATTGGTAAGCGTAGATTTTTCGACGACGTCACTGGAAAGAGTCATAATAAACGGAAGTGTTGAAATGTTCGGGTCGGCGGTATTTTGTTGCAATCCGAATCTTACCGAGGTATATTTCAACGGAGATATAGGGAATATAGCTGAAAATGCATTCAGTGCGAACAATGCTTTGCAAACAGTATATTTCGGAGGTGATCTGGAAGGTATATGGGATGGTGCGTTCAACAACTGTTTTTCGCTTGAGAAATACAGTGTCAGCGAAGACAACCCGTATCTTACGGTCGACGAGTACGGAGTAATGTACGACAAGGAAATGACGCGTATTTTCAAACAGCCTTTTGCGTGGGATTATGACGGAGAGTATATCATGCCGGACAGCGTTGAGGAGATAGATCAGTATGGGTTCGGGTATCAGCAGAATAACGTTACTTACGCGTATGCCGACGGAATAATAACGACAGTGGGCGGTACATTTGACGTTCTGCATTATAGGACGAAGTTAACGGGCGTAGTGATATCATCAGGACTGTCGGAGATACCGGAAAACTGTTTTCTCAGATTTTCGTCGCTGGAAAGGGTGATATTCAGAGAAGGTTCGAAGGCAAGCGCAATAGGAAGGCAGGCGTTTTATGAATGCAGCGCACTGACGGAAATCGATTTTGCAGACAGTATAGAAAAAATCGATGAATACGCATTTGCATACTGCACGTCGCTCAAGGAAGTTGAACTTCCGGAAAATCTGAAGAATTTAGGCAAATCGGCTTTTGGTTACTGTACATCTCTTGAAACGGTAAGAGTATACAATAACATAGAAAACTTCAATACGGAAACCTCGTTCAACGAATGTCCTAATTTAGTGAACATAGTGGCGGACGAGGATAACCCGTATTTCACTGTGATAGACGGAGTAATGTTCAGCAAAGACATGAAAACGCTGATCTCTTATCCGAGCAGTAAGCAAGACAAGGAGTACATCATACCTGAGGGTATACTGAAAATAGGGAAAAATGCGTTTAACGGCAACGAGTATATAGAGAGGGTGATATTACCTTCAAGTCTGAAAGTTATAGGTGACAAGGCATTTTATTCGACTCCGTCTCTGAAGCAATACGTATTTATGTCGATGGAGGCGCCGGTGCTGGAGTGTTCATATGATGCCGAATACAACTTAAATTACTGTAATTTCGGAGGGCGCATAGGAGAAACAGAAGGTATAAAGATGTATTATTTAAGCGGAGCTGAAGGATTCGATACATATATATGGCAATTATATTTCGGCAAATAAAGAGAATGTATCAGGACGACAAATTTCGGCAAAGCGGATAAGCTGCCGGATACGGTTTAATAAAATCGATTGATACGGAAAAAACAAAGCACGGGAAGATTTTCCCGTGCTTTTTAATTTAAAAAAGAAATATAAAAGATTGAAAGGGAAGATCAAAGTAATTTCAGTGCGGAGGATATTAAAGGGCGGCTAAAAAACTATACGGTAAAAAAAAGCCCCGATAAAAGGGCAGTGCAAGATAAAAGAATGGCAAAAACAGAAAAGAAGGAGCATGTCTACAAGTTTTTATCGGGTTCATTTTTGTCGTCATCGAGATAGAAGTAGTTATAGTCGTCTGCGGGGTTGAATTCATCTGAACCGGTCATAGACGACAAAGTTTTTTCTTCCTGTTCGGGGTTGGGGGCAAGTTTTTGAAGGATGTTGAGGAGGTCGGTGGCGACTTCAAGGAAGTGTTTCTGTTCGTCCGGAGAAAGGCGGGAGTTATAGAGGTTATGAGTAAAAGCACGAGATTCGTGGGCATATTTGTCATAGAGGTTGATAAGTTTTTTAGTGGGGAAAATTACGGTGACTTTTTTATCGTCCGGAGAATATTTTCTTTTGATATAGCCGTCATTTTCGAGAGTATTGAGATAGCGGTGCATATTTTTGATATTTACACCGGTATAGAAAGCGAGTTTGCCGACGCTCAAAGAGCCGTAAGAAAACAAAGCGTTGGCGATATTGTTATATGTAACGATTTTGCAGCCTTTTCCGAAGATATAGTCTCCTGAAACGCACGCATTGGAATTTGCGATAACGATATTGACTCTTAAGTCCAGCATAAGCTTACTGATAGTAGTATTGATAAGAGAGGTAAGGTCCTCGTCTTCTTTAAACTGTGAATTTATAATATTGTAAAAAGAGTTGTCAGACATTTTTAATACCCTCGCAAGATCAGTAATTATATGATATGGATTTACTATTGAAGGAATAAATGAAAAATATATCGGAAAAAATCAATCAGGAATTAAAAAAGGCATGTATTATGAAACGACAGCTGAAGAATTAAATTCGCCTTATCATTATATGAATTCAGCTTGGGATGAAACCATATGGAACCTTGAGAATCTTGATATAGCTAACGGAGTTTATCCTACTTTATATTAATCGTTATTGATCGTTCAGAGAGTTCTGATTGATATCCTTCTTGATAAGATTGTTTTGAATTGTAAAGCGCTTGAGTTATCGGGTGCTTTCTTTTTGTCTTTATCCTGACATTTGAAATCGATTGATGCTGATATACCTGTAATCTTATTTATTCTTCATAAATTATGATCTGTATTCGGATATTTAACGGCTTCCATAATTTGTAATATAAACTACTGTGTAATTTTCTTCATTATGCGCAAGCTAAAAACAAATACAAAGGAGGGAGATTATGAAAGGCGGATTTTTTGCCGGTTTGGCTCTTGGTGCGATTATGGGTGCTATCATGCTTGAAATTAGCCCCGACGCTAAACAACTTGTTGAAAAAGGACAAAATATGATAGAAAAAAAATTCAAACAGAAAAAGTAATTTTTTATTTGATATGTTTTTCGGGCCTTTTTATAAGGTCCGTTTTTATTTGTGATTTCTGAAAACAAATGATTTTATTCAGTGATATTTTTCTTATTGCGGTAATAAGTATAAGTATGTTATACAGGAAATTATTGTCATCGCAAATAACCGGAGAAATAAGCACTTTCAACGAGTACAAGCTGACGGAGATAAGATTGAGAGTCAATCAGCCTGTTTCCATTACCTTGAATGGGAAGCGCGTATTTCTTAAACACGTTACAGACAGGGAAGAAGTTGAAGCTGTATTATTCCGTGCAGTTAAAAATTCACTTTACGCTCATCAGGCTGAGATCATAAAAGGGTATATAAACCTCGGCAGCGGATATCGTATGGGCGTATGCGGTGAAACTGTCAGAGACGGGGACAAAATAGTCACGGTAAAAAACGTGCAAGGTATAAACATAAGGATCCCTCACGAAGTCAAAGGATGTTCATTGTGTCTTGACGAACTTGGCTGGAGATGTAACTCTACTCTGATAATATCACCTCCCGGCGGGGGAAAAACTACTTTTTTAAGAGACATGGCTCAAAGGATGGGTAAAAGAGGATACAATGTAACGATAGTAGATGAAAGGGGGGAGATCTGTGCATCGGAAAGCGGGGTCCCGGGTTTTGATATGATGGGATGCGACATTGTGACGGACTGTCCTCGAAAATACGCGTTTGAGAACGTTTTAAGGGCAATGAGTCCGGATGTAGTCATTACAGACGAAATTTTTTCAGAAGATATCCGTGAGATAAAATCGCTTGCACTTTCGGGAATGGTAATATTTGCGTCAGCGCACGGCAACAGTATTGAAAGCGTGAAAAATCGTTTAGGGAAAGAGGATGTGAGCGAAATTTTCGAGTATTTCGTATTGCTGAAGGACAGGAGTGCGCCCGGGGAGATAGTTGAAGTAAGGGACCGGACGAAAAACCAGTTATTATGATAAAGGTAATTTTATGCGTATTGTTTACCGCTGCCGGCGGATACATAGGATTTTCCATAAGAAGGAGATGCAGGCGAAGATCTGAGATTTACAAGTCGCTCTGCAAGACATGTGTTATGCTGGCGTCGATAATGAGATATGAAAGACCGCCGTTAGCCGAGGCATTAGTTTCATGTGCCAAAAAAACCGACAATGAAATAAACGAGGCGTTATTCGGTTACGCTTTTTATCTTGAAGCTCCGAAATCTCCGATCCCGAAGCATTTTTGTAATTCAAACGCGCTCAGCGATGAAGAACAGAACGAGATTGACGATTTTCTGAAAGGACTCGGTAAAACTGATGTTTTCGGACAAAGCGAATATCTGACATATTACGAAAAAGTCTTTGAGCTGCACTTAAAGGAATCGGAGGAACAAGTTAAGAAAAAAGGCGAGCCGGCTGCTAAACTCGGAATACTGGCGGGAGTTTTTCTCAGTTTGCTGACTATATGATCCACTGGTGAAAGAGCGGAAAAGAACGGTTTATGGAGTTTTATGGGAATAGATATTATATTTAAAATAGCTGCGATCGGAATAATTACCGCCGTCATAAATATTTTACTGAAAAAATCCGACAAGGAAGAAATGGCAACACTCGTTACCTTAGCTTCTTTGGTACTTGTTTTGATAATGGTAGTAGATATGGTAGTGCAGTTATTCGATACAATAAGAAATTTGTTTGATTTTTAAAATGGAACTGGTAAAAGTAGCAATTATAGCAATAACTTCTGCGATGGCGGTACTTATAATAAAAAAGACAAACCCCGAACTGGCGGTTGTTCTGAGTATAAGTGCAGGGATAATGATCATGATCCTTATTCTTGACTCGTTATTTGAGGTCGTGTACACTTTTTACGGAATTGCGGATCTTACGGGTATAGACAGTGAAATTTTCGAAATCATATTGAAAATCATCGGGATCGGTTATATAAGTGAGTTTTCCGCCTCGGTATGCACGGATTCGGGGAATAAGTCAATAGGGGACAAGGTTTTGCTTTCCGGTAAAATAGTTATAATGCTTATGGCTCTTCCGATAATAAAAGGAATAATAGGAGTAATAGCGGAGGTGCTGAAATGAGAAGAGTAAACCCGTGCTGTCCCGGAGAGATAAATTCTTACAGAAAGAAGATGTGCATAGTGATCCTTATTATACTTCTCCTATCTGCAGCGATGACTCTTATAAGGTCGGCAGAACATGCCTCAGCCGAAGACGACATAGAAGACAAGCTCAACGGAACTATCGACTCGCAGCTCGATTCTCTGGATCTTACGGATATTGAAAAACTGATAGAAGGACTTGAAAGCTACGGGATTTTTGAAAGTACTTTCAAAGCAAAAGTGGAGAGTATCATAGCCGGGGATTTTGCAGTAGACGGCACGTCCTTCATCGGATACATACTGAGACTGATATTTTCCGATTTTTTGGCATTTCTGCCTATGTACTCGGCAATTGCGGCGATCGCTATTCTTTCGGGGATAGTGTCCGGGCTAAGATCGGGAAGCTTTTCAACTACTACGTCAGACGTAGTATTCTATGCGTGCTACTCCGCTATAATATTGATCACGGTTTCAGGTGTTTCGAGCATGTATGAAAGGACATATGAAGCTATATCGAGCGTAAGGAAAATAACGGAATTTATAATGCCCGTGCTGCTGACTCTTATGACTGCTATAGGAGGGAATGTGACACTGAAGGTGTACAGACCTGCTGCAGCGATGTTTGCCGGAGGGGTGACGGAAATCATAATAACTGCGGTATTGCCTTTATTCCTGATATCGTTTGTACTGGCGGTAGTGTCGAATTTATCGAGGAGTGTAAGGTTGAATAAACTTTCATCGTTTTTCGGATCGCTTTCTGTGTGGGTAATAGGATTGGTTTTTACGTTTTTTACTTCTTTTCTGACAGTTCAGGGGCTAACTGCGGCAACTATCGACGGGATTTCATACAAAGCTGCGAAGTTTGCCGCCAAAAGTTATATACCCATACTGGGAGGATATATTTCCGACGGATTCGATTTGATACTTGCCGGAAGCATGCTGATCAAAAATGCCGTAGGGGTAGGCGGACTGTGCGTGATGCTGATATCCGTTATATCGCCGATAATAGAAGTTGTTGTTTTCAGTTTAGGGATAAAGCTTGTCGGGGCGCTTGCGGAGCCTGTAAGCGACTCAAGGATAAGCACATTTCTGACAGGTACGGCTAAAAGTATGACAATACTTTACGTTTCCATGATAGCGGCGGCATTTATGTTTTTTATTACCGTAACGCTGATAATCATGACATCCGGAATAACTTTGGGGTAAGAGATGGATTTTTCTGCTTGGATATTATCGATAGTCGGGGTAGCGGCGATCACGCTTATAGTAGATATTCTGTTGCCCGAAGGAGAGACGGCAAAATATATAAAGAGTGTTTTCGGTATATTGACCGTATTTATCATAGCCATGCCGTTGCCCGGGATACTCGGCGGAGAGGTGGATTTTTCTGCAGTTTTCGAAGAAAGCGGGGCGGTCAGCGTAGACTATGAATTTGTCGACCAATTGAATGAAATGCGGATCCGGAACATGGAAACGAGTATTGAAGAATACTTAAAGAAGGAGGGTTATTATTGTGACGTAAGTTTGGAGGCGAGTTTCAAAGACGGAAGCATGATAATAGACAAGGTTTATGTAAAAACGGAAAAAAGTGTAATAGTCGGCAATGAAGCGAATATAGATATTATCAGGAAGCTTGTTGCGCAGATAACTGGAACAGACGGAGGGAAGATAGAAGTTGGATACCGGTAAAACAGGGGCGACACAAAAGCTCAAAGCGATAAAAAAACCCGAAATGATCATAGCATTGATTTTGATTTTGGCGGTAATCGTGATATTTGCGACTACGTTTTTCGGGGAGAAGGAAGAAGAAAGCGACGGCAGTTTTGAAAGCTGGTGTGCAGCGGAAGAGAAGCGGCTGGCCAAAGTGCTTTCAGGGATAGAAGGAGCGGGCAAGGTTTCTGTTATGATCACATATGAAAGCAGCGTCAACAAAGTTTATGCTTACGAGACAACGAGCAAAACGTCGGGAGGAGTAACTACCGTATCGGAGGAGATAGTATACAGTTCCGGAAAGCCGCTGCTCATAAAAGAGGAAGCCCCGAAAGTAAGGGGTGTAGTTGTGGTAGCGGAGGGCGCTTCTGATACAGGGGTAAAACTGGCAATAGTACGTGCCGTAATGGCTTTGATTGAAGTGTCGCCGGGGAATATAGAGGTTTTTGCAAGTAAATAACGGAGGTAAAGTATGACAAAAACTAAGAAAATCATTATTATTTCATCTATGGTATTTGTGCTTGCGGCAGCCATAGTACTCAATGTGTTGCTTACCGGATCTGGCAACAATCAAAATGACGATAACGTAGTAGCGAGCGGTAATTTCTTTGAAACTTACAGAAATAACAGGCAGCAGACTCGAGCGGAAGAAATAGTTGAACTGGAGGCGGTTATTGCGCTTGTAGGGGATGAATATGAAGAAGCGAGAGCAGAGGCAATAGAACAGAAACTCAAGCTTGTAGAACTTATGGAAACTGAATTGATACTTGAAAGTCTGATAAAGGCTAAGGGTTATGAAGACGTGGTAGTTAATATGGGAATATATTCGGATAATATAAACATCATGGTAAAATGTGACAATCTTACCCGTTCCGATACCGCTGTGATATACGGAGTTGTAGCATCCGAAACAAATGTTGCTCCGGAAATGATTAAAATAATACCCGTATAAGCGCGTAGATCATAATCGGGAAAAAGACAGTTGGCGTTAAGGAGGGAGCGAAATCATAGTCCGACCGGAAAGGCGGTACAGGGAAATAAAGAATAAAAAAGAATGCCGTAGTTGATGCTCAGCACATCTACGGTTTATTTAATATTGAGATTTGTAGAATCGGATAAAGGAAAGGAGTTTTCGGGCGTTAGGGAAAGCGGGGATCTGAAACCAAGGAAGGAAGTGCCAAAAAATCATTTAAATAAACATAGTGCTTAAAAATAGATTGTAAAAAAACGGCTTATGTGTTATAATATTAATTCAAACAACAACCGAGAGGTGATATATATGAAAGTTGTAGATCGTTCTGATGAAAATGGCAAAGTGGTATATAACAGCGGTATACTCAACCCAATAGTCAGGCGGGCAGCGGAAGATGTCGAAGGGGTGGTTAAGTATTCACCCAATACCAGCAAGGTCAGCAAACGTTATAAAAACGGGGTCAAGATAGAGACTGTAGGCGATTATGTATATATCGACATATATCTGAAATTATATCATTTTGCAAAGGTCAAGGAAGTTGCGTATAAGGTTCAGGAATCGGTAAGAAACATGGTCGAATCCATGACGGATTTTATAATCAAGGATATTAATGTGCATGTAGTGGACGTTGAGTTTACCAGCATGTATATATCTCCGACTTCGGAGGAAGAGAAATAATGAGGTCATACGCCAGAGAGGTAGCTTTTTGTCTGATATACGGTGATTTTATCGATAACGAAGGGACTCCGGAAGATTTAAGCGAATTTTTTGATAAAAGTAAACTGAAAGCAGAAGACGAAGTATTTGCAAGAAATTTGTTTACCGAGGTAAGGAAGGATAAACAAAAATATTTAAACGAGATATCGGAATTATCTGTAGGATACAAGATCGAAAGGATAAATAAAGTAGAGCAGGCAATACTTTGTCTGGCGATGTATGAAATAGACAAAGGAACGGCTCCCGAAGGAGCGGCGATAGACGAAGCAGTGAAGCTGTCAAAAAAATATTCCGGCGAAAAGAGTGCCGGATTTGTGAACGGAATACTTTCCAATTATCTTAAATCAAAGAAACAGGAGAAGCCGACATGAAGGTATTCAGCGGGAAAGAATATGTAAAGGATTATATCGAGGGGCTCAAGGAACGTGCTGCACGTATAAAGCAGAGTATCGGAAGAGAGCCTGAGCTTTCGATAGTATTAGTCGGAAACGATCCTTCCTCATTGTCGTACATCAGAAAAAATGCCGACGTATGCAAAAGAGCGGGAGTAAACGTCAGGCTGATAGAACTGGACGAAGCCACAACGACTTCAGAAATAAGATCGTGTATAAACAGATTGAATTCCGAAAATGATGTAGACGGGATTTTGGTACAGATGCCGTTGCCGGCGCATGTAAGGAGCAATGAAGTAGTACAGGCCATAGCGCCCGACAAGGATGTTGACGGAGTGACCGAGCATTCGGCTGCGATGCTTTATCTTGGGGCGGGAGATCCTTTTTTACCGAACACTCCTATGGGAGTCATGAGTATTATAAAGAGCGAAGGTATAGAGACAAAGGGGAAAAGGGCTGTAGTATTGGGAAGGAGCAATATAGTAGGTAAGCCGATGGCGATGATGCTCATGAAGGCAGATGCCACGGTCACGATATGCCACAGCAAGACCGAAAATATCAGAGAGGTCTGCAAAGAGGCGGATATATTGGTATGTGCAATCGGAAAGGCTCATTTTGTAAGTGAAGATATGGTAAAGGAAGGCGCTGCCGTATTTGATATAGGAACGAACTATGTAAACGGGAAACTGACGGGAGATGTGGACTTTGAAAAGGTTGCCCCTAAAACGTCGTTTATTACGCCTGTCCCGAACGGGTGCGGTCCGGTGACAGTATGCATGCTGATCGAGAATACGCTTCGGGCGGCAGAGAAAAAGGTATGACCGGATAATGATACTATCTGTTTCACAACTGAACAATCTTATAAAAGGGATACTCGACAGCGAACCCATGCTTTCGAAATTAATGGTAAGAGGCGAAGTATCTCAGATAAAGACAGTGCGCGGATATTGTTATTTCACGATAAAGGATGAAACGGCTTCTGCGGATTGTTTTTGTTTAGAAAATAAAAATATTCCCGCAGTCGGGCGTACAGTAATCGTGGAGTGTACGCCTTCTTATTATACAGTAAACGGCAGACTGAGTTTTTATGTATCGACGTTTATACCGGAAGATAAGGAAGGAGCATTGTATGCAGCTTTCATAGCACTGAAAGAAAAGCTGGCCGGAGAGGGAATATTCGACGAAGGGCGCAAACGGAAAATAGATATATACACCGAAAGGATCGGGATAATAACGTCAGCTCAGGGCGCTGCGGTAAGGGATATAATAAACGTTGTGAGACGAAGGAACAAAAGCGTTGATTTGGTGATATATCCTGCTGCTGTGCAGGGAGAAACGGCTGCATCGGAGCTTAAAGAAGGGATAAATTATTTCAATGGCAGAGCCGATATAGGAACGGTTATAATAGGTCGTGGCGGCGGAAGTTATGAAAGTCTGAATTGTTTTAATGATGAAGGATTGGTAAGAGCAGTTGCGTCATCTGTACATCCCGTAATCTCGGCTGTGGGGCATGAGACGGATTTTACTCTGTGCGATTTTGCGGCGGATCTCAGAGCACCGACTCCGTCGGCTGCAGCCGAATTGGCGACCGTAGATGCCGAGAAACTCAAGGCTGACATAAAAGGACTGTTAAATGCGGCGACGAGAGCCGTAAATAATAAAATGGATTGTGAAAAGAGCAGGGTTTTTTACTTGGCGAAAAAGTGTATTTACTCTCAGCGCCGAATATCGGACCTGTTGACAAGACGTGTATTCAGGATGCTGTCTCGGGGAAGGGCAGCTGCCGAGAAAACGGCAGATCAAGAAAGAAGCAGACTGTATATGATCATGATGCGTAAAGAAAGACTCAAAGCGTTATATTCTGCAGGAATCTTGCTGACGAAGGAAGGAGTGCCGGTGATCAGCGTAAAACAGGTAAAAGAAGGAGACAATATCGAAGCCCGGCTTGGAGACGGCGTTTTATCGGCGAACATTACGGAGGTAAAGAATGGCTAAAAGCATAAAGTTAGAAGAGATCGTTATTGAACTGGAAGCCATAGTGGAAAGAATGGAAAGCGGCGAAGTTTCAGTGGAAGAGAGTGTGAAGCTGTTTGAGAAGGCTGAGAAACTATCCGAGAAAGCATTGGAGATTCTCGAAGTCCATAAAGGCGCCGTGACAGCCATAGCCGACAAAATATCATTTTTAGAGGAAAAATTTGATGAGTGAAGAATTGCTTGAAGGTATAAAGAAGTTCACGCAGAGAGCAGACAACGCGTTGAACAGTATACTTGAAAAAAGAAAAGATATACCGGAATCGGCGAGGTATATTCTGATGGGAGGGGGAAAAAGGATCAGGGCTGCTCTGGTTTACGCGGTTGCCGAGCATTACGGAACTGCAGACGAAAGATCCGATAAAGTAGCATGTGCACTTGAAATGATCCACGCATACTCCCTGATCCATGACGATCTTCCGTGTATGGACGATGACGATTTCAGAAGGAACAAGCCAAGCTGTCATAAAGTTTACGGTGAGGCGGAGGCTTTGCTGGCTGGAGACGGGCTTTTGACACTGGCATTTGAAATTTTATTCGGCGATTATACTCCCGGACTATTCAAAGCGGGCGGTTATATCGCACGCTGTGCGGGTTTTTCGGGGATGGTAGGCGGACAATACATGGAAATTACAGATAAAGTGTACAATGAAGAAACGCTCGGAATTATTGACAAAGGGAAGACGTGCGCGCTGATATGCGCAGCAATACTCGGCAGTGCATATGCAGTCAAAGAGGATCTTGAAGAGAAGGAAGCGGAGCTTTGGGAGAGGTTTGCCGGGGATTTCGGGATGGCTTTTCAGCTTAAAGACGATCTGCTCGATATTTCGGAGACGGATGAAGGCGGCCCGTCATTTGTTGCGGTATGCGGGAAAGAAAAGACTGAAGAACTGCTATATCATTATACGAATAAATGTTATGAAGCGCTCACCGCGTTAGGTGAGAAAATTGACGGAATAATATGGAAATTAGTGGAATTTAATGCTGAAAGAGCTAAATAGAATATAATTTTATGCGATAAAATTTGCATAAATGCAGCTAAATTTTTAATAAACACTTGCTTTTTTCGGATTGATAAAGTATAATAAAAAAAACAGGATCAAATGATTCGTAAAATACCGTTGGAGTTATCATTATGCTCAGAAGTACGCGTCAATCAAAAATATTGGAACTTATTCAAATGAAGAACATTTCCACTCAGGAAGAGCTTTCAAGCGAGTTGGCGGTCCATGGTTTTAAAGTTACTCAGGCGACCGTTTCGCGGGATATCAAAGAACTCGGACTTATAAAAGCCATGAACGATAAAGGCGAATATAAGTATGTAACGGTAAGCAGTGTAGAGCAAAAAGTTCCCGTAAAACTTATCAATGTATTCAAAGAAGCCGTTATAACATTCATTCCCGTAAACAATCTTTTGATAATCAAGACTCTGTCTGGAAGCGCGGGCGCAGTTGCGAATGTTGTAGATCAGCTTAATCCCCGGGAAATGCTCGGCAGTGTAGCGGGAGACGACACATTGCTCATAATAGCTGAGAATGCCGAAGCGGTAGACGTTCTTCTGGATAAACTTGTAGGACTTACGAAAATGTAAAAGCGGCGAAGGTGCTGTTTTATGCTTAGAAATTTATACATAGAGAATATTGCTCTGATAGACAAGCTGGATATACCTTTTGAGGCCGGTCTTAATTGTCTGAGCGGTGAAACGGGAGCGGGCAAGTCCATAATTGTCGACGCTCTTTCTTTTGTGCTCGGCGAAAGAGCGGACAAAACGTTGATAAAGCACGGAAAAGACTATGCTTTCGTCGAAGCCATATTCAGCGTGAATGAAAACGAACTTCCGACAGATGTCAGGGAAAATTATATAAACGAAGAGAACACGATAATACTTTCAAGGAAAATGTATGCGGTCGGGAAGAACGAAGTACGTATAAACGGACGTGCGGCGAGCGTGACATTATTGAAGGAATTGAGTCACAGACTTGTAGATATATTCGGTCAAAGCGAACATCTGTATTTATTTTCGCCTGAAAACCATCTTTCGGTGATAGACGGCTTTACCGCTGCCGGAAAAGAACACGAGCAACTTACGCGATTATATAATGAGTTTGAACAAGCAAAGAAAGAGCTGACTTTTTTCGGTGAGGACGAAAGCGAAAGAATGAGGACGATAGATCTGTTGGAATATCAAATCAACGAAATAACCGACATATCGCCTGAACCTTGTGAAGATGATCAGCTCAAGGAGAAACTCGTAAAAATCAATAACGCGGGAAAAATCAAGGATGAACTGTTGTTTGCGGCAGAAAGCGTCAACGAAGGTATACTGCCGAATTTGCAGAACGTAATAAAGGCCTTAGGGAACGTACTGAAATACGACAGCTCATTGGCGAATGTTTTCAGCCGGCTTGAAAGCATGAAATACGAGGCGGAGGATATCAGCGACGAATTGGAGCAGACGGCAGATGCCGCGGAATATGATAAATACGAAGCGGAAGAAACCGAAAGACGTCTGGACGCGATAAACCGTCTGAAGAAGAAATACGGAGGCAGCATAGAAAAAGTACTCGAATACAGAAGGGCTGCCGAAGAAAAGAAAAGCATGCTTTCATCCGCATCTGAAAGAGTTGCCGAATTGAATTCCGTAATAAAGGCGGTATCGGGGAAGATGTACGCCATAAGCGGAAAGCTGAGCGAAAAAAGGAAAGAAACCGCAACGAGGCTTTCGCATGAGATAGAGAAGGAACTCGGAGAGCTGGGTATAAAAGGAGCGCAATTCGCCGCGGTATTTGAAGAAGCACCGGATGAAGAATGTTATTCAGAGACATGCGATCCGAACGGATATGATAAAGCTGAGTTTTATTTATCCGCAAATGTCGGAGAACCTATGAAGCCTTTGGCAAAAGTGATATCGGGCGGTGAAATGTCCAGATTCATGCTGGCGATAAAAAATATAACGGCTGAAGTGGAAAAAGTTCCGACCATGATATTTGACGAAATAGATTCGGGTATAAGCGGAAATATAGCGCGGATGGTGGCAGTAAAACTCATGAGAGTTTCATCCGAGCATCAATGCATAGTGATAACTCATCTGCCGCAGATAGCCGCTATATCAGACAGAAATTTTCTGATCGAAAAATACGTCGACAACGGAAAAACGATAAGCAAAGTGACGTTACTGGACGATGAAAGCAAAATCAGAGAGATCGCAAGACTTACCGGCGGCGGGTCCGATTATGCTTTGCTTCATGCCCGTGAACTGATAGAATGGGGCGAAAAGCAGAAGAGAGCGGAAAAAATATAATAATATTACACGCATAATATTATATAATTTAAATTATAACAGACTTTTTCATAGTATAGGAAGCTTTTTTGCAGTTAATAATCCGAGAAGGACAATCGGAGGTAAACATGAAAAAGCTTTCTGTTTTTTTTATAACGATATTGATATGTGTTTGTTTTATAAACGGCTGTGCAGATCAAAAAGCATCCGTAAGCGTAACGGCGTACTCATTGGTAAGCGGTTCATTTCTCGGTGAGGTGACTCTTTCCGCCGATGAATCCGGGAAGATAAATTATATAAGATTTGAAGAATATTATATGCCTACGACGCTTTTCAAAGTGGCAAATTATTCCGATTCCGAAATTGCGTATGCCGCGAAGCAGAGTATAGTTTTATCGGGCGGAGGAGAAGAGGAGTATGTAAAGTACATCGATGTAGACGGAGAAAACTTTACGCTTTACACTTTGGAGTATAAAGACGGAAACGGTGAGTCATATTCTCCGAAAAGGTACACGATCGATTATAAAAGTGACGTCAGGAAGAGTCTGAATTCTTATATAGTTACTGACGAAGGAGCAAAATGGTATGTTGGGGCGCTGCTGAAGGGAAGAGTGACGGTCGGCAAAAAGGAAGACAAGAAATATATTGCTCTTGCCGAAGCTTCGTATCGCGGAGGGATATGCAAAAGCAGTACGGGATACTGGTCGTCTGAGCTAGAAGACACGAAAGGGTGGGCGCTGAACATTCAGCTTATACAGACGCAGTTGCTTAAGGAGTTCAACAAGGGCAAGGAGCTTTCATTCAGTGACAAGGAGCTTGAAAGCATGCGGATAGATTCCGGTGCGACCATGCAGTCTTTTAATGATTACGCAAAATTGGCATATAAAGCATACAATATGCTGGTTGAAAAATAGTTCGGGCGCATAATAATTTAAAATACAAGCAAAACTAACAGAGTATTCCACATTGAGAGGCGAGACGATGAGAAAAATACTGTTGGTTTTAGTTTTGCTGGCTGTAATATTGTCCGGTATTTCGGGAAAAGGCGCAGAAGCTTACGACGCAAAAAGCTGTACCGTTATGGCGGCGATTACGGAAAAGTCCGATACAGCCGGGATCCCGGAAGCTGTGCACAGTGATAACGTTGTTGACAAAATCGGAGACATTTTATTCGGCGGAGAAGCGGAAGTATCGGCAAAAGTATATCTTGGCGGAATACCTCTCGGATTGAGTCTGAATTCAAGAGGCGTCAAGGTAATCGGTCTCAGTGAAATAATGACGAGTCAAGGTTTGCGTGCGCCTGCCGTAGAGGCTGACATCAGGATCGGGGATGTTATTCTGCAAGTAGAAGGAGAGAATATAACCAGCGCAAAGACTCTGAGTGAGGCGGCGAACAAAAGCGGCGGGAAAAGTCTAGTCATTCGTTTGATGCGGAAGGGAGAGGTGATAAAAGTATCGGCCATTCCGGCGCTTGATATTACCGACGGCAAATACAAACTCGGACTTTGGGCAAAAGAGGGAAGCAGCGGAATAGGGACATTGACGTATGTGGAGAACAGCGGAAAATTCGGAAGCTTGGGACACCCGATAGTAAATCCCGAAAACGGGGAGATATACTCTATTACGGGAGGACGTGTATATGATGCGGTGATTTCCGGTGTGGTGAAGGGAGTACGCGGAAGGGCCGGGGAGTTGAGGGGGAGTTTCAACGACAAGGTCATAGGAAGCATAAGCGTCAATAATAAGTACGGAGTATACGGTGAACTTGACGAAAGCGTATACAAATATCTTCCGATAGTAGAAGTAGAGAAGGCATCTAAAGTGAAGCCCGGGAAAGCGCAAATCTATTCTACGATAAACGGATCGACTCCCGAAGTTTACGATATTGAAATCATCAAAGCTGCCGCTCAGAATAAAGCCGACGATAAAGGAATGGTCATACGGGTAACGGATGAAAGACTCATATCTCAGACAGGCGGTATAGTACAGGGAATGAGCGGAAGTCCCATAGTGCAAAACGGAAAACTTATAGGTGCAGTTACCCACGTATTCGTGAATGACCCGTTAAAGGGATACGGAGTATACGCGGAATGGATGCTTATGAATTCATATGAGAGCGAAAACAGGCTTAAGACGGCTGCATGATTGATTATTGATTTACGTGATTTTTTCAATAAAAGAATATTGACGATATATGTCGAATACAATACCGTATGAAAACGCGGTATTTTATTACGGATTTTATATCCGACATCAGGCGAAATCTAGAAAGGTATAAGTTACGCTGTATTATCGTAGCGGCGAGTTTCATACTCGGGGTCATACTCGGAATCGTATTTTTGGAGAGTATAAGAGCAGTACAATGGCTTATGTATGAAGACTATTGCCGTCTGGATGACTTACTGGGTATAGAAGGTTTTTTTCAGGCGGCGATGATGCTTTTTTTCAGCGGGTTCAGATTTGTATTGCTGGCTTTGATCTGTTGTCTTGCAAAAAAACTGACGCCGGTATTTTATTTCATTTCTTTTGTCAGGGGGATGGCTTTTATTGCCGCAGTGATCACCGCGATAGAGGAATTCATGATAATCGGAGTGATATACGTAATACTTATACCCATAGTATTTCAGTTAGTTGTTCTGACGATATTTATAATATGCTGTGCGATGGTGTCCGCAATGGACAATTGCAATATTTCGGTTTTTAAAGAGCGGGCAATAAAACTGGGATGGCTGGCTTTGGCTTCTGCGGCAGTACTGCTTGCAATATCGCTGATCCTGTCTTTTATACTTGTTCTTATACTGAAGCCATTGCTGATGTTTATATGAAACTGAGCTGATAAGGATCTTTTCAATAAGGCGTCCGAAAATCGAGTGCCTGAAAGATCCCGAAAATACAGTTTTATACTGTCTGCCAACGCGCTCAAAAGACTCCGTCCTACTGAGAATAATACTTAAAAGCTGAAGTTTGTTTCGATCTAATCTGAAAAATAAAGCTGAAGATCCGAACTCCCGGGCATTATCGGGAGTTTTGTCATAATACTGAAGAGTTCTGAATATCGCGTTGTTTTTTTCACATACTATAAGCAAATGAAAAAAGAGGTTCATCATATGAAAAAGTATATTGTTTTTCTATTCGGCGTATTGATCGTATGTGCATTTATAGCTGTAGGTATGCCTGAAAAAGCAGACGCTGAAGCTTTGGCTCCTCATTCCGCAAGCGCTTTGCTTATGGAATACGAAAGCGGAGAAATACTCTATAAGAATTCTGCCGAAGTCAGAAGGCCTATAGCAAGTATGGTAAAAATCATGACGCTGAATATTATTTTTGACAGTATCAAGGAAGGGAAACTGAATTATACCGACATGGTCAGCGTAAGCAATAAAGCCGCTTCGACGGGGGGATCGCAGGCGTTTCTGGACGCGGGAAAAAGCTACAATGCCGAAGCTTTGATAAAGTCCATAATAATAGCCTCGGCAAATGACTCGTGCGTAGCCATGGCAGAACACCTGATGGGAAGCACCGAAGCATTTGTTTCGGAAATGAACAAAAGAGCTCAGAAACTCGGAATGACCTCAACTAATTACGCAAATTGTACCGGTCTGCCGGCTCCCGACGCTTTTTCTACCGCGCATGATGTCGCACTGTGTATGAGGGAGCTTCTTTCTCATAAAGACTATTTCAGGTATTCAAGAATCTGGATGGAAGACTTTGTTCACCCCGGAGGGAGAGTGACCCAACTGACAAACACAAACAGGCTGATAAGATCGTATAACGGTTGTGACGGCGGAAAAACAGGTTATACAAACGAATCCAAACATTGTATAGCTGCCACGGCAGTAAAAAACGGCATGAGGCTCATATCGGTCGTAATGGCGGGAGAAAGCAGTCAGGATCGCTTTGCGGATGCGGCTTCAATGCTCAATTACGGATTTGCAAACTATGAAAGCAAGGTACTTCTCGGAGCCGGCAGCGATCTCGGTGAAGTCAAGGTAAGCGGCGGGAAAGAAAGGGAAGTAAAAGCCGTTGCAGAAAGTGACTTAAGATTGTTCGGAAAAAGAGGCGAAACAGAAGGAGAAGTCAAATTCGAAATATCAGAAACCGTAAAAGCTCCCGTTAAAAAAGGAGACAGGCTCGGGACCGCTTATATCATGGACGAATCGGGCAAGATAGTATCAAGCGTATTTGTCATAGCGCAGTCTGATGTAGAAAAAGCTTCGCTATGGGATATAATCAGACGACTGAAGGGAGAATAAGAAATCAAAAATCATAAACGGATCAACCGATCCGTTTTTTTTTATAAAAATTATATAACACTGTCAAAACTGTTGACACCGGACATATTATGAAGTATAATGCAAATAGTTGAACAACTGTTCAAATATAAGAGGTGTTGACGATGAAAATAAACGACGAAGTGCGTGAAGAAGAATTTTGTACTGAAACAAAGGTACATACAGGCAGCGTGGAGGCTGTAAGGGAGCGAATGCCCGATGAAGATTCGTTATATGAAGTAGCGGAGCTTTTCAAAGTATTCGGTGACTCGACGAGGACGCGGATAATTGCGGCGTTATTTGAAGGCGAGTTATGTGTATGTGATATAGCTGCACTGTTGAGTATGAGCATATCAGCCGTATCGCATCAGCTTCGCATACTTAGACAGACAAAGATAGTCAAGAGCCGCAGGAGCGGGAAGGAAGTATTTTATTCGCTTGACGACGAACATATTTATAAAATTTACCGTATGGCGATAGAGCATATCGCCGAATAAAGGAGGATAATATGCAAAAGTATTACAGAATAAAGGGACTGGATTGTGCTCATTGTGCCGCCAGGCTTGAGAGAGAACTCAATAAACTCAGCGGGATACGCGAAGCCAATGTGAATTTTCTTACACAAAAGATATCGGTTTTGTATGCAAACGAAGATTTTTCTCAGGCAGAGAAAACCTTATATGCTTTAGCCGCAAAAATAGAGCCGGAATGTGAGATTACGGCAAGATAAGAGGTAAAGTATGTCTACAAGGAAAAAAGTCATGATCAGGCTTATGGTGGGATTGATACTGTACGTTTTCGCGTTGATTGTCGATCATGTATTGTCACCTCGGAATATACCGGGAGCGTGCATGTTTTTACCGGCATATTTGGTTGTCGGATACGACATATTGCTGAAGGCATTAAGAGGCATAACCCGGGGAAGGGTATTTGACGAAAATTTTCTTATGTCCATTGCGACAATTGGTGCTTTTCTTATCGGGGAGTACACCGAAGGCGTAGCGGTGATGTTTTTTTATCAGGTCGGCGAGCTGTTTCAGAGTTACGCGGTCGGAAGGTCACGTGACTCTATTGCCGAGCTTATGAATATCAGGCCGGACAGAGCCAGAGTTATAAGGGATGGGAAAGAAGAAGAGGTTGATCCAGAAAGTGTGGAAGCAGGCGACATAATATTGGTAAAACCGGGCGAAAGGATCCCTCTGGACGGAGTGATAGTCAAGGGCGAAACTTCTTTGAATACCTCGGCGCTCACCGGAGAATCCATGCCTGTAATGAAAAGGCCCGGAGACGAGGTACTGAGCGGCTGTATAAATCTTAACGGACTTATAGAAATAAAATGTCTGAAACGTTTTTATGATTCCACTGTTTCCAAAATTCTTGATCTGGTCGAAAACGCATCTGACAAAAAAAGCAAGGCTGAAAATTTCATAACCAGATTCGCAAGATATTATACTCCCGCAGTCGTACTGTGTGCGTTTACAGTTGCGGTTATACCTTCGTTGATCACAGGCAGATGGGAATTCTGGCTGCATAAAGCCTTAGCTTTTCTGGTAGTATCCTGTCCGTGTGCGTTGGTAATAAGTGTACCTTTAAGTTTTTTCGGAGGGATAGGAGGCGCGTCTAAAAGAGGTATACTTATTAAGGGCGGAAATTATATGGAGCAGTTGAGCAAAGTATCCGTAATGGCGCTTGATAAGACCGGAACGCTCACGAAGGGAAGTTTTTCCGTAGTCAGAACAGAACCCGAGCAAAGGAGGGAAGAAATATTAAAGTACGCGGCAATAGCGGAAAGTGCGTCTAATCATCCGATAGCGCTTTCGATAAGGCAGGCTGCAGGGGAGATAAAAGCCGAAGGCTATGAGATCTTTGAGACTGCAGGAGAAGGTGTGAGGGCAAAGAATGGGTCCGAGGAGATAATAGTCGGGAACGAAAGGTTTATGTTGAATAACGGGATAAAAATCCTTGAAAAAAGCGAGAGCGGCACGACGGTATACGTGGCGCACAATAAAGAATACACAGGCAGGATAATCATATCCGACGTCTTGAAAGAAGACGCTCGCGATTTTATAATACAGCTTCGTTCGCTGGGAATAACTCCTTATATGCTTACCGGAGACAACGAAAAATCGGCTCATGAAACCGCGTCGGAAACCGGAATAGAAAATTATGAATCTTCGCTTTTACCCGGAGAAAAGATGGAGAAGATAGAAGAGCTGATATCGGTTGAAAAGCCGAAGAAAAGGACCGTTTCTTTTGTCGGCGACGGTATCAACGACGCTCCCGTATTGCGTCGCAGCGATGTAGGGATAGCTATGGGAGGAATAGGAAGTGATTCGGCGATAGAGGCTGCAGATATAGTAATTATGCAAGACAAGCTGTCATCCATAATTACGGCTGTAAATATCTGCAAAAAAACCATGAAGCTCGTATACCAGAATATTATATTTTCCATTGCGGTAAAAACCGGCGTAATGATTCTGGCGGTAATTGCTGATCTGTCGTGGATAATGTGGCTGGCCGTATTTGCCGACGTAGGCGTGACGGTGATAGCCATACTTAACGCAATGAGAGCGCTTTCCTTCAAATAGCAACGATGTATCAGGCTGTTTTCATAAAAAAAGGTAATAGAATGCAATAATACATTTATATGCTTAAACATGTTGACTTTGATATCATAGTTTGCTATAATATAGTGAATCGGAGGTTGTGCTTGTGAAAATTAAAATAACAGCCGACAGTATAGTTGATCTGTGGCCAGAGTATATAAAAGAAAACGATATTACGCTTGTTCCGTTTTATATCACTTTCGGAAGTGATGAATATATAGACGGGGTGACATGTGTACCTGACGATATATATAAGTTTGTGGAAAAGACCGGTATTTTGCCGAAAACTGCTGCAGTGAGCCAGGAGAGGTTCAAGAAGATATTTGAGGAGTATTCCAAGGAATATGACGCTGTAATACATTTCAATATTTCTTCGGATATGTCCGTATCTTATCAGAACGCCTGTGCTGCCGCTGAGGGATTCAATAATGTCTATGTTATAGACTCTATGAATCTTTCATCAGCTGTCGGGCTTCTCGTCATGCACGCCGTAGACCTGCGCAACAGCGGCTTATCGGCTCCCGAGATCGTTGAAGACATCAAAAAGAGAATTCCATATGTACAGGCTTCTTTTGTTATCGACAAGCTTGATTATCTGCACAAAGGCGGAAGGTGTTCATCGTTGACATTGCTCGGAGCCAATATGCTGAAGATCAAGCCTTCTATCGAAGTGCATAACGGGAAAATGGGTATAGGCAAAAAGTATATCGGGGCATTCAGGAAATGTCTTATGAAGTATATCAAGGATACGCTTGAAACTTACAACAATCCTGATTATACAAGGGTAATGATCACTCATACTTTGGTTTCGGATGAATGCAGGAAAGAAGTGTATGATTATGTAAAAAGTCACACGTCGTTTGCAGAGATATATGATACCAGTGCCGGATGCACGATCACAAGTCACTGCGGTCCCAATACATTCGGAATATTATATATAAATGACGGGAGATCACAGAAATGACAGTATATTAAGCAGCGAAAGGAGCGCTTAATATAATGAAAAAAGTATCACGCAATTATACAGCCTATATAAAAGGAGTATTTCTGCCCACTGTAATATACGGTGGGTTTACGGGCTTTGTAACAGGTTGCGTGATTTTTCTTTTTCATTATATTGCCGATCTGGTCATAAATCTGTCGTATGACATATATTCTGCGGTACCTGAGAATTTATGGTTATTGCCCGTTATATTTATCGGTTTGATCGTATTGGCTTTGCTTTCATATCTTATAACAAAAAAAGCTCCAAACGCAAGAGGCGTAGGCATACCGAGAAGTCAGGGTGTGATAAGAGGCTTGTTGCCGATGAAATGGCTGAAGGAGTTTGCCGCTACCTTTGCCGGCAGTCTGATGACCCTGATCGCCGGGGTCCCTTTAGGGGTAGAAGGGCCGAGCGTTTTTCTTGGGACCACAATAGGGGGTGGAATCAGCAAACTGCCTTTTGTAAAGATTTCTTATTCAAGGTATCTTATGACCTGCGGATCCGGGGCGGGTTTTGCCGCTTCGTGTAAGGCTCCGCTGACAGCTCTTTTATTTTCATTGGAAGAGCTTAACAGAAAGATGTCGCCAATGTTCATAACGCTGGCTTTGACCGCAGTGGTTTTTTCCTCGGTCACCACCGAATTGCTTTCCGGCCTATTCGGCGAGCCGCACGCTTTTTTCACTTTAGGAGAAATGAGCGAATTGAATATCAGCGATATCTGGGTGCCTGTTATGTGCGGAATAGCGGCAGGTCTGTGCGCCTGCCTGTTCAATACTGTAGTCGGGGCAATAGGAAAGCTTTCAATTAAAAAGACGGGAGAGATCTGGGAATTTGTAAAGATAGTATCAGTGTTTATTTTATCGGGGATTTTTGCGCTTCTGCTTTCTGATTCTGTCCATCACGGAGGTAATCTGATCAACGGTATAATACAGATGAAATACTCAGTATCGGTAATGCTGATTTTATTGGGAGTGAAGTTTTTGTTGGTACCTCTCGCCGCTTCTAGCGGAGCAGTCGGAGGGATCTTTATTCCCGTACTGTCAATAGGAGCGATTCTGGGCGGACTGCTTTCGGCTCTTTCGGCACAACTGGGATTATCGGCAGTATATTCATCAGGTGTCATAATAATCACCGTAGCGGCGTTTATGGCAGGCACGATGCAGGTTCCGTTGACGGCAGTAGTATTCATTATGGAAAGCACTCATTCTTTTGATAACGCATTATTTGTAATAATAGCCGTATTTTTATCCTATTCGACGATGAGATGTTTCAGAGCAGAATCCATATACGACGTCATACTCGAAAGGATGGTAAAAGACTACAGGAAAAATAAAAAAACAAAGGTCTACAGGTGTGATTATACGATACCCGACGGTTCTTTTGCAGAAGGGAAACTTATCGGAGATCTGTTCTGGCCGCAAGGTACGATAGTAAGGCTTGTCGAAAGCAAACAAACCGCCCGCATGGACAGCGAAGGTAACCATAAGCTAGACGCGGGTGACAAACTGCTACTTCAGTTTGAAACATGTGATTTAGATCAGACCATAATCGATATAACGTCATTGATAGGTGGAGGCGAACCTGAAAATCTGAGGGAAACCAGTTTTGTTTCGAACTTGTCGTCGGGTACATAAGCAAAAATCCAGGAGATTTCAGAAGTACTTAAGATCAAATACGAGAAAGCAAAACAGAATAATTATTTAAATTACAAAACCTCGAAAACAAACAGGATAATTAACGAATAACTTTCTGTCAGTCCGGAAAGAGCGTTATGAACAGACCGATTTTATTTTCGGTACAGAAAACCGAATGGAAGACCGCAAACAGAAATGCGGTCATTTTTATACTTTTATATTCAAATTGAAAGTTTTTAATAAGATTTTGCTGTAACTCAGATAGTATGCTAATTGATTAAAGCTATTTTCGGAAAGGAATTTACTCAAAATCATTGCAATAAGAAATAATTTATGACATAATTAAAACTGACGATATTGTATTTGAGGGGCGGGACATGAAACCATTACTTTTAAACGACAAACTTTCTATACGTGACGTAATCGATGTTGCAGAGGGAAAAAGAAAAGTCCGGATATCGCAGGAGGCCTCTGACCGGATCCTGACTGCAAGAAAATTTGTGGAGAAAATAGTTAAGAAGGGCAAACCCGTATATGGGATCAATACGGGTTTCGGTAAATTTTCCGACGTAACTGTTTCCGCAGAAGACACAAAACAGCTGCAGCTCAATCTGATAATGAGTCACGCATGCGGAGTAGGGGAGCCGTTCCCGATCAAAAACGTAAGAGCGATGATGCTTTTGCGCATATTCGCGCTGTGCCGCGGAAACAGCGGTATAACAATTGAAACAATAAACGTACTGACAGAAATGCTCAATAAGAATGTAACGCCGTACGTACCGTCACAAGGGAGTTTAGGTGCTTCAGGGGATCTTGCTCCGTTGGCGCATATGGTGCTTTCAATGGTGGGAGCCGGAAGATCGTACTATAAAGGCAGACTTATGGAAGGCGGTGAAGCTTTGAATAAAGCAGGCATACAGCCTGCCGTACTTTCCGCAAAGGAAGGATTGGCACTGATAAACGGTACACAGGCGATGAACTCGCTTGCCGTTCCGGCCATATACGAAGCCTTTAAGCTCATCAATTCAGCGGATACGGCACTTGCTTTGACCATGGAAGCCTTAGAAGGAATAATAGATGCATATGACAAGAAGGTTCATATCATCAGGAATCAGACGGGACAAGCGGATATAGCGGAAGATGTTTCCGAAAAAATCAGCGGGAGCAAAAACATAACAAGACAGGGGGAACTCAGGGTGCAGGATGCGTATACATTGAGGTGTGCGCCTCAAGTACACGGTGCGTCTTTGGACACGCTCAGGTATGTCAAAAACATAATAGAACGCGAAATGGGAGCGGTAACGGATAATCCTCTTATCTTTTCAGACGAAGAAGAGGCGATCAGCGGAGGAAATTTCCACGGCGAATATTTAGCTATGGCAATGGATATATACGCGATAGCAGTATCGGAGCTTGCCAATATTTCCGAGAGGAGGATAGAGAGGATGGTCAATCCGCAGCTCAATAACGGATTGCCTGCCTTTTTGACGCCGTCAGGAGGGCTGAACAGCGGGTTTATGATTCCTCAGTACGTTGCGGCTGCATTGGTTTCGGAAAACAAGGTACTTGCGCACCCGGCAAGCGTTGACAGTATAACCAGCAGTGCAAACCAGGAAGATCATGTGAGTATGGGCATGACGGCAGCCAGGAAAGCTGTAAGGATACTTGAAAACACGCAAAGGGTTATAGCTATCGAAATATTCACTGCATGTCAGGCAATAGATCTGAGAGGCGGAGCGTCGAAGCTCGGAAAAGAAACAAAGAAAGCGTATGAAAGAGTAAGAAAAGAGATCCCGTTTTTAGAAAAGGACGAATTTCTCGCTCCATATATAGATAAATGTCATGAAATAGTTAAAGAAGGTTTTGAAGGAGGTCTGGAATGAAAGAAATAAAGCTGAGCAGTCTGCCCGAACCCAAGCCTTTTGCGGAAGGGATCAGAAGAGCGCCCAAAAGACAATCGGAATTATCGAAGAAAGATATGCAGCTTGCAGTTGCAAACGCCCTGAGGTATTGTCCGAAGGAATGGCACGATATCCTCATACCGGAATTTACCGAAGAATTGCTTACAAGAGGAAGGGTATACGGATACAGATTTCGTCCCGAAGGCCGTATTTACGGCAAAAGCATAGACGAATACGAAGGCAGATGTATCGAAGGCAAAGCCTTTCAGGTAATGATAGACAATAACCTTGATTTTGATGTGGCATTGTATCCATATGAGCTGGTCACCTACGGAGAAACCGGACAGGTATGTCAGAATTGGATGCAATATCTTTTGATAAAAGAATACCTTAAAAATCTTGAAAGGAATCAGACGCTTGTTGTAATGAGCGGACATCCGTTGGGAGTATTTGAAAGTTCATCCGAAAGTCCGCGAGTGATAATAACAAACGCACTCATGATAGGATGCTACGATAATCAGAAAAGCTGGGCTCATGCAGCTGCGCTTGGAGTAGCGAATTACGGACAGATGACGGCGGGAGGCTGGATGTATATAGGGCCTCAGGGGATAGTGCACGGAACATACAATACCATACTCAATGCTGCGAGGATGAAGCTCGGACTCAGAAACGAGGATAATCTGGGCGGAATACTTTTCGTTTCTTCCGGACTGGGCGGAATGAGCGGTGCACAGGGAAAAGCTATAAAAATTCTGGGCGGTGTCGGAATAATAGCAGAAGTAGATTACAGCAGGATAGATACGCGTTTAAACCAAGGCTGGGTAGACACCGTGGCGCAAAGCGAGGAAGAAGCTTTTGCACTTGCGGATAGGTATAAAAAAGAAAAGAAAGGAATAGCTGTCGCTTATCACGGAAATATCGTTGATTTATTGGAATACGCGGAAAAGAACGACATACACATAGACTTGCTGAGCGATCAGACCTCGTGTCATGCCGTGTATGACGGAGGATACTGTCCTCAGGGCATAAGTTTTGAAGAACGCACAAAGATGTTATTTTCCGACAAAGATAATTTCATACGGCAGGTAAATAAAACGCTCCATGCTCATTATACTGTTATCAAAAAGCTGCATGATAAAGGGACGTATTTCTTTGATTACGGCAACAGCTTTATGAAGTCTGTATTTGATTCGGGGATAAATGAAATAGCCCGCAACGGAGAAAATACCCTTGACGGCTTTATATTCCCAAGTTACGTCGAAGATATACTCGGACCGGTTTGCTTTGACTACGGATACGGACCTTTCAGATGGGTATGTCTGTCAGGGAAAGCAGAAGATCTCCATAAAACGGATATTGCGGCAATGGAATGTATAGATAAAGATCGCCGTTTTCAGGATTACGACAATTATGTATGGATCCGCGATGCGGAAAAGAATAAGCTTGTTGTGGGGACTCAGGCAAGAATACTTTATCAGGACGCGGAAGGCAGACTGAAAATTGCCTTGAAATTCAACGAAATGATAAGGAATAAAGAAATAGGGCCCGTGATGCTGGGAAGGGATCATCATGACTGCGGCGGTACGGACGCTCCGTTCAGAGAAACAAGCAATATAAAAGACGGAAGTAATGTAATGGCAGATATGGCCACACAGGTTTTTGCCGGGAATGCCGCAAGAGGGATGAGCATGGTTGCTCTTCACAACGGAGGCGGTACCGGTATTGGGAACGCCATAAACGGCGGGTTCGGTATGGTGCTTGACGGAAGCGAGAGAGTGGACAATATACTGAGAAAAGCCATGATATGGGATGTTATGGCGGGTGTGGCACGTCGCAGCTGGGCGAGGAATCCCGGCAGTGTGGAAACCTGTAAGGTATTCAATGAAAAATATGAATACAGCAGAGTGACAATGCCTAATATAGCAGATTTCGACAAAATAATGGAAGAGATAGAAAAAAGGAGTTAAAGATGGAAAGGATTCTTGAGTGCGTACCTAATTTCAGCGAAGGCAGAGATACGGCAAAAGTAGAAAAGATAGCGGATTGCTTCAGAAACAAGGAAGGAGTAGTGTTGCTTGACTACTCCAGCGACGCCGATCACAACAGATCCGTACTTACAGTCGTGGGAGAACCGGAGGCTCTTTCCGAAGCGGTATTTAACGCGATAAAAACAGCGGAGTCCGTAATTGATTTAAATCATCACAGCGGTCAGCATCCCCGCATGGGAGCGACAGACGTAGTTCCGTTTATTCCCATAAAGGGTGTTACCACGGAAGAAGCCATAGCCGTAAGCAAAAAAGTAGCAGAACGCGTTTGGGAAGAATTGAAGATACCGGTATTTTTGTATGAGAAGTCTGCAACATGTCCGGAAAGAGAAAATCTTGCGAACATCAGGAAAGGAGAATTCGAAGGTTTGCGCGAAAAGATGAAAAGGCCGGAATGGCATGCTGATTTCGGCGGCGATGCTCCTCATCCCACAGCCGGCGCGACGGCTATAGGAGCACGTATGCCTCTGGTGGCTTTCAACATCAATCTTGACAGTTCCGATATTGCACAGACGACCGCCACAGCAAAGAAGATCAGGTTTATAGGAGGCGGACTCCGTTATTGTAAAGCTATGGGGGTAGAACTCAAAGAAAGAGGGATAACTCAGGTCAGTATGAATATGACCGATTACACAAAGACTCCTTTATATTTCAGCTGCGAGCTGATAAGAGCAGAAAGCAAACGTTACGGAGCCAACATTATAGGAAGCGAAATAATCGGACTCGTGCCATACGATGCTCTCAAGGCATGTGCGGAATATTCATTGATGTGTAAAGGCAAAAAGGTTGAAGATATCTCCGCGATGAGCGAATACGATATTATAGAGGAAGCGGGTAATTATCTTAAGATCGAGAATTTCTCTCACGATCAAGTACTTGAAGTGCTCATAAAGAAGAAAGTAGGATAATGAAATTATATTATAATATTTCCAAGCTGGCATGCGTAAACGGACATAAGGCAAAAAAGGGCAGGGATATGTCCGATATCGGATATATTACCGACGGCGCGTTTGTTACCGACAAGGATAAGTTTATATTTGCAGGGAAAAGGGATAAAGCTTTCGAGCTTTATCCGGATGCGGAAAAGATCGACCTGAAGAACAAGGCGGTAATACCCGGCTTTACGGACAGTCATACACATCTTGTATTCGGAGGATACAGAGTATCGGAATTCATGATGAGGCTGGAAGGAAGAAGCTATATGGAAATAATGCAGGCAGGTGGAGGCATAAAAAGCACTACTCAAGCTACCCGTATGCTTTCCGCCGAACAAATGGCTGAAAAAACTCTGCCGTTTGTGAATGAGCTTTTATCTTACGGCGTAACCACTCTGGAAATAAAAAGCGGATACGGATTAGATAAAGAAACTGAACTCAGACAGCTCCAGTCCATGAAGATTCTTGAAGAAATGACGCCGCTAAGAATCGTAAAGACATACATGGGAGCGCACGCCTTGCCGGATGAATTTAAGAATAATCCGTCGGGATATATCAGATATATATGCGAAGAAGTGTTGCCTGCAGTCAAAGAACAGGGGATAGCAAAATACTGTGACGTATTTTGCGAGAAAAATGTTTTTTCTAAAGAAGAATCTGCAATAATTTTTGATCGTGCGAAAGAATTGGGCTTGGGACTGAAAATTCACGCGGATGAAATCGAAGACGGCGGAACGACAGCTTTCGGAGTAAGATACGGCTGCACGTCGACCGATCATCTTTTACACGTTTCCGATGAAGGCATTGAGGCTTTGGCTTTCGGAGAGACCGTAGCCACGCTTTTGCCGATCACTGCCTTTTCTCTGAAAGAAAAATATGCACCTGCAAGACGTCTTATCGATAAAGGAGCAGCAGTTGCTATCGCCACGGATTGCAATCCCGGAAGTTGTTTTTCGGACAGTATTCCGCTTCTTATTGCTTTGTCTTCTCTCAATATGGGAATGACATTTGAAGAGATAATATGTTCTCTTACCTTGAACGGAGCAGCCGCGGTAGGCAACGCCGAATCGTTCGGAAGTATTCAGGAAGGAAAATACGCTGATTTCCTTGTTCTGAAATGGGAAGATCCCGCATTCCTTAATTATCATATTTGCGGAAACGGGGTAGAGAAAGTATATATCGGCGGTAAAATGGTCCGCGAAAACAGTTTTTAGAAATAGTTTTAAAGCTGCATAGTAATCATCAGTATTTTATTTAACTCTTACTGCAAAAATGCAGTAAGAGTTTTTATATAAGACAGTGAGTATTTTCGATAAAAACAAAAAAACACAAACGGAGATCAGCAGAACGAAATAATATTTCAATAATTTTCGAGTAGCATTTTGTCAGCGACTAAAGCGATGAATTCACTGTTTGTGGGACGCTGATGCGGGCCGAAAACTTTGACGCCGAAAAGAGAATTTATATTTTCCATTTTTCCTCTGTTCCACGCGACCTCGATGGCGTGTCTGATCGCTCTTTCTACTTTGCTCGGAGTAGTGTCATTTGCCAAAGCGATGGCGGGATAGAGAGCAGTAGTTATCTGATTGACTATGGACGGCTTTTCTACGGCGATCCTGACTCCGTCACGCAAGTATTTATAACCGAGTATATGAGGCGGTATTCCTATGTTGATAAAGATTGTGGAAACACGTTCGTCCAGACTGTGCAGACGATTTTTCTTGATAAGATTTTCCTGAGAAGAAGAAACGAGTTCCGTAAGAGCTTTCATGACCTCGCCGGGATCTGCAGGATTTATCATGAAATAAGACGCTCCGAGACTGAATGCTTTATTGATAAATTCTTCGCGGTTGATCCCGCTGATAACGATAAATTTCGGCGCTCCGACCGGTTTTGCATATTTATTGAGCAGATAAAAGCCGTCGTAGCCGGGCAATAGCAGATCGATAATGACGGCTTGATACTTGTTTTCGCCGAGTTTATACGATGCGGACGTTCCATCGTGACAAACATCGACAAAATCAATATCTTTGCTTTCTTTGAAAAATTTGATCAGTCGTTCTGATTTTTCACTGTCATCCAAGGCAAAAAGAATATTCAACATATAAAATACCTCCCAAGTATATATGATCGCGCCTGAAAGACGCATAAAATATAAGCAAAATATTTTTCTACAAAAATTACAAGCGAAAACGGGGTAAAAAAACCTGCGAAAAAATATCCGCAAACTTTATCATCGGTTTTTTAAATTTTTATCCTTCGTTTGGAGGGGTGACGTAAAACAAAATACCGATCATTTAATACAAAAAGCCTGAAAGTATGTATAAAAATAAAACAATTGCTCGGCACAATTCAGCTTTTTAAGATAATCACGGTAATTTTTCGTTAAAAGCTCGGAAAAAAATGTTTTACGACGAGTTCAATAATATATTAGCACACCTTCGGGAGTTTTGTAAACTGTTTTCAAGCAAAATATATTAAATATTTTTCATGAAAAAAATAATAAAAAAATATTTTTTGTCGAAACAAAATAAAAGCGTAAGGAAAAAATTTTTGTGTTTTCCCTAAAAGACTTGACCGGGGAAAATATTTCTGATATCATATCGAAAATACACAGAAAGGGGATATATATGACGAAAAGCAATTTTATGAAAGAAAGAATACTTTTTTTGCTTGAATTGCTTAAGGAGAGCGAAGAAAGCTGTCCTTTTTCCACAACGGAAATATCCGAAAAACTTCGTAAAAAAGGAATAGTATGCGATAAACGTACGATCAAAGACGATATCGAAATGCTTCAGAGGAACGGATACGAAATATTCTGCGATAAGAAGGGTAGTATGAATTATTATTATATGTGCAGCGGAGATTTCGACGAAGCGGAACTGAGGATACTGATGGATTCCGTACAGGCCGCATCGTTCGTCACAGAGAAAAAGACCAGGAAACTTACAGAAAAGATCGCGTCGCAAGCCGGAGAAAGAAAAGCGGAACTGCTGAAAAGGAATATCACCGAATTCAATGTGGTAAAGCACTCAAACGAAGAAATATATTACAATGTCGACAAAATCCAACGCGCCATAATTCAAAAGAATAAAATCGAGTTTTTGTACTTCAACTTGCTGCCGGGCGGTAAAAAAGAGTACAGACAAGACGGAAGAAAATATACCGTATCTCCGCTTTCTACCGTAATAAGCGGCGACAACTATTACCTTATCTGCATTGACGATTCACACAGCAAACCGACTAATTACAGGATAGACAGGATGCAAAGACTCGAAATCCTCCCGGAAAAAGTCAGAGAATATCCCGAGAACGAAGAATTTAAAATAACCGAACACCGCAAACAGGCATTTTATATGTTTACGGGAGAATCCGCAGAAGTAATTATAGAAATAACAAAAAAACTTATAAATGTAGTCGCCGATAAATTCGGAGAAAATGTTCAATACGAAAAAGTCGGAGAGGACAAATACAGATTCAAAGCTGTGGTACAGTTGAGCCGTATGTTTTACGGTTGGTGTTTAAGTTTCGGAAGCGATATGAGGCTTATCGCTCCCGCATTTGTAGTAAACAAATTATCCGAGTATCTGGCAGAACTAACGACCGTATATCATTTTACAAGATCATGATCATCACTTAAAAGATCAAGTCAGATGTTCAGATATAAAATATAAAAAGTCAGTTCACAACTTCACAGCGTAATAATTACCGTTAAAGGCTGCATGGAATTTCATAACGTAATAATCGTCAATAAAGACAAAGTGAAATCTTACAGCTGAAAATCAGAGATGATGTTTCAGTATCTCGATCTTATCTTCTTCAAATTCCATTACCTCACGAGCAAGGGCAAGTGCTTCAGGTCGGATATCGGCTGTATGTCGAAGGAGTTTTCCCATATTGATGACTCCCATAGTAGTGCCTTGAATCATCATTGAAGCTATGGCTGAAGTGGAATTATTCATAAGGAGTTTCATTCTCATAGTCAAGCGTGCCATAGTTTCGCCCATTTTAAGTTCTTTATTGAGGTCACAGTCCATTTCGTCAGCGAGAATCAGGGCTCTCGACAGAAATTCAGTATACTTGTCTGCCTGAGAGTCAAGAAGCTGCTGAAACCTTTTGTTCTTGACATAAGGAAGTATTACTCTGATACTGTCAGCCGCCATACTTACGTTTTGAAAAATATTGTTTAAAACGCATAAAGTGCTTTCACTGTAAGGGCTAACGGTCAAGGCATCATGCCATTTGGCATTTTCTTTTGCCTGAGAATAATTTATTTTTTCGGACACCGTATTTTTTTCGGTTCTGATATTTTTGTTTTTGTCTTTACGGGAAGTCTTGTTTATTTCAATATCAGAGTCAACGGTTTTATTATCCGTTTTATCCGATTTTACCTCACGTTTTTTCAAACAGCCGTCATCGCAAACATTTTTTTCGGAATACTCGAAATCATCCTCGTCGGAATTTTCGTCAAAAGTATCGAACCATCTGTTACGTGAAGTTTCCGCATTATCATAATAATTGTGATCGCTCATTCTGAAATCGCTCATAATTGCCTCCGAAAGATGTAAATAAAGCACCGCAATCAAAATTCCCGGTCGTGCCGGGCAAATGCTGATGCGATTCTTTTATAACAGTATTTGCGTTTTTTGCGATAAAATGCAAAAATTACAAAATTCTCAACGGCTTTTTTTATTCTTGACAAGGATTATCAAATAAGGTATAATTCCAATATGCATGCATGGTTTTTTGAAGATCTGATACCCGATTCGATCAAAGACGCTCTGAATATTCAAGGTATACCCGCATACGGTACTATGATTTTTCTTGCAATAGTTGTTGCGGCAGTATACCTGATTTTGATGTACAAAAAATTCGGTTTTACTCAAAACGAAATAATATGGATGTTGATATATCTTACCGTATTCGGCTTATTGGGGGCGCACGTATTTTCGTTGCTTTTCAGAGTAGGTGAGATAGATTTTTCGTCTTCCGAAAAATTCTGGAAATCGGTATGGCATTTATTTTCCTCCCTTATGTACTATGGAGGAGTGATCGGCGGAACGATCGGTTTATACGTGTTTTCTAAAAAAGAACGCGTTCCGTTTTTTCTTTCGGGGGATCTGGCGGCGTCTGTTTTGCCTATAGTCCACGCTATAGGCAGGATAGGATGTTTTTTTGCCGGCTGTTGCTACGGAAAACAGACTGATGCATGGTACGGCGTAGAATTTTTCTATGGAAGCAGCGTGGGGAAAGTAGTTCCGACGCAGCTTTTCGAATCGATATTTAATTTTTTATTGTTCTGTGCGATGATTGCCGTGTATTTTGCGGTATATCGGAAAGGATTTATAAAGAACGAAAAAGGACAGATTCGTGAAAACAAATACGAAGGGATTTTCATGACGATTTATTTGCTTGCGTACCCGGTTTTCAGGTTTACGATAGAATTTTTCAGGGATGACCAAAGAGGCGTTATACTGGGATTATCGACATCGCAATTCATAAGCATATTTGTATTCGGAAGCGGTATATATATGCTCATAAGGCTGATAAAGCGTATCAAGGGAACCGGGAAAACGGAGAAAAATCTGACGGAGAACACACAACTGCATGATAACGGTAATTGATAAAATAGAAAAGGAAAGAATAACCCCGGAGGATTTTGTAGCGCTTATAGAAATACCCAAAAACGGCAAAAAGAAATATGAGCTTGACAAGACCACTGGTTTCATGATAATGGACAGGATATTATATACCTCTACCCATTATCCTTCTAATTACGGACTCATTCCCCGTACGCTAGCCGACGACGGGGATCATTTGGATGTACTTGTTTTGAGCAGCGAATGCATTGAGACGAATATACTTGTAAGATGTTATCCGATCGGGATGATAACGATGATAGATCAAAACAGTAAAGACGATAAAATAATAGCGATCCCGTTCAGTGATCCGGTATATAACTGTTATTCATCGATAGATCAGCTGCCGTATCATGTGGCACAGGAGATGATGCATTTTTTCTCTATATATAAAGAACTGGAAGGCAAGAAGACGGCGGTAGACAGGATACATACAGCCGAAGAGGCTAAGCAGTGTATCAGGGAATGTTTGGAGGCATTCATAAAGGAAAACGAAGAGCAACAAAATTAAGTAAAAATTCAAAAAGGGTATTCACAAATCAAATTTTATATGTTATAATAACCCTGTAGATTTCGTTGGGATGAAAGACAGGGTTTTTTTCAGGCGAAAAAACGATGAATGTAAAAAGAAAACATTAAGAGGTTACAATGGAAAGAATAGCTTTGATCGATATGGGGTCCAACACAATGAGGTTGGTGGTATATGATGTTATTGAAGGCGGATACTATGTACTTGTAGACGAAATGCGCGAATCGGTCCGGCTGGGCGAAACCGAGAAAGACGGCTCGCTCAAGCAAACGAGGGTATTACAAGCGATCAGCGTGCTTAAAACTTACAAGAAGGTCTGTCTTGTCAATAAGGTGGAGAAGATACTTGCTGTGGCGACTGCGGCCGTAAGGCAAGCGAGGAATCAGAAAGCGTTTCTTGCGGAGGTATATAATGTTACGGGGATCAAGCTCCGTGTTTTAAGCGAGACCGAGGAAGCGACATATGTATATCAGGGCGTGATAAATTCCATGGACATTCCTAAAGGACTCATAATGGAGATCGGCGGAGGAAGCACGAAGTTCGTGTATTACAACAGAAGGAATATATTGCAGGTCGCAATACTTCCTTTCGGAGCTTTGACGCTTACGGAGAAATTTGCCGATCCGACTTTGCCGCCTGAAAAAGTTACAGAAAATATTGAGAAATTTTTCTATGAGCAACTGGAATCATTGCCATGGCTCAAGGAGCTTGATCCCGATACACAGCTGATAGGAGTAGGCGGGAGTTTTCGTAATCTTAGCAGGATAGTGATAAAAATAAATAATTATCCTCTAAATATGGTCCACAATTATAAAGTGCAGCGGAGCGATCTTATCAGGATATATGACAAGATGCGCGTTTTGAACCTGGATAAGAAAATGAAGATAAAAGGACTTTCATCTCTTCGTGCAGACGTATTTCCCGGTGCGCTTGCAGCTATGAAGGCATTGGTCGATCATTGCGGTTTTGAAACATTTATCACAAGCAGCTGCGGATTGCGAGAAGGGTTCATGTTTAATTACGCTGTTCCGCTTACGATAGAGAAGCCTATAAACGACGTGTTAGGACATTCTCTTATGACATATGTCAAGCTTCTTCAGCAGGACAGAGCACACTGTGAACAGGTGTTTTACTTATGTATTCAGCTTTTCAAGCAGCTGCGCGTACTTCACAAATTTCCGAGAGCATATATTAAGATACTCAGATGTACGGCGTTTATGATGGACGCGGGCAAGAGATTCATATATTATCAGAATCAGAAGCATTCGGCTTATATGATACTTAACAGTAATCTTTTCGGTATCACTCATCATGATCTGGTAATGGCGGCACTGGTAACCGATATGTATCCTACCGGAGAGGTCAATAAAAACGATTGGGAAAAATTCGGTGATCTTTTGTGCGACGAGGATATCGAGATAGCAAAGAAGCTTTCGGTCATATTCAAATTAGCCAAGAGTTTTGACAAGAGCCGTTCCGGAGCAATAACGGAAATAAACTGCGACGTTTTGGGAGACAGCGTCATAATGAAGACCGAAATTAACGGAGATGCTTCATTAGAGCTCAAAGAGGCTGCAAATGTAGCCGGTGATTTCAAGCGTGTATTTAAAAAGAATTTAGAGCTGATCTGAAAACAGGCATGCTAATATCGGTAAATTGCGCATCAGGCGTAGAAAGCGTGACGAAACGCGAGCTTATAGACCTCGGATACGGCGAAATACCCGCATTAAACGGCAGATTTATATTTAATGCCCAAAAGGAAGATATTGCAAGACTGAATATGAATCTTCGGACGGCCGAAAGAGTAATGCTGGTCTGCGGAAGATTCAATGCGGAAAATTTTGACGAATTATATGAAGGCACAAGAAACTGTCCGTGGGAAGAGATCATTCCACAGGACGGTATGATAACGATAAAAGGCAAAAGTCATAAAAGCAGACTTTTTGCTGTTTCCGCGTGTCAAAGTATTGTCAAGAAAGCAGTTGCAGACAGGCTCACATCAGTATACGGACTGAATTCGCTTGAAGAAAGCGGAGAAAAATATGTTATAGAGTTTTCCATATATGAAGATATGGCAACACTCAGTATAGACACATCCGGAGAAGCTTTGCACAAACGCGGGTATCGGGATCTGTCGGCGCCTGCGCCGTTAAAAGAAACGCTTGCAGCCGCGATGCTGATGCTTACTCCCCATAACGGAAAAAAGATAAACGATATTTTTTGCGGAAGCGGGACAATCCCGATAGAAGCGGCGCTGATGGCAAGGAATATTCCTCCGGGACTGAAAAGAAGTTTTGCTTTTGAAAAATGGCAGAAATTTGACAGCAGATACATACGGAAAGAAAGGGAAAAGGCTCAAGCGGAAATACTGAATAATAAAATAAAATGTTGCTATGCCTCAGATATCGAACCTGAAATGGTTTCAATGGCTAAAAGACATGCAAAAAGAGCAGGGGTATATGACAACATTGAATTCCGTTGTTGCGATATGCGCGGATTCATGTGCAGCGGAGAAGCGATAGTAACCAATCTGCCGTTCGGAGAAAGATTGCTTGATACAAAAAGCGTGATCGGATTATACAAAGATTTCGGAAAGATGTACAGAGAAAATTGTACAGGGACATCTCTCACGGCACTTACGGATAATAAAGCTTTTGAGAAATACATAGGTCGTGACGCGTCAAAAAAGCGCAAATTGTATAACGCAAACATCGAATGTACCGTATACTTTTATTATACAGAGGGAAACAATGGAAAAGGAAAAAATAGAAAGGATCAACCGGCTCAGACAACTTCAACGTGAAAGAGAACTTACCGACGAAGAAAAAGAAGAACAAAATCGTTTAAGAAGAGAGTTTATAGACGATATAAAAAGCCAGGTCGCGCAAAAGCTTGACGACGTAATAATAATCGACGAAAACGGAAACAAGAAAAAGCTTACGCTCAAAGAGCAGGATGAAAACAAGAAGGAGACAAAATGACTATGACGGCGGAGCAAAGGTATAAAAGCATATTCAACGAATATATCAAAAGGGAAGGAGCCCAAAAACTGCTTGATTGGCTTAGTCGTACGGATTTTTTTACCGCGCCCGCGAGTGCAAAATTTCATAACGCTTTTGAAGGCGGACTGGTATTGCACAGTCTTAATGTTTTTGACAGACTTTTAAGAGAAGTCAAAGAAGAATACGGGGAAAATTTCAATGAAAAGTATTCAATGGAAACTATTACCGTGTGCGCTCTGCTTCATGACATCTGCAAAGTCAATTTTTATAAAAAAGAAATAAGAAACGTAAAAGAAAACGGAGAATGGGTACCTAAAACGTTTTATACTGTTGAAGACGAATTACCTTACGGACACGGTGAAAAATCTGTATATATCGTCAGCGGATTCATCAAGCTTACACGTAGTGAAGCCATGGCAATAAACTGGCACATGGGAGGGTTTGATACACGCGTAAAAGGCGGAGATTATTCACTTTCGGCAGCGTTTTACTCATATCCGCTTGCACTTTTGCTTCATATAGCAGACAATAAAGCAGCTTACCTTGACGAGGAAAGGTACACAAGATAGTATGGACAGAAAAAGTTTATATTCTGAAGAAGTTCTCAAAGCTCTGAACAACTCACAGCTTTTGGCAAAAAACAATAAAAATAACGATATAGGCACAGAGCATATTCTTGCAGGATATTTTACCGTACCGTGCCGAGCGACTCGTCGTCTTCGTGAGGCGGGGATAAATGAGAATGTTATATTTTTTGCCGATCCCGATGAAGATTATTACGTTTCGCAATACACGCCGAGAGTCGAAAAAGTATTCCAGACAGCAGAGCAACTGGCCAAAGGAATGAAACAATCAAAGGTTTATCCTGAGCACGTGCTTCTTGCGTTGCTTGACATGGACGATTGTTATGCCGTGCGCATGATCACTGACGCCGGGATCAATCCCGAACCGCTTAAATACAGACTTGCCGCCGATATAAAAGAAAAGAGTTTTGTGCACGCTGAAAAAGTAAAGGAAGAAGATACCCGGAGTGCCGCAGAAAAATACTGTAAAGATATAACATATCTTGCTTTGCAGGGAAAACTTGATCCTGTTTTTAACCGGGATAACGAAATTGAAAGGATAATTCAGATACTTAGCCGCAGAACGAAAAATAATCCGATACTCATAGGGGAACCGGGAGTAGGAAAATCTGCAGTATTGGACGGACTTGCACAAGTAATAACATCCGGCAGCGTTCCCGATTCTGTTTACGGTACAAGGATATTGTCTCTCGACCTTCCCGGTCTGATAGCAGGAACAAGATACAGAGGAGATTTCGAGGAAAGGCTGAAAAACGTCATGGACGAAGTAACTCGGGACAATAAGACTATATTGTTTATAGACGAGATCCATAATATAGTCGGAGCCGGAGCCACCGCGGACGGCAATATGGATGCGGGAGAGATTTTAAAGCCTGTGCTTGCGCGCGGTAGCCTCAGAGTTATCGGCGCCACAACGGCGGAGGAGTATACTCGTTATATAGAAAAGGATCCCGCACTCGAAAGAAGGTTTCAGCCGGTAATGATAGAAGAGCCGTCTGAAGAGGACGCAGTAAAGATATTATACGGTATCAGAAACAGATATGAAAATCACCATAAAGTCAAGATAACCGATAAAGCCGTTGAGGCAGCGGTAAAGCTGTCGAAAAGATATATAACAGAAAGATTTCTTCCCGATAAAGCCATTGATCTGATGGATGAAGCAGCCAGCAGAGTAGCTTTGGCTTCAAGCAGTCAATCAGTGAAGAATGCGATGGTCACCGAGGAAGACATAGCAGCCGTAACGGCGCAGTGGACAAAAATACCCGTTGAGAAACTTACCGAAGACGAGAGTATGCATTTGCTTGACCTTGAAAAAGACCTTGAAAAACGAGTTATAGGACAGCGACGGGCAGTGAATGCCGTATCGAGGTGCATAAGAAGAAACAGAGCCGGACTCAAAGATCCGAAGCGACCGATAGGGAGTTTTATTTTTGCAGGCGCAACAGGCGTCGGGAAAACGGAACTTGCCAAAGCGCTTGCAGAAGTTCTTTTTGGTGACGAAAACAGACTGATAAGGGTCGACATGAGCGAATATATGGACAAAAACAGCGTAAGCAAGTTTATAGGCGCACCTCCGGGATACAGCGGATACGATCAGAATAATAATCTGACGGAAAAAATAAGAAAAAGGCCTTATTCCGTAGTTTTACTGGATGAAGTGGAAAAAGCGGACGCGGATATTTTCAATATTCTGCTTCAGATACTAGACGAAGGAAGGATCACAGACAGTAAAGGAAGACTGATAGATTTTAAAAATACGGTCATAATCATGACTACCAACCTCGGAGCGGATTTTGCCGACAGAGAATACGAAAGAGAAGATATAGAAGAAAAGCTGAGGCGTTTTTTCAGTCCGGAGTTTTTAAACAGAGTGGACGACATAATACTATTTGAAAAGCTTACCATGGAAGACGTGCAAATGATAACCCGTTTACTTACCGAATCGCTTTCAAAAAGACTCAGGAACGAGAATATCGAACTTCGCTTCACCCCCGCGGCAATACAATTGATAGCAGAAAAAGGGTACAGCGATAAATACGGCGCAAGACATATAAAACGTATATTACAAAAAGAAATAGAAGATGTTTTATCCGAGAAGATAATCGAAGGCAGTATAGGTTTCGGATCAAGGATCACGGCAGACAGCGACGGCAATGAAATAGTATTTTGCCGATAAGGTTCAAACAGGAGAGGGGTATGGTAAAAGCCATAGTTTATTCATCGAATGCGGGGCACACTGAAAAATATGCAAAAATCATTTCCGAGAAAACCGGTTTGCCCGTATACGATCTGAAAGAAGCTAAAAGAAATCTGAAATACGAAGATCCCGTACTGTATATGGGATGGATAAAGATGGGAGACGTATCGGGATATATTTCTGCACGGGCATATTTTACTATAGAAATACTTGTATGCGTGGGAATACTTGAAAACGCAAGAGGTCAGAAAGAAGAAATAATTGAAAAATACAATATAACCGACTGTGATGTATTCTTTATCCGCGGCGGTTTTTCGATGGAAAAACTTAAGGGCGCAAACAAATTAATGATGAAAATAATGCTTAAAAAGCTTGAAAACGACAGAAAAAACAAACCTCTTTCCCCGGAAAACGAATCACAGTACAAAATACTGTCGGAAGGCGAAGAATTATCGGATCCTGAAATTTTGCAACCGGTGATTTCTCTTATAGAGAAAGAATACGTAAAGCCCGAGATTGATATAGTTAAGCCTTAAAGTAAAGCCGAAAGGGGAACGGTATAAAATATGCTCATAAGCGCTTTCAGTAAGGCGCTTATTTTTTTTGACATCGTATTTCTCAAGTGGTATAATAATAATTTGTGAGGAATTTTATATGATAAGGTACGATATCAGAAACATAGCCATAATAGCCCATGTAGACCACGGCAAAACTACGTTGATAGACTCTATGCTAAAACAGGCGGGCGAAATCAGGGAAAATCAGCATGTAGAAGACTGCGTAATGGATTCCAATGCGCTTGAAAGAGAACGCGGAATCACCATACTGTCAAAGAATACTGCAATAGTTTATAACGGAGTAAAAATAAACGTAATAGATACGCCGGGACACGCAGACTTTTCCGGTGAAGTGGAACGCGTTCTGAAAATGGTCAACGGAGTGCTCATACTGATTGATGCTTCGGAAGGTCCGATGCCGCAAACAAGGTTTGTTATGCAAAAGGCGATGGAATACGGGCACAAGATGATAGTTGTAGTCAACAAAATAGACAAAAAAGATGCGCGCACGAATGAAATAGCAAACGAATTTTACGATCTTTTGTTTGAGCTCAATGCCAAAGATGAGGATCTGAACAGTCCAATAATATATTGTTCCGGGAGGGAAGGCAAGGCTTCTTTCGACCCTGCAGTCAAGGGCACAAATCTTACGCCTTTATTTGATACTATCATAAAATATATCGATCCTCCTGAAGGTAACGAAGAAGAAAGTCTTCAGCTGCTTGTTTCGGCAATAGATTATAACGATTATGTAGGAAGGATAGGGATAGGAAGAATAGAAAGAGGGGTAATCAAAGCAAATTCGGAAGTAACCATCTGCGACTATTACAATCATAAACAACCGTACAGAGGGAAAATAGCAAACGTTTTTCAGATTGAAGGCCTAAACAGGATCAATGTACCGCAAGCGTCCGTAGGAGATATAGTATGTTTTTCCGGGATACCGGAGATAACGATAGGCGATACGATATGTTCGCCAGACAACGCAGAGCCTCTCGAATTTGTGAAAATCGGAGAGCCGACCATACAGATGAGTTTTTCGGTAAATAACGGGCCTTTCGCCGGACGCGACGGAAAATACGTGACCAGCAGGCATCTGAGAGCGAGGTTGTTTAAAGAAACGTTAAAAGACGTTTCGCTGAAAGTTCAGGAAACCGATTCTCCGGATTCATTTCTCGTATCGGGAAGAGGGGAGATGCATTTTTCCATTCTCATAGAAACCATGAGACGCGAAGGATATGAATTCATGGTAGGGATGCCGAAAGTCCTGTATAAAACAATAGACGGCGTGATCTGTGAGCCTTATGAGTGTCTTATAACTGACGTGCCTGAGAGCAGTATGGGAGCAATAATGGAAAAAGTGGGCGCGCGTTACGGTGAGCTCCAGAAAATGACTCAAACAGGCTCAAGATATAAATTAGAATTTCTTATTCCCGCACGCTGCCTTTTCGGTTATAAAAACGAATTTCTTACCGACACCAAAGGCGAAGGCATTATGAACACTCTTTTTGCAGGGTACAGAAAAGCTAAAGCCAACACCGTAAAACGCAATACAGGCAGTCTTATAGCGTTTGAGACCGGAGAAGCCGTAACTTACGGTCTGTTCAACGCACAGGAGAGAGGTATTTTGTTTATCGGGCCCGGCGAACAGGTATATGAAGGCATGATCGTAGGTGTCTCACCGAAATCAGACGACATCAGAGTAAATGTATGTAAGAAGAAACATGTTACGAATATGCGTGCAGCAGGAAGCGACGAAGCTCTGAGACTTATTCCTCCGAAAAAAATGAGTCTTGAAGAATGTATAGAATTTATCAACGAAGACGAACTTCTCGAGATAACTCCGAAAAATATAAGAATGAGAAAAACTATCCTTGATGCAACGTTAAGGACCAAGGAGTTCAACAAAAACAATCCCAGATAAAATTTTTAGTATTAAAGCGGTTATCAGATGATAACCGCTTTTTTATGATCATTATGAAATAAACCGTTTTATTGCTGTATCACAAAGCTGTATCAACAGTAAAATCAACAAACAAAGCCTCGGCAGGAACAAACAACCACATTTAATTTTATTTTGAAAAATCACATTCGAACCAAACAACGTTATAACCGAATCTGAAACCCATTTTTTCCGTGATGTGCACACTCGTATCATTGCCGTTGACGATATGTACAAACGGGATATCTCCTTTGTCGATAACAGCCTGAGTGAGCGCTTTTCCGACTTCTGTTCCGAGATTGCTGCCTCTGAAAAAGGGTTTCACATACAAAATCCCGTTAGAATTATCCGGGTGCACGAGAGTCCAGGCAACAAGCTCACCATCCAGCTCAAGTCCGACTCCGGGACGCCTTTGTATATCCCTTTTTATGGCGTCAAGGCTTCCGCTGCTGCGATAAGTATAAAAGTAATCTATTACCGGAGCATCTTCGATACGAAGCGGTCTGACGTTTTTGCTCAGCCCCTCGACACTTTTATAAGGATAATAATACAAATAGCAGGAGTCCTCGATATCGGTTTTTTTGCGGGACTTTCCGAGCAGCATAAGTTTGTCGGCAAGCTCCTTTCTGACCCCGGAAAAGAATACCTCTTTGCCGTCAAAAATATCTCTCACGGCTTCTTTTATAAAGTCATCGTCATAACAATTTATTATGTAATATTTAGTTTCTTCTCCGTAAAGCACAAGACCGCGGACAGAATCGCCGTTATTGACCCAAATATTGCATTCATCCGGATGGTTATGCATATAACCTGCAATATTCAGATTATCGATCCGGTGTTCGCACAAAAAATTTTTGATTTCATTTTTATCTGTAATTTTTCTCATCGAAATCTCCTCAAAGCACACAAATCTCTGCTTTCAGATAAACTATGCTTTAAAACTCAAGCTGAAAATAAGAGGGAATAAACGAATGACCGTAAAGTGAAAAAACAGACCCGCAATAATTCCGGCTTGATATAAGCACGACAAATATTTTATCACAAGCATTAAGTTGTGTCAAATTTTTGATTCCTCGGCTTCATGATTTTCGGTACTGCATATAAATTTTTTACGGTTAGATAAAAACATTACTGTCAATAATACGTCGTGAAAACGGAAAAAAACGTAAAATCCGATAAATTATGACAAAGATAGTATTCTATAATGTTTTTGCTGCGGAGGACAACGCTATGAAGATAAGTTATACAAGGGACAGGAGCGTGCTTACCATGCATTTTGAAGGAGAACTGGATGAATATGTTGCAGCGGAAGCACGTGAAAGCATGGAAGAGATCATAAAAACTCATACTTTCAAAACTTTGATACTTGACTTAAAAAAGCTTGAATTTATGGACAGTACCGGAGTCGGGGTCATAATAGGAAGATATAAGCAATTAAAAGCCCGCGGAATATCCGGGTACACGAAAAATGTATCGCCGTCTGTAGACAAAATATTTGCCATGTCGGGATTATACGAACTTTTTCCACTTTTGGACTAACGGAGAATATTTATGAAATCTGAAGAAATGAAACTTAAAATTGAGGCGCTTCCCATAAACGAAAGTTTTTCCCGAAGCACGGTAGCGGCGTTTTGTTCGAGGCTGAATCCGACAGTTGAAGAAATAGGGGACATTAAGACGGCTGTAAGCGAAGCGGTAACGAACAGTATAGTACACGGTTACGAATACCGCGGAGGGATAATAGATATAACCGCAGTTTTAAAGGGACGCGAGATCATTATAAGGATTACCGATTACGGTAAAGGCATTAAAGACATAGAAGGAGCAAGACAGCCCTTTTTTACAACGTTACCCGAAGAAGAGCGCTCCGGAATGGGTTTTACGGTTATGGAAACTTTCATGGATGAACTGACGGTTGAATCCGAGCTCGGGAAAGGCACGACCGTAACGCTCAGAAAGTACTTAAAAACTGATAAGGCGAGTATAACAGATGCTTGATCATGATGAAACCATGAAACTGATTCTGCTTGCGCAAAACGGCGACAACGAAGCGAAGACCGTTTTGCTCAACGAAAACAAACCGCTCATAAAAAGCATAATACGGCGATATACCGGGAAAGGCGTAGAGTATGAAGATCTTATGCAGATAGCCTCTGTCGGTTTTTTAAAGGCGGTAGCGAATTTCAAAGACGAATTCAGCGTACGTTTTTCAACGTATGCAGTTCCGATGATCCTCGGCGAAGTAAAGCGGTTTATGAGAGATGACGGCTACATCAAGGTATCCAGGTCCACGAAGGCGTTGTCTGCTAAAATATATCGTTACATCGAAGAAACGCTTCGTCTTGAAGGGAAAGAGCCAACCTTGGAAGAATTGGCGGAAAAATTCGGTGAAGAAAAAATCGAGATCGTATTTGCGCTGGACGCTAGAAAACAACCTTGTTCTATTTATGACAGAACCGAAGAAGACGAACAGGGCATCTGTCTGATTGACAAACTAAGCGAAGGATCAAAAGAAGACAACGTCATTGATCGGGTAATACTTCGTTCTGTAATATCGGAACTGAGCGAACGGGAAAAAAAAATAATTTTATTACGTTATTACCGAGATATGACTCAAAGTGAGATAGCGCAGAGATTAGGCGTTTCGCAGGTACAGATCAGCAGACTTGAAAACAAAATAATCGATAAAATCAGAGGCAGGTTTTCGGATTGAATCAGAAAACCTGTTTTTTTCGGAGAAAAAGTTTATGATTAAAATTCACGCTTTTGCTCATAATATTTTCAAAAGATATCGGGGGGATAAATATATGAAAACAACCGTAAAGCGTGAGTTCGGAAAGAACATGGACGAAAAAGAAGCTTTTTACTTAGGAGCCAAGGTTAAAGGATTTAAAAATGAAAAAGAATGATTATACTGACAGCGTGGAATACAAAGGAAAAGAATTTGGTCACGTAAACAAAGAAAATTACGAAAAATACGTAAATGCAGTCTCACCGCGTTCCAGTCACCTTAAAAATATATTCTGGGCATTCGTGATTGGCGGAACAATATGCGTGATAGGTCAGGCGATAATTGAACTTTTCGTGCGGTTCGGATTCAAAAGAGAAGATGCTTCCGGATTTGCGTCCAGTTTATTGATAATACTTGCTGCATTGGCCACCGGATTCGGTGTTTATGATAAATTAGGATGTTTTGCGGGAGCAGGTTCAACTATCCCGATAACAGGTTTTTCCAATGCCGTAGTAGCTCCAGCGTTGGAATACAAATGTGAAGGATTGATTTATGGAATCGGTACCAGAATGTTTTTTATTGCCGGACCGGTAATTGTAAATGGTGTATCGGTAGCGATAATTGTAGCGCTTATAAAATATCTGATAACGGGGTAACTATGAGTAATCACTTCGGACAAACAATGTTTTTTGATAATGTATACATCAAATGCGGATACACTTTGGCCGGGCCAAAAGAACAAGCCGGACGCTTACATGATCGTTTTGACGAAACGGTTGAAGACGACAAATGCGGAGAATGCTCATTTGAAAAAGCCGAAAGGACTATTTTTTCCCGTGCGCTTATGGGCCTTACAAGAAAGTCGGGGAGGAGCATTGAAGAAGTCGATACCGTAATAGGCGGAGATCTGCTCAATCAGATCATATCCGCTTCTTTTGCATGCAGGGAACTGCCATGCTCATTTGCAGGTATTTACAATGCTTGCGCCACATTTGCCGAAAGTTTGATAATCGGAAGTCTGATGATAGACAACTACTATAAATCGAGAGTGATATGTCTTGCGGGAAGTCATTTCTCGACAGCAGAAAGACAATACAGATATCCTTTGGAACTCGGAGTATTGCGCTCTCCGGTAAGTCAATGGACAGTTACCGGAGCAGGAGCGACGTTGTTGGAAAATGAAAGACCCGCAATCGGAAGAAAAATAAAAATTAAAGCGGCGACACTCGGCAGGGTGGTAGATTTCGGCATAAGCGACGTGAACAATATGGGAGCAGCAATGGCGCCTGCCGCAGTAAACACGCTTTTACAGTACTTTTCCGATACCGGCGCCGGACCGGAAGACTTTGACGTTATAGCCACCGGAGATCTGGGGTATCTCGGAAGTGACATTTTAAGAGATCTTATGAAAAAACATGCTCTTCCGTTATCTGAAGAATACATGGACTGCGGCGGCAGTTTGTATTACAGATCTCAACAGACATATCAGGGCGGCAGCGGTGCTGCGGCATCGGCAGTAGTCTTCAACAGTTCTTTATTGGACAGGCTGCGCAAAGGAAGTATAAAAAGAATGCTTCTGATAGGGACCGGGGCACTCATGTCTCCCTTGACCAGCTTTCAGGGAGAAACTATTCCCGTAATAGCACATCTGACTGAGATCACTTCGGAGGATTGAATATGGTATGGAATTTTGTTAAAGCATTTTTGATAGGCGGAGGAATTTGTGTAATAGGTCAGTTATTGATAAACTGGACAAGTATCACAAACGGTAAAATTCTGGTACTGTTCCTGATCGCGGGTTGTATTTTAGAAGGATTCGGATTATATAAGCCATTGGTAGAATTCGCGGGAGCGGGAGCAAGCGTACCCATATCCGGATTCGGAAGCGTACTTGTAGACGGAGCGTATAAGGGAATACAAGAAAAGGGTATTTTCGGATTATTCGAAGGCGGGTTAGGAGCTGCAGCCGCAGGAGTATCTGTGGCCATATTTTTCGGATACCTGATTGCCATAATATTTTCTCCGAAAACAAAGAAAAAATAAAAAATATTCAGGCTGAATATCTGAAGGGCTTATGGAACTTACGCCGGAATTAAAAACAAAAAGACGGGAAAAAAATAATGAAATTTTGCATATAATGTAAAATGAAAGTACATTTTCCCCCAAAAAAAATAACAAAAACAGTATTGATAACATTCATTATCCTTCTGACATTATTTATTCTGGTATGGATAATAATGCGTTCCGTTGCTCCGACAATTGTGGCTTTTGCAGAGGCAAGGATACGTTCGCTGGTCACTGCTGCGGTAAATGACGCAATATTCAACGTCATGTCTGACGGCGTATCTTACGGCGAACTGATAACCATCGAGAAAGGACTTGACGGCGATGCGGTATTACTATCCGCCAACTCCGTCATGATCAACAAACTTGCCAATGATACAGCCAAAATGAGCGAGCAATTCATATCGTCTATAGGAGAACAGGGAATAGATATTCCTTTAGGTACCCTTACGGGAACGCCTCTTTTTTCAGGTAAAGGGCCGAAGGTGAAAATTCTTGTAGAGCCTGTCGGTTCCGTGATATGCAGATTTGTGAGCGAATTCGAACAGGCGGGCATAAATCAGACCAGGCACAAGATTTATCTGGACGTGATGACAGAAGTCGACATAATAATCCCCACTGCGGAAAGTACGGTTAATACGATAACTCAGGTGCTTGTAGCCGAAAGCATATTGATCGGAAATGTACCTGATACATATTTGTTTTTTGGCACCGGCAACGGTAATCTGCTTGATTTAATTCCTTGATGTGTGTTATAATAGCACGGTATAGATATTGATAGATAATTCAATGAAAAAATGTCAAGGAGCAGTTTATATGAAAGAAGACATAAAAAAACTGATTGAAGAATGCGAATCCGAAATACAGAAAGCCGAAAATGATCCCGAACAGGAAAAGCTGCAGGAGACCAAAGTCCATTTTCTCGGAAAGAACGGAAAACTGACTTCAATCTTGCGCACAATGAAAGATATACCCGCGTCTGAAAGGCCTCAGGTGGGGCAGTTGATAAACCAGGCGAGAGAGCGGCTTGAAAACAGATTCGAACAGGCTGAAAACAAACTTAAGGCGTATAAATTGGACAAGCAGTTGAAAAATGAGGTTATTGATATAACCGCAAACGTAAAACAACCGGCAGAAGGCAGTCTTCATCCGATAAGCATCATAGCCGAAAAGATAACGGATATATTTATCGGACTGGGATTTACAGTCGAAGAAGGTCCGGAAATAGAAACCGACTACTATAATTTCAAAGCATTGAATACTCCGGACGATCATCCGGCAAGAGACATGCAGGATACATTTTATTTTACGGAAAATCTTTTGCTCCGTACACATACCTCTCCGAACCAGATACGAGTAATGGAAAGGAAAAAACCGCCGATAAAAATGATATGTCCCGGAAAGGTTTACCGCAGCGATGACGATTCATCTCATTCGCCGGTATTTACGCAGATAGAAGGACTTGTAGTCGACAAAGGCGTAACGCTTTGCGACCTTAAAGGATGTCTTGAATATCTTGCAAAGTCTATATTTGACGAAACTACAAAAGTCCGTTTCAGGCCTTCCTATTTCCCGTTTACCGAACCAAGCGTAGAAGTCGACCTTACATGCAACAGTTGTCACGGCAAAGGCTGCAGACTGTGCAAAGGGACGGGATGGATGGAAGTATTGGGAGCAGGGATGGTTCATCCCAACGTACTCGAGAATTGCGGAATAGATCCTCAGATCTACAGCGGATTTGCTTTCGGCGTGGGGATAGAAAGGCTTGCAATGATAAGGTACGGGATTCCCGATATAAAACTGCTTTATGATAATGACGTACGTTTTTTACGTCAATTCAAAGGATAAGGGAGGCGTAAGATGAAGGTTTTATTCAGTTGGTTGAAGGACTATGTCGATATAGATATCAGTGTTGAAAAGGTATGCGATAAACTTGTATCCGCAGGATTTGAAGTAGAAGAAATAACGGACCTTTCCGAAACATTCACGAATGTAGTTGTCGGAAAGATTCTTTCAGTCAAAGAGCATCCAAATGCCGACAGACTGAGAGTTTGCGAAGTAGACGCGGGAAACGGAACAATACAGATCGTGACAAACGCAGTACAACTCAAAAAAGACGATCTTGTTCCCGTTGCGCTTGACGGTGCTCTTTTAGCTACAGGGCAAGCAATAAAGAAAGGCGAACTAAGAGGAGTACAAAGCGACGGGATGTTTTGCGGAGGTGAAGAGTTAAACGCCGATGATAACGTTTATCCCGGAGCATCAGGCGACAGTGTCCTGATCCTTTCTTCCGATGAAATACCCGGGACGTCCATGATCGACGTGCTTGGTTACAATGACTACGTATTGGATATATCCGTTACACCCAACAGGCCCGATTGCAACAGTATATGGGGAATAGCGAGAGAGATAGGAGCCGTCATGGACAAACCCGTTCGTTTTCCCGATATCGGTTATGAAGAAGACGAAACTGTAAAAACTTCTGATTTCGTAACAGTGGACGTTCAGGCAACTGATCTTTGTCCCGCCTACAACATGCAGGCCATTTTTGATTTAAAGGTAAAGACTTCTCCTTTATGGGTAACAAGACGTTTACATGCTTTAGGACTCAGAGGAATAAATAATATAGTTGACATCACGAACTATGTTCTGCTTGAACTTGGTCAACCTATGCACGCATTCGATCAGGATGATATAAAAGACAAGACAATAATTGTCCGTCGTGCCAAAGAAGGAGAAAAAATCATTCCTCTGGACGAAAACGAATATATTCTGTCTGAAAACAATCTTGTGATTGCAGACAAGGAAAGAGCCGTAGGATTAGCTGGGATCATGGGCGGAGCAAATTCCGGGATCAAGCCCTCAACAAAAGCAGTATGCTTCGAAAGCGCTAAATTTATTAAGGAAAATATAAGAAGATCCAGCCGCAGACTCGGACTGCGTTCTGACAGTTCCGCCAGGTTCGAAAAAGGCGTGGATGCCTTTACCGCCGAACTTGCACTCAGCCGTGCTCTTCATCTGACCGAAAAACTCGGATGCGGAAAAATCGCAAAAGGACGTATTTCTACAGGAGAAAAAACCGCGAAACAGGAAGTCGTTTTTGATTTCAGCAGAGTAGAAAAATTGCTCGGCATCTCCATTCCGGAATCTGAAGCCGTCAGGATACTTAATTCACTTGATATAAAAGCCGAAATAATGGACGGAGTGATAAGATGTATTGTTCCCGAATATCGTGAAGATCTGCGGAAAGACTGCGATATAATCGAAGAACTGATACGTTTGCACGGATACGACAATATACATTCCACGCTGCTTAAGGATGTCAGCGTAACCGCGGGAGGTCGCACCGAATATCAGAACGCATCACTGAAAGCAAAAAACATCCTGATCGGAAATGGTTACATGGAAATGAGAACATACTCTTTCGGCAATGCAACAAGCTATGAAAAACTGCTTTTGGAAGAAGACAGCTGTATCAGAAAAACTATCAGACTTCTGAATCCGTTAAGCGAAGAACTTGCGGTAATGAGGACAACACTCAGCGTTAATCTTCTGTCTGCCATAGCGACTAATTTAAGCAGACGCAATAACGATCTGAGGCTGTTTGAATTAGCAAAGTGTTTTATTCCCGAAAGTCTGCCTTTAAAAAAGCAGCCTGAAGAAAAAAATATGCTTTGTATCGGTCTGTATTCCGAAAATGCCGATTTCTTTGAGTTGATGAATACAGTTGAAACACTGCTTGACAGATTCAATATCGATTACGAACTCGTAAGAAGCAATATCCCATACCTGCATCCCGGGGTCTCAGCAGAAATTATAACCAACGGCGTCATAATCGGTTACGCGGGGAAAGTGCATCCTGTTGTCGCCGAAAACTTCGACGTAAAGCAAAATACTTACATTGCGGAATTTGACTTTGATAAATTATTCAAAAACAGCAAGCCTTATGTAAGTTACATGCCTTTCGGAAAATATCCCACCAGTGTACGAGATCTTGCCGTTGTAGTTTCTGATGAAATACCGGCCGGGGAAATAAAAAAAGCCATAATGAAGGCTTCAGACCTTGTAATATCCGTCAAACTATTTGATATATATAAAGGCGCGCTTTTGGGCAATTCAAAAAGTTTAGCATTTTCAATCACTTTCGGACATAACGAAAGAACCCTCACTGATGCCGAAATCGAAAAAGCTGTACAAAGGATACTGAAAGCACTGGAATATAAATTCAACGCAAAATTGAGAAGCTGATGATCAAGCCGACTTTGCTTTCTCCCGCCGGGACTCCGGAAGCTCTGAAAAAAGCAGCCGTATACGGAGCCGGTGCGGTGTATCTCGGGACAGATAAATTCAATGCACGGTTGAAAGCCGAAAATTTCAACACACAGAACCTGAAAGAATGGATCGATTTTGCACACCTGTTCGGGATAAAAGTGTACGTGACATTGAATACCATGATAAAAGAAAACGAAATGGCGGAAGCCGAAAAAACCGCCGATTTCGTTTTTGACTCCGGCGCAGACGGATTGATCATAACTGATCCGGGCCTTCTGGACTATTGTGCAAAAAGATATTACGGCATCGAGATCTTTGCAAGCACTCAATTGAGCGTTATGAACAAATACGGCGCTATTGCAATGAAAAATATCGGGGCAGACGGCGTAGTAACAGCACGCGAGGCAAAGACGGAAGATATCAGCGCAATAGCCTCAGCAAACGTAAAAACGGAAGTATTCATACACGGAGCAATATGCGTATGCGCTTCGGGGAACTGCTACCTCTCGTCCATGGCAGACGGATACAGCGGTAACCGCGGATTATGCGCTCAGCCTTGCAGAAAAAAATATACGGCATTTTTCAACGGAAAAAAAGTCAGAGAAGGGTATCTTTTATCAATGAAAGATCTTTGTACGGCTGAGAGAATTTCAGAATTTCTGCAGGCGGGTGCAACGACTTTTAAAATAGAAGGAAGAAACCGGCGTGCGGAATATGCCGCCGGTGCGTTGCTTTTATACTCTGAGGCATTGAAGAAAAATCCGATCACGCAAAAGCTCACCGATATGAAAAAGCTTTTTAACCGCGGAGATTACACTGAAGGATATGCATTCGAGAATTCTCCCTCAGAGTTTATTTCCGATCAGATACAAGGTCATAAAGGCTACACTGCAGGAAAAGTGCAGTCGGTAAATAACGGTAAAATAAAGGTTTTCTTTTATGAAAATGTTGAAAAGGGCAATGCATACAAAATAATTTCGGGCGGTATGGAAACCGGAAACGCCCTTGCGCATGAAAGCTTTCCGAAAGGCTCAGCCGTAATATCCTTCAGAGGGGTCGCGAAACCCGGAGATGATCTGAATGTCACAACCGATAAAAAGCTTCTTGATGTGATAAACAGCCTGCAGCCGAAAATACATCTGAAAGCTGTTTTTAAAGCAGAAGCAGGGCAAAAGGCCTCTTTGACATTGTTCGGACAAGATTCTAAGGCAACCGTATTCGGCAACTGTCAGTGTCAGCGACCCGAAAATCATCCTACGACGGAAATTGATATCAGAAAAGCCATCTTAAAAACCGGCAACACAGTATTTATTATCGATGAGGCGGAAATACTTGCCGAAAATGTTTTCATACCGATATCTTCAATCAACGACATGCGGAGAGAAGCAATAAAACAGCTTACAGACAATATTCTTTTTAACTACAATAAAAATCGCGGTCAAAGAGGGTATAAGGACGTCTGTATCGGCGATCATGAAAGCCGCAGAGAATTCAATACGCCGAAAAATAAAATACTATGTCTTTCAGAAAACAGTGATTTTTCAAGTTTGTATAATAATATTTCAGACATAGTAGTATACAAGCCATGGGATTTCAATAAAAAAGACATACCTGAGGCATTAAAGAAGAGAGTCGGAGGCTGGTACCTTGATCTGCCTTATCTGGCTGGCGAAAAAGATATTGCCGTTATAAAGAAATGGTTTTCTTTTGAAGGGTTCAAAGGTGTGGTTGCAAACAATGTTTACGCTCTGCAACTGAGCAAGGAAGCAGATTGTGAAGTAATAGGCGGATTGGGATTGAATATTGCAAACAAACACACAGTGGAAATGCTTAAGGAAAGATTCGGCATGAAATATTTTATATATTCTCAGGAGCTGACGCGCAAGGAGTGCTCGGAGATAGCCGATCCGGGAGGATATATATTTTTAAGCGGCGACATTTATGACATGACATTATCGCATTGTCCGTATATGACTTCATTGAAATACAAAGAATGTGCCGAATGCAAAGCAACAAGCGGGCTTCTCGAATATGTCGACGAATTGGGAAACAGATTTGCCATTGTCAGAAGGAAGGTCGGCAGATGTTATTTTTCGTTGATCAACTGTGCGTATTTAGACGGCGGAGGTTCTGAAGAAAGCGGAACATACCATGCCGAAATTTCCGGACTCGTCAGCGGCAGAACAAACGGAAGACTCAAAAAAGGAGTTAAGTGATGATAAGGACAAGTACATTAAAAAAACTTGAATTAAAAAAAGTTCTGGAAGACGTAGCCGAGTACTCTCAAAGTGTTTCGGCTAAAAACATGATCTTATCAACGCTTCCCGAAGTCGATTCAAACAAAGTCAAGCGGCTTCTTGACGAAACTGACGAAGCTGTAAAACTAATCAATTTTTATAATGTTTCGCCCGGTTTCAACTTTGATTCGGTAAGAGAAATTGCAGATAAAGCTAAGATACTTTCAACACTTTCTATGAAAGAGTTGTTATACGTAAAAAGAATATTGTCTACATCGCGTTACGTAAGTAATGCCTTTTCCGGCGTGGAAGACGAAGAGATCTTTCTTTTAAGGCAATATACCTCCATGATATACTGCAACAGGAGCGTAGAAGAATCAATCGAATTTGCCGTTATCAGCGAAGACGAAATGAATGATCGGGCTTCAGACGAGTTATACAGAATACGTACAGCAATACGCAGAACAAACGATGAAATAAAACAAAAGCTCAACAGTTATCTTCATTCGTCATCCATCAGCAAATATATGCAGGATTCTCTTATAACAGTAAGAGAGCAAAGGTATGTAATACCGGTAAAAACCGAATATAAATCTTATGTTCCCGGATTGATACATGATCAGTCTGCGTCGGGTGCCACGGTTTTTATTGAGCCGATGGCAATAGTTAACCTTAACAACAAGCTTAAAGAACTGTATATAGATGAAAAAAATGAAATTGAACGTATTCTAATAGAGTTTACGTCTGAAATAAGTAAATTTTCCGACAGACTGAAAGAAAACGAAAATATTTTAGCTTATCTCGACGCTGTTTTTTCCAAGGCAAAATACGCCAACGACACAAGATGTACAATGCCGATCGTAAACGATAAAGGTTATATCGATATACGAAACGGAAGACATCCGCTTATAGAGAAAGACAAAGTCGTTCCCATATCCGTGCGTCTCAGTTCCGGATACAACATACTGCTTATAACGGGTCCGAATACAGGAGGAAAGACCGTATCTCTCAAAACAGTGGGCTTATTTGTTTTGATGGCGGGATGCGGGTTGATGCTGCCATGTTCAAGAGACAGTGAGATTTCGGTTTTCGATAATATTTTCTGCGATATCGGTGACGAACAGAGCATAGAACAAAGTTTATCGACCTTTTCGGGACATATAACAAATATTTCAGAAATAGTAAAAGAGCTTTCGCCGAGAACACTGGTACTCTTAGATGAAATAGGTGCGGGGACAGAGCCCAACGAAGGAGCTGCCCTTGCTATGGCCATTACCGAATTTATACTTGACAGCGGTGCAAAAGCAATAATTACTACACATTATTCGCAATTGAAGGAATATTCGCTTATTACTCCCGGTATAGAAAATGCTTCGATGGAGTTCGATCCTTCTACTTTCGCTCCGACATATAAATTAATAATCGGAGTCCCGGGAAGCAGCAATGCAATTGAAATTGCATCCCGACTCGGCTTGGATAAGAAAATTACAGAAGCCGCCCGAAGCAAACTCAGCGAAGAAAAAATAAGTTTTGAAAATGTTTTGCGACAAGCGGAATCCATAAGGCAGAGATACGAAAAAACCAATGAGGAAATCGAAAACATCCGAAATGAACTTGCCGAGGAACTGAAAAAAGCCAAAAAGAAAAACGAGATCCTTGCCAAAGAAAGAGAAAATCTGCTGTTTAATTCAAAACAGGAAGCGAAGCGTATTGTGATTTCGGCTCAGGAAAAAGCAAAAGAACTGATAGAAGAAATCAAAGACATAAAGAAAAAAGCCGCTTTCAGCGGTGACGACGAATTATTCAAAGCCCGTGCCACAGCCAAAAAAATAGGAGAACTGAAATACGATATCGAAAAAGACATCGAAAAAGAAAACGAAGAAATGCTTCACGGCCCGGCCGTGGACATTAAAAAGCTCAAACCCGGCGATAAGGTTTATGTTTTGCCTTTAAAAAGTACTGGAGTCGTCGCAGATATAAAAAAGGGAGATCAGGTGACCGTAAAAATCGGTAAAATCACCTCATACTTAAAACCGGGCGATCTATATACCTGTATCGACGATCAACAGAAAGCACCCGAAAAAGTATCAGTTAAAAGCAATATACTCATAAAAACCGTTGCTGTACCCAAAGAGATAAATCTGCTCGGTAAAAACGTTGATGAAGCAATCATCGAAGTCGATCCTTTTATAGACAGAGCCATTGCAGAGAAATATGACGAAGTCAGGATAATACACGGAATGGGGACGGGAGCACTTCGTGCCGGACTGCATAAATATTTCAAAACAGATAAAAGAATAGCCTCTTTCAGGCTTGGAAAATACGGAGAAGGAGAATCCGGAGTAACCATACTTACGCTGAAACATTGATCATGATAAAAGACGAAAACTATTTTGATAACTGTGCCACTACAAAACCGTTTACCGAGACCTTGAAGGTTTTCGGAGAAATATCCGAAAACGAATATTTTAACGCATCCTCTCTTTCCGATGAATCTACCAAAGTTTTTAATAAACTGACAGACGCAAGAAAAACAATCATACATGCGCTGAACGGTTCGAGCGGAAATATAATATTCACGGCAAGCGGCACGGAAGCGGATAATCTTGCCGTTAGATCCATAAAAAGCAGTGCGCATTGCAATATAGTATCTACCGAAGGTGAACATCCCGCAATTTACAATACGCTCCTGAGCTTAAAAAACAAAGGCGTCGAAATACGATATTGTCCTTTAAAAAGCGACGGATCTTTAAATACGGATATATTGTCCGAGTATGCGGACGGCAATACGGCGGCAGGAGTGTTCATGCATGTAAACAATGAAACAGGCGGGATCTCCGACATAAAAAAAGCTGCCGGAATAATCAGAAACAAAAACCCGCACGCACTCCTGATTTGTGACGGAGTACAGGCATTCGGAAAGATCCCAGTGAATCTGGACGCCTGGGACATAGACATTTATACCGTAAGCTCACATAAAATTCACGCTCCGAAAGGCGTCGGAGCTCTTTGGGCAAAAAGAAACGTCAATTTATCACCTTTGATTTTCGGCGGCGGACAAGAAAACAATCTTCGAAGCGGCACCGAAAACACTGCCGGTATTTGCGCATTTGCAAAAGCGGTGGAGATGCTTGAACCAGTAAATATTTTGCATGAAAAATATACTTTGTATAAAAACCAACTTTCCACGACCTTTTCGGATATTCCCGACATGATCCCTTTATGCGGCGAAGCTCCTAACATTTACTCGGTTGCTTTTAAAGGAATAAAAAGCGAAGTAATAATGCATATGCTTGAAAATCGATACGGCTATATAGTAGGGATCGGTTCAGCCTGCAGTTCAAAACACAGGACAAACAGAGTCATCAAAGCAGCCGGGTTACCTGTCAGTTATCATGAAGGGCTGATACGAATTTCTTTTTCGCCTTTTAATACTGCCGAAAGCGTAAAAGGACTCGGTCAGGCTTTGAAAAATTGTATCATTAATTTGAGGGAAAAATAATGCAGAAAATTATAATCATCAGATATTCCGAGATCCATCTTAAAGGAAATAACAGAGGTTTTTTCGAACATGCTCTTTCAATGAATTTAAAAACGGCTTTGAAAGAATTTAAATGCGAAGTCAAAAAAATCGGGTGCAGGTACGTTATTTCAGGATACGACGAGGATAAGGAAAAAAATATTGCAGAAGCAGCAAGATGCGTTTTCGGAGTCCATTCATTGAGCATGGGATCGGAAATTGCGACGTATCCTTCCGATGAAAGCCGTGATCCTGAAACTCTTACTTCCCGTATTTTCGAAGCGGTCCTGGATATAGCTCCCAGATCGGGGACTTTTCGAGTAGAATGCAACAGAGCAGATAAAAAATTCCCCGTCAGATCACCGGATTTTGCCGGAGAAATAGGGGCAAGGATAATAGAGAAATTTCCTGACCTCAAGGTCGATCTCCACAGCCCGGAAAATACCGTTTATATCGACATAAGAGATACGGGAAATACATTTATTTACTCTTCAGTCCTTCCGGCGGTCAACGGAATGCCCGTAGGCACAGGCGGAAAAGGACTTGCGTTGCTTTCCGGCGGAATTGACAGCCCGGTCGCCATTTACATGATGGCGAAAAGAGGTATGCTCATACGGGCATTGCATTTTCACAGCTTTCCTTATACCAGTTCAAGAGCAAAAGAAAAAGTTATCAAATTAGCCGAAACTGTCAGCAAATATGCCATGCACTTAAAACTTTATTCGATTTCTGTCACGGAAATTCAGGAAGCAATCCATAAAAACTGTCCTGAAGAAATGATGATAACGATTCTGCGTCGTTTTATGATGCGCATTGCAACGATCGTTGCCGAAAAATTCGATTGTAAGGCGATTATAACCGGAGAAAGCTTGGGTCAGGTAGCGAGTCAGACAATAGAAAGTCTGACATCCTCAAACGCATGTACTCATTTGCCTGTGCTCAGACCTCTTATAGGCTTTGACAAGGAAGAAATAGTGACGATCGCCAGACATATCGATACCTTTAATATTTCTATCGAACCATATGAAGACTGTTGTACAGTTTTTCTGCCGAAAAATCCCGTTACAAGACCGACTCTTCGATCAGTTGAAAAAGCCGAAGCCTCTCTTGATGCAGACACTCTCGTAAAAAACGCTCTTTCGACATTGGAAACCATTAAAATCCGTCTGTAATAAAAATATACAAATCTCCGCACTTTAAGAGCCTGATACGGTGCGGAGATTTTTTAATACGGCATTGTTTGATAATTTCCTGAGTAAAGCCGGCTTATAACAGACATCATTCGAACAGCTTATATATCCATTTCCACCAATCGGAATCCACGGGTGAGGGCGGAACTTTTATACTTATGACCTGACTTTTTTCTTTACTTTTCGGATCTATCAGATAATATGAGCATAAACTGTTTCTTTTTGCGCTTTTATCGGTATAATTGATTTTCTCCGGAAGAAAAGAGGTAATAAAGACCTCTTTGCCGGAACTGTCGATCCTATACAAATCAACGGGATTTTGTACCGAAGCCTTTATTATCGGATATCCTTTATCGTTTAAAACGACTGTAAAATCCTTAAATATTTCGGGTACCGCCGTCTGCTTTTTTTCAGGAAGATTCTTTGCGGAAAAATACTCTGCAAAAGCATTTTTATTTCCCTCTTCGGCACGAAATACTACATGACGTTTTTCAAATTCCTCGCTATCCACGTACACTCTGACGATCCCTTCCGGCTTCTGAAAATCGGGAGGCGGTGATTTGTATAGTAAATCATATATTTTTTTTGCAGTTTCTGCCGGGGCACCTCCTCCCGTAATATCGCTTGGCAAAGGGTCATCGTCATAACCGCCGTACCAAACCGCAACAGTATCTTTTACAGTATAAGATACGACTATCGCATCGGTATTGTTTTTACTCGATTGCAGGCCCGAAGTTCCTGTTTTAGCGGCTATATCGAAATAGCTCTTCAATTTTTTAGCTGTTCCGTCGGTAACAACGGATTTCAACATATCCGTCATCAAAAAAGCCGTTTCCTTACTGAAAACTCTTTTGCAAACTGCCTTATGTTCATAAAGGATGTCGCCTTTTTCGGTTTCTATTTTCCTTATAAAACGAAGCGGCGAATATTCTCCCTGAGCCGCTAAAGTGACATATCCGCCGACCAACTCCTTTAATGTGACTCCGTTTGTGAACGCTCCGAGAGCCATTGATAAATTTGAATCGTTCTCATGCAGAGAAAAGCCGTTTTTTGTCAGGTATTCACGAGCTTTTGCCGGCGTCAGGGCATTAAGAGTCTTTACTGCAGGACAATTCAGACTTTTTGCCACTGCTGAACGCATGGATATCCATCCGTAATATTTATCTGCATAATTTCTCGGGGCATAGTCTCCGAAATCCGTAAATTCGTCGTTCACTGGTGTAGCAGGGGTTATTATACCCTCCTCGATCGCAGGTGCATATACAGCTAAAGGCTTAGCCGTGGAGCCGATATTTCTTCTCATAGTATAAAGATTATATCTTCCGGTACCGCAGAACGCCGTAATACCGCGGCTGTTGTTGTCGGCTATGATTCCCGAACATTGCGCTGAATTTCCTCCTGCAGTCTTTACCCCGCATGAAAATATACTGTTTTCAAGAACAGTCTGCGCTTCAGGACGATAATAAGTGTATATTTTCACCCGACTTCCGACAAGCTGTTTTTCAGTTATATTCAGCAATTCGCAGGCTTCCTGGATAGCGCCATGCATATAGCGTTTCCTATAATTCTTGTCTTTGTCTATCAGTGTCACATCTATAACGTCATGTCTGGCTTTCTCATATTCCTTTTCCGATATGAAGCCTTGTTCGAACATAAGCTTTAAAACAAGATTTCTTCTTTTTGTGGATTTATTCAGATCATTGTTCGGCGCGTAAGACGTAGGAGCTTTTACCAGTCCCGCAAGAAGCGCCGACTGCGATACGGAAAGCTCCGAGGCGCTTATTCCGAAATACGTTTTTGCCGCATTTTCTATACCGTAAGCATTATTACCGAAATATATCGTATTCACATACATCTCGAGTATTTCATCTTTTGAGAAACGCTTTTCAAGTTCTCTTGCCAAACGTATCTCGTTTATTTTTCTTGAGGCGTTTTTATCTCCGGTCAAATGGGTGTTTTTAATAAGCTGTTGCGTAATGGTGGAAGCCCCTTCTTTAACGCGGCCGGAAATTATATTGTTTTTTATAGCTCCGACAATTCTGTATAAATCGATTCCGTCATGCTCATAAAAACGTTTGTCTTCAACTGCAATAAAAGCGTTTTTCGTATAGTCGTTGAGATTTTTTAGAGAAGCCTTCTGCACATTTCTGATAGGTACAGGTTCGGGAAGAGGTTCATCGGATATATCAAGAAGTGTAAAACCTGCGTCTGCCTTCAGAAGCAAATCCGTATTCAGAGGAGTCGCTTCGGGAGAGAAGCGCAAAAAATACGCAAAAATACCGATCGTCAGAGTGAACAAAATTGTCGAAATTATAACCGAAACACATATAAAACGTTTAAATCCGTACTTTTTCATACATATAGTATTAGACAATAATTCAATGCTTATGAAATAACGGAAAATTATTTTCCGAATTTTATTTTTATGGAAAAAACCCGCGCTTTTTGAAGCCGCCTTATTAACGATTGATTTTTTTTATAAAAATTGTTATAATGAAATGTTAATAAAAAACAGAAAAGGATAATATGAAAAAGTATTTTATTCACACATACGGATGTCAAATGAACGTCCATGAATCCGAAAAAATTGCGGGTATATTAAAAAACAAAGGGTATGAAGAAGCTTCTAATATTACTCAGGCTGATATCATAGTTTTCAATACATGCTGTATCCGTGAATCTGCTGAAGCGAAAATTTTAGGTCATATAGGCGAAACCAAAAGACTGAAAAAAAATAATCCGGATCTTATCGTAGCGATATGCGGCTGTATGACGCAGCAAGAGAATGTCGGCAAGAAAATAAGATCCCGTTTTCCGCATGTAGACATTATTCTCGGGACAAGCAACCTGCATTTGCTTGGAGAAAAAATAGATGAACTGAAAACCAAAGAAAGTATTGTGGAAATTTCACAAGATTTTCTTATATCCGATAATGTTCCGCTTTACAGGACAAGCGGAGTAAATGCATGGGTAAATATTATTTACGGATGCAATAACTTTTGTACGTACTGCATAGTTCCGTATGTAAGGGGAAGGGAAAGAAGCAGAAAAAAAGACGAAATACTGAAAGAATGCCGGGAATTGATCGAAGAAGGTTACAAAGAAATAACTTTACTCGGACAAAACGTAAATTCTTACGGTAAAGAGCCCGATGAAGGATGGCGTTTTGCCGATCTGCTCGATGCGGTAGCTTCTATTGAAGGCGACTTCAGAATAAGATTCATGACATCCCATCCTAAAGACTTTAACCATGAAATATTAGAGGTCATGAAAGCTCATGAAAACATTTGCAAGTATATTCACCTTCCTTTCCAATCCGGAAGCAACAAAGTGCTTAAAAGCATGAACAGAAAGTATACCAGAGAAAAATATCTTGACATAATAAGAGATATCAGAGAGACTTTGGGAAATGATGCAGGTATAAGCAGCGACGCTTTAGTGGGGTTTGCAGGAGAAACGGAAGAGGATTTTCAGGAAACTATGTCGTTGATCGAAGAAGTACGTTTCACCGGATTATACAGCTTTATTTATTCCCGGAGAAAGGGCACTCCCGGCTATGCCATGGAAAATCAGGTCCCTTTGCCGGTAAAAAGAGAGCGAATAATGCGTTTACAAGCGCTTCAAGGAAAAATAACAGAAGAAATATCGGAAAACTTTGTCGGAAAAAAATGCAAAATACTGGTAGAAGGGCTTAATGACAAATACCGTACAAAGACGTACTGCGGAAGAACTGACAGCGGAAGACTCGTGAATATCGTAACTGATAAGGAGCTTATCGGCAAAACCGTGAACGTAGTGATCACGAAGCACAATTCAGCAACGCTTTGGGGAAATCTTATTGACGAATGACAAAAGAGGTGTAAAATGGCATATTCACCAATGATAAAACAGTATTTTACCATCAAAGACAAATATAAAGACTGTATTTTGCTTTACCGTCTCGGTGATTTTTATGAAATGTTTTTTGATGACGCTGTAAAAGCGAGTAAGATACTTGATCTTGTGCTGACGGCGCGCGACTGCGGCGACGGTAAGCGTGCGCCTATGTGCGGAGTTCCTTATCATGCAGTGGAAAACTACATCATGAAGCTTGTAAACAGCGGATGCAACGTTGCAATATGCGAACAAGGCGAACAAGCAAACAAAAAAATGATGGACCGTAATGTAGTAAGAGTAATTACGCCCGGAACAGTGATAGAAGACAATATACTTGATGAAAAGGCAAACAATTTTCTTCTGGCCTTATATCTCGGGAAAAAAAAGGCAGCTCTTTGCTGGGGTGATGTTTCGACCGGAGAGTTACTGACTGCCGAAATACCGCTTACGGCCGATTACAGCACATTACAGGAAAAGCTGTCTGCAATTTCGCCTGTGGAAATATTATGTCCTGCCGACGCGTTGTTCCTAAATGAAAAGCTGAATTGTTTTATAGGTAATTTTATACCGAAAATGAAAGCCTATTACGACAGTGCTTTCGATTTTCCCGAAGCAAGGAAAATTCTGCTCGGTCATTATAAAGTTGCAAGTGAAAAAGTACTGGGACTTGAAGAACATCCCGAATGTGTATCGGCAGCGGGAGCTTTGCTTTCATATCTTTACGAAACTCAGCTTAGGGAACTTCCGCATATTGAAAAAATCGAATATGTTTCCGAAAACGAATACATGTCTCTCGATTTCAATACTAGAAAAAATCTTGAACTGGTCGCAAGCGGCAGAGAACAGAAAAAAAAGGGAAGCCTGTTATGGCTCCTTGACAGGACCGAAACTTCCATGGGTGCACGAAAACTCAAAAGTTGGATATCCCGGCCTTTGAGCAATAAAAAGGCAATAAGCGCAAGACTCGGATATGTGGAAGTATTTGTTGACAATTTTCTTCTCAGAGAAGGGTTATGCGAAGCCTTATCCAATGTAAGAGACATAGACAGAATTTGCGGGAAAGCAGCCTACGGAACCGTAACGCCCAAAGATCTTCTTGCATTGAAGTTTTCACTCGGCACTGTACCGAGGATCAAGAAAATCATCGAAACAGAAGGTAAAGACAGACTTTACGAATTAAATAAAAATATCGATCCTTTAAGCGAATTGTACGTTCTCCTTGATAACTCCATAGATGAAAATGCTCCGGCTCTGTTGAAAGACGGAGAATATATCAAACGCGGTTATGACGAAGAGCTCGACAAGCTTTATGAAATAAAGCACGGAAGCGTTACTTTACTTAAGGAAATCGAAGAAAGAGAAAGAAACAGGACCGGCATCAAAAATTTAAAGGTAGCTTATAATAAAGTTTTCGGATATTATATTGAAATCTCCAATTCGTTTAAATCTATGGTACCGCAGGGTTACATAAGAAAACAAACCCTTACCACAGGGGAAAGATATATTACCGAAGAGCTGAAAATATTGGAAGAAAAACTTTTATCGGCAGATGAAAAGTTCGGAGCAAGAGAAAAAGCTGTATTTGATAATATCAGGAAACAGGTAATTAAAAATATAGCAAGGCTTCAAAGCTTGTCAAATATACTTTCATCATTGGACGCGATACTGAGTATGAGTCGTGTATCCGTAAAAAACGGATATGTTAAGCCCGAGATCACAGACAGCGACGAATTGATCATCAAAAACGGACGGCATCCGGTTATCGAGGAATATATAACCGAAGGCAGCTTTATTTCAAACGACACTTATTTAGACGCCGGAAAAAACCGCACCATAATACTGACCGGCCCGAATATGTCAGGGAAAAGCACCTATATGAGACAGATTGCACTTATAACGGTAATGGCTCACATAGGCTGTTTTGTTCCGGCTGACGCCGCAGTAATTCCCGTGACCGATAAAATATTTACACGGATAGGCGCAAGTGACGATATTCTTTTGAACCAAAGCACGTTTATGGTGGAAATGATCGAATCCGCGTTTATCATCAAAAATGCCACGAAAAAAAGCCTTATAATAATTGACGAACTCGGACGCGGAACCTCTACACAAGACGGTCTGAGTATAGCTCAGGCAATTATAGAATATATAAATGAAAAAATCAGAGCCAAGACTGTTTTTGCGACGCATTTCAGTGAACTGATCTCACTGGAAAAGGATACAGAAGGTATAAACAATTACAGGGTAGCCGTAAGCGAGAACGAAAACGGGATTGTTTTCCTTCACAAAATAGAAAGGGGAGGGGCAAGTAAAAGTTTCGGCATCGAAGTTGCCGAACTGGCAGGTATAGATAAGGCAATAATAAACAGAGCCAAAGAGTTAACTTCCGGAAATAAGTAAAATAAAATGAGAAAAATAAATCAATTATCATCCGAGATATATAACAAAATATCGGCGGGGGAAGTGATAGAAAGACCCGCCTCGATAGTAAAAGAGCTTACGGAAAATTCAATTGACGCCGGAGCAACATCCATTAAAATTACGATCAAAGACGGCGGCTTAAAATATATCAACGTATCTGACAACGGTAACGGTATTTATGCAGAAGAACTGCCTGTCGCGTTTTTACGGCACTCAACAAGCAAAATAAAAGAAGAAAACGATCTCAATAATATCAGAACTCTCGGTTTCAGAGGTGAGGCGCTTGCAAGTATAGCCGCAGTAAGCAAGGTAACAATGATAAGCCGGACAGAAGATTCTCCGACCGGTCACGAAATTTTTATTGCCGGAGGTGAAGCGTCCGATATAAAGGAGTGCGCTTCCAATACGGGGACCTCGGTAACAGTGCAGGACTTGTTCTATAACACTCCCGCACGTCTCAAATTTCTTAAAAAAGTTTCGGGAGAAACAGCCGAGATCACTAATATTGTCACAAGACTGATACTTGCCAATCCGAATATTTCGATAAAATACACTGCAGATAACGAAATCATATATAATTCCCAAGGAAAGGGCAGTGACAACGCATTTTATTGTATCTACGGCTCTCAGGCTCTCAATAATTGTATTCCCGTAAGGTTTGATTATAAGAAATATTCAATAAAAGGTTTCATAAGTTCATTGAATTATTTTAAAAGCAACTCTACCTACCAAACTTTGGTCATAAACGGAAGATACGTTGTAAATAATACGGTTTCAACCGCCATCAAAGCCGCGTACAGACCTTATCTGATGACAAGACAGTATCCGATGTATCTGCTTTACTTAACTCTGCCGTATGACGAAATAGACGTAAACGTTCATCCGAACAAATTAGATGTACGTTTCGCATCATCAAAGGATGTATTTTCGGCATTTTATTCGTTAATAGTAAACGCGCTGAAAAACGAGGAAAAACAGACAATAGCCGATATCAAAGAACAGGTGCCGGTGAAGAACATGGAATTATCTGATACTGTGTCTGATTTCGAAGCTTTTTTCAAACACCGGGACAACCTCTCAAATCGGGATTTTGAATCATTCGTTCCGAATTCAAACGAAACAGGAATAAAAACGCGATCTAAGGATATTATTCTTCCGGCAGAATTTTCCGCTGCTTTTGACGCTCACGCCAATGACAAACGTTCTTCTCCGGAATATATCATAAATAAATTGATCAGAAAAGAAACTGAAGAAAAAAACTTTTTTTCTTCAGAACTTATTCAGAAGGGCAACCTGTTCAATACTTATCTGATCCTTGAAAGTACGGAAGACGATTGTGTATATGTTGTAGACCAGCACGCGGCGCATGAAAGACTTCTTTTTGATAAACTTATCCGACAGTACGAAGAAAATAAGCTCATGGTACAACCATTGCTTATTCCTTACACTTTTTCGGTAAACTCTGTCGAATCGGAGTTTATAAATAATAACATTGATATATTCAGGGAATGCGGTTTTGAAATACGATCATTGGGGACAAAAGAATTTTGTATTGACAGCGTTCCTCTGCTTCTTTCAGAAGTGGATATTGAAAAATTCATAAAGTATACCTTAAGCGAAATGGATAACGGTACCGCAACCGAAAATTTCACAAGAGAATATCTTGCGAGGAATGCTTGTCACCACGCCATAAAAGCCGGAGAACAGCTCAGCTCGGAAGAAATAAAGGCTCTTATCGAACTTCTGAAAAAAGACACGTTATTAAAATGTCCGCACGGCAGACCTATCGTGGTAAGAGTAAGCAAAACTGAAATTGAAAAATGGTTTAAAAGGATTGTGTAACATGCTTTTATGTTTGACGGGGCAGACCGCCGTAGGAAAAAGCCGGCTGTCACTGAAGATCTCCAGAATTATCGATACTCCCGTTATATCTGCAGACTCAATGCAGATATACAAGGGTTTTGATATAGGTACGGCAAAACCCGCTCCGGAGGAACTTGCAGAAACAAAACACTATATGATAAATATAGCAGAACCCGAAGATTATTTCAGCAGTTACGATTACGCACAACAAGCAGAAAGCATAATTTCCGATTTGGAAACTGAAAATAAAATTCCTTTTATAAGCGGCGGTACCGGTTTTTATATAGAAACGCTGCTTTTCCCGAACGACTTTGACAACAGCGTCGATTTTGAATACCGTAAAGAACTTGACAGCTTATTACGCACGTACGGGAAAGACGCGCTGGTAAAAATGCTGCAAGAAACCGATCCCAAAACCGCAGAAAAAATCCACCCTAATAATACCAAGCAAATTATCCGGGCATTGGAAATATTCAAAACTACCGGTAAAAGGAAATCAGAAGGCTCAGTCAAAAGAAAGCCGAAATTTGAATACGTACTGTTTCAGCTGACAATGCCGCGCGAAAAACTTTATGAACGTATAAACGAAAGGGTAGACCTTATGATAAAAAAAGGTCTGACGGAAGAAGTATACGGTCTGTACAAACGTATCGATAAAAATTCTCAAAGTATGCAAGGCATAGGATATAAGGAACTCGTATCATACTTTGAAGGAGAATGCACTCTGAGCGAAGCGATCGAAAACATCAAGCTCAATACGCGCCATTACGCCAAAAGACAGGAAACATTTTTTAAAAGACTTGATCCCATAATTCTGGATACAGAAAACGGCGACGATAAAAATATCGATATAATACTGAAAGAATTAGACAAAAAACAAAAGGAAATAGAATAATATGTCAGACATAGTGTTATACAAAATCGCACAAGCAGAAGAAACACTGAAAGATAAGTTCAAAAGCATCGATGATATTGCACTATATAATCAGAAAAAAGTATTAGAAGCTTTCCGTGAACACAAGGTTGCAACAAGACATTTTGCCGGAACCACAGGTTACGGATACGACGATATAGGAAGAGATACTCTTTGCAGGATATACGCAAGGGTGCTGGGCGCAGAAGAAGCAATAGTATCGCCGAATATAGTTTCGGGTACACACGCTCTTACAATAGCGTTGTTTTCGGCACTCAGACCGGGAGATGAAGCAGTATCCGTGACCGGAGAACCTTACGATACACTCAATGACGTTATTTACGGCAAAAATAACGGATCATTAGCAGATTATAAAATCAGATTTACCGTGTTTGACCAAAGCAAAAAGGAAGATTATCTGAATTATATTCAAAAAAGACAGCCTAAAGCAGTTTTTATCCAGCGCTCCCGGGGATACACCTCAAGAAACGCTCTTTCAATCGATGAAATTGAGCGTATTATAAAAGAAATAAAAAATATTTCCGCAGATTCAATATTGATCGTCGATAATTGCTACGGAGAATTCACGGAAAAAAGAGAGCCGACAGAGGTCGGTGCAGATTTGATAGCAGGGTCCTTGATTAAAAACGCCGGAGGCGGCCTGGCTCCCACAGGCGGATATATCGCAGGGAAAAAATCCGCAGTCATACAAGCTTCATATCGTCTTACGTCTCCGTCGATAGGCAATGAAGTGGGATCATACGAAGCAGGATACAGATCTTTTTATCAAGGACTTTTTTACGCGCCTCACGTAACAGCTCAGGCACTTAAAGGATGTTTTTTATTTGCAGAAACCATGCGAAGCTTCGGCTGTCTCGCAAAACCTGAAAAAGACGACTATGCCGGCGATATAATTTGTTCAATTTGTTTTGATTCCAAAGAAAAACTGATAGCCTTTGTACAAGCCGTACAGCGTTCTTCGCCTGTCGACAGCTATGTAACGCCCGAACCTTGGGACATGCCCGGATACGAAAATCAGGTTATAATGGCAGCGGGCTGCTTTGTGGCAGGCGCTTCAATAGAGCTGAGCTGTGATTCGCCGATAAAAGAGCCTTATATAGCCTATATACAAGGCGGACTTTCATACGAACATATAAAAATCGCAGTTGAAGAATGCGCAAAAAGTTTAGTGAATGTCACTTAAAAAGACACCAACTTATCAATAATTGTCAACGGTACAATAAAACGGGGTTACGCGTGATTATTCAGAGAAACCGGCCGTGATTTCAATCTTGTATCTGTTGAAGCCGACAATATATTTTGTTAGTTTCCGAATATTTTGTTAGTTTCCGACGAAATAACTCACATAATCTTTTATCATTATTTCAATACAGTTTTTATCGTCACAATAAAATCAAACAGAATTTTGTCGGCTTTTTAATCGGCCGACAATTTTGATTTTCAGTTCATATATAAAATTCAATGCCAGAACAAACCGTCTGTTGACGGCGGATTCGATTCCGGTTTATATATAAAACTGGTTTTTTGCGGATTTTCCGTGTATTTATTCGCAAAAGTGACGTTTTGCGAATAAATACATTAAGAAGTTTTTGCCCTGCTCCACGCTGTTTTTTAAAAAAACGACGTAATATTTTCTCTTGCAAAAAACTGCTGACATCCTTTTTATACAAACTTATAGAACTTATGCTTTACAAAATCGGACAGATGTGTTAAAATAAATCGAAATAAAATGTACAGACGGAATTCATCGGCATGAAAAATAACGACTTTTTTGTTGAAAGGGATTACGAAAACACTGTCAAACTCAACTCTGTTCTCGATCAGAGTCTTCCTTCTTTCTGCAGAGAATTTTTTGTCGGGATCCAGAATCGTACTTCCGTGCTGACGCGTCTGAATTATGCCTATGATCTTAGGTTGTTTTTCAATTATCTTGTTACACTTGATAAGTTCAGCGGGATCAAGGTCAAAGATTTTGATATTTCGAAACTGAATGAAGTTACATCATTTGATGTTGAGTCTTTTCTCAGCTATATTTCTACATATGCCGACACCAAAAACAAGAAACTTACGAAAAACGGCGAAAAAGGCAAGGCTCGCAAGCTCGCCGCTGTTCGGGCGCTTCTAAAGTATTTTTTCCGCAAAGGCAAGCTTACGTCTAATGTTGCATCTAATGTTGACACTCCGAAGTTACACGAAAAAGAGATCCTTCGTCTTCAGGATGATGAGATCAACGATCTGTTAGATATTGTAGAATCTGGAAAAGGTCTTACGACGCATCAGAAAGCCTTTCACGACAAAACTGTTTTACGCGACACCGCCATAGTTACCTTGCTTTTGGGAACAGGTATACGTATAAGTGAATGTGTAGGACTCAATCTTGAAGATATTTCATTCCGTGAGAACAGTTTTATTGTAACTCGCAAAGGCGGCAATCGCGTTCAGCTTTATTTTTCGGAAGAAGTTGCTCAGGCTCTTATGCAGTACATTGATCAGAGGTTATCGGATAAAAGCATTCCCAAAACTCAGCATGCCTTGTTTTTATCTAAAACGAATGAAAGACTTTCAGTCCGTTCCGTTCAGTTACTTGTTAAGAAATACAGTAAAATTGCCACTCCTTTGAAACACATCACTCCTCATAAACTGAGAAGCACATACGGAACACAGCTCTATCACGAAACCGGAGACATATATCTTGTAGCAGACGTGTTGGGTCATAAAGACGTAAACACCACTAAACGGCATTATGCTGCCATATCTGACGATATCAGGCGCTCTGCGGCGACAAAAGTAACGTTGCACAAAAAAAGTCGGGATGATGAGGATACTGAAAAATGAAGGAAAGCAAACTTTTTGATACCTCTGATATTATGTCTGACAAAAGGCAGCGCGTTTTGCTTGCATGGGTCGTTGTCGACGGCAGAATAGACAAAGATGCCGTATTAAATGAGCTCAAAGGGCTTGTAGATACTGCCGGCGGAGAGACTGCGGATGTATTTATCCAAAACAGAAGTGTCCCTGATCAGGCGACGCTGTTCGGATCCGGTAAGCTGAAAGAACTTGCATTACTTTCAGAATCGCTTGATATAGATTTAATTGTTTTTGAAAACAATCTTACTCCCGTACAGCTGCGCAATATAGAAAGAGAAGTAAAGAACTGTCGCATTATTGACCGCACTGCCCTGATACTCGATATTTTCGCTTTACACGCCAAAACTGCCGAAGGCAAACTGCAAGTCGAACTCGCCCAGCTCAAATATTTTTACCCGCGATTATCGGGTTTAAATGACAACCTGTCCAGACAAGGCGGCGGCATCGGTACAAGAGGTCCGGGTGAAACGAAATTGGAAACAGATAAAAGGTACATCAAAAATCGAATCCGTCTTCTGAATGAAAAAATCAAGCTGCTTGAAAAGCACAGAAAAGAACTTCATAAGCAACGGGAAAAATCAGATGTTTATACTGTTGTCCTCGTAGGTTATACCAATGCCGGCAAATCTTCGTTGTTAAACGCACTTACAAGCTCTGATGTTCTGGTAGCGGACAGGTTGTTTGCCACGCTTGATCCTTTCTCGCGAAAACTCGATCTCGGAAACGGCACACATGTGATACTTGTCGATACCGTAGGATTTATCAGGAATATTCCTACTGATCTTATAGCCGCTTTCAAATCTACCCTTGAAGAGACTGTGCATGCCGATCTGATCATAAACGTATGTGACGCTTCCAGTCCGGAATGTGAATCAAACCGGCAGGTTACGCTCAATACTTTAAATTTGTTGGGCGCCAAATCGGATGTGATTACGGTTTATAATAAATCCGACAAAATCGATGCCGACGTTATAAAAAGCGAATTTCAGAATGACACTGTCTTTGTATCGGCAAAAACCGGATTCGGACTTGAAAATTTAAAAAATAAAATTCAAAGTAAGCTTTTTCAGGAGAAAATATACTGTGAATTTGAAATTCCGTATACTAAAGCCGGAGAGATAGCCGAAATCCGCGGAAAAGCGCAGATCCTGAAAGAAATTTACGATACAGACAAAGTCATTATCAAATGTGATATACTCAAAAAACACATTCCGCTTTATGAGGAATTTTTAAAAACAGTATAAGCGGGCATTCCGAAGGAGGTAAAAAGATGGAAAGGAAAAAGAGAAAAAACAGACAATACGAGGTCTACGAATTTATAGAGAAATTTGTTGACGAAAAGGGTTACAGCCCCACTGTAAGAGACATTATGCGCGGACTCGGATATAAATCCACTTCCACAATACAATATTACATAAAAAGACTTGAAGACGAAGGAAAAATAAGACGAACCGAAAATCGTAACCGTACTCTTACCGTTAACAGAATTACATCCGAGTCCAGAAGGCTGCCTGTTATTGGAAAGGTTGCGGCCGGTATTCCCATACTTGCCGTAGAAAACATCGAAGAGTATTATGACATCCCCGAATCTTTATTTAAAGGCGAGGAACTTTTTTTGTTGAAAGTTAAGGGAGACAGTATGACAGGAGCGGGTATTTTCAATGACGATATTATAGTCGTAAACGCTCAGGCAGACGCTGTTAACAATGATATAGTCGTCGCTCTTATCGATGATGACGTTACTGTCAAAAGAATTTTTTTCCATCAGGACCACATCACGCTTCATGCCGAAAACCCGAATTATCTTGACATCAACGTCTCTGACAACACATCGATCCTCGGTAAAGTCATAGGCAGTATACGTAAATTCTGATTTTACATGTAAAACCAATAATCACTCTTTCATTTACCATGATTTTACCGGTAAAGCTGCATTACAGCTATACTGACAAAGGATAAAATACATATCTCCTGCCCTTTTATAATGTTTTTATAAATAAGGAAGGCATATCCGGCCTTCCTTATTTTATATTTTTCAGACTGTCAATAAACTCACTGTTATTTTTAGTAGCCATAATTCTGTCAAGAAGCAATTCTGTAGCTTCAGTAACGTCTGCACGGGATAAAATCCTTCTGAGCAACCACATCCCTTCCATTTCTTTAGGAAGAAGCAGAAGTTCTTCTCTTCTTGTTCCGCTCTTATTCAGATCTACCGCAGGGAATATCCTTCTTTCAGATAATCTTCTGCTCAGATGGATCTCCATATTTCCCGTACCCTTGAACTCTTCGTATATTATGTCATCCATTTTGCTTCCGGTGTCAACCAGCGCCGTAGCGATCACGGTCAGACTTCCGCCGTTGCGTATACTTCTCGCAGCACCGAAAAAGCGCTTAGGCTCAAATAAAGCGGCACTGTCCAGTCCTCCGGTCAAGGTCTTGCCTGTTTGTTCCGTGACCTGATTATACGCTCTAGAAAGCCTTGTTATACTGTCAAGCAATATGACCACATGCCGACCAAGCTCGACCCTTCTTTTTGCATTTTTCATAACAAGTTCCGCAACACGTGTATGGTGCTCGGGAGGCATATCGAATGTGGAATACACTATTTCCGCCCCGCTGACGCTTTCCTGAATATCGGTCACTTCTTCGGGACGTTCATCCACAAGGAGAATTATAACTTCAATATCATTATAATTTCTTAGTAACGCCTGAGCTATGCTTTTTAATAAAGTGGTTTTCCCAGCTTTAGGAGGAGAAATTATCAAGCCTCTCTGCCCTCTTCCTATCGGAGATACAAGATCGATCACTCTTAATGCCGTATCCAATCTGTGTTCTCCATCCTCAAGCCTTAGTCTTTGAGTAGGATATACGGGAACAAGGTCTTCAAAATTCGGTCTTATTTCAAGTTGATCACAAGGTACGTTGTTTATTTCATAAATAAAAATAACCGATGCATACTTATTGTTTGGAAAAAATCTGGCCTTTACCTTCAGTTTGTCGCCGTTTCGTAATGAAAAACGTTTGATCTGGACAGTCGGAACATACAGATCAGCGTCACTCGGATAGTAATTAAAAGGCCTCAAATATCCGTAATTTTCAGGAAGAATCTCAAGTACTCCCTCAATATCGAACGCCTGTGTATTCAGTTCTCCTGCCGATGTACTCCAAGCTTCATTCATCACGGAATTGAATTTTTTGGATTTTATGTCTTCCCTGATCTCAGAGTTCTGTGTTCTTTGCCCCTTGCACGATTTGCTGCTTTCTTTGATATACTCTATCTCCGGCGTTGCGATGCTGTGTTTGAACTCGGTTTCATCTTCACCGTGTTCCGTTACAGGTTCAGCCTCCTTAGAATAATCATCGTAAGTCATAAAATCCTGGGAATCACTTAAAATAAACCTTTTGTTGTCTTTATGTTCAAAGTACCTGTCCTCATACTTTTTGTCTATCTCTTTCAGCTTTTCATCATCTAATTCATCTTTATTTATTACTTCCGGAGAAACCGCTTTCTGCGTAAATTCAACTTTTATGTTTGCCCTGCTTTTTTCATGATTATCAGAATGTTTCGATAATGATTTTTTCTTTTTCCTCTGTGGATTTTTCTTTGGATTATCTGTTTTATCTTTAGCTGTATTTACTTTCTCCGTAACGATTTCTTCGTTGTTTTCTTCAGTCTTTTTATTTTCGGCTGTGTTTTCATTTTGCTGAGTTTCGCCCCTTTGCAGGTCCATTTCCAATATGGTTTTATTCGGCCTTCCTCTCTTGTGTACTACCGGGCTCAGCTTACCTTCCTGTATCGCCAATATATCTCTTATAAGTTCAGACTGATTTTTGGCACTGAAACGAGCTACACCCATAAGAGAAGCCAGTTTCTTTAATTCCGTAATGTTCTTGACCTTCAATTCCATTTCGGTATACTGCATTCATATCCTCCTGTGTTAATTATCCGAATATTGTATTGTTACTTTAGTAATTATGAAGCTTCTTCTGAGAGTGTAATTCCGTCTTTACCCTAGATGACATGAATTAATAAATAAAAGAATAAAATTTGATAAAGAATATTTTCGAAACGCTTCTGATAAAATCAAAAACGGATCATACAAATACATTAATTTAAGCTACTTGTCCAATACCAGAATTTTTGCCGTTAAATTTTTATGCAGGTCCTCCTTTTCAATATTTATTTTATTGCTGTGCGTAAAGATTATGTCTTCTTTTCTGAAGAAATCCAGGAATTTATCAATACCGTCTATTTCAAAATTGCAACCGGAAATATTATAATGCATCGGAATAACATATGACGGAGAAAGCGCATCCACATAATTTTTAGCCTCAGCGGCGTTGACGGTATATTTGCCGCCGACAGGAATAAGCAAAACATCGACAGGTTCAACAGATGCAAGATCGAAATCACGGCATGTTTCTCCGATATCGCCCATATGACATACTCTTATACCATCGACTATAAATGAAAAAGCTATATTCTTACCGCGCAGACTTCCTTTTTCATTGTCGTGAAAACACTCTGAACCTTGAATATTTATTCCGTTAAAAAGCATTTTACACGGTTTATCAATAACAGTAAAGCTTCCTCTGACATTGCCGAGACAATTATGATCATGGTGGCCGTGGCTCACAGTAACAACATCGGCTTTTACCTCAGGCATTTTATACCCCACCATATCTCCATTGAAAGGGTCTGTCATTATGACAGTACCTTTATTATCTTTTATTTCAAAACACGAATGTCCAAGCCATTTGATTTCCATGATTTTACCTCTCGATCAATAATAAGCTTCCAAAGTCATTTCGTTCTCGCTGGAGCTTCCGTTGAAGTCCATTGAATAGGATAAATTCACTGTCGTTTTATCATCCTTCACGTCTGTCACCACTGAAGAAGAATAAATAGACAAAGGAAGCATTCCCACTGTGGTGGGAATCAAAGTAGAAAATGATTTACCTTTTTCAAAAATCAAAGTCTGGGTAAAAGCGCCGAGACGGCTCATAGTTACAACATCCCCGGATATTATAACACGATTTACGGAATTATCATCAGATTCTCCGTCATCATATTCAATTACCGTTGTGCCGTTATCAAAAGAGACGCTTCCGTTAGTATAAAGCTCAACTGTCTCTTTTTCTCCTGCCTGACCGCCGGTTATTTTTAATTTGCAATTCTGCATTTTATTTTTATTCCAAAGAGAAAATGTAATAATACAACGGCTGACCGCCGAAATGCAAATCTACTTCCCAATCCGGATGTTCTTTCCGAATGTCCTCGGCAAAAGCCTGGGCCTGTTCTTCGGGAACATCTTTGCCGTAATAGAGCATAAGGATTTCGTTATCTTCAGCCGCGATATTGTCGATGAGGTTCTTTGTTACCACATTGATATCGTTTCCTTTATTGACGATTTTATTCCCGTCAAGTCCGATTATATCGCCTTCATGAAGTTCGAGCCCGTCAACTGCAGACGAACGCACTGCATAAGTAACAGATCCGGAACGCACTCCGGGAAGAGCGTCATTCATATAAGTAAGGTTATCCTGAATTGATACTTCGGGATTAAACGCAAGCACTGCAGCCAAACCCTGCGGGATGTTCTTGGTCGGAACAACATAAACATGTTTATTTGTGATGAGCCCTCTTGCTTGTTCTGCCGCAAGAATGATATTTTTATTGTTAGGCATTACGATAACATTTTCGGCATTTATTTTATTTATAGCCTGTGCGATATCGTCTGCACTCGGATTCATTGTCTGACCGCCTTCTATGACCTGATCGACCAATAAATCTTTGAATATTGCCTTAAAGCCTTCACCTGAGGATATAGACAATAAACCTATAGGCTTCTTCTCTGCTTCATACTTCGCTTTGAGCTGTCTGTTCTGCTCACGCATATTCTCAATTTTAGGCTTTTCGAGCTCTCCAAGCTCCAAGGCATACTGCAACGCCATCCCGGGATTATTTGTATGGACATGCACTTTCACCATATTAAGATCCCCTACAACTACAACGCTGTCGCCTATAGCCATAAGTTTATCTCTTAATTGATCGATATCGGACAATGTAGTCTTTTTAAGGAGATTGATAATAAAAAATTCCGTACAATAACCGAATTCGATATTATCAAGCGCTTCATAGTCAATATACGCATCATAACTGTCCAGAGCCTGATTCAGATCGGGTGTGGGAACAAAATCTTCAGCTCCACGCACTTCCTCATCGTTATATCCCATAAGGAAGCCTTTAAAAATAACTATAAGACCATATCCGCCGCTGTCCACGACGCCGGCCTTTTTCAGTACCGGAAGCATTTCAGGCGTCTGACTGAGAGTATTTTCGCCGACTGAAATAACTGCAGTAAGAAAATCCTCTATAGCCATGGGTTTTTTGCTGAATTCCAAAGCCTGCTCAGCCATCACGCGAGCCACAGTCAAAATTGTTCCTTCTTTTGGTTTGGCAACGGCGCCATATGCTATCTGAACGCCGTTCATCAATGCTTTTGCGAATAATTTGGCATCTATTTCTTTTTTACCTTGTATTGTAGAAGCAAATCCTTTAAATATCTGCGACAATATTACTCCCGAATTGCCTCTTGCTCCCTTCAACGCCCCGCTTGATAATTTCTTTGCCATTTCTTCCATATCGTTGGCAGGCGCTGCACAAACTTCTTTTATTGCGGATTTCATCGTAAGTGTCATATTGGTACCCGTATCTCCGTCAGGGACGGGAAATACGTTCAATGAATCCACCGTTTGTTTATTTATTTCAAGAAATTTGCCTCCGGCTATGAGCATCCTTTTCAGAATTGCCGGAGTAATTATATTTTCAGGTTTATTTTTTGTAGGCATTTTAATATCTCCTTCTCACTACAGACTTACGCCTTCAACATGAACATTGACCGTATCAACTATCATGCCGGTGAAATTTTCGACCCCATATTTTACGGTGCTCTTCAATGAATCGGCAACCGCACTTATAGACATACCGAACTTGAATACTACAAATATGTCTATATATACTCTGTCTCCTTTGGAAACAACTTTCACGCCTCTGCCGTCGCTGTTTCTTTTAAACAAATCGGCGAGCGTATCGGAAAATTTTCTCGGAGTTAAATCCACAACACCATAACACTCCATAGCAAGCCTGCTTGCTATGGAAGCAACAACATCATCAGCAACAGTAATACTACCGTATGCATTGGAAGTTATGAGCGCCATAAAGACCTCCTCACCCTTTTCCGTCTATATGGATTATACATCATAAAGCAATTTTTTACAAGTATTTTACTATCCTTTTGTGAAATTGCCCTCCCTGCAACCCTTACCGGACTTATCAGGATTATTTACGGAATACGGATCCATCCTGTCAGGTTTACAGTAAATTGTATTCCGAAACAAGTATTTTTATTATATAATCATTTGCACATGAAACGTAATACAGTCTTATTTATAAATACTCCGCCTTTATACAGAATTTAAAATCGGCTGACGAAATTTCTAAAACGTATAAAAATCATTTGCAAATTATGAACATAAGTGATAAAATAAGCAGGTGACGGAAAAAGAGTAACGGGAGGTGTTAAGATGTCAAGAGTTTGTGCTATTTGCGGCAAAAGCAAAATGGCGGGTAACAGGGTTAGCCATTCCAAAAGAAGAACTCCGCATACATGGAGTGCTAACGTGCAAAAAGTAAAAATTGAGATCAACGGTAAAATTTCTTCTCAATACGTATGCACTCGTTGTTTGAGAACCGCCCATAAGGAAGTCAGATAATCAGCATATCGGATAAGTTTGCCTTGCAGGATTGTGCAAGGCATTTTTATTTCTTATTTTTATCCGCATAAAATCTTTGCTTCATTGTTCCGTATCTTCACTGAATTTTACAAATACTTCCGGAAGGATCTCCTCTATATTTTTTCTTTCGGCTACTCCGTTTTTATCAAAAAATATATCTGCATCCTCGTATTTTATCATCAAACCGGAATCCTCAAGTATGAACTTATCATAATATTTCTTTTCATATAAGCTTTCCTCGTATTTCTTATAATATGATTCAGCCTGCTCTACCAATCCGCACATTTGATAGCTCAATACAATCGAATCGGTTATACCGAGATAATCGAAGACCTGAATTTCTGCCAGTCTGAGATAAACATACAGTTTATTGAAAGCCTCTATAATATCTGCGGTGACAAAGTCCTTTTCCGATGAATTTTTATCATAGTTATAAAAGATCACTGCAGCCGCATTACATATCAACCCGTCACGTATGGTACATTTCCCTACTTCATTCAAATCCTTAAAACCCAGTAGATAGGTATGAGTGAGATAATGTCTGCCGGCATCAAGAAAAACGACCGTATATCCCAAATTATCTTTCAGTTCTGAATTAAAAAACTGATAAACCTGAGAAAATCTGCTCAATTTCGCGTTGTTGTTAGTATCAAACGAAATATCGTTCAGCAGTTTAGCGTAAGCAATGATAAGATTTGCCACTTTTTCGCTTACTTCTTCAATACTCATAAGTTCTTCTTTCGTAGCCTTAAACACATTGCTCAAAGACCCGAATTTCATCAAAATCAATCTTGAAAGATCCGATGTATCTTTACGTCTGTATATTGTAAAGAGCAAATATTCGAGTATCATTCTTTCAGGGATATTTTTACCTACAGTAGTACAGGCATACAGTATATCTCTGACTCTTTCTCTGTGTCCCGCAAGCATTGGCTTGACTTTTTCTTTATCCATTGTGCATATTCTCCTACAAAAAAGGAACCGAAAAAATCGGTTCCTTTAAAATAGTCTGTAAATTACTCGGCTTTCTCTTCCGTATCCTGAGGAGCTGCGGGCTCTTCGGGTTCGGAAGCCTCGGGAGCCTTTTCTTCGAGAGCCGCTTCGGAAGCAGTATTTTCAGGCGCTTTTTCTTCTTTAGCCTGTTCGTTTACAATCGAAGGATCGGGAACGCCCTGTTCCATTGTAGCTTTTCTCGATAAAGTGATACGTCTGTTTTCAAGGTCGAAATCCAGCACCTGAACGTTTACGATATCGCCTACTTTAAGCACTTTATTTATGTCGCCTACCCATTCCCATGACACATTACTGATATGGAGCAATCCGTCGATGTCTCTGTCAAGCTGAATAAACGCTCCATAAGGAACGATCCTGACAACTTTTCCTTCATGGACGGATCCGACCGTATACTTTTCTTCAGCAAGTTTCCAAGGATGCGGCTGAAGCTGCTTATATCCGATCGAAACACGGCCGGCTTCCCTGTCTACTCTCAGAACGACAAATTCATATGTTTTACCGATCTCAAGAATTTCAGCGGGATTTCTGACCGAAGGATTCCAGCACAGATCAGAAAGGTGCGCAAGACAATCAAAGCCTCTTACGTTTACAAAAGCTCCGAATTCGGCAAAGCGCATTACTTTTCCTTCGACGATCTCACCGACTTCTATATTATTCCAGAAATTATCCTCTCTGGCTTTCTTTTCACGATTTATAAGCTCTTTCTGACTGGCAACGATCTTCTTTTTTGCCGTGTCGACGGTCAAAGCTATAAGACGAAGTTTCTTCCCGACATACTGTTCCAGATTTCTGACATATCCGTTTCTGATATGGGAAGAAGGAATAAATACCGAGTAACTGCCTAACTTAGTAAATAAACCGCCTTTTACCGCACGAATAACCTCGAGGTCAAATTCTTCGCCGTTAATGATACCGTCGATCCTTGCATCGTCTTTGTAGATTTCGTCTAACTGTTTTTTGGAGAGAGTAACCATTTTGTCTGTAGACAAAACTATAGCTTCAATAGCATCACCTAAATGAAGCGAATTTTTAGCAGACTCGAAATCACCGTCAAGTGCCAGCTCTTCGTTGGGAATAAAACCATCCCTTTTAGAACCGAAAGAAACGCTAACGCCTTCTTCGCCGATATGAGATACTGTGCCCTTAATCTTTTGCCCGTTTCTTAAAGGCTTGTATTTTAAAGGCATTTTTTCCACTGCTTGGGTAAACTCATTGCCTTCCGGTTTAACTTCGGCTTGCGCCTTTTCTTCTTCAGATACAACTTCTTCAGTTGCAACTTCGGCTGCTGATTCCGTTTCGGGCTTAACCTCTTGGGTCTCTTCGGCTTCTGCTGCCTTTACAATCTCTTCATTCTTTTCAACGACTTCTTCAATAGCATCGTCTTTTGCGTTTTCTAACATCTTAGACAAAACCTCCTCTGTCAACTCGCGCGGAGTTGAAGCACCTGCAATTATACTGATATTCTTGAATAATGACAAATCTATCTGATCAACATCGCAAACATTCTCCACAAAATATGCCTTTTTGCCTCTCTCCACGGCAAGTCTATATAGTTTTGTGGTATTTGAGCTCTTTTTATCTCCGACCACTATGATGCAGTCGCAAAACGAGTTTGCCCAGTCGACAAATTTTTGTCTATCTATTGTAGTATAGCAAATCGATTGAAAAACTTCAAGCGTTTTTACACTGTTAAATTTAATATTTTTTAAACTTTTATCTATTTTTGACGCCGAAAATGTGGTTTGAAAAAGAATAAGAGCCTTTTCTACGTCTCCGAATTTTATCTCATGCTCTCCGTCTGTAATATAAGCACGATCGAGACACCATCCGTTTATCCCTTTCACTTCAGGATGACAAGCGTCGCCTACTATAATAACTTTATAACCTCGGGCAAAATACTCTGCTGCTTTTTCCTGTATCGCTCTGACGTACTTACATGTCGCATCTATGATCTCAACGCCTTTTTCTTTACATTTTTCATATACTTCCGGCGGAGCGCCGTGTGCTCTTATAATAAGTTTATCTCCTTTTTTAAGGAGATCCAAATCTTCTATCGGATACACGCCTCTTTCTTTCAGCATATCAACGACATGACTGTTGTGTACTATTTCACCGTATGTAAAAACTCTTTCTCCTTTTACGGACAAAGCGGTATCAACAGCTCTTTGAACGCCATTGCAAAAACCATTGCTTTTATGAGTATAAATTTTCATGTATTTCCTTGTGCCGAAATAATATTCAATTCATCGCGCATATCCTGCATTTTTGCGTAAATCACGGCATTTGCTTCGGTAAGTATTTCATTAGTGAGCGGTTTATCATAAAACTGCGACAATTCAAACGGTTCTCCGACATAGAGAGTATTTTTCCTGAAAAATCTGATTTTTTTGTCAATGATTATCGGTTGTACGGCAGATTTTTCTTTTATGGCATAATATGCAACTCCCATTTTAAATGCGCCCAACTTTCCGTCGTTATGCGGATGACGTGTCCCTTCCGGAAAAAGTCCGAGACGTTGGTTTCTTTCCAGTACATTTAAAATCGATTTTGCTGCGGAAAAATCGGCTTCTCCTCTGCGTATGAATATCACACCCGTCAATTTCATTAGCCAGCTGAGTACCTTATTTGTCTGGAATTCGGTTTTTGCGATAAAATGGATGGGAGGAGCAAAACGGTGGACCACTATAACAGGATCCCAGCCCGACTTATGATTCATGGCTATGACAAGTTTTCCTTTCTGTAATTTTCTGCAGCCGATAATTTTAATCGGAAAAATTATTCTCATAGGTAAATACGTTATAAATCGTGCAACGTAAACTATCCACGAGACTTTGGGAAACTTACGTACTGAAGAGTTTTTTCTGGTATTTGTTTCGGTTTTTTTTTCCACTTGAAAACTCCTTATCTGTCTGCAAGCTTTAACGCGATTTCATCAGCCCGATTATTTTTTCACAGACTTGCTCGGCGGTCAAATCAGAAGAATCTATCAAAACGGCATCCCTGGCTTTGACCAAAGGTGCAAAAGCGCGATTTTCGTCATTAGCATCTCTTTCGCGAATATCAGCAAGTATTTTTTCAAAAGAAATGTTTTCACCTTTTTCAGCAAGCTGAAGCTGTCGTCTTTTAGCGCGTTCTTGCGGAGACGCCGTCAGAAACACTTTCGGGAAAGCATTCGGCAAGACAAAGGATCCGATATCTCTGCCGTCAAGAACGCAATCGTTTTTAAAAGCTATTTCTCTTTGAAGTTCGACCATCTTCAATCGCACGCACGGAATTGCAGAAATATCGCTTGCCGCCTTTGAAACTGCATGCTCTCTGATAAAGCCGTCAACGTTTTCCTTATCGAGAAATATTTTCTGAACTCCGTTTTCGTAACGTATTTCAACGTTTGTGTCGTCAAGCATTGTTTTCACTTCCGTCTCGGATGATATATCCACATTATTTCTGAGCGCTTTTAGCCCTACTGCCCTATACATCGCTCCGGTATCGAGATACAGAATGTTCAGTTTGCGGGATATCATTTTAGCAACAGTGCTTTTCCCTGCACCTGAAGGTCCGTCAATAGCTATATTGATCATAAAATATCGCTCCTTAATTTTTCAGCTTCTCCTAAGTAAACATGTTTTACGTTTTTCTTATCGTTTCCTTCGGCAAATATCATGACCCTGATACATTTTTCGAGGGAATTTTCGACGTCTGCTTCCTGGCAACAAAACAGAGGGACCTTTACGAACCCTCTTTCACGGAATGCTGTAGCAGCATTATAAGCTGCAAGGTCTTTTGTCATGGAAAATATTACCGCAGACAAGCGATCTTTATTCAGATCATTCAGTTCAAAAATTTTATCGGTAAGTACCCCTACTGCCGAGATAATACTTTCTTTTGAATTGTCACACGTGACAGCGCCTCTTATAACAATCATCTGAACACCTATAGTCAACAACGGGATGTTTGCATTGCTGCGGCTCTTCCTGCGGTGAATCCGGTGGTAAGAGCAATCTGAATATTAAAACCGCCGGTCAAAGCATCCACGTCTATAATTTCACCGGCAAAATACAGATTTTTCATAATACGGCTTTGCATGGTTTTAGGATATATTTCTTTGACGTTTACACCGCCGCTTGTAACAACCGCCGTATCGAAATCGCAAAAGCTTTCCGTCTCAAGAGGAAAAGCTTTAAGCAATGATATTATTCTTTTCCTTTCTGCAGACGTGATTTCATTAACTCTCTTATTTTCACGAATACCGCTGAGCTGCACAAAAACAGGGATCATACTCTGCGGCAACAAAGCGTTGAGAGAGTTTTTATATTCTTTATTTATGTTTTCCGAAAAATCTCTTAATAATCTCGCGTCGAGAGTTTCGTTATCCAAAGCGGGTTTAAGATCTATTTCAATCTTACAACCGTTGATATCTTTTTTATTATGTTTGGCAGAGAGCGTAAGGACTGTAGGTCCGCTTATTCCTTCGTGCGTAAAAAGAAGTTCTCCGAATTCCGTATCCTTCTTTCCTCTCTCATCAATAAACGTTACTTTTACGTTTTTAAGCGTCAAGCCCATGAGCGGATATACTTGTTTTGTCTTTATACCGCAGAGAGAAGGTCTCAAAGGTGTAATGTTATGACCGACCGAGGCAGCCAGAAGATACCCGCTTCCGTTGCTTCCGGTAGAAGAATACGATTTTCCTCCGGTAGCAAGTATAAAAGCATCTGCGGTAAAATCGCCTTTATCGGTAGCAAGCGAATATATCAGGTCCTTTTCCGTATTGAAACGAACAGCCTCTGTTCCGAATTGCAATCCGACATCATATTTTGAAAAAATCCTTTCAAAAGTTTTGGTTATATCCACCGCTTTATCAGATAAAGGAAAGACTCTCCCGCCTCGTTCGATTTTAAGCGAAGTCCCGTTTTTTTCGAAAAAATCCATGACGAAAGCGTTGTCGAATTCCGAGTAAGCACTGTATAGAAAAGCGGGATTAGTAACAATATTTCTGAAAAAATCTTCTTTATCGGCAGAATTTGTTACGTTACATCTGCCTTTTCCCGTAATAAAAAGCTTCTTACCCAGCTTTTCATTGTGTTCTATAAGTATTACGCCGGCGCCGGCAAAAGCTGCTGAACATGCGGCAGCCATGCCTGCCGGACCGCCTCCGATCACCAATACCTTCATTTTACCATTCTGTTTTATTCAATTCATCAAGCTTATGATAATCCGTACGATCCAGCATAAGCGGCGTTATGGTTATATAACCGCGCTGTGAAAGTTTTACGTCGCATTCTTCGGCGTCATCCTCATGTCTGAGAAGTTCACCCGTAAGACGATATATTTTCCGTCCGTTTTCCTCTATCTCCATATATGCGTCATTGTATTCCGAAATCCCCATTTTGGTAAACCTGACCCCTTTGATCTCTTTCGGGTCGCAGTGAGGGATATTTATATTCAGCATACTTCCTTTTACGGATAAAGAAAATATCTTTTCAATGTTTCTGCAGAAAAACTCTACGCAATATTCAGGATCTACGTTCCTTCCGCATTGCGAAAGCGCCAATGAAGGGAAACCGCATATCAAACCTTGCATTGCGCCTGCAACAGTACCGGAATAAAGAATGTCGGTTCCGAGATTAGAGCCCTCATTCGGACCGGAAACGACAAGATCCGGAACTATTTTGAAAATATGCACCGCAATTTTTATACAGTCCGAAGGAGTGCCCTCTACTGCAACAGCACATTCAGCTCCGAAATAATCCTTTGTTTCGGTATATCCGAAGGCCTGATGAACAGTCAGAGACTGACTGCACGCGGATTTTTGCGTATGCGGAGCAAAAACGAAAACGTGATGTCCGTTTTCGCTTAATCTTTTTGCGAGAAGTTTTATATTAGGCGACGAAATTCCGTCGTCGTTGGTCAACAGGATTTTCATTTTACCTCAATTATACCGGTAATACCATATTCTTTTTATCAAGAATATTATTGTCGATTCCGTATTTTTTGGCTTGTCTGTATTTAAAGAAATTTACCGCCACCTGCGGGAACAATGCATATGAAAGAACATCTTCTTCCTGTTCGTAATATTCCATCATTTCCGCTTTGATTTTGTCGTATTCCGGAGCCAGATCATCAGCCGGTCTGTAAGTAATCCTGTCTGTACTGCCCAGCACCTTTTTAACTATTTCCATATTCGGCTCGGTAGGGAGTTTACCGTAGTCGCCATGCAAAAGTCCCTTCGATTCTTTCGTAACGACTTTGAAGCGCTCACCCGACAATACGTTGAGCACCGCCTGAGTACCTACTATCTGACTAGTAGGAGTTACAAGAGGCGGATATCCGAAATCTTTTCTGCAGTTAGGGACTTCTTTTAAAACCTCAGGCAATCTGTCCAATGCACCCTGCTGTTTAAGCTGATTTATAAGATTTGAAAGCATACCGCCCGGAACTTGGTAAAGTAAAGCATTAACGTCGACAGACAAAACGGTCGGAGAACGATATCCGTCATCGCTCAGTCTCTTTGCGACTTTTTTGAAATGTTCATTGATTTCGGAAAGCAAAGCGAGATCGAGTCCTGTATCGTACTTGGTGCCTTTCAGTGTGGCTACAAAAGGTTCCGTAGCCGGTTGTGAAGTGCCGTTTCCCAGAGCAGAAAGCGCTGTATCAACGATATCGACGCCTGCCTCGACGGCTTTCAGATTAACCATATCGCCGGTACCTGCTGTATTATGGGTATGCAGATGAATAGGCACTTTAATTGTATCTTTCAATGCTTTTACGAGTTCATACGCTTCATACGGAAGCAAAATACCCGCCATATCTTTTATGCATATTGTATCCGCGCCCATATTTTCCATGGATTTTGCTAGCTTTACAAAATAATCACGGGTATGGTATGGACTAGTGGTATAGCTTATAGCTATTTCACATGTACCGCCGAATTTTTTTGTAGCCTCGACAGACGTTTTCAGATTTCTTATGTCGTTGAGCGCGTCAAAGATCCTTATTATATCTATTCCGTTTTTTATGCTCAATTCAACAAATTTTTCTACGACGTCATCAGCATAATGTCTGTATCCGAGGATGTTCTGACCGCGGAAAAGCATCTGCAGCTTTGTATTCGGCATAGCCTTTCTCAATGCACGTAATCTTTCCCAAGGGTCCTCGTTTAAAAAGCGGAGGCAAGAATCAAAAGTGGCTCCTCCCCAGACTTCAAGCGAATAATACCCTACTTTATCAAGAAGAGGCGCTACCGGCAGCATTTCATCCAGACGCATACGTGTCGCCGCCTGTGACTGATGTGCGTCTCTTAAAATCGTATCAGTAATTTTAACCATAATTATATCTCCTAAACTTTAACCGAAAAATGAAAGCAGTATCCCGGCGGCCACAGCCGAACCGATAACACCTGCCACATTCGGGCCCATTGCATGCATAAGTAGATAATTCTGAGGATCGTCTTTAACAGCAACGTTATGAGCCACTCTTGCCGCCATCGGAACTGCCGAAACGCCTGCCGCACCTATAAGAGGATTCGTCTTTCCTTTATCAAGCTTACACATTAATCGGCCTATAAGCAATCCGCCGATTGTCGCAAATGCAAAAGCGACAAGGCCAAGGAATATAATACTGAGCGTATTTACGGTAAGGAAGGTTTCTCCGTAGGCCTTGCATCCGACAGAAATTCCGAGAAGGATAGTTACTATATTAATGAGCGCATTTTGCGCCGTATCAGCAAGCCTGTTGACCACACCGCTTTCCCGCAATAAATTACCCAGCATGAGCATCCCTATCAAAGGCAGGGAATCAGGCAGAATAAGACCTGTAAGAATGGTGATGGCGATGGGGAAAATAATCTTTTCAGCCTTGGAAACTTCCCTCGCCTGTTTCATTCTAATCATTCTTTCTTTTTTCGGTACGATAAGTTTCATCAGCGGCGGCTGAATAATAGGTATGAGAGCCATATAAGAATACGCCGCGACCGCAATAGCCGAAAGCAAATGAGGCGCGAGTTTACTTGTAAGGTAAATGGCTGTCGGACCGTCCGCCCCGCCGATAATACCTATGGCGGAAGCCTCGGCGTTGTCAAAGCCGAGGAATTTTGCGCCTAAAAAAGTTATAAAAATACCAAGCTGAGCGGCAGCTCCAAGAATCAGACTCTTCGGATTGGCGATAAGAGGACCGAAATCAGTCATTACCCTTATCCCGAGAAAAATTATAGGCGGAAAAATCACAAGGTCAACACCCTGATAAAAATAATACAGAAGTCCGCCTGCTTCGACTGTTTCAATGGTCGTACCGGTAGCGCTTTCAATTATTTTGACGACCGGCTCCTTAAAAAGTATGTCATAAGCGCCCGGCATGTTTATAAGCAACATTCCGAAGGCTATCGGCAAAAGAAGATTAGGTTCACATTTATATTTTATTGCCGCTACAAGTAAAACACAGGCAATAATAATCATAATGTAATTCTTGATCTCTGACTGAGCCAATCCTGTACTTTGCCAGAATTTTTCCAGACTTTCAAGTATATTGGCAGCCATAAGAGAAACTTTCAGCATCAGTATCCCTCCGGCGTCTATTTAATAACGGCGATAAGATCTCCGGAATTGACATTTGCTCCCTGCTGCGCAACAAAGGTAATCACACCCGAAGCATTTGCCCTGATTTCATTTTCCATCTTCATTGCCTCGATTATCAAAACCACATCGTTTTCCTTTACCTGAGAACCGTTCTGCACGGAAAATTTAAGAATCGTTCCGGGCAAAGGCGCTTTAAGTTCGGTGCCGCCTGAAGGGACATTCTGTACCTTTTCGGGAGCGGGTTCCGGGGCTGCAGATACCGGAGCCGATACAACTTGTGCGGACTGCACGGGAGGCGTTACCGCCGCTTTAGTCTGAACCGAAGCAACAGATGAAGTTTCTTCTACTTCTACTTCATATGCGTTACCATTAACCTTTACAATGAATTTTCTCATATATTTATCCTCCGGAATCAAATCTTTTTTATTCTTTTTACTATAAAGCCCGTATTGGTTTTATTCTGAACATCATGAACATCCTGTCCGTCATAATACACCATGATCGCGGCAGTTATAACAGCAACAAGCTCGTCATCGTCCGCTTTGACTGCAGCAGTACTCATAACCGGAGAAGGCAATGCTTCGGGCATTTTCTGTTTTTCTCCCTCATTTCCCTTTTTCCTGCGAGAAAATACCTTGGCCTGAATACCTACATACAGTATCAATATAAAAAGTACTATGAAAACGAATACTATGCCAATCAAAGCATACAACAGATCTATCGTCTCAAATTCCAACAATAATCCCATCATATTCGTAAACCTCAATCGTTCAATGTCAACATTATAATTGCGGATAACAAATATTGTCTTGTATCCTCGGGATTGATTATATCATCCACGACTTTACGAGTAGCGGCAGTATAAGCGTCACCGTCGATCTCTTTATAGGTTTGCTTTGCAATTTCTCTGGCTTTAAATATATCTGATGTATTTTTAAGCTTATTGGCATACATCACTATACCTCCCGCCTCCTCATTCAGCGGTGTTATCTGAGCCGTAGACCATGCGTACACCGTCTCGGCGACGCTGTGAGAAGCAAGCAAGGTATATGCCATACCGACAGCTTTGCCGGTAATGATCGAGATCGAACGTACTTCAGCTGAAGCGGCAAGCAATTCCTTTGCGCTGTTCCACAAAGCGGAACGTTCGGCTGCCAACGAAACCTCCACGCCGTCGCAATCCACCAGCTTAATAAGCGGCAAACCGAAGTTTCTGCAAAGCTTCGTGAAAAGTGCCGCTTCCTCTATTGATTCCATATTGAGGAAACTCTTGCCATCCGTCCTTTCATTTGCAAGAAAACCGACAGGTTTTCCGCATACATACGCAAATCCGCAAACAATATTCTTGCTGTATGAGGCATAAAGCTCCAAAAAAGAATCCGTGTCGCACAAAGCATTGATAAGCTCTGTACCGGTCATTTTTTCTGCCCCCGCGACCTCAACGTTATACATCGAAGTGTCGCCTTCAGACTCAGGCACAGAGGCATAAAGTTTCAAAGGTATATATCTTGTAAGCCTTCTTATGGTATTTCCTATCTCTTCTTCTTTTACCACAAGCGCCGTCAGCCCGTTTCTCGAGGCATTGCCTGCACCGAGATATTCCGTAGGCTTATACTCCTTGTCTTCGCCGGCAAGCACCACCGAGGGACTATTATAACTGATTACGCTTTTTTCCGATGCAACTACTACATGCGCCAATGAAGCTATCAAAGCGGAATGCCCTAAAGCGTCGCCCTTTATGGCAGCTATCACAGGCACAATGCTTCTTGCATACGTTATAGTCGAAATAAGATCGGACAACCCCGCCAGGATCGCAGCACCCTCCTTTATGTTCGTACCGAAGGAATCCAGCCCGAAAATAAGCGGTATCTCTCTCTTGACCGCATATTCGGTGATTGCAATCATTTTATGAATAGTGGCCTTGGAAAAACATCCCTGTCTTACAGCCGAATTCTGAACGGCAACCGCCACAGGCCTGCCTTCTATCGTGGCATATCCGGTTATGACGGCATCCGTCATTTCATCAGAGGAATCAGAATAGGTAAGAAACTTATTTGTCTCCACAAAGCTGAAAGGATCGGAAAACGTTTCGATATATTCAACTATAGCGGCGGCATTCATATTATGGCGTTTTTGAGCTTCTGTTAGCAACTCTTTTTTATCCATTGTAAAGCCTCCTGAAAAAAATCCAAAATCAAAGTCAGTATAACACACTTCATCGTTTTTTGCAATCATTTTCCGCTACATCAATAATTGATATCAATTAATTAATTTTCGCTTTTAAATAAAAATTACTCCCCCGCTAAAAATTTTTATTAAATAAAGACCCGCAAAAAATGCGGGTCTTTAATCCGTAAAATATAAAATTTTACTTCACAATGGCTTTAAGTATTTCGATTTCTTTGGACGTAAGATTTTTATATTCGCCTCTGCCCAATCCGCCCAGTTTCAAGGGACCTATCGCCGTCCTTTTTAAAAATACCACTTCCTTCCCCACCACCTCGAACATCTTCTTGATCTGATGGTTTCGACCTTCTTTTATTGTGACCTCCACACGGGAAAATTCATCGTCCGTTTCTATAATTTTCACAACAGCCGGCAAAGTCATCTTCCCGTCTATTTCAACACCTTTTCTCAACTGTCTTACTTCAGTATCGGATATTTTCCCCTTTATTTTTGCTATGTAAGTTTTAGGCACCTCGTGCGAAGGATGAGTAAGAGCATAAGCCAGCTGACCGTCATTGGTCAGGAGCAAAAGTCCTTCGGTATCATAATCAAGCCTGCCTACCGGATACAGCCGGGAACGGATCTTGATCAGCTCCATGACCGTCTTGCGACCTTTATCGTCTTTTACCGTGGTCACATATCCTTTTGGCTTATGAAGCATTATATAGTACTTTTTTGAAACAAGCGTTATCCGTCTCCCGTCTAAGGTGACGGCATCATTAAACTCATTGATTTCCAATCCCGGCGTATCGATTTTTTTGCCGTTTACTTTTACTCTACCTTCAAGAATCATTTCATCACAAGCCCGTCTGCTTGCGACTCCACATTCAGCCATAAATTTGTTGATTCTCATCAATTTACCTCATTAATTACTTTATATCTTCTATATTATAAAGTTTTGTAGAAAAAAGCAACTCTTTTTCACGGTAAACTTTCAAAATCCCCACAACGCTTCCTGATTTAAGCGGTACAGCAATATTATCGTAAAAAACCACTTCTTTTCTGATCTCTTCTTTTTCATCAGCCTGTGTGATATTTGAAAATCCCTCCGAAGCAGCCGCAACATAATATTTGTCACTATTTACGGGTCTGAAATAACCGACCAGTTCATTTTTGACTACTATGTCTGTAATAGTATAGTGAGATAAGCCGTACTGAAGTATTTCCTTGCACTCCTCAAACATCGGACCGCAATTGAGCAACACACATATAAGCTCCATATTTCCTTTTTTTGCGCTTCCTACAAAACAACGGCCGGCAGCTTTTGTATAACCGGTTTTTACGCCTGTTGCGCCATCCAGATTTTTCAATAATTTATTTTTATTGTAAATTATTCTGTTATGACCCGTTCCTTCATTGGAAATTTCTGCCGATTTAGCGGAAACGATATTCCTGAATTCCGGATTTTTCATGGCATGAACAGAAATAAGCGCAAGGTCATGAGCCGTAGTATAATGTTTATCGTCGTGCAGGCCGTGCGGATTTACAAAATGAGTATTTTCAGCTCCACACTTCCGAGCTGTTTTATTCATCATTTCCGCAAAATTCTCTACGCTTCCACCTACGGCGACAGCTAAAGCGACAGCACTGTCGTTTCCGCTCTGCAACATCAATCCGTAAAGCAATTCCTTGACGGTGAGCGTTTCGCCAGCTTTCAGGTAAATCGATGAGCCTTCAACTCCCTGAGCTTCCTGTGGAACTTTTACAGTCATAGAAATGTCGCAATTTTCTATTACGGTGATCGCCGTGGCTATTTTCGTAGTACTTGCCATCGGAAGACGAGCATCGGCATTTTTTTCGTACAGTATCTTTCCGCTGTTCACTTCAATGACGGCACATGCTTTTCCGCTACAAGCCGGAAAAGCATGTGCCGTCCTAGTTTCCTTTATTGAAAACATAAACCCGACAAGTACCACGGCAAGAAAAATTAAACTAATTTTTTTCCTTTGCATTCTTAATCACATCCTTTGCAACATCCATAAGCTTTTCAATATTGCTTTGTTCACCTGCACGTATCATTTTTACTCCGTGAGCCCCCACGACCAGGAATCCGATAGGGACCAAAGCTGCTCCGCCTCCTGTTGCCCCTGCAAAATAATCTCCGTTACGGTTTGCAGACCCGTTTCCGTACTCACCGCCTCCCGCAACAAAAGCAAATGTCATTTGAGACACCGGCATTATTGTTCCCTGTTCAGTCATAATCGGTTTGCCGATTATTGTGTTTACCTCTGCCGCCTGCTTGAGATTTATTACGGCCGTTTCCACTATTTCACGAATTTGAGACGTTTTTTCCATTCAGCAACTCCTTTAACAATTTAAAAATAGTAAATGTCACGGAAATATATATCTGTATTTCACTTCCGTTTCCGACGACCGGTATTACGCTTGAATTAATGACCGCTCTGCTTCCCGCAATAATCCTTCCTGCCGAATGCATAAGTACCGCGATCGACTGTGCGGCGGGAGGCGACCATATCCATTCATTTATATCGGCTTTTATATTAAGCGATATTTTCTTTATATCTATCACCTTCACTATGGAAATCATATTCCCGATTTTTCCGGTATTTTTCTTTCTGTGAGGTCTGATCTTTATGATCCCGAAAAGTCTGAGCTTTGTTTTCAACACAGGATCCTCAGTAGATATACTTGCAAAAAACTTAACGGGCAATGGTATAAATAAAATTACCGCAATGAATATAATCGATACAGTTGCTATTATAATTCCGTCCATAAAAGCAGTATTTGTAACAATAAAGATTTAAATTCACAAAAACACATAATCGACTCAATAATTAAATTTTCAGATAATCGACAAATATATAATTAAAAAAGTACTATGCAAGACATAGTACTCCAGACATTATTCTGCACTCTGATCAATCGGGATCAATACGTTGTATTGCTTCATCTGAAAGAAAATCCGGGACATCGCCCTCCTCATCCGATACGGGCGGACGATTGGAATCGTACAGGTTCCTGTTTTCCATGATTATTGTATCCATGGTGGCTATACGATTCAGAAGTTCTTCATACTCAGGCAGATCGTTTAAACCGGTTAGAGAAAAGTGTCTGAGGAAATCATCAGTAGTCCCGAAAAGCAACGGCTTTCCTATAGCGTCCTTCCTGCCCACCACGGTTATCATGTTCAGCCGACTCAGCATCTGAACCGCATATGAACTGTCGACTCTTCTCAGTTCTTCTATTTCGCCTCTTGTAACCGGCTGCTTATAAGCTATAATAGCCAATGTTTCTAACATAGCCTTAGTGAGTTCTTTCTCCCTGACCGGATTTATAACCGCCGAAACGCTGTCGACATATTCGGGATTTGAACAAAACTGCAGTTTTGTACCGTATTTGAGAATATGTATGCCTTTATCTTCCGAAAATCGTTTTTTCAGTGTTTCAAAGGCTTCATTGAGCTCTTCCTCACTGACATTAAGTTTTTCTTTGATATCTTGAATTTCTACGGCGTCGCCCGAAACGAACAGCAAGGCTTCAAGAATACATGCTAAGTTTTTCATCTTCCCCTCTTATTTTCAGGCAACTTTTTCTTTTTTATCCTTTCTCATGATTTTTATATCGCCGTCGGGAGCCTGTTCAACGGTTATTTCCTGCAAGCGCGTCAACTCAAGAAGTGCAAAAAAAGTTACAACTATTTCCGATTTCTGCGGTTTTTCTTCAAACAGATCAAAAAAACCGAACGTACTTCGAAAAACCAGACAATCCCTTATAAAATGGAGTTTATCTTCCACCGTATAAGAATCTTTCAGTATTTCCTTTGACTCTTTTTCGACAGCCTTTCTTATTTCAATACGCGATAATAACTGCACATAAGCGTCAAGAAGCTTATCCAACGACATTTCGGCGGGAGCATATTTTATTTCTTCATCGGTTTTATCGGGGGCTTTAAACAATCTGTCGATGTTTTCTTTTTCCCTGAGTTTTTCCGAAGCTTCCTTTATTATCCTGTACTCATCGAGCCGGCGTATAAGTTCCTGTTCGGGAGTTTCGGTATCTGTATCCTCCTCGACGCAAGGAAGCAGCATACGCGATTTGATTTCAAGCAAAGTTGCCGCCATTTCCATATACTCGCTGCCTACATCCACATCAAGTTCTTTCAGCGTATTTATGTATAACAAAAACTGATCTGTAACATCGGAAATGAATATATCCTTCACATCGATCTTGGACTCTTTTACCAGCATATACAGCAGATCAAGAGGCCCGCTGAACTGATCCAGATCCAATTTCAGGCTGTCTTTATATTCCGAATCGTACTGCAAAATCTCAGTATCCATAGTCCTAACCGAAAATCAAACCCCAGAATCCTTCAAAAAGTCTTAATATGATCCCGGACAATGAATTGATATAAAGGCCGATTATATCAAGGTACGGCATACCGACTCTGTCGGCAAAATATCCGAGCACGATCAGCCCCAAAAGCACAAAATAACTATACCGACGCATAAACATCATGAATTTATTCGAAGGAGGCAAAAACGTTTCTAACACTCTGAATCCGTCCAAAGGAAATATCGGCAGAATATTGAACAGACACAGACATATATTCAGGATCGAACCGTACTGCAGAAAGATAAAAAGAAAATAAAATATATAATAAATCACAGGATTTTCCACTATATAATTCAGATTCCCTTCCGCAAGAAAAATCACCAGACTGCATATACCGGTGAGTATGAAAGATAGTATCAGATTCATGATCACTCCGGCAACAGCAACCGAAAACATGCCTACTTTATATTTCTTGAAGTTCATGGGGTTAACCGGGACCGGTTTAGCCCAACCGAATCCCACAAACAACATCAGAACTGTTCCCACGGGATCGAGGTGTTTTATGGGGTTAAGAGTAAGTCTGCCCATATTTTTTGCCGTATTGTCGCCATTCCTGTATGCGATATACCCGTGAGCGACCTCATGGAGTACAAGTGCAGACAAAACTGCAACGACAAAACCGACCACCGCCAAAAAGCCTTCGGCGAGTGTAGTTGTTTTCCCGATTATCACCTCTGGAGGATTAGTAAATAATTCTATTAAGCCCATTTTTCTCTCCGAAACATTTTTTCATTTCATTATAACTTATTTTGCTTTTTTAAGCAAACAAAATATCCGTACCCTTAAAAACCACTTCCGACGAGTTCGCTTTTACATTTTTCACATACAGTTTTTTGTTGGTTTTAAGCTTTGTTTTTTATAGAGACATAGTCCTGCTGGACATTGATCATAGGATATCCGATTTTGATTTCGAAGTTATCCTTATTTCTTTTGCAAAGCGAAATAGCTCTTATTTTTGTACCGGACATCGACATCTCTGAAATCCGTGTTTCAGATTGATATACGGATTATTCAACCATTTATGAAGTAGTCAGTCTTTTGTTTACGCCGAAACTTTATTTATTTGATCCGATTCACTTGTTACATATCTGTAACAAAAAAGCGAGTATTCAGGTGCTGAGAGAAAAATTCAGCCGATTCACTTGTTACACATCTGTAACAAAAAAAGCACTATTAAGTTTAATAGTGCCGTAAATTCACAAAAGATCAAGTTTTATTTCTCAATGCGAAATTAAGTATTTCTTCAGCGTTTTTTAAACCGCTGTCTTCGGCAGCCTTTACTTTTCTTGCGGCTTCCTGCCTTGTCATACCTAAAGAGATCAAAACTGTAAACGCTTCCGCACTTTCGCCTGCAGGTTCTTTTTCGCCCGACACGTCCCGGACTGACTGCCTCATAAGAGCCTCCATAGGCGAAACCTTCTCCTTCAGCTCAAGAATGATCCTTTCGGCAGTCTTTTTGCCCATTCCTTTTATACGCGTAAGTGCTCTGGTATCCTCGTAAAGTATTGCAAGCGCAAGTTCATCTGCCCTCATCCCCGATAAAAGCGCCAAAGCCACCTTCGGACCGATACCGGAAATCCCTATCAATCGGAGAAACATGCTTTTTTCTTCTTCAGTCAAAAAGCCGAACAGACTTATTCCGTCTTCTTTTACCTGCATGTATGTGTACAGCTTTATACTTTCTCCGACACGACATTTTACGAGTGTGTTGTTCGAGACCACGACTTCATAACCTAATCCGTTATTTTCCACGATCACGAAATTTTCGCCTGCGTATTCCACTTTCCCGGATATAAAAGATATCATTACATCAACCTTCCTTTAACGTTTCTGCTGTGTATGTGAGTAAGTGCGACCGCAAGAGCGTCGGCGACGTCGTCCGGTTTCGGATTGGATTTCAGTCCGAGATAAGTTCTGACCATTGCCTGAATCTGGGGCTTGTCAGCTCTGCCGTAGCCTGTCATCGCCATCTTTACCTGCAACGGAGTATACTCATATAATAATCCGCAGGCGTGTATTGCAGAAACTATCAAAACGCCCCTTGCCTGAGCGACGTTTATTCCTGTCGTTAAATTTGTATTGAAGAACAACTGCTCCATAGCTACTTCATCAGGTTTGAATTTCATTATCAATTCCGTAGATGATTTATAAATAAGCGCCAATCTTACCGGAACAGTTTCATCCTTTGGCGTGGAAATCACACCGTAATCCACTACGGTTATTTTTTTGTCTTCCACATCGAGGATCCCGTAGCCGATCGTTGCCAGTCCGGGATCATATCCCAATATACGCGTTTTCACTCCTCTTCTTCCTCTTCGGGAAGATCAACGTTATGAAACACGCGCTGAACATCGTCATTATCTTCGAGTCCGTCGAGCATTCTCGTAAACTTGACAAGATTCTCTCCGTCTAAAGTAATCGTATTCTGCGGGATCCAGTCAACTCCTGCAGAAATAAGCGAAAGTCCTTTTTCTTCAAGAGCTTTCCTTACAACGGGAAAATCACCCGGCTGTGTGTAAACTTCAAAAACGTCTTCTTCTATGTTTACGTCCTCTGCTCCGGCTTCAAGCACGATCTCATATATATCGTCCTCGCTCTTGCCTTCTTCCCTTTCACATACTATCTGTCCCTTTTTGTCGAACATGTATGATACGCAATTAGTTGTTCCCATCGATCCGCCGAATTTGTCAAATAAATGACGGACATCTCCGGCAGTCCTGTTTTTGTTATCGGTAAGAGCTTCGACTATAACAGCCGATCCGCCTATTCCGTACCCCTCATAGGTCATACTTTCATAATTTATATTACCGATTTCGCCCGCAGCTTTCTTTATGCTTCTCGATATATTATCGTTAGGCATATTGTTCATTTTCGCATTCGCTATAGCGTCATAAAGTTTGCTGTTGCTGTTCGGATCGCTTCCCCCAGCTTTTACCGCCACCGCTATTTCCCTGCCGATCTTTGTAAATATCTTAGCTTTCGCGGCGTCGCCTTTTGCTTTCTTATTCTTTATATTAGCCCACTTGCTGTGACCAGACATATTTCCTCCTAATCGCTTCTTTTCAACATATACATCATTATCCCCGCAGATACGGCAACATTAAGACTTTCTAATCCGTTCTCCATCGGTATACCGATCTTTTTTTCGGAATTCTCCGTTACATACTTGCTGACGCCCTGTCCTTCGTTTCCAAGGACAAGTGCATGATCGGTCTTAGCCCTGAAGCTGTAAAGACTTTCTCCGTTCATATCACAGCATATTATCTCATTACTGCCGTTAAGAGCAAAAGCCTGCTCTATCCCGCACTCATATATCCTTATCGCAAACTGCGCCGACATCCCCGAAGCCAGGCTCTTGGGTGAATAAGGATCTGCGCCTCCGCAACAATACACATCATTATACCCCGCTCCGCAGGCTGTTCTCAGTATCGCGCCGAGATTTCCGGGATCCTGTATGTTTTCTAATATCAACGATTTCCCTTCCGGAATCTTCGGTTCATTCGGTTTTTTCCTTATCAGCGCCACTATTCCCTGAGGCGTAGTCTTGGCCGACAGTCGCTTCATCATCCGGTCGGTCACCGTATACCTTTTTATACTGTCATATAATTCCGTCTGCTTTCCTTCCGTCAGAAAAATACTCTCTGCCTCGTATCCGTATTTCAGAGCATCTTTTACAAGCTTCTCCCCTTCAACGAGCATCAGTCCGTATTCATCCCTGTATTTTTTATCCTTCAGTTTTACGGCCTTTATATATGCACCGTTATTTACAGAAATCACCATATACGCAAGAAGCCTCCTTAAGAAGGCTTCGGTTACTTTATTTTATCGCAGCTTTTGCAGTATTTGCAAGACTTGTGAACGCCGCCGCATCATTTACGGCAAGATCAGCAAGCACTTTTCTGTTAAGCTCTATATTCGCGACTTTGAGACCGTGCATAAATGCACTGTATGACATCCCGTTGGCTCTGGCAGCTGCGTTGATTCGCGCGATCCAGAGTTTTCTGAAGTCACGCTTTTTGAGCCTTCTGCCTACATAAGCATAATTCCCGGATTTCATCACGGCTTGACGTGCTATCCTGTAATTCGTGCTCTTCAACCCGAAATATCCCTTTGCAAGCTTCAATATTTTCCTGCGCTTCTTTACAGCGTTTACTCCGCGTTTTATTCTCATATCCTAAGTCCTCCTATCAGTATGGCAACATGCGCTTCACGGTCCTGAGCTGCGCTTTGTCTACATATGCCGTCTGACGTAAATGACGGGTCCTCTTTGTCGTCTTCTTATTCAAAATATGGTTTTTACCCATTTGCGCTCTTTTCACTTTTCCGGATTTCAAAACCCTGAATCTTTTTGCAGACCCACGATGGGATTTTTGTTTTGGCATACCTTTTTCCTCCAATTTATCTATTTAGTGGCGATCGGCGCTAATATCATGATTATATTCTTGCCTTCCGTAAGCGGCTGCTTCTCTATTACTGCCGTTTCCTTGAGCATCTCGCCGAAACGTTTTACTACCTCTACTCCCTGCTTCGCATACGCTTGCTGACGACCCCTCATTTTCAATGTTACTTTCACTTTGTTTCCGTCAGCCAAAAATTTCGAAGCCCCTTTGGCCTTGGTAAGCATATCATTGTCGTCAATTGTCATCGAAAGCCATACTTCCTTAACTTCTACTATCTTCTGATTCTTTTTAGCTTCCTTCTCCTTCTTGATCTGCTCGTAACGATACTTTCCGTAATCCATCAGTTTGCAAACCGGCGGTACGGCTTTAGGAGATATGTTAACTAAATCCATCTGACTTTCTTCAGCGGCTCTCATGGCTTCCCTTATGGATACCACGCCTACCTGATTGCCTTCCGCATCTATTAGACGTACTTCGTTGTCACGAATCTGTCCGTTAATTTGAAGTTCCTTGATAACCTTTTACCTCCAAAGCAAAAAATAAGGCACAGACAAAAGTCCGCACCAAAAGTTTACCCTTAAGGTTTTTTCGATTACCGAAAAATTTGTTTCAATCGTTCGGTGAGAAGCGGAACTTCTGCTTAGCCTCTTAATTCTATTACAAACCAAACTTCTTGTCAAGCATTTTTACCGCATTTTCCGTTAATCCGTATAATAAAAACCTTATTTTTAATATTATTCTATGTAATTCTTATATACGTACTTACTTGTATAGCTCCTTAAAAGAGCCCCGTATCCGAGATAAAACTCCATCGGCATACCTAATCTGACTTTTTCTTTCGCTTTGCCTGCAATTTCAAGTATCAGATGATCGCTGCTTGCCCCGAGAACCTCTACATCTTCCATTACCGGTTTTATTGCGGATGTATCCACATCCTGTTCTCCAATTGCGCATATCGCCCTTATCATCTGTCCTTTATCTACATAATCTATTTTTTTATGAAATGCATTATACCCCTTCTCTCCCTCCGGCATAGAAGGCTTCTCCTTCAGCTCTATTACTTCGGCTTCAAGCGTAAAAGTATCCTGTCTGCATCCGTCTATAGGAGTTCCGTACGCAGCCTCCGTCCCAAGCGCCATGCATTCACCTAAACGCATACTGTTTATTTCCTTCGGCATTTCTCCGCATTTTATCAGATTGACCCCGGATGAATTGCCTCCCGAAACCATATCGACCTCAACTCCGCACTCTCTTTCTATATCGTGCTTTATCCCGACCAGTTTTTCCATAATATCTTTTGTCGGTATAATCGATCCGTAGCATGTCAGATTCGTTCCTATTCCGGTAAAAGTTAATCCCCCGGCATTTTTGATATAATTTACAGCTTTATAAATCTCACCCTTATCCTTATAAAAAATACCCTCACGCAAATCGCCTAAATCCACCATCAAAATCACTCCGTGCTTTTTGTTGATGCTCTCGGAGTATTTATTAAGAGCGACTATGATTTCAAGCTCACTGTTAAGACTTATATCGGCAAAACGTACGGTTTCTTCGATCTGCGACAAAGCCGGCAGTCTTAAAAGCATTTTCGGTTTGTCAGATTTTATATTTTTCAAATTCATCAGTCTTGAATCCGCAAAAAAAGCAAAATCAAGCTTATCCAAAACTCGGATAATTCTTTCGTCCGAACCGAAAACTTTGGTAACAAAACCTGCTTTAATACCTCTCGCAGAACATATTTGCAGAAGTTTTGAAGCATTTCCGGTAATTCTGTTCAGATATATATTTAATCGGGGAAAAATCATATATTCTCCTTCTGAAAATTATAAATCCTCTCTGTACACAGCCATGCTCATACAATGCGGTCCGCCTCTTCCGCGGGAAAGTTCCGAGCATGGTATTTCATATGTTTTGATTCCGTTGTCTGAGAAAAGCTTATTTGTAAATGTATTTCTTGCGTAAACCACGATTTCTCCCGGAGCAACAGCCAAGGTATTGGCTCCGTCGTTCCACTGCTCTCTTGCGCTGTCCACATAGTTCATGCCGCCGCATTTTATCAATCGTATCTCGTCAACGCACAATATCTTTTTGAGCGTATCCGATAAAGAAGCCGTTTCTTCGGAAATATTGATCTTATTATCCTTCTTTGTTATACTGAACATCTTAAACTCAGAAACCACGCCCGGATGAATGGCAAAAGCATCCTTGTCAACCATTGTGAAAACAGTATCAAGGTGCATATAGCTCCTTATTTTCGGAATATCTACGGCAAGAACTCCTTTAAACCCGCTTTCTTCATCGGAAAGAATCCTGCAAGCAAGCTCCTCAACTGCATTGACGTTGGTCCTTTGGGAGATCCCGACGGCTATGTAACCGTTTCCCAGAACCATCACATCTCCGCCTTCAAGAGAAAAACGCGCATTCCGTTCATAATATTTTTTTATCCCCTTGAACATCGGATGAAAATCCATTACAAAATCTCCGAAAAGAGTTTCTCTGCTTCTGGCAGACATATACATCCTGCTTATCGCCACCCCTTCTCCGAGAAATGAAAACGGATCTCTTGTAAAATACATATTGGGCATCGGATCAAGCACAAAAGGATATTCGTCCTTGAGATAATCGGCAAGATGACAGCCTTTTGCCTTTATTTCGGATTTTCTGAGTCCGCCTATCATTATCCCGACCATTTCATCGACATCTCGATCCAACATATAATCGAATATATAATTCCGTTTGGAAGAGGAATATATATTTGCTTCTTCAATAAATCTTTTCAAAAGCAATTTCCGTTCCTCTTCTCCCGATGCTGCCTGAGCGACAAGGTCTTCGATATATAATACTTCTACTCCCAAGCCTCTTAAGAGTTCTGCGTATTTGTCATGCTCATACTGAGCCATCTGCAACCATGGGATATCGTCAAAAAGCTGGATATCAAGATAATGCGGCACAAGATTGTTAAGTTCTTTGGAAGGACGATGCATTATCATCCTTTTTAACCTGCCGACTTCAGACTTAACTTTTACGTTACTCATAATTCTCCTTTGCGGCGATCCGGATATCCGCATTTTGTTTTGTTTCCGGTCACATTGTTCGACGCAAAGCCTCATCACCGATTCAGATATTATATTCCAAACCAAGTTCGGCTATTGCTTCCTCTATAGCTATCACGCCGTTTTCTACGGGAACACTTCTGCTTGTACGATCTTTTCTGAAGGTCAATTCCAACTCTCCCTTTTTAAGATTCTTCGGAGAAACGACCACCCTGAGCGGCATACCCAAAAGATCAGCGTCTGCAAATTTTACTCCCGCCGAAATATCCCTGTCATCATATAACACTGCGATACCCTTGTCCATAAGCCCTTTATACAACCTTTCCGCTTCAGCTCTGACCTCTTCCTCGTCAACACGAAGCGCACATAAGTGAACTTTATAAGGAGCTATGGTTACGGGTAAAATCATGCCGTACTCATCGTTACTTTCTTCTACTATAGACGCAAGCAACCTTCCTATTCCTATACCGTAACACCCCATTATGGGATAAACGAGTTTTCCTTCATTGTTCAGTACAGTGACATTCATGGATTCGGTATACTTTGTCCCCAACTGGAAAATATTCCCTATTTCTATGCCGTTTTCAAGGTGCAAAGGTCCTCCGCATACCGGACATATATCCCCGTCCCGTACTTTTGCGATATCGCAGTAACTTACGGCATCGAGATCTCTGTCAATACAGAATCCCGTATAATGATATTTATCCTTATTGGCTCCGACTACCATATTCCTGCAGCCCTTCAGCCCTTTATCCACAATTACAGTAATATTTCTGTCCAGATTCACCGGACCGATATTGCCGGGGACGATCCCTTCACATCCTCCCTCATATACGGCTATATTGGCTTTGACCGCCTGACGGAGTTTTGCTTCGTTGACCTCCCTGTCTCCTCGCACAAAAGCCACTACTGTTCTTTCTTTATCGCCTTTTATCGCATAAACGACGGCCTTTACGGATTTTTCAACGGGCATATGCAGAAAATCGCAGACTTCTTCTATGGTTTTCGCTTCTCCCGTAAAGACCTCCTGAAGCTCCTGCATATCTTCCTCAGAGGCAGGCGTATCCACACATTCCGCAACTTCCATGTTTGCTTTATAACCGCACTTGTCGCATAGCACCAACGTGTCTTCTCCCACGGGAGTCAGCAACATAAACTCATGAGCCACGCTTCCGCCCATCATTCCCGTATCGGATCTTACCGAAATAAACTTTTTCAAACCTACACGCCTGAATATCCTGTTGTAGGCTTCAAGCACTTTATAATAGAATTCGTCAAGATCCTCTTTTGTCATATGAAAAGAATACGCGTCTTTCATCGTAAATTCACGGACACGGATAAGACCTCCGCGGCAACGAGGTTCATCACGGAACTTGGTTTGTATCTGGTATATCATAGAGGGAAACTGTGCATAACTCGATACCGTATTATTTATCAGGTGAACTGCTGCTTCTTCATGAGTCATGCCTAAAAGCATGTCTTTATTTCCCCTGTCCTTGAATCTTACCATCTCACTGCCTATGGAATCATATCTTCCGCTCGACTCCCATAATTCACGAGGCATGACCACGGGAAAAAGAACTTCCTGACCGCCGAGAGCATTCATTTCTTCCCTTATGATATTTTCTATATTTCTGCAAGCAACAGCAGCAGGCGAAGTAAGCGTAAAGATCCCGTTTGCGACGGATTTGATAAAACCTGATCTCATCAAAAGCGCATGAGAAGCGATTTTCACGTCTCCCGGCGTTTCTTTTACTGTCTGAAGCACAATCTTGGACATCAACATAACTTTTCCGACTCCTTATCTTTCAGGGAAATATCCATTTCCTCCATAAAACTATACAACTTTTTTATTATATTATACAAAATCTTATTTGTCAATCGTAAAGCTGACATTAATAATTAAAAAACCTTAATGCCTCCACATAATTTGCTCTGTCGCTTTCTATCTGCGACAGCTAATTAAAGCGGCAAAAACTTATTTGAAAGTAAATTTTATTCAAATTCTTGACGGAGTATAAAATATATTGTAAAATGAGTATGATTATTGTTTTCTAAAGAGGGCCTATCATGGGGTATAATTTAAACGATATCAGGTTTAAAAAAACTATAAGTGCAGAAGGTTTTATATGTATCGGCGTAGTGATAGCAATATTCACCGGTCTCTCTGTCGTAATGGGTTTTTCCAATCTTTTAAGCACACTTTTCAATAACGCCTATAAACAGTTGATGGATACCGTGCTTTACATTACGGCTCTTGCCGTCGTTGCAGGCGCCTTTTCGGCCGTGCTTACGGAATTCGGAGTAATCGCGCTGGCCAATAAATTCCTTTCGCCGCTCATGAAACCCCTTTACGGTATGCCCGGAGCCACCATAATAGGCATTTTCACCTGCTATATGTCTGACAACCCGGCTATACTTACTCTTACTGCAGACAAACAATTCCGTTGCTTTTACAAAAAATATCAGCTGCCCGCTCTTTGCAACGTGGGTACGGCTTTCGGAATGGGCCTCATTACCACAGTTACGATGCTCGGGTTGAGTTCTGCCGATAAAAATTTCGGAGTCGCCGTATTGATCGGAAACCTTGCCACCATTATCGGAAGCATAGTATCATGCAGACTGATGCTGATAAAAACAAAAAAGGTCTACGGAAAAGACGCCGAGGCTTACGACGGAGATGTAAAACTGACATATGATCCCTTGAAAGAAAGAATGATCCGTCCGGGAAGTTGGGGCGCAAGACTTTTCGACGCCCTTCTCGAGGGAGGAGCCGACGGCGTTAAAGTCGGCGTATCTATCGTACCCGGAGTTTTGATTATCTGTAACCTCGTAATGATCCTTACCGGCACTAAACCGGACGGCGGTTATACCGGAGCTGCCGGTGAAGGAGTCGGTCTTATCGGCATGGTAGGAGAAGCACTTTCTTTTATCATTACCCCGCTTTTCGGTTTCACGGATCCGGGCAATATTGCTGTTCCGCTTACCGCTCTCGGTTCAGCCGGTGCGGCGACAGGTTTAGTCAGAGAATGGTTTTTGGCCGGACAGGCAACCAATATTATGGGAAACGACATTGCGGTTTTCACGGCAATGTGCATGTGCTGGTCCGGATACCTGAGCACTCATGTTGCAATGATGGATAATATGCAGGTCAGAAACCTGACCGGAACAGCAATTCTCTGCCATACCATTGGCGGACTCATGGCAGGCATTGCCGCAAACTGGATATATAAGCTCGTGGTTTTGATTTTTGCGATCTGACCTTTCTCGCGTTTTACATTATCTTCTTTACAGATAAAAGACTTCAATCCGTCCGATATTCAGACCTCACTGCCGAATTTTACATCGTCATTTGATAAGCCGTTGCATACTGAAGAGGCAAGTGTCATTTGATAAACCGTTACATATTGAAGAGGTAAATATCCATGATAAAAACCAAAGAAAAAATTTTTTACGGTATGGGTGACTTTGCAAGCAATATTGCTTTCGGGGCTATTTCCTTTTATCTGATGTATTTCATGATAAAAATCGGAGGCCTGAACCCCGGACTTGCAGGCGCCGTATTCCTTCTTTCCAAGATCTGGGACGCCGTTTCCGACTACATTATGGGAAGAATATCCGACAGAACAGTATGTAAATTCGGTAAAAGACGTATTTATATGCTTTGCGGAGCTATTCCGTTCGGACTGAGTTTTATGTTGCTCTGGATTGTGCCTCCTTTTGAAACTCAGGCTCTTAAGATGTTTTACTATACCTTCGCCTATATTCTATTCTGCACATGCTGGACTGTAGTATATGTCCCTTATAACACACTTTCAGCCAATATGACCAAAGATTATGACGTAAGAACTTCGCTTACCTCATTCAGGATAGTAATGGCTAATATAGGACTGCTGTTCGGAGCTGCTGTTTTCAGCTTGTTTGCGGAAGGTCAGGAAAGCGTCTTTTACGGGATCACCGGGAATCAATCAACAGCCTATTTGCTTTCCGGCATCTGTTTCGGCATAATCGCCGCGCTGTGCACCGTCATTTGCACGCTCAACGTAAAAGAAAGATATTCTTCGGATAACTCCAACACTTACGGTTTCTTCTCAACATTGAAACAGTTTTTCAAACTCCGTGAGTTTCGCTTCAGTACTGCCCTTTACCTGCTGAGCATGCTGGGATTTGACGTGATAATGAGTATTTACATGTTTTACGTCGCCGATTCGCTCAACTTCGGTGGAGGCGTTGAAGCCATGATCTTTGTTGCGCTTCCCCTGATCTGCGCAATAGCTTCGGCTCCGTTCTGGACATGGCTTTCCTCAAAAAAAGGCAAAAATTATGCCTATAACGTTTCTGCAGCAGCTACAGCTTTCGTTTTCATCTTTACGCTCTTCCTGCCCGAACAAAACGGCATAATCCTCGGAATCGTCTCTTCTTTGGGCGGCGCCTGTATGAGCGGAATACAAATAATCCCGTGGGCTATTCTTCCAGATATAGTCGATATAGATACCAAAGTAAACGGCGTCAGGCGCGAAGGAGCTTTTTTCGGACTTACCTCTTTCCTTTATAAACTGGCTAACGGACTCGGGATCGGATTAGTAGGCGTAGCTTTGGGCGCCTGCGGTTATGTGGAAGGCGCGGGAAGCTATATTGATGTCCCCGAAGGCTTCAAACAGCCCGACTCGGCGCTTTTGGCGATCCGTATCATTTTAGCATTTATCCCCGGTATAATTTTCTTGATAAGTATAATTTTTTCTTCTAAATGTAAGTTCTCCAAAGAATACCTGGATTCAATAAATCATCAGGACGATCCCGGCGAAACTCCGGATCTGAAAAAAAACGAAACCTGATATTTTCAATATACTTGATTCATACATGACTCCGGTTACCGCCGGAGTTTTTGTTTTTCTTATGAGTGTCGGCTTTTAAAGATTATTTGCTATTATAAACGGATTTGCATAATCGCTCCTTCTCCTGTTGCAACATATCCGCGGCATCTCCTGATTGCAGCAGCATGCTCCGAACAGCATTATTCCTCCGGCGATCAGTAACCCCGTAGTTACAGACAGTTTATTGTCTTTATCCAGAACAGCGTAAAGCAAAAGCAGATATAAAAGATTACTTGATAAACGCATAAGCGTACCTCCGTCAAAATATATGCTTAAACTACAATATGCTCCACATTCCGATTGTGTGCATATGTCAAGCTGAAAACATAGAAAAGGAGATATAATTATGCTTTTGATCGATAATAAAACCCTGGGCGAACTTGAATACTATATGCCCGATAAAAAAGAAGCCTCCCGCCTCGCTGATTTTTTTGAAATGTTTTCCGACATAACCCGCGTGCGTATCCTTTCTGCACTCGTGATAACGGAAATGTGCGTTTCCGACCTGGCAGAACTGCTTTCAGTAAATCAAACAACATTATCCCATCAATTGAGAACCCTGAGAGACAAAGGAGTCGTGGAAACCGTAAGACAGGGAAAAGTCGTGTTTTATAAAGTTGCAGACAGCGTTGTCATAAATCTTCTCACTTGCGGAGCAGAATATCTTTTCGAAAAAACAGGCTGATTTTTCCCGCATAAAAAAAACCGTATTCCTACGGTTTCTGAATTTTATATTCTAAGCTTTTTCCGGCCTTTCCTTTTATGCTATCTGATGATTGCGACAGCCGTCGCGATCTCAGATGTATGCGTTATGGATATGAGCACACTGCTTCCTTTTACAGATAATATCTCAGCCGCTTTATTATACAGTTTGGTATAAGGAGCTCCGGCTGAATTGTATAATACCTCGATGTCTCGCCAGGAAACCCCTGAAGATATCCCGGTCCCGAGCGCCTTGGATACGGCTTCCTTGACCGCAAACATACCCGCAACCGTCTGCGGCGCGAATCTGACGTGTTCGAGATGCGATAATTCGTTTTCGGTAAAAATCTTTTCAAAAAAGCTTTTGCCCATTGTTCTTGCTATCCGTCTTATTTCTACGCTGTCAATTCCTATCATATATCACAATTCTCCGCTTTTTCTTATGATTGATCTTTATTGATACTTTATAATACTATGTTTAAAATAGTATTAACTTTGCACTTCCCGAATCGAGACGTCACCGTAAAGTACCTCATGCAATTTTCCGTCTTGAGTTTTAACTATCAGGCTTCCGCTTGCAGATAAATCCTGCGCAAAAGCAAAATAGTTTTCTCTTGAGGAAACGACCTGCACGCTTTTCCCCAGCGTTACGCATCTTTTCTTGTATATCTCAACAATTTCGTTCCTTTTCAGACATGCAAACGTAAAAAAATTCCTGACAATTCCGGCGATTATGTCAGCAATATTATAATCCGTATGTGTGATTTGCTTCATGGAAACAGCTATATCGTTATATATTCCGAAATCCGTCTGATTGACGTTCACGCCTGTTCCGATGATGATATAATCCGGTTTATTATTTTTATAACCTGTTTGCGTCAGTATACCGCATATCTTTTTGCCGTTTCCCGCCAAAACATCGTTAGGCCATTTTATTCTGCATGTGACGCCATACGATTTGACGGTTTCGGATACCGCCAATGCTGAAAGAAGTATGAATTCAAACATTTCCGGCGGAGTTTCGGATCCGTCGAGTTTCAAAGTAAGAGAAAAAAAGGCTCCGCCTTTATCTGATAAAAAATTTCTGCCGTTTCTTCCCCTGCCTTTTGTCTGTCTCGCTGCTACGACCAACGCAAATACGCCTTCTTCTTCGTATATCTCCTTTGCGACATCGTTTGTACTTCCGATCTCGTCAAAAAACCTTATATCGGCTTTCAGTTTTTCGGATTTGAAAGACTTTTCGATTGAATGAAGGTTTAATTCGTTATCCAAAATCCTTTTCCTCTCTCCTTTTAAGGCTTTTATAAACCTTGCTCTTATCTCACCGCACTTCAGAGCTCTGCCGATCATTCGCCTTCGGCAAACTCGTTGACTACCCGCATTACGGTTTCATATTCAAATCCTTTATAAACAAGATGCCTGAATAGTTTTGAAAGGTTTTCGCGGGTACGCTCCCTGGTCCTCATGAATTTCCCGGCTGCGTTGCTTGCTGCCTCGTACTGATCACCGACAATATTAAGAGTTTCCGAAATAATCTCTTCATTTACGCCCCTGCGCCTCAGCATCTCGGCTATTCGTTTTTTGCCATGTCTGGACGAGGTCTGTTCAACATACAGTTCCGACATTTTCCTGTCATCCAACAAACCGTAGGAAAAAAGTTTTTCGCATACGGCCGTAATGACCTCGTCGCTAAATCCCTTGGCCGAAAGACGGTCCTTCACCTGCTTTTCCGACTTCATGGAATCGGTGATGTATTTAAGTGCGCAGTCCATTGCTTTTTTATATTCTTCAGATAAAACTATATCCATCTTGATCGCTTTTATTCATCATACGGCAACAGCATTTCAGCTTCTCGTGTTACAACGCATCTGCCGAATGTGCTTTCTGTCAGATTCTTTTCAAACGCGTCGGCATGATCGGTAAGCACGGTAACAGCAAGCGTTATTTCGGCGTCGTACGTTATCTTATCCGTTTTTCCATATCTTTCGCATAAAAGGTTTACGGTTTTAAACTGATTGTATGACGTAATAACCGTGAAACGCGTACATAGCCTGTATATTATCCGTTGTGCACAGTCGATACAACGCGATGCGGTTTTATTGTACGCACGCACAAGACCGCCTGCCCCCAGTTTTATGCCGCCGAAATACCTCGTCACTACTACGCACACATCATTCAATCCCTTATTCTCTATGCAACTCAATATAGGCATACCGGCTGTACCCTGCGGTTCCCCGTCGTCGCTGTAGCGTTTGATCCCGCACACAGTATAGGCATAACAGTTATGAGTCGCGTCATAATACTTCTTTCTGACGGAAGCAATAAAATTTGTTGCGTCAGCCTCGTCTTTTACTCCTTTCACCTGTCCTATAAACCGTGAACGTTCTATCACTTCCGTTGCAGACGCGATTTCTTCCGACAGAGTTATTTTTTCTTTCATCACTTCATGACCACTTTTATATGCACTTTTTTGCCCTTATGCAGAACAAACTCTTTTTCGTTCGTGATCTGACTGAGTTGAACGCTTATATCCTTTACCTGTTTGTCATTTATCGAAACGCCGCCGCCCTCGATCAGTCTTCTTGCTTCACCCTTGCTTTTACAGAGCTGACAGGCTACAAGTATATCTATCACGCTTTCAATGCACGGGATTTCCATTACAGGCATATTCGCAACATCGTTTGAAAAAGCTGCCAACGCCTGCTTTTTAACTGTTTCCGCCGTTTCCTCTCCGTGTACAAGTTTCGTTATTTCGTATGCAAGCCTGACTTTCGCGTCATTGATCCTGTTATCTCTGTAGCGAGTAAGTTCCTCGATCTCGTCGATAGGAAGAAACGTCAGAAGTTTGAAACACTTCTCCACCGAATCGTCCTCAACATTACGCCAGTACTGATAAAATTCAAACGGCGAAGTTTTTTCCGGATCCAGCCATAATGCACCTTTAGCGGTTTTGCCCATTTTTACACCGTCGGAAGTTGTAAGAAGGGGGAATGTCATAGCGTAAGCCGGTTTTTGCATTTTTCTTCTTATCAGATCTGCCCCGGCTAAAACATTGTTCCACTGATCGTCGCCTCCCATCTGCAACACGCATCCGTAATCTTCATACAGACGAAGAAAATCATACGCCTGCATAAGCATATAATTAAATTCAAGAAAATTAAGTCCTCTTTCGAGTCTGATCTTAAAACATTCCGCCGTCAGCATCTTGTTGACTGAAAAATTTATGCCTATATCCCTCAGAAACTTAACATAATTGAGCTTAAGCAACCATTCGGCATTATTTACCATCAACGCTTTTCCGTCCGAAAAATCAATAAAACGACCAAGTTGTTTCTTAAAGCATTCGCAGTTATAATCTATAACTTCTTTTGTCATCATTTGTCTCATATCCGTCCTTCCGGTCGGGTCGCCTATCATCGCGGTACCTCCGCCTATTAGAGCTATAGGACGATGTCCCGCCTTCTGCATGTGTGCCATAGCCATTGCCGCGACAAAGTGCCCTACATGTAAACTGTCGGCTGTCGGATCGAACCCGATATAAAATGACACTCTTTCACTTTCAAGAAGCTTATACAAATCCTCTTCAAACACGATCTGTTTTATAAAACCGCGTTCTTTCAAAATATCCATTACGTTTTTCATAAAAACTCTCCTTCGTTAATTATCTATTTTATTTGTCGAATCGTCAAGCAAAATAAACAGACCGTCAGTTTTTGCCAGTAATCTTTTACGTGACAAAACCAGAAATACCGAACCAACGATTATCGGCAGTATCCAAACCAAGATACTGCCCGCCGTCAAACTGCCGGACAAAGCTAACAGTACACACCCCAATATGATTATCGCCAAAACTAATACCACAATGAAAAACATTATAATCGAAACTATCGTGGCATAATTGTTTTTCAGCCCGTCATTTATGTTTTTCCAATAAAAGCGCGGTTTTTTCATGTCACAGTAAACCTGAACATAAACCATAGCCGATCCGTACAACGAAGAAGATAAAAAGGCAAGTAAAAAATACGCAGGATCGACAGGCAGTTGCACTGACATTATAATGAAAAACAGCAAAAAAGTAATTTCATTAAAAATTATTCCCACCGTTACTTTCGCTTTATACAATTCAGCCGACGATAATGGAAAAGTCTTCAACAATGAAATATTATAGTTTTCTCTCGAGAAAGCTCCGCACGCCGCCATATTTACTGATGCATAAAACATTGATATCACTGAAATACCGGCTGCTATAAAAGAGCTGTACGTCTCAAAAAGGTCCCGGGTTTCTGCGTCGTTCAGTATACGATCAGAAAAGTTGCGGTTCAGAATCAGAAATATAACAGGCAGAAGTACAGCCATTATAAGTTGCATATAACACATAAACCCCAACGACGGATTTCTCAATATCTCTTTCATGTCTTTGGATACCAGAGACTTCCTTCTTGATGCAAAAACTATTTTTTCAGCTCTTTTTTTCTGTTTTTTACCGCCTTCGAGTTCTTTTGAAATGCTCCTTCTGTACATCCGGCCCGAAATCAGGTATATCAAAACGCCCAAAACTCCGTCAAAAGCCGCAACGTATATCAGATTCAGCAACGCCTCGGAAATACCCGGCCCCACTAAAAATACCGCAAGCCAATAATCAGGAAATACGACTGTCCCTATATTCTTTATATGTTCGGCAATCTGATAAAAAAACTCTTCGCCGGAAACATTTTCTCCGGAACCGTCCAGAAGGAATATCGCCATATAATAGCCCGCAAAAACAACTGCAAATAACAAACAAAGCAAAAAAGTACCGACCGCGCCTTTGTTTCTGAACAACGATATCAGATACATAACCGGCATTCCAATAAACGCCGCTATGAACAAAGGCAAAAACGGTATGAAAAATACCGCGATCAGCAAGCCTAAAAAGTACCATGCTCCGATCCCTGCGCCTACCCCCAAAGGAATATAAACACATAACGCAAAAACTAACGCAGATGCCAGCTGAGAAATGTAAACTATGATCAGTTTTGCAACAAATATATTCCGGGACCTGACAGGTAAATACAACAGTATTTCGGCGTCATTGGCATTATACATGGTACTTACTATTGAAGTTGTAGCCGTAATTATTATTATGCCCTGTGTTATCAGTACAGCAAACGATACTGTCTCACGGAAAATCCCGGCCATAAAAGCCTGTTCACCAATCATATACGAAACGGCAATAATTGCAAATATTACAGGCAAAAATACTAAAACAATTATTACTGATAACGCTTTCTTCCCTAAAGAAGTGTTTCCGGGTCTTCCTATCCCGAAAAGCACATTATTTTTCAGACTGCGTAATTTTTCCTTCAATAATACCGGTAGTAATGCTTTAATTTCATTCATTGAAAAAATCGTCCTTACTGTAAATCGACTGATCCGAGGTAAGATCGAGGAAAATCTCCTCAAGACTCTTGTTCTTATCCTTTTCCATAAGCTCCTCCAGGGTGCCCACAGCAACAAGAGATCCCTTTTTTATAATAGCTACTCTGTCACATATTTTCTCCACGACATCAATGACATGAGAAGAAAAAAACACCGTATTGCCATCATCGGCGTGCTTTCTCATCAGTCTTTTCAGATCATAGGCACTCTGCGGATCCAGACCCGTCAGAGGTTCATCGAGGATCCATACACGCGGATCATGGATCAACGCCGCAATCACAGCCGTTTTCTGTTTCATACCGTGAGAAAAGGTATTGATCTGCACACCAGAAACCGAAGAAAGTCCGAACATTTCAAGATAATCCCTGCTCCTGCGCTCGAGATCCGTTTTGCCGACATTGTATACGCTTCCGATGAAACTCAGATACTCCATAAGGGTAAGCCTGTCATACATGGCATGATTATCTGACACATACCCGATATTCATCTTGGCAGCGACAGAATTTCCGGTTATACTTTCTCCGTTTATCAGCACGTCTCCTTCTGTAGGATAAAGCACTCCGCATGCTATTTTTATCGACGTGGATTTACCTGCGCCGTTCGGACCGAGAAACCCGAAAATTTCTCCCTCCTTTACATCAAGACTCAAATTGTTTACGGCTTTATTCCCGCCGGAAAATATTTTTGTGACATTTTGAAAACTCAGCATACTCAGTCCTTTTTTTTGAATTTATGCTTAAAATACTCTTTGCTCTCGTATCCGTTACCGGAGGGCTTGTAGTAAACGTGATCCTTTACCGAATCAGGAAGATATTGCTGCTCTACATACCCGCCATAATCGTGAACATATTTATATTCGACCTTTTCCTGATCAGTGGAACGCCGATAATTCGTATCCATAAGATGGGACGGTACCCTCGCTTCAGGATAATTTTTCGCGTCCCTCTCGGCTGCATACAGCGCCTCCACCACCGAATTGCTTTTGGGCGCTCTGCATACATATATTATGGCGTTTGCCAAAGGTATCCGTCCTTCCGGAAGTCCGATATTCTTTAACGCCGTAAGTGCGCTGACTGCCATTGTCAAAGCATAAGGATCGGCGTTTCCCACATCCTCCGAAGAATGAACTACCAAACGCCTTGCCAAAAGCATGGGATCACATCCCGCTTCTATAAGACGTTCGAACCAAAACAACGCCGCATCGGCATCACTGCCCCTCAGACTTTTGCAGAAAGCCGAAATCATATCATAGTAACTGTTTTTATCTACCGATAACGGCTTGGTCTGACTGCATTGAGCAGCCGTATCGAGATCGATCCCGATCTTTCCCTGATCATCGGGATCTGTTGTGAGCACCGCCATTTCAAGTATATTATAAGCGTTCCTCAGGTCGCCGCCGGAAACTCTTGCGATATGGGCAGCGGCTTCTTCCGTCAGTACCACATTTCTGTCACCGAAACCGGACGGCGACTTCAAAGCCTTATAAAGAGCTTTTTCGATATCTCCTTCGCTCAGTCTATAAAATTCGAATACCCTGCAACGCGAAACTATTGCGGGCGTCATCGAAACATACGGATTTTCAGTTGTCGATCCTATAAAGATTATCGTACCGGTCTCTATAGCCTGGAGTACACAGTCACTCTGCGCCTTGTTCCATCTGTGGCATTCGTCAAGCAGTAAGTAAGTTCTGCGCCCGGACAATTTTAAAGTCTCAGAAGCCTGCTCTATCACTTTTTTTGCGTCGGCAACCCCGCTTGTCACAGCATTCAACTTGACGATCTCGGCTCCGATACTGTTCGCAATGATATTTGCCAAAGTCGTTTTGCCCGTACCCGGCGGCCCCCAGAATATACAGCTCCCCACTCTGTCCGCTTTTATTGCACGACGCAATAAAGAGTTCTGCGACACGATATGCTCCTGCCCGATAAAATCCTTTATACTTATCGGACGCATACGTTGCGCTAATGGCTCTATAGATTTTTTATCAGTCAACAAATCAAAAATCATTTTATCTGATTCTCTCCGGATCAAACACAGATCGCCGAATATAAATGTATGAATTCATAAAAAGTACACTGCAAATCTTATAAATTATAACAGTTTATATTTTTTACGTCAAGCCATAAAAGCGGCATACCAAAACATAAAAAAAATGCGGGATTTATTATTTCTCACATAGTATTATATTCAATTGACAAAAGCGTTTTACTGTAATAAAATAAATCTTGATAGATAATGTCGGAAACGGTTTATCTAAGGTAATTCCGGCAAAAAAAGGAGGTTTTATGGCTGAAAAAGGACGAAGCAATATCGAACTGCTGATTCTCGACGCGCTGAAGGATTCCGATAAATACGGGTATGCTATTGCCGCCGCCATTAAATCCAGCACCAATACTAAAAACGAAATCAAGCAACCTACACTTTACGCTTACCTGAAAAAACTTGAAAGCAAAGAGCTTATCGCTTCTTACTGGGGAGAAGAAAGCAACGGAGGAAGAAGACGTTATTATAAACTCACCGAAAAAGGAATAAACGAACTTTCTCTGAATAAAAACAAAATCGTTTTCGATATCGACGAACAGGAAGAAATACAACCTGCCGAATTCAAAACAGATAAGCCTGAGCCTGTAAATCAGACACCCGTCGCAACCGTTTCCCAAAAGAAAAAAGCCGTTGTGACAGATGACGAATTGGATCTGATCGCTCAGCGGCTTAAAGAACTTGAATCATACTCTAAAGAACAGGAAAACGATGAAAATGTTTTCGATCATATCGAGTTTGAAAATCCCGATATAACCCCCGCTGACGACACCATTTTTACGGAGGTCTCCGATACGTCTTCGGCTTTTTCTGAAAACGAGGCTCAATACAAATCTGAAAATGAAGAAAATCAAAAATTCCGCGACGAAGTAAAGCGCGAAGAGAAAAAAGATGAACCTGAACATTCGCCTTTCGATCCCTTCAAAGAAGAACGTGAAGACGGCATAATGTACATGGAGGACTTTCTTAACGAAACGGAAAGATCGATCGATCTCAGATATCAATCTCCTTCCGAGGTAAAAAAGAAAGCGCCCCCCGTACGGGAACAAGTCTCCGAGGATCAGCCGAAAAGTACTTATACCTTTCAGGCTCCGGAATTAACTGAAGAAGAAAATAACCGCATCAGTTTTATGTTCGGGAACGCTCCTTCATCCGGGAGCACTGCAAAAAAAGCCGTCAAACAAGATAAACCCGAGAAAAACGACGCAGTAATAATCAATACTCCCATCACTCCCGAAATGGACCGAAGGACCGACGTTCTTTTCGGAGCTTCAAAACCTAAGGAAAAAACTCCCGTTCAGAAAGATAAGCCCGCACCCGAAAAACCGGAGAAAAATTATAAAAGTATTTTGCGCGATATGCTGGGCGAACAAATCAACGCGACTCCTTCAGATGACGACAAAGTCGTCTTCACAGAATTTACCGAACAAAACGATATAATTAAAAAATACGCCGGAGTCCACCTCGACGAACTGAAAAAAGAATACGCCGAAAACGAAGGGATTACTGTAAAACTCTACAATAACGACATTCTTAATTATAAGCCTGTAAAAGTGCTTTACTCGAATAAAATCAACATGGTAGCCTCGTTATTTTCCACACTGATAGTATTTGCCGAGTTACTGCTGCTTTATCTGATAGGAATATCGAATGTAAACGAATATAACCCTTCAGCCTTGGTCTATACCGCTCTTGCAGCATGTATCGCACCCGTAGCTTTCGGCATGATACTCCTGACTGCTCCGAATAAAAAAAGCTACCGTTTCGCTAAGCCTACTTTTTCAACCGTAATATGCTGTATTATTGCCGCCGTCATTATCCTTTTTGTACTTGTGGTCAACGCACTGCTCCTTCGTACCGACTTTGGCAAAATCGACGACCTTATCAATAACGTCCTCTGTATTTCAGCTTTAGCTACCGGGATCCCGATATGGTCACTCATAAAAACATTGCTGTTCAAAAATAAAAACTTCATCAAATAAAAAAACACGCATTTAATGTTTGACTTTATCGGTAAATTACGCTATACTAACTAAGCAAATTTACTTGCACTTATTAGGGGAGTGGCTCAACGGTAGAGTAGCGGTCTCCAAAACCGTAGGTTGCGTGTTCGAATCGCGTCTCCCCTGCCAATGCCCGGTCATTTTAAAGATGACCGGGCATTTACGTAATTATTGGATTCAGCCGTCGCACCGCAACTGCTTCCGAACATTTTTTCGCCTGTACCGTTCTTTTTTTCCCGGCACCGCTATTGCAAGCCCCGTTTCCACGCTGTACAAATTCAACGGAACACCCTGACCTCTGCCTCGGGTCTGTGGTCTGTCTGCTTTTTTTAACAGGATATACCTGTCTGCTTTTCTCTTTTTTAACAGGATATATTTGTACCCGCGAAAATCCGGGCTGAAAAAAACCGGTACGTTTTCAAACGTACCGGTTTATATTTCCCGCTTGATTTTAATCAGCAATAATTCTTGAAAACGTTCCGAAATAATTGACATGCTCTGAAGTACACACAAGATATAAACCCTCCTGCTGCATTCCGTCCACATATTCGATTCCCGTGCAGTCTCTGTAAATATCAACGTTTATCCCTATATATATATGTTCATCAAGCAAAACATTGCCTTCCGAAACAGAATTGAAAAATACAATACCTTCTGCATATGCGCCATCCGGCAAAGCTCTGTATTGATTCCCGGGATTTGTTTCGGGTATCAGCGCCGCAAGCTTAATCGGAGCTCCGTAATCGGCTATCTGACTTAAAAGGTTTATCCTTAAATACAATATGAAATCATCGCTATCGTAAGTTACATTTGAACCCTCTATATCTGAAACCATTTCACGTGAAGTTTTTAAAAATATACCGTTATCCGCTCCGTTTCCGTACATATCCAGGAATGAATCGGGCACTCCGGGTACAGCGCCGTAACAGTAATTTATTTTATCGTACAAGGTTTTCCCTATTAATAATTCTCCATTATCGTCTTTTACGCCATACATCATGATACAGATAAAATCTCCCTTTTCTTCCATCGCGTCATAATCGGCGTCGCCGTAATCGGGAGCGTCAACATTTTTCACCGCAAAACCGAAACCGACATTACCTATGCGGCAATTCTGTCCATCATATAAAGCTGCGGTTTTATTGCTGCCGGTACTTAAAAAATACCTGTTGAAAAGCTGACGAACGCATACTTTAGCCATATCACTGTTTCTGCTCGGAAGCGAATAATCAACATCAAATACCAATACAGCGGATTTATATGAACCTCCTGCAACAGGATATGTTTCAATAATATATCCGAAGGCTGTCCCCGTCACGGTTTTCTCCACCGGCGAGTAAAAATACTCCGACGGAATCAAAGTCGTGATGTCGCCATCGGGAGAGGAAAGATAATCGTTCAGCGCTTCCTTGTCATTCGCCATGGACTGCGCACGCTGTTCAAGCGACTCATCACCGCTTAATTTATCAGATAACTCATCACTTTTTTCCCTGCTTCTTTGTATCATATTGGAAGCCAATATGTCACTGTGGTTCAGAAGCTCTGCGGTGGTTTCATCCGCCTCTTTATCCGACTTCAATAACGCAAAAGCCTCATCAGTCACATTCGCATAAACAGCAAAACACTCGTTTTTTGCCGGCTTGATCAGAAAAATCGTAACATCATACGAGGCAGAATCGTGATTCCTTACTCCCAGTGCCTGCAAAACTCTGTATTCACCGCGAGAATTATCCGGCAAACAATTTGCTGCATAGTACTCGGCGTCATCTGCCCCGACCTTATAGAATTTATAGCCTATTTTTATCGATTGAGCTCCTCCATCATCGAAATTCAACACGGCAGTGCTTCCCGATATTTCAAGTCCGGCAGCTTCAATAACTTTATATTCCAAAGAGGTAAATGCGTCAGTATAAGAAGTCCGAGGGAGAAATATAACCAATAAAGCAGCCGCTACTATAACCGCTACAATACTTACAGGTATCAATTTTTTCATATACATCATCTCCTTATATGTATTTTTACGGAAATTTATTTTCCGGCCAACTTCCCGTTAATCAGAACGCCGATCCACGTTGCCAAAGGAAACAGCACTATGCATAATATTCCGCCTGCAATTTCACCCGATAAAAAACAGAATATCGCTGTTGCTAAAGTTGCCGCAATTCCGCTTATTATAATTATAATACGCATTATAAAATAATATTTGCTCATAATATACCTTTGATAATCTTAAATAATATTATTCGGCACTGTATCTTTGATATGTAACGTATTCGTAGATGTTCTTTGCTGAATCATAATAAAATAATGACTGGAAGGCATACGTCACGCCGGGAAAAAATAATGTTTCATCCAGCACAATATATAATCGGATTCCTACAGTCAAAAAATTTTTTTATATACCTCTTTTTTTATACCCACAGCAGATCAATTACCTTATACTTGTATACCTCCTTTTATTAAAATCCTCCTCTGTATAAACAGTATAATACACATCAATGAAAATGTCAATGATCTGCATTCATTTTTTTTTGTTATTTGTACTTTCTTTTCTTTATTTAAAAAATTCGGTTATTTTCTGAAACGTTTTTCCCATTTTTCGAATTTTACTTTTTCAATATCAAAATAAAGCTTGTTCATTTCATTTCGTATTTCGGAAGTAATACGCCGGCATTCTTCGGATGAATTGTTTTCCGGTTTGTAAACGACGGGATCCCCTACCGAAAGTATATGTAGTTCCCTGTCTGCATACAAAGGATAAAAGGTCAGTATTTCCTTTGTGGCGTCGTAAAATTTTTTCGCAAGATGTGAAAATGCAGGATGAAAATCCGAAAATCCCGTCTTCTTGTATCTGCCGTCTTTCTCCTTCGACGAGTTTTCTGGGAATATCAAAATATTGTGACCGGCTGCCAATGCCTGAATGCTTTTATTCAGCATTTCACTGACCGCTCGCATACTGAGTTTTCCTACCGGTATCGGATCAAACTGTTTTATGACTCCGGAAGCTATTTTCCCCGCAAGTGATGAGTATAAACGCTTGGTTTTCAAGGGCCATTTCTTAACTGACATCGTATTTGCCATTATATGTTCTTTAGCAAGTTTTTTGTCCGTCATTCTCTCATCTACCCAAGGTCTTATATAAAAAGGAAGCGTTGCAACACATGTCATGGGACCAAATAACTCACTGTGATTGCAAATAAACACGCATGGTTCCCTGATGTCCATCAGTTTCTCGCCGCCCACAAGTTTGCTCCTTACAAACGGTCCGATTGTGATCAGCATTATCCCGGCTGTAAATCTTCTCCTTTTCAAAATAACCTCCGTATTGATGCTTAAAATCCCTTTTTGTTTTTCTCCTTAAACAAATACTTTTTTAAAAACTTACCCGTGTAACTCTTTTCACAGTTTGCGATTTCTTCCGGCGTACCCTCAGCTATGAGTCTTCCTCCCTCGTCTCCTCCTTCGGGTCCGAGATCGATTATATAATCCGCCACCTTTATCACATCCATGTTGTGCTCTATTACCAAAACCGTATTCCCTCCCGAAGCCAGCCTTTGCAATATAACAAGCAGCTTATCTACGTCAGCCCAATGAAGACCTGTCGTAGGCTCATCCAGAATATAGATCGTCCTCCCGGTGCTTCTTCTGCATAATTCGGTCGCCAACTTTACTCTTTGAGCTTCGCCGCCTGAAAGAGTCGTTGCAGACTGACCGAGTTTAATATACCCTAATCCAACGTCCTTCAAGGTGTTCAGTTTATTATATATCGACGGAATAGCGCTGAAAAAATCCACGGCTTCGTCGACAGTCATATCGAGAACATCGGCTATGGTTTTATTCTTGTACTTCACCTGCAGAGTTTCCCTGTTGTACCTTTGTCCGTGGCATACCTCACACGGTACATATACGTCAGGCAGAAAATTCATTTCTATTTTTATGATCCCGTCACCACGGCAGTTTTCACATCTGCCACCCTTCGTGTTGAAACTGAATCTGCCTGCTTTGTAACCGCGTTCTTTTGCGTCCGATGTTGAAGCAAACAATTCCCTTATCGCAGTAAACACATCGGTATAAGTTGCCGGATTGCTTCGCGGAGTACGCCCTATAGGCGACTGATCTATTGCTATTACCTTGTCCAACAGATCAAATCCTTCTATACTTGCGCAATCAACTTCCTTCTTACGAGCTCCGTTCAGCCGATAAGAAAGAAAAGGTTTTATTATCTCATTCACCAAACTGCTTTTTCCGCTTCCCGACACCCCCGTGACTACCGTGAAAAGTCCGAGCGGGATATCTATGTCTATCCCTTTGAGGTTATTTTTATAAGCGTTTTTTATCCTCAGCATTTTCTCAGGATTGACTGGTCTTCGTTTCTCCGGCACGGCTATGAATTTTTTCCCCGATAAATATTGTCCCGTTATCGAAGCCGGCTCCGCCATGATATCCTCTACGCTGCCCGATGCAACTAACTCCCCGCCATGCACTCCTGCCCCCGGTCCTATATCTACAATGTAATCGGCGCTCCTTATAGTGTCTTCATCGTGCTCTACTACTATCAGTGTATTCCCGAGATCTCTGAGTCTTTCAAGTGTCTCTATGAGTTTGGCGTTATCCCTCTGATGAAGCCCTATGCTGGGTTCGTCGAGAATATAAAGCACCCCCATGAGTCCGCTTCCTATCTGTGTCGCCAATCTTATCCTCTGAGCTTCGCCTCCTGAAAGCGTCCCGCTTGACCGCCATAAATTCAGATACCCCAATCCGACACGCACTAAAAAGTTCAGCCGCGCCCTGATCTCCTTCAGTATCATATACGCTATCTGCCCTTTTGTTTCATTCAGTGTCAGCTCACTGAAAAATTCGGTCAGCTTGTTTACCGGCATCATGCATATTTCGTATATGCTTTTCCCGCCTACCGTTACGGCAAGCGACTGCGGTTTAAGTCTTTTGCCTTTGCATGCCTCACACGGCCTTGTTGACATAAGTGCTTCGTATTCCCTTTTGACATATTCGGAAGTCGTTGCCCTGTACCTTCTTTCCAGCATCGGGATAAGGCCTTCCCAGCTGTTGTTGTATTCATACGAAAACTTATCGGAATTATATTCCATAGACATCCTTTCACCGTTATTTCCGTATAAAATAAGATGCTTCGCTTTCTCCGATAAATCTTTGAAAGGTTTATTCATGTCTATGCCGTATTTTTTCGAAAGAGCCTTCATGTACATCTCAAGATGCCTTCCGCCGTCAATGCTGAAACCCATTATTTTTATGGCGCCTTCCTTCACACTTTTTGACGGATCGGTTATGATCTTATCTTCGTCAAACTCCATCTTGAATCCAAGTCCGGCACACTCGGGACACGCCCCGAAAGGACTGTTGAAACTGAATGTTCTCGGCTCAAGTTCTTCAAGCCCTTCTCCGCAATCCGGACAGGTATATTTCCCCGAATACAATTTGTCTGACCCGTCTACACTTATGACCACAAGATCATCGGCTATATTCATGGCTGTCTCAATCGCCTCTGCAAGACGCTGCTCACAGCCCTTCTTCAGAATAAGCCTGTCTATTACAAGGTTTACATTATGCTTTACGTTTTTATCAAGCTTTATTTCCTCTTCAAGAAGATATTCGTTTCCGTCTACTTCAACCCTTACATACCCGCTTTTCATGTACCCTTCGAAAAGCTTGGCAAATTCTCCCTTCCGCCCTCTGACTACGGGCGCCTTGATGATCAGTTTGCTCCCCTCGGTCCCGGCAAGAACTTTGTCGCATATCTGATCTACTGTCTGCATTTCTATTTCCTTTCCGCATTTGTAACAGTGCGGCGTCCCTATGCGCGCATACAACAGTCTAAGGTAATCGTATATCTCTGTAACAGTTCCCACTATGGAACGAGGGTTGGCAGATGTTGTTTTCTGATCGATCGATATAGCCGGACTCAGTCCTTCTATATACTCTACGTCAGGCTTTTCCATTTGCCCTAAAAATTGCCTCGCATATGCCGACAGACTTTCCATATACCTTCTTTGTCCTTCGGCAAATATCGTATCGAAAGCCAAACTGCTTTTTCCGCTGCCGGATATCCCCGTAAACACGACCAGCTTGTCTCTAGGTATTTCAACGTCTATCCCTTTAAGATTGTTTTCTTTTGCATTCTTTATATATATGCTCTTTTCACTCATACTTCTTTTTTCCCTGCTTTCGATTTATCGATTCTTTCAAGCTGTTTCCTCAGTCCCGATATATGATCCCTTAATTTTATAGCTCTTTCAAAATCGAGTTCCAAAGCGGCTTTTTTCATACTTACCGACAATCTGTCTATTTCCTTACCTAATTCATACTTATTCATCCTGTCGGTTTCTTTCTTGGTTATCTCCAATGTGTTGGCGACATTATGTCTGATAGTCTCGGGTATTATTCCGTGTTCTTTATTATATTTGTCCTGAAGCGTACGGCGGCGTTCGGTTTCGTCTATTGCGCGCCTCATGCTCCCGGTAACGGTATCCGCATACATTATGACCCTGCCTCTGACGTTCCTTGCAGCCCTTCCTATCGTTTGTATCAAAGAGCTTTCGCTCCTCAAAAAACCTTCCTTATCGGCATCAAGTATTGCGACCAGTTCCACCGAAGGAAGATCAAGCCCTTCTCTGAGCAAGTTGATGCCGACCAATACGTCAAACTCATCTCCCTTGAAAGCAGATATGATTTCTATTCGTTCAAGGGTATCTATATCACTGTGCATATAACGCACTCTTATACCGCGTTCCAGCAGATAATCCGTAAGTTTCTCGGCCATTTTCTTCGTCAGAGTCGTGACAAGGACCTTTCCTTTATTATCCGTTGCCGTTTTTATTTCATCTATCAGGTCGTCTATCTGACCTTCGGTCTTCCTGACGCTGATCTCGGGATCCAACAATCCCGTTGGTCTTATCAGTTGTTCGACGACCTGTCCCGAAACTGATATCTCATAATCTGCCGGTGTTGCGGATACGCATATCATCTGCCCTATTTTATCGTCAAATTCGTCAAATTTTAAAGGACGATTGTCAAAAGCCGAACGCAATCTGAACCCGTAATCCACCAGATTCGTCTTACGCGCTCTGTCGCCGTTATACATCGCCCTTATCTGTGGAATTGACATATGACTTTCGTCAATGAATGTTATAAACCCTTTAGGAAAATAATCGAGCAAGGTGTAAGGCGGTTCTCCCGGTTTCCTTCCGTCAAAATAACGGGAGTAATTCTCTATTCCGCTGCAATAACCTATTTCTTTTATCATTTCCATATCATAAGTCGTTCTTTGGAAAAGTCTCTGTGCTTCTATGGCTTTCCCCTGCGCTTTCAGAGCCGCAACTTCCCGATCCATATCAAAACGGATATTTTCAAGTGCAGCTTCTTTTGTTATTCCGTTTATCACATAATGCGTCGCGGGAAATATTATTGTATGCAAAAGCGTGGATATCCTTCGTCCAGTCATAGCCTCGACTTCGGAAATGCGGTCTACTTCGTCACCGAAAAACTCGACTCTTATCAGAGTGTCATCCGAGCTTGAAGGAAATATCTCCACTGTGTCGCCCCTTACTCTGAATGATCCGCGGGTGAAATCCATATCGTTTCTCGTATATTGGATCTCCACCAGTCTCCGAAGAAGCTCCTTCCTGGTTATCTCCATACCCGGACGCAAACTGATACTCATTTCATAGTACTCGCCCGGAGCTCCGAGTCCGTATATACACGACACCGACGCAACCACTATGACATCTTTTCTTTCAAATAGCGAACACGTCGCCGAGTGACGAAGCTTGTCTATTTCGTCATTGATATCCAATTCCTTTTCTATATAGAGATCTCTTGCGGGAATATAACTTTCCGGCATATAGTAATCATAGTAACTTACAAAATACTCCACCCTGTTTTCAGGAAAAAACTCCCTGAATTCATTGCACAGCTGTGCGGCAAGCGTTTTGTTGTGTGAAATAACAAGCGCGGGTCTGTTCAGCCGCGCTATGATATTTGCCATGGTAAAAGTCTTTCCGCTTCCCGTGACCCCTTTCAGCACCTGTGTCCGATATCCGTTTTCTACACCTTCCACAAGCTCTTCGATAGCCTTGGGCTGATCTCCGGTAGGTCTGTAATTGCTTACAAGTTTGAATTCACTCATTATCCTTATTCATCAAATACAATATATTCAAGCCTTCAAGACTGAGCCCCCTGTCCACAATGTCGATATCGCACTCTTCAACAAAAACCTCACTGAGCCCCCCGGTCGCTATAACCTTTACTTCCGGATATTTCATCTCTTTCTTTATTCGTCTTGTTATCTCTTTTACCTGTCCAATTACCGAATAATATATACCACTCTGAATGTTTTTAACTGTACTTCTGCATATGGCACTTTTTGTTTGCACGATCTCGACATTAGGCAGCTTCGCTGTGGACGAAGCTAACGACTCTACCGCCGACTTGACTCCCAATGTGATACATCCCCCTATAAACTCGCCTTTTTCGTTCACCACATTAAATGTCGTAGCCGTGCCGAAATCGATAAGTATAAAAGGAGCTCCGTATTTGTTTATTGCGGCAACGCTGTTGATTATTCTGTCGCTTCCGAGTTCATACGGATTGTCATATCTGACATTAAGCCCCGATTTTATCCCTACCCCGACAAACAACGGCTTCACATTAAAATAATACGTGATCATATGCTCTATCGTATAATTCAATTGCGGTATTACCGAGGAAATTATACTCCCTGTAATCATATCAGGCAGGATCCCCGAGGAGGACAACAAATTCAGGATCGTGATACCGTACTCATCGGCAGTATGTGATATATCACTGGCGACTCTGTAACTGCTGATCAGCTTCTCTTCGTCAAAAACGCCTATTTTTATATTAGTATTTCCTATATCTACAGCTAAATTCATTCGTTTTTCCCCTGTATCAATTACTCCCCGGCTATCGATATCTTCGCCCCGCGTGACACTCCGATCGTAAGAAACGGCACAATAAGCATTGCACTTATGAATTCAGGCAAAAAATTCGACAGCATTATTGCTCCGACTACCTGAAAATAACTCTGCATTTCTCCCCTGTTCAGACTTAACATAAACATTACAGTTGCCGTATTTACAATAACCCCGACCCCTGCGGCTATAAATGCCGAAAAATATCTCCTGTTGTTGATCTTGGCTTTCTTCAGTATCCTGAAAAAAAGCTTATAAGCGCCGAATACTGCAATACCCACTATCATCCTGGGAAGCACCGAAACCCAAGGCAACATAAATTCGGGCGAAGGAAATATCACTGCCGCTATCAATGACGCTACACCGAATAATGTCCCCATAAGCAAAGCTTCCCATATATTCCTGCTCAGCAATATAAATACGAAGCTTACCGCTATTGTGCATACGGCAAGATTTATCGGCCAGGCCAACGATATCACTCTGTCAAGTAATCTGGCTACAAAAATCAGTGCAAATACGATCCCGTAAAGCGCAATTCTGTGGATCTTTCTTTTTCTGCGTACATTTGAAGTATTAATGTTATTTTCCGATGTCTGCGCATTATCCTGAGTAAGCTTATTCTGTTCCTGTTCGTTATTGTTGATCATTTTTCCCTCCGATCCGCCTCATGATGATAGCGGTCTATACAAAAAATATAATATTATCGGGCTCTTCCGATACCCGTAAATTGTATTATAACACACAATAAAACAAATGTACAGGGATTTTAATAACTTTATTAAATATTAAACGTCAATAATTTTCCTCCCCTGTTCCTTCCGGTTTTACGGGCAATGCGCTTCAGATATTTCATCTTTATCTTGTGCCCGGAACCGCCTTGTAAGAAACCCCCTCCCTGAATATCAATAAATTATACCTTTTACCGCGTTCCGACAAAAATATTAAAAATTTATTTTTACGACATAAAATGCCAAATATGTTCTATTTCGTTTTATTTTTCCATACATTGATTTGACGGCTGATATTTTAGCCGTGATCAAGTAACGCTTTTGAGGTGTGCGATGAAAAAAATTACAATCATATTTATCATACTTATTTTGTCGGCGGCTTTTACTTTCTTGTTTGCAGGATGCAATCCCTCCACTCAACCTTCAGACATTGTAAATTCATATGATCTGTCCCTGTCTTACGATAAAAATTCTCACACGTTGAGCGGCGGTATGCGTTTTTATTTTGTCAATGAATGTGAAGAAGAAATTTCCTTCCTCCTCTTTAACCTGCACGCAAACGCATATCGGGAAGGAGCAAGTTATCCTGCCGTCGCAAAAGAATACTCTTCTTCGGCTTACCCCAACGGAAAAAGCTACGGCAATATTTCGATCACCTCAGTAAAAACCGATGATTCTGCTCTGAATTACGAAATCTGCGGCGAAGACGAAAACCTGCTGAAAGTACACCTGAGCGCCCCTCTAGAACAGGGAAATAATGTTACGGTAGAAATAATGTATTCCGTAAAACTCGCCAACGTAAGACACCGCCTCGGCTACACTAACAGGTCTGTGAATCTCGGCAATTTTTACCCCATCTTATGCTACATGGAAAACAACGCCTTCTGTGAATATCCATATTACAATCTCGGAGATCCGTTTGTCAGCGAGTGCGCAAATTATAATGTAACGCTTATCTGTCCTGAAAGCTATCATGTGGCACACAGCGGTTCAAAAATAAGCGAACAAAAAAATCAGGACGGTACGACTACATACAAATTCAAAGCCGATACTGTCCGCGATTTCGCTCTGGCTCTATCTGAAAATTACAAAGTGTTATCCGGCACCGCCGACAACACCACGATCAATTATTACTACTTCGCAGACTCCAAAGCAGAATCAACCCTTGAGCTCATTTGCAGAGCTTTGATCACATATAACGAGCTCTTCGGCAATTATCCTTATACTGATTATTGCGTAGCTGAAACTGATTTCTGTTACGGCGGCATGGAATATCCGCAACTGGTATTTATCTCCTCGGGTCTCGTAAGAGAACAATATGTCTCCACCGTACTTCATGAAACAGCTCATCAATGGTGGTACGGTATAGTCGGAAACAATCAGATCTCATCAGCCTGGATGGACGAAGGTCTCTCCGAGTATTCAGTAATGCTCTTCTACAAAAAGAATCCGGACTACGGCGACTTCGATACAAAACTGAAAGCTGCCTATAAATCTTACAAACTCTTTTATGACGTCATTAAGGACTACAATAAAAACTTCGATACCTCCCTGGAACGCCTCCCCGATAAATACGAAAACTTCAATACTTATATGTACCTTAACTACACCAAGGCAATGCTGATGTTTGATTCCCTTTGTCAGACTATGGGAGAACGCCCCTTTCTTTCAGCATTGAAAAAATACTGTTCGCAATACAAATACACCGTTGCCGACAAAGCAGACATGATCAACTGTTTTGAAAAATCATTCGGAGCGAATCTGTCTGTCTGGTTCGACAAATGGCTCGGCAACGAAGCTATAATAGGATAAGACCTTGCAAAAACCGTAATGATTGACTGCCGTAAAATCAAACGTCCGCAACAACCGCGGACGCTTGATTATGTCAAGTTTTCTGTTGAGCCTGATTTGCTCCACCGAAATCTGATCTTTGTTAAGTCGGTTTTTTTGATCCTCGGCAGTCATTGACAACTCCTTCCCGTATAAAAAAGCGGAAGTAATTTTATCTTTACGCCGCTTTTGCTTTCACACTTCTTATCTGTGATTACCGAGGAAAAATATCGCCACGGTTCCGGGACCGCTGTGCGCCCCCACTACAGGATCAACATAATTTATGACCCACTCCTTAACTTTTATCTTTTCCTCTATCTTTTCTTTTAAATACTCCACGTCTTCAATACAATCACCGTGCGAAACGCATATCGTCTGATCCTCGGGATCCACGATATCCCTTATCACCATCTCGGCAATAGTGTTAAGCGACTTCTTTCTTCCCATAACTTTGCCTATCGGAATAAGCCTGCCGTAATCGTCCATATGCATGATCGGCTTTATATTGACCAGATTCGCTATAAGATAACTCGTCTTTTTTACCCTGCCGCCTCTGAATAAGAAAAACAGATCATCTACAGTAAAATAATGACATAGTTTCAACCTGTTCTGCTCAAGCCAATTCTGCACCTCCTTCATAGAAGCTCCGGCTTCCTTCATCCTCGCAGCATATAATACCAAAAGCCCCTCTCCCAATGAGGCTCCGAGCGTATTTACGGTTATTATTTTTCTCTCCGGATACTTCTTTCTGAGCGCCGCAGCAGCCTTCTCTCCCGAAATATACGTCGCCGAAAGAGCAGACGAAAAACCTATATACAATATGTCAAGCCCCTCTTGCAACGTTGGCTCGAATACCTCTATAAAGGTCGCCTCGTTTACACACGATGTGGTCAGAGCATCCTTCTTCCTCAACATATCGTAAAATTGTTTGAGATCCGTCTTGACGCCCTTGACATAACTCGTAAATTCTTTATTGCCTGAATAGAATACCAAAGAAGCGATCCCTATATCATATTTATCTATCAGTTCATCAGTAAGATTAGCCGATGAATCAGTCACTATCCGGTATTTTCTGTTTTCCATCTTATCCTCCTTATATTACTTAATCTGCTACATACACGATACGCCTTATAACTCTTAAAAATTAAGCCCCCGGTACTCCGCCGACACTTTTCGGTACGACTTCCACGCCGCCCTGTCGGCTCCCTCAGCACCTTTACCGCGTATACCGACGGGTCCTCCTTTCAGCTCCGGCCTTCGCTCCGTAAACTCATATTTTTTCTTTGTATTATTTTATACTTGCTCTATCCGAAAATCAACCTAATTACCCTAATTTTCGTTCTACTCCTTTTCGCTTTTCTCTACCTTAAAAATCACGACTCTACTCACGCTTCCCTTTATCTACTCACAGTAGAATAGCCTGTTTTAAGGCTTTTTTGACAACTATAATACTATGTGTGAAATAGTATTCACCGTTCAATCTGCCCTGTAGTTCCAAAGCGTACGGACCGTCCTGTCCGAATAAATTTATACTTATGTAAAATATTGGAATACATTTGTTCTAAACACCCCTCCGTATCGCTTGACAAACCTCTTTAATAAGCTTTAAAATAAATCCGGAAATATCAGGGAGGTTTTATGAGACAAATACTTCACTGCGATCTGAATAACTTTTATGCATCTGTAGAATGCGTAAAAAACCCGGCTTTGAAAGATAAGTATGTAGCGGTATGCGGCGATCCTTTGAAAAGACACGGTATAGTCCTTGCAAAAAATCAGAAAGCCAAAGAGTGCGGCGTCAAAACGGGCGATGTGATATGGGAGGCAAAACAAAAATGTCCGCAGCTCATTTGCGTCCCTCCTCATTTTGATTCTTACGTTAAATATTCCCGCGAGGTACGCGACATCTATTACAAATACACTGACCATGTCGAAACTTACGGCCTTGACGAATGCTGGCTGGACGTTACTCATTCCGGGATAAAAGGAGACGGCTCAACGATCGCCGATCTTATCAGAACCGAAGTAAAGGCTAAAACGGGGCTTACTGTTTCCGTGGGAGTATCTTTCAACAAAATATTTGCAAAGCTCGGAAGTGACATCAAAAAACCTGACGCCGTAACAGTTATTTCCGAAAAAAATTTCAAGGACAAAATTTACGGACTTCCGGTAGAAGATTTATTTATGGTAGGAAAAGCTACAAAACGCAAGCTGACAGCGATGAATATATTTACCATAGGTCAGCTTGCCTGTGCCGATCTGAACCTGCTGAAAGCTGTTTTCGGAGTAAACGGAGAAATACTGAAGAGGTACGCTTCAGGAAAAGACGATTCACCCGTTATGAAAGTCAACGAACGTCGGGAGATAAAAAGTGTAGGTCAAAGTTGCACTCCTGAAAAAGATATACGAAACTACCGGAACGCCGAAGCTCTTTTGATAGCATTGACCGAAATGGTAGCGACGAGATTACGTTCATATTCTTTATCCGCCAAAACGATAACCGTATGGCTCAGATCGGTTTTTCTCGAATCATTTGTAAGGCAGGCGCCCTTACCTTTTACGTCCCATACATCGCAAGACATATACCCTACGGCTTTTTCTCTTCTTGAAAACAATTGGGATCCCGACAAAGACCCTCCGTTAAGGTCGATAGGAGTTTCCGTATCGGGGCTTTTTTCTTCCGTGTCGGAAAATCAGGCTTCATTATTTTCTTTAAACGCCTATAAGCATGAAGAACTTGAATATTCCATAGACAAAATACGTACAAAATACGGATACACATCCATTCAACGCGCCGCCGCAATAGGGGCAACAGACAGAACGGCTTTTTTAGGCGCCGAAGAAGACATGATGCCCTTCAGAAATAACGGAATAAAACAACCCGACTAAGTATACTCGTTCAAAAGAAACGCTCAAAAAAAATCAAGGTGCCGACAGACACCCTGATTTATTTATTTATAATATGACAAGTGAATTTTAACCTTCGATACCTTAAAAATCAATTACGAATCCGATTTATTTTTTTTACGTTTTTTCGAAAAAACAAATACGGCGCATAATGCAAAAGCTACCGCAACACAAATCAGTAAAACAGCTAATACGACAATCCAGACCGAAGAATTCGAATTCGGAACAACTGTTATAACTATACTTTGACTTATACCGTCGACAGTTGCCGTAAGCGTTGCGCTGCCTGCCTTGAGTGCCGTTACAATCCCGTTTTCGTTTACAGAAATGATTTCTTCGTTATCTACGCTCCATTCGACATTTCTGATACTGCTGTTTTCAGGTAAAACCGACGCAGCGACAAGTATACTGTCTCCGATATTCAAACTCCTTCGCGCCGCATTGATTACAACGGCAGATACAGCACGCTTCCTTACTTCGACATTGTATTCGGCAGTTACACCGTCCACACTTGAAGCAATGATCACAGTGCTGCCCTCACCGACCGCACTTACCACACCCTCGGGTGAAACTGTGGCTATACTGTTATCCGCGCTCGACCATATGATATTTTTATAAGTAGCATTCTCGGGATATACCTCCGCACTCAACGTTACGGTTTCACCTATGAAAATAATGCCGTATCGACTGCTCAGGTTCAGAGACTGAACACTTACCGGAGATACTATTACCGTCACAACTGTACTTACTCCGTTATGTGCCGTCATCGTCACCGTCGTCTTGCCTACCTTCAGGCCCTTTATTTCTCCGTCCTGACTCAAAGATACTATACTTTCGTTTTCCACGCTGAAACTGATCTCCCGATAAGTCGCATCCTCCGGTATCAATCTGTAAGTAAGAACAGTACTGTCACCAAGCTCGAGTCCTACGGATCCGCCGGTCTCTATTGCCTGCACTTCCCGCGGAAGCACTGTTACCAATATCCTTTTCTCCGCTTTTCCGTCTTTGCTGACAACCCTTATCTCAGCATCTCCTACACCGACAGCCGTTATACTGCCGTTATCCGCAATGACTATACCGGTATCAGAAGATATCCATATCAATTCTTTATATGTCGTATTTTCCGGCATAACCTCCGCTTCGATCTTTTCACTTTCTCCTATTATCAGCTTAAGCTCATCTATCCCGGTAATCACCGACTGTGCGTATACCGGTTCTACCGTAACATAACAAACAGCTGAATTCCCGTACCTTGTAGTCGCCGTTATCACTGCACTTCCTACGCCTATCGCCACTACATTTCCTTCTTCGGAAACACTTAAAACCGTTTCGTCACTTACAGTATAAGTTACCTTTTTATTTGTCGCCTCAACAGGATATATCGTTGCGGAAAGCGTAAACGAAGAACCCAGAATCATTTGTTTCGTCGTGTCACTGAGTACCACGCCCGTATCGGCAACGCCCCGCACCGTTACCGTGCACGACGTACTGAGTCCGGATATAGAACTGACCGTAACCACGGCGGTACCTTCGCTTACTCCTGTTATGATGCCGTTTTCCACACTGACTACACTCTTGTTGCTGCTCTTCCATTCCAGAGTCGACGTATCGTAAGATAACGGATAACACTTCAAGCCTATGTCAAAGCTGCCTCCGACTCCTATCTCTACAGTATCATCCAGCTTAAGTATCTGAGGCCCTATGACGATTTCCTCATCTATGTAATTATACGCCATGTCGTACACCATAAGCTTTATTTTCGACGGATTAATACCGTATTCGACCAAAGACTGAGCCAATCCTGTTATGTCTATTGAATATTCGGTACTTTCTCCCTTACCGACTTCGTCAAATGCTTCGTCATCAAAAATATATATGGCTGTATAATCAAATATCATGGCACACTGCAGATCGGCATTGTCGGACAGCTTGAAATTCAAATATACCCTGTCCTCTTCCTTTACTACCTCATAACTCTCTAGAACAGGCTTTTCATTGTCTATCTCAATTTCGTACGTCCATATATTCTGTGAATTGTCACCGTAAACTCCGCATTCCGGCGTAACTTCCACGGTACACGTAAAGCGCGATCCGGACGGATAAGGTTTGCCGTTTTCGTCACAGCCGTCCCATCCTATACCGTCTACAACGTACAATACACTTCCGGAATTGGCATAATAGAAACTCTTACTTGCCCCGTCTATTGAATTATTATATACGGTATTCCCGGATTCGTCAGTTATAGTTATGTTTATATAATTTACACTCCTTTTCAACCCGAGTATAAAACTCAGCCGTGCAGTTTCTCCGAGTTTGTTCGAATAATAAATCTTGGAAGCGTCAACTCTGCCGCTGACATTATTAAGTCCGAGATACTGCGCGTTTCCCGAATAAATATCTATCAATAAAGGCGCGCTGCCAAGCATCAACGGCATTTCTTCACTGAATATATCCTGCTCGATCGCAGTCCCCTGCAACCAATTTCCGTAAAATCCCATGTATACCATCGACAGATCCACTGAAGCATTTTCTTCTGCAATAAGCTGAATATACCCTTCAACAAATGTTCCGTTCTCAAACTCACTGTCAAGCAGCTCTTTACCCCTTTCAGTAAGCCTCACCGTAACCGTGAGCTTCGTTTCTCCGCTCGCGGGAACTACGACTTTCCCGTTCGTAAGACCTTCGACCGTAACTGCCGCGTACTCTCCTCCAAGTTCCCGACTCGATAATGTTACATACAATTTGCCTTCGTATTCCTGAGTTTCATCCGCCAGAACTGTCGTTTTTACGGAATATTTCAGCTCAAGATCCGTCATATTCGTAACATAAAAATCAAAAACATAGTATCCTTCAGTGCTGGCACCGAGTTCACACTTGGCATATGTACTGTTTTCGACACGCAAAAATGCAGCGGTCTCTATACAATTTATAACACTGAGCAAACCTGCTCCCTGCGATCTGGGCGAATAGTATACTCCGTTCGTATTTGTGATAGGATCCGCCGTGCTCATCATAAGGAGTCTTGTAAGTATCGTTTTGTCAGGATCGCTCATTTCCGGATATTTCTCATCAAGATACTGCCTGATCACCGCGGCACTCCCCGCTACTTGCGGACTCGCCATACTTGTCCCGCTATAATATGCGTATGAATTGTTCGCAACAGATGAATATATATTGCCTCCCGGCGCCGATATCTCAGGCTTCAATCTCAGATCCGAAGTGCAACCGCGCGTACTGAACGAGGATATCTGTCCGCCCCCGGGAAAATCGGTAATACCTTCACCTACAATCAGTACCTTATTGCTTTGTTCTTTTAGAAACTCTCCGTATTCACGCGATATAAAACCTGACGGGATCATCCTGTTGTCTATCTGCATATTGACAAATACATCTTCATAAACATTATCGTACACCAATACAGCTATCGCTCCCGCATTTGCCGCGTTCACGACCTTATCGGTGAACGATATCTCTCCGCGCATTACAAGCGCCACTTTCCCGACTACGTTTATTCCGTTATAGTCGCTGACAGCTCCGTAATTCCCTACTGCCACGTACTCAAGCTCCTTTCCGCTTAAATTCAGCAATTGATCCTTTTTCTCTGTAGCAGTGTCTACATATAAACCGGATTTCCCGTTACTGTCTATTTTTGTAGTGTAAATTTTGTTGTTTTCTACGCTCGCGACAGCTAAGGAACTCAAATAAGACGCCGGCGTGGCTGTAAGTCCATAATCCGGATTGGCTGCCTCAGGTAAATTATTCCCCGAAATATTGCCAATACCCTGATATGAGTCGTTTCCCATTGCCACACACAGTACCGCACCGCTTTTGTATATCCTGTCATACATTTCCGCCACCGACTCATTTGCCTGAAGCAATCCCGCAGACAGTCCGAGTGACATATTGATTGAATCTGCTCCGAGTTTCAATGCGTCGTCAAGTGCCGCTATAACGTCATCGGTATACGAATAACCGTCATCACTGAATACCTTCATTATCGCAAGCTGTGCGTCATACGCCACACCGGTTATTTTCCCCGCGTTAGCTCCTACTATCCCGGCTACATGCATCCCGTGCTCGGATGTACCGATCACATTATTGTCATTATCGGCATAATCGTAAGCATACGGTATCTTTTGCGATTTATATACATTTTCAGATGTCGTCATGGAACTCATCTGTACCGATGTTATCAGCTGCTTTATTTCCTCTTTCGTATATAACGGATTCGGCACTTCCCCCTGAAACGCTTCATGTGATACATCTATTCCGGAATCCAATATGGCAACTAAAGTTCCTTCTCCAGTATATCCCAGCTCGTACGCCTCTCCTGTCCCTATCATACTTCCGCTTGAATACATCAAAATATCGGCTTCTGACTCTTGCAAAGTTTCCTGAGCCTCCATCTTTACTACCTGATGCGTCAAATAAGCTCTTTTTACACCTTCAAGCTGCCTTAACGTAAACATGTTACCGACAGTCGTCGTCAATGAGAACCCGTATAATGCGGTAGTATAATCGTATCCGAAATCAAGACCGTTTTTCCCTATCAGCCTAACAGCCTCGTACTTCACTCGCTCTATTTCATCTTCCATATCCTCTACGGTCTTTTTTCCTTCTTCCGAAGTCAGAAATCCGTTTATACTGCCGTATTTCTCAATTTTTTCAGCTTGTTCCGCTATCGGCAGTCCCTCAAGTTCCACCACCATCTCCGCAGTAAGATCATATGCAATACCATACTCCTCCATGAAAGACAGATCTTCATCCGTAACTTCATAAAGTATCCTTCCGTCATAATATCGCGCGTCTGCAGAATCTATATGTGGCACAGCTGCAATAACTACGGCTACAAGTAAAACTACTATTATCAAAAAACTTTTAATTTTCATCTCGATTCTCCGTAAGTAATAGATGTTTTGTCTTTTTGTCTTCTCATCGAGTATACATAAGGAGCGGTTTCCCGCTCCTTATGTATATATAAATTTCGTTTATCAGTTTTCCTTTTTCCTGAGTATCAGCATGCAACACGCACCTGACAATATCACACAGAATATCACTGCAAATATTGTGATTTCACCGTCTACAGCACCGAAACAGCCTGTACTCTGATTGTTAAGTTGCGATTGCAAATCTTCTATAGTGGACTGCAACTGAGCAATAACTGCATTCAAATCAGTATTCTCCTTTTCCGCTGATTCAAGTTCAGCCTTTGCCGCTTCAAGAAGCCCTTTTATTCTTTCTATTTCCGCTTTGAGCTCTTCCTTTTCAATATTTCCCGAAGCTATCAGTTCATTTGCAGCTTCAAGTTCACTGTATAATTTTTCAAGCTCCGTCATTTCTGTCGTTATACTTGCGGAAGAACTCTTCTCGATACCGTACCCCGTGATCGCAGGAATAGCTCTGATTTCCACGTTATACTCCTTTCCGACTTCCGCACCCTCTATTACATATTCGTTTCCGCTTATCTCGTCGACCTTTACGCCGTTAACGTATATCTCATATTCGGACGCATAGAATACATCGTTCCATGCAACGAATATATTATGATCTTCATTCTCGTTAAGCGTAATCTCTATCTCGGGAAGATTTTCGTTGCTGAATACTTTAACCTCATCAAAATACTGTGCCCAATCTGCAAAAACTTCAACATCCTTCACATAAAGCACCGCTTTTTCGGAAATGAAATTAAAGTGATCAACGACAGGATTCCAAAAACTCGTAACAAGTGTGGGCAATGTTTCGGAAAGTACTACAAGGTGTTCTATTCCGCTTCCGCTGAACGCCGAAGCTTCAATAGTAACAAGATTCTCGGGTAAAATTAAGTATTTGAGAGAAGTACATCCATAAAATGCACTCGCCTCGACTTTAGTCACACTGTCAGGTATGTATACGTATTCCAACGACACGCAACCTTCAAAAATAAACTGAGGTACGGAAAATAATCCTTCGTTAAATCTGAATTCCTTCAGTGAAGTACACCCGGAAAAACCGGAGTAAAAAGAAGAAAGATTTGCTTCAGGATTTATTTCAATTTTCTCAAGAGAAACACACCCGTAAAATACCGCCATGTCATAACCGGTAACATATTCAAGGTTTACTTCTTTAAGATTCTTACAATCCGCAAAACAGTTCCAAGGAAGATAAGTTATGCTTTCAGGCAGTACTACGCTTTCAATTGCTGAATTCCTGAAACAGCTGGACGGAAGCGATGTGATACTCGACGGTATCTCCACATGCTTGATCCTGGATTCCTCAAATGCACTGTCAGGAAGCGAGGTCACTGTGTCAGGCAACACGAGTGTATCGATCTCAAGCGCCTTCGGGAAGAAAACCATCTGTGTAACATCCTTGTTATACAAAATGCCGTCCACAACGGTATAATATTCGTTATCCGGATCTACCGTTATAATAGCAATATTATTACATGAACTGAACGCGTAAGAATCAATATACTTGAGCGACTTGGGGAAATGTACTTCGGTAAGAGCCGTAAGATATGAGAAAGTATAGCCCTGAATGTTCTCAACTCCTTCCGGAATGATGATCTCTATCAATGAGCTACATCCGTATACACTGGCAGAAGGCAATGTATTCATGGAAGCCGAATACCTTACGGAAATAAGATTTTCACACATCTGCAAAATACCGTTTCCGATATTCACAACCGTATCCGGAATATATAACGATGTCAGCCCGGAAGCAGAAAATGCCCACATGCCGAGACTCGATACATTTTTAAGATCTATCTGCGTAAGATTCTTACAATCTTCAAACGCATAATCACCTATCGAAACGATATTGTCGGGCAATTCTATGAATTTTATACCGCTTCCGAAAAACGCTCTCGTCGGTATCGATATGATGCCTGTATCATATAAATCCACCGTTACAAGATTCTTACAATTGTAAAACACATTATCACCTAAACTCTTTACGCTTGAAGGAAGCTCTATAACACATATATAATTGTTTCCGTAAAACGCACTGCTTGAAATAACCTCGGTTCCTTCGTTTACGGTGTATGTATAATTTTTAAGACCGGAAGGATAAAGCATAAGAGTTTTTCCTTCGTCTACATAGAGTACCCCGTTATCACTTATCATCGTCGGGTTCTCAGGATCGACATAAATATATTCCAATCCGGTACAGCCCGTAATAAAATCAGCGGGAAGAGTTGTCAAAAATGCAGGTATCGTGATAGTTTTCAGTGAGGAACAGTTTTTAAACACCGCTCCGTATATATTCTCGAGTGTATCAGGCAACGTGATTACCTCGGCTCCCGAACAATCCTGGAATACTCCGTCATAAAGTATTTCCGTTCCTAACACCTTAACTCCTTCAGGTACTATGAATTCCTTTACCTTCGACATACCGATAAAAGCTCCGCCGCCTATCTTTTCCAACGTCGAGGGAAGATTGATATTCTGCACAGATCCGCAATAATTAAAAGCATAAGGCGCTATTTCCGTCAAACCGTCGTTTAAAACCACGTCCGTAAGATTGAAACAGTATTGGATAGCTCTCTCCATTATGATCTTCGTATCCGGATGAGTCGTAAGAGTAGTCGCATTGTTCATGGAAGGATATATTATAAGCCTTGAATGATCCTTACTGTACAACGCATTATTGTAAACATCATAGTACTCATTGCCTTCTTCAACTGTTATGCTTGCAAGCCCAGAAAGATTGAAGAAACAATGATTATTAAAAATATAACTTCCGGTTTCATCGGTATACTCTACCCAATCCCTTATGTCTCTAACCGTTGAAGGAAGATGAACGCTGGTCAACATAGTCTGTGAAAAAGCATTTTCACCTATTACTTCAAGACCTTCGTTCAACGTCACACCGGTCAGGCTCCAGCAACTGTTAAACGCATATGAACCTATAGTTTTTACAGTCGACGGTATCTCTACGCTCTGAAGACTGGATGATTCAAATGCATTATTGGGTATCTCCAAAAGCCCTTCGGGCAAATCTATGCTTTTTATCCCGGTTGAAGAAAAAACATAGCTTCCAAGCACAGATACCGTGGACGCCAACTGTATTTCGTTCAAAGAATGACACTCTCTGAAACAGTTATTGCCAAGCGACTCTACACCGTCATCCATAGTTACCTTGCTTAAATTGAAAATACTTCCGAATGCAGATTCACCTATAGTTCTGACACTCGACGGAATATGCAATGTATTTAACGCCGAGCCCATAAATGCACCATGCTCTATTGTCACTGTTTTGTTCAGATCTATGGAATTGAGCGACATACAGCTGCTGAACGCGTATTCGCCTATTACAGTACAACTGTCAGGCAATTTAACTCGTTGTATGTTCATGTTTCCATAAAAAGCTTCAGCGCCTATCTTCACAACGCCTTCAGGCACCGTAACATCTGCTGCTGTTCCGTTATACTTGACTAGTACGTTGTTTTCATCGATTTCAAATTCTTCCGTTTCATCGGCGTGCACCGTCAAAACAGAACCCGATGCAAAGAAACCCGTACATAATACAAAAGCAATTGCAAAACATACAATCAACACCGCTATGCCTTTCTTCTTTTTCATCTTTCATCCTCCATTTTTATTCTTTTATACGCATCAGCTTCTATCCTTTTATCAGCTCTGATACGTTAATTTCTCATTCTCGGCTCTTTATTGCCCCTGCTCGTCACCGTACTCCTTCTTCAGCCTGTTTACTACCGCCTTTGCCGAAGATATATCATTTACATGCCGGCCCTTTTCTTTCATCATTTTCAAAGGCCCTATGTCATCGCTCTTCTCAAATATCTCGTTGATCTTCACAATACATTCGGCGATCTCCACAAGATCCTTCTCGCTTAAATTATAACATACACACGGCAATAAACCCGCTCCTTCACTGTGACATCTGTTTATATTCTCAATACACTCATCCGTAAGACTTACAAATGTCACCCGCCTGTCTTTACTGCAGCTCCTCCTCTTTATTAAATTCAACGACTCCAATTTATTGAGCAGCTTAGTCGCCGTGCTCTCTTTGATACCGAGTATCTCGGCAAGCTCGGTAACTTTGCATTCCCCCACACAATTCAATACTATGATCGCATAATACTGCACTCCTATCAATCCCGGATAATAGTCAGGTATATGCTCCCATATAAAACGCTGAACATATATCGTATTGAACGTGTGGTTTCTGATAAATATCTCTGTCAATTCTTTATCCATCTGCAGCTCCAAAGTTTCGTCCGGCTTTCGCTTAATAATTACCTAAAGTATAATACCTGAAAAAACATATGTCAACTATTTTCGGATAAATTAATTGAAATATTTAAATATTAAAATATTCAAGTATTTTTTTGCAAATTTTACTTGTGTAAAATTATTTAATTGTTAAATAAAAGGAATATTATACCTTATTTATATATAATTATAAAATAATCATCATGTTTGTTCTGCGCAAAAATTAAAAGCTCCGGAATTCCCCGAAGCTTTATGCTGTCTTCAACAGTTCAATATATCCCCTACGCCATTAAGTATATATTTCGGCCGGTACGGAAACAGCTCTGTTTCTTCCCTTGTGGTAACTCCGCTCAGGACCAGTACGGTATCGATTTCAGATTCTATTCCCGCAATGATATCCGTATCCATCCTGTCCCCCACTATACACGCTTCGTTATTTGCCACGCCGAGCTTACCGAGCCCTATACGCATCATCAGCGGGTTGGGTTTGCCGAGAAAATAAGCTCTTTTGCCTGACGCCATCTCAATCGGTGATATCAGAGCGCGTGTCGCCGGTACGATACCTGCTTCGGTAGGACCTGTGATATCCGGGTTTGTGCCGATCAATTTAGCGCCTTTTCGCACAAGTAAAGTCGCGCGTTCTATCATTTCGTAGTTTAAGCTCCTGCTCTCTCCCACCACAACATAGTCCGGGTTGACATTGTTCATAGTGAATCCGGCGTCATATAATGCATTTGAAAGTCCCGGTTCCCCTATTACGTATACCGAACCGCCCGGACACTGAGATTTCAGAAAATCAGCAGTTGCCAGAGCGCTCGTATAAAAATGATCTTCTCCCACGTCGAGTCCCATTCGAGACAGCTTTTGTTTTAATTCACGAGGTGATCTCTCACTGGAATTGGTAAGAAAAATAAACTCCTTTTTCTCCTTTATAAGCCAATCGTAAAATTCAGTGACTCCTTCAAGCAAAATATTGCCGTGATATATCACGCCGTCCATATCGCAGATAAAGCCTCTTTTGTTTCTCAGTTCAGACATATCATTTCTCCGTTTATCTGCAGCAGCACGCCTCAGAACAGTTGCAGCACAAATTCGCCAGACACACATCTCCGCAGCATGAGCCCGTACATGTTCCGTTATTCATCGGCGCGTCGTTATAAGCTGCATGTGTGCCGTTGTTATCCGAATACATCTGTGACGGATCTGTATTTTTGCTTGCCATTATTTTTTCAAGCTTATCGTGAGCTTTTTTGTATTTACTGTTGCCCGGATCCATATCCATTGCCAGTTCAAGCTGCTTTTTAGACTCAAGATACCAATATTTTTTATAATATATTATTGATTGCCAATAGTGCCACTCCGCCGGCCTTTGAGACATCTCGTCAAGGATACGCTGTGCTTTTTCAATATCCTGAGGTGTATTCTTTCTGAGCAGTTCTTCGACTGACTTGAATTTCGCCTCATTATCCTCATCGTTTCCCGAAAAATTCTTATTGCCGCCGGAACCTTGATCCGAAAATCGTTTATTTCCTTCATCGGAAAAATTTTCGTCCACTCCGACTATCTCGCCGACAATCGGTTCTTCTGAAGCCTTGGTTTCGCCGGGTTCATTTTTCGCATACCTTGCGGTATTCATGTGGTCAAGCACATAACGATATGCTTCGTCGATCTCCTCGATCTTTTTTACGACATCTTCGTTTGTACTCTTACCTGAAAAACGCGCCTCGTTATTTTCTGCGCGTTTTTTCATATAAGCAGTCTGCACATCTGCTATCGAAGCATTTTCGTCAATGCCTAATAATTCATAAGCCTTTTTCTTTTCCATTATTGTCCCTCAACTGCATATTTGGCAAAAACTTCTTCGGTCTTATTCCTGATCGATTTATAAAACACGTTTTTCAATACGCAAATATATTTGTTTAATCTCATATCGTTAAAACACTGTGCGATTTTATATAATGTCGCGTAAAACACGGACTCCAGCACTTCTTTGTTCTCTCGCACAAAAACCTTCGGATCTTCCGTTTTGCCGCCGAAAGCCGACAAAAGAGGATTAAAAGCTTTTCTTCGTATATCTTTTTCAAGATCGTCCAGAGCGTCTATAAGATATACCCATTTCCCCAGGTGGTAACACAGTTCACTCATAAGAACATCGTTTTTCTCGGCTAAAACGTATTCGCTCACACTTTGAGAAATCAAAGAAAATGGATGACATAATTCGTCCAGGATAACGCATCCCGTTTTTTCGAGCATCTGTAACTTTTCATAATTATTCTTTACCGACTCGTAAAAACCGCGTTCTCTTTCTTTCGCAATATTCAGGCTCCGTTTGAAAGATGACAACACGATCTTCTTATAAACGTTATTTTCGTCGGAAACGTCATCAGCCAGGTTAAAGCACACCAGGATCATATTGAAACATGCCAGTTTATCGGTAATGTTATCGGGTAAAATGAGCGGACGATCCTTAAAAGGTGACAGCACACATTTACCCGACACTACTTTTACTTCTATATCCGAATATGAATGAAACAGTATATTGAACAAATTGATGTCGTTGCTTACCGAAAGTCTTTTCAGATTCCCGAAAAGATTCTTGGTGGAAAGACAAAGAGCGCACATGAAAGTTCCGAAAAGCCCTTTTTCTCCGTTATCGGCTGATTTTTTATCGATCCCGAGATATCCGAACATTTTTCCTCTATTTTGCGATAAAACCTATTTTATTATAGACGTCGTTGATTGTATTTTTTGCGATCGCTTCCGCTTTTTCTCCGCCCTCGGCAATTATGCCGTCAAGATAGACTTTATCTTCGAGAAGTCTTCTGCACTCGCTTTTGACAGGCTCCAATCCGTCTGCAACTGCTTCGCCTACAGCCATTTTAAATGTTCCGTACCCTTTCCCGTCAAATTCTTTTTCGACCGCTTCCACGCTTTTTCCAGTGAACAACGAATATATCGTTATCAGATTGGATACACCGGGCTTCCTTTCCTCGTCGTAACGAACAGACATATCACTGTCTGTAACCGCCTTTTTGAATTTCTTTATTATGGTGTCTCTGTCATCCAGAATCGCCACCAAAGCATTTTCATTCTCATCGGATTTGCTCATCTTTACGGCAGGATCCTGTAAGCTCATTACCTTTCCGCCCAATTTAGGAACTACACTTTCGGGTATTTTGAATGTCTCGCCGTAAATACTGTTGAATCTCATCGCTATGTCTCGTGTGATCTCTATATGTTGTCGCTGATCGATCCCTACGGGAACCAGATCTGTCTGATAAAGCAAAATATCGGAAGCCATGAGTACAGGATAATCCATAAGTCCCATATTTATATTATCCGCATGCTTACGCGATTTATCCTTGAATTGGGTCATCCTGTTCATTTCCCCTACATAGGTGAAAGTGTTCAGAACCCAACTGAGTTCAGTATGCGCGGGAACATGAGATTGAACAAACAGCACGGATTTTTTAGGGTCTATCCCGCATGCCAGATAAAGCGCACAAAGTTCGTACGTGTTTTTCCTGAGCTTTTCGGGATCCTGTCTTACAGTAATCGAATGTAAATCAACGACACAGTATATACAATTATATTTATCCTGAAGCGGAGGAAAATTCTTCATCGCCCCGAGATAATTGGCTATTGTCAGATTACCGGTCGGCTGTATGCCTGAAAATACGGTCTTTTTCATTTTATCCATGATCTGCTCCTATTTCTTTACGAAGTCCTTATTTAAAATCGCAAAACAAGGAAGTCCGTTTTTGAATTTAAGATGCGGTTCTCCAACTATCAATGGCTGCACGTAATCTATAAACTCCTTCCTTATAAAGTTTCCTTCCTCGTTTATGTAATACTCCGGTACCTTCTTCTCGGTATTTGCAACTATACTCAGCGGCTGCTCTATAACTTCACACCTGTATTCGCCGTTTGCATCTTCACCGCGCTTAAACGCCATCATCAGATCCGTCATTCCGTTAACCGCAGACAGAACAGCCTGTCTTCCCGCGTCCATTGCCTCGTCTATATCTGTCTGACTTGCTATGTGCGCGGCGCATCTCTGCATCAAACTGAGCTCTATCGCCCTCACCTTGACCTTAGGTATCCTCGCTTTTACAAGTCCTGCCAAATAATGACACGCACCACCCATCTGCACGTGATTAAAACTGTCTCTCTCCGAACTTCCGGTCGTACTGTATTGATTGATATATACCCCGTTTTTATCCCTTATACCTTCGCTTACAGCAACTATACAGTTACTGTTCTTATTCCATACATCCGCTACTTCCGATAAAAACTTTTCAGTATCAAAATCCCTCTCAGGCAAATATATAAGATCAGGACCCAATCCGTTATATGAGGCCAGTGCGCTGGCAGCCGTAAGCCATCCCGCATTCCTCCCCATTACCTCTATAATTATCACCTGTCCCTTATCATATACTTTAGCATCAAGCGCTATTTCCATACACGTCGTCGCTATATATTTAGCTGCGCTTCCGTATCCGGGACAATGATCCGTACCGTATAAATCATTATCTATGGTTTTGGGAACTCCGATCACATTGCACTCATATCCGTGATTCTGCAAAAACTTGCTTACTTTGTTGCATGTATCCATGCTGTCGTTCCCGCCGTTATACATAAAATAACGAACATTGTATTTCTTGAAGACCTCCAATATCCTCAGATAATCGGTATCGTCCTCTTTTATATCCTTAAGCTTATACCTTACACTTCCCAATGCCGACGACGGTGTGTTCGGAAGAAGCATCATCACATCTTCGCTTTCCTTTGTCATATCGATGATCCGTTCGTCCAGAACTCCTTTTATACCGTTACACGCACCGTAAACCTCCGTTATACAGTTATGCTTGAATGCCTGACTGAACACCCCGTATGCACTTGCATTTATTACGGAAGTCGGACCTCCCGACTGTGCAAAAATCAATGCACCTTTTAATTCCTTCATAAATATTTCCTCCAGCCTTATTCATTAATATACAGTCCATTATAACTTTTTTGAATATCGTTGTCAAGCAAAAAAATAAAACGAGCGCTATATCATCATTTTTCACGCCCGTTTTTCAATCAATTGATCTGAATTCTCAAATCTTTTCCGTCAATTTTTTTATATATCAGAGGTTTTCCGCGTGGTTTTCTTTCATCTATTTCATAAGACTTATCGATAGCTTCGTAAATTTCGGTCATGTCGGCTTTATTTGTGTGTATACTCAGCAACTTTTCACCGATCTCCACTTTGTCCCCTGTCTTCTTATGAAGTATTATCCCCGCCGAATAATCTATTTCGTCTTCGGCCCTGACTCGCCCGCCGCCTGCCGCCATACATGCCCTTCCTATTTTTTCGGCGTCTATCCGATATACATAACCGGTTTTTTCCGCATATATATCCCGTATCTTACCGGCTTGCGGCAATAATGACGTATCATACAAAAAATCCGTATTACCGCCCTGAGCGGCTATCATCTCCTTAAACTTATCGAACGCAGAGCCGTCGGAAAGCTTCTCCCCGGCAAACTCCTCGCCCGCACCGGGCTTTACCGCCTCCGCACTCTCAAGCAAAGCCCCGGCAAATTTTACGCATAATTCCCTCAGATCCGCCGGGCCTCTGTTCCTTAAAGTGTCCACAGCCTCCGCTACCTCAAGTGAATTGCCTACCGCACAACCTAAAGGAGTATCCATATCAGTTACAAACGCCGTGACATGCCTGCCTGCCAGCTCTCCTATCCTGACCATCATCCCGGCAAGCTCTTCACTTCTCTTACGCGTCTTCATCAATGCTCCGCTGCCTGTCTTTACGTCAAGCAATATATGACTCGCACCTCCCGCAAGCTTCTTACTCATTATGCTCGCAACTATAAGCGGAATGGAATCCACCGTCGCGGTAACATCACGTAACGCGTACATTATCTTGTCAGCCGGCGCAAAATTTCCGGCCTTGTTAACAACTACCGCGCCGACTCTTTCAGCTATCTCGTACACTTCCTTCTCGTCAAGATCCATCCTTATACCCGGAACAGACTTCAGTTTATCTACCGTTCCTCCGGTAAATCCCAGCCCCCTGCCTGAAAGCTTTACCATTTTTAGTCCGCATGCAGCAACTAAAGGCGCCAAAACAAGCGTGACCTTGTCTCCCACTCCTCCCGTACTGTGCTTGTCCGTTTTTATCCCGTGTATACAGCTCAGATCGGCCGTATCACCGGATTTCATCATCGCGTCGGTAAGATAAAACGTCTCTTCGGGAGACATCCCATTGATATACATCGCCATCAAAAGCGCTGTTATCTGATAATCGGCTACCTCTCCGCTGACGCTGCCCTTGACAAAATGCTCTATTTCATCCCGAGCTAATCTGCAGCCGTCCCGTTTCTTTGCAATTATGTCGTAAATCCTCATTGTCTTCCCGATCTATATCAACGGATAGTTGCCCCGAAAGGCATCAAAAAAGCAACGGCAAGCTTGAAAGCCTGCAATCCGAAAGGTATCCCCACTACAGTGATACAAAGCAATGCACCGCTGAAAAGCGCAGATAAAAACATCTCCCATCCGAAAAATATTATCCAGATAACATTCATTACCGGATGCGCACCGAAATCTGACACTACAGTTTTCCCGAATGGCGCAAAACTAAGACTCGCAAACTTGAAACACTGTTTCCCGAACGGTATTCCGATTATCGTTATACACAACAACAGTCCGGTCAGAAACCATGTCAAACCGCATATTATGCCCCCGGCCAATAACCATATCACATTACCTAATAACGTCAAACATCCCTTCATGATCTTACTCCTTTTTGTCCCTTTTATCGTATTTCAATAAACAAAAAAATCAGGCAAAAGCTCCTTTAAAAGCTTTACTTCTGTTTTGCCGTCTTTTTTATAAATAACTTTCATTTCCGGAGAAAATTCCATCAGCGCCTGTCTGCACGCCCCGCAAGGCGTACACCCCCTCTCTTCATCCCCGCTGACAGCAATAGCCGAAAATTTCCTGTTTCCCTCGCTTACAGCCTTTGCCAAAGCTACACGTTCGGCACATATACCGCAAGGCGACGACGCACACTCCACGTTACATCCGGTATACACCTGTCCGCTTTCAGTCAATATGGCGGCGCCGACTTTGTATCCCGAATAAGGAGCGTACGCCTTATCTTTAGCTTCTTTTGCCTTTTCGTATAATACTATGTCTGTCATATTATTCTACAGCCACCTTCAGTGCCAGTTCTATCATATCGTTGAAGGATACCTGCCTTTCATGAGCCGACAGTTTTTCTCCTGTCGCTGTGACATCGCTTACCGTCAGCAAGGATAAAGCCTTCTTTCCTGCTCTTGCTGCGTTCATATATAAAGCCGCCGTTTCCATCTCGACAGCCAGCACGCCCATTTTCCGCCACTCCGAAAGCGATTGCGCGTCATCATAAAAATAGTCGCTGCTGAGTATATTACCCACATGAAAATTCAGCTTTTTCTCTTTTGCAATCGCCGCTGCCCGCTCGAGCAAGTCAAAATCTGCGATCGGAGCATAAGTCCCATGCAATCGGAACTGATTTGCGTATGCCGAATCAGTGCATGCTCCTTGCGCAATAACTATATCACGCAGTCCGACTCCTTCGGCTACGGCACCTGCGGAACCGACCCGGATCACTTTCTCCACTCCGAAAAAATTAAAAAATTCATAACTGTACACGCCTATCGAGGGCATTCCCATTCCGGACGCCGAAACACTCACCCTTTTACCGTGATATGTTCCGGTATAACCGTTTACACCTCTCACGTTATTGAACATTACCGCGTCCTGTAAAAAGACCTCGGCGATATACTTTGATCTCATCGGATCTCCGGGCATAAGCATAACGGAAGACACGAGTGTTTTATCGCCGCTGAAATGAGGAGTTGAGTCCATTATTCTTTTCCTTTTCCTTAATAAGCTTTATAAGAGCGCTTGCGCCCAGTCTGTCCGCCCCCGCCAGCAGCATGGCACGGGCAGTATCGAAATCACGTATCCCTCCGGCTGCCTTTATTTTTAGACTTTCAGGTTTTGCTCTCTTTATAATTCCGATATCATATAGAGTCGCTCCGCCCTTCATAAAACCCGTAGAGGTTTTGATATAGTCCGCTCCGGAAAGCGCAACGATCTCTGTAGCACGGATTTTCTCTTCCTCCGTCAGGTTGCAACACTCTATAATAACTTTCAGTATTTTCCCTTCGGTTTCTTGTCTCGCTCTTTTCAGCTCGTTTAATACAAGCTCTTTTTTCCCCGATTTGAACAATGCCACGTTCATCACGAAATCGATTTCGTCCGCACCGTCGCGCAATGCCCGATCAATTTCCGTCATCTTTGAAGCTTCGCTGTTATATCCGTTGGGAAACCCTACTACTGTCGTGATTTTCTGCTCTTCTCCGCACAAGCTCTTTGCCAGCCTGACATAACACGGCGATATGCAGACGCTTGCCGCATGATATTCAATAGCATCGGTACATGCCGTTATTATTTCGTTTTCCGTCGCCGTCGGAGAAAGCAGCGTGTGGTCCACTTTTCCGATGATCTCTTTCATATCCATAAGAAACCTCTTTTCAGTATACCACACGCCATTCATTTTCTCAAACATTTATAAGGCATAATCGCCGATATAAACCTTTTATTTCACAACTTTTCCTTCGCCGCACCGTAAAACTTTATTTTTCTGCCGTAACCGCATGCGCTATCAAAGCTACTACCGCGTACATCCCTCCCGCAAGAAGACAAAGTATTACAGTACAGGTCATGACAAGGTCCAGCTTGAACACCTGCGATCCGTAAACTATCAGGTAACCTAATCCCTCTTTGGAATTAAGATATTCTCCCATTATCGTTCCCACCCAACTCATACCCACGTTTATTTTCAAGGTATTCATCAGCACTGGAATCGAAGCAGGAAAAACAAGTTTCGTGAAAGTCTGAAACTTGTTTGCTCTCATTGCCGACATCAGTAATAATTTATCGGGATCCGTAGCGAGAAATCCTCCGAGCATGTTCAGAGCCGTGATTACAAAAGAAATAAGTACCGCCATGGTAATGATCCCCGGCGCACCGGTACCCACCCATATTATTATTATGGGACCCAGAGCTATTTTCGGAAGTGAATTCAAAGCCACCAGATAAGGCTCAAATACCTTCTTTATCCAAGAAAATCGCCACATGATAATCGCTATCAACGTACCTATCACTGTCCCGAGTATAAAGCCCAAAACAGTTTCGTAAAAAGACGTCCATATATGCACAAACAAATTCCCGGATCCTATCAATTCGCTTGTGGTGTTTATTATCCTCGACGGCGAACTGAAAATAAAATCGTCAAGCCAACCTGCCGCCGTCAGTATTTCCCATAACACTAAAAACAAAACCAAAAAACCTACCTGTGCCATGTGCACCAATATGTTTTTCTTCTTCTCTTTCTTTATAAACTGCGCGTGTTCACGGCTGAATCGTTGCTTCATTGTTCACCCTCCCGTTATTTATATCCCGCCATATCCTTTCAAATTGTTCGGTAAAACTTTTGTCTTCTCTTCTTTTCAGCGGCGTTGGGATGTGACCAAGATTTGTTTCATGTATACGTTTTACTCTTGCCGGCCTGTTTGACAATACCACTATTCTTTCAGCCATCGATATCGCTTCTCCGATATCATGCGTGACCAAAAGCGCGGTCTTTTTTTCTTTTCGTATTATATAATAAACATCATCGCACACCTGCATCCTTGTTTGGAAATCAAGCGCCGAAAACGGTTCGTCCAGAAGCAAAAGCTCGGGAGAAAGTGCAAGCGTCCTTATCAATGCGACCCTTTGTCTCATACCTCCCGACAATTGTCTGGGATAATAATTTCTGAACTGTTCAAGTCCGTACTTATTTAACAGTTCTTCAACGTGTCTTAAACTTTCCTTATCCGTCTTTTTCTTGATCTCCAGTCCGAGAGTTATATTTTTGTATACTGAACGCCATTCAAAAAGATGATCTCTTTGAAGCATATATCCTATTTCACATTCGGCAGCGGTAACCTTTCCTTTGCTTGGCTTTATAAGCCCTGCTGCTAACGACAACAATGTCGTTTTACCGCATCCTGACGGCCCCACAACCGCCATAAATTCGCCTTTGTTCACTGAAAAACTTATATCTTCGAGGGCTTCCGTTTCCTCTGCGGCAGTATGATATGTCATTGACACATTTTCAAATTTTAAAAGCTCCACTTTTTTACCGTCCCTCTTTCATTTTGTGACTTTACAGCCATATAATATATAATGATGAAACTACGGCAAAGTGTGTACTGCCCATTGCTTCCCAGGTATCCTCTCTTCTTTTATTTCCGCTTCCCGTTCCTTTTTCAATAAAAAAAAGACATGCCTTGCGACATGTCTTTTTTACTCGCTTTTTTTATATTATCCAATCTCCGTCGGCAAAAAGCTGCACTTCGGTACCGTCGTGTCTTATACCGAATATTTCAGTCTTTTTGGTCCCGAACATGAAATCAACATGATTCAGACTTATATTGAGCCCTGCTTTATCCTTCTCTTCAGGAGTCATATCGTTTCCTCCCTTTATCGTTGTCGGATAAGCATTGCCTATGGCAAGATGACAGCTTGCATTCTCGTCATAAAGCGTATTATAGAAAAGTATATTCTGCAGCGCTATAGGTGAATTCTTTCCGATAAGGGCTATTTCTCCTATATGCAAACTGCCTTCGTCCGTTTCCATTATATGTGTAAGAGTGTCGTTTCCTACTTCCGCATGATAATCCACTACTTTTCCGTCTTTGAAAGTAAGATAAAATTTATCTATCATATTCCCCGTCTTGCACAAAGGCATTGCGGAATATACCGTTCCTTCCACCTTATACTTATGAGGCGCAGTAAACACTTCTTCCGTGGGCATATTTGCGGTAAAATCGAGTCCGTCCTGAGCCTTTTCGCCTGCTGCAAGCCATATATGGTTCTCTACAAGCCCTACTTTTATATCGGTCCCGAGTTCGTTCTTTACCCTTATATATTCAAAATTATTATCGTTGAGGAATTTTGCTCTTTCAGAAAGCTTTGCAATGTGGTCTTTCCATGCCTGTACCGGATCGGGTTCGTTCAGACGCATCGCTTTGATTATAGCGTCCCACATACGATCTATTGCCTCTTTATCTGACTTCGCCTCAGGAAAAATCGTCTTTGCCCAAGCAACCGTAGGAGTGCAAACTATCGTCCAACGGCAAAGATTGCTGCTTCTTGCGTCCATTGAAAAACGAAGATTCTTTATCCTGGTTTTTGTACTTAAATCTACCTTCTTGGAATCTATGCCTTCATACAGTTTAGGATCGGAAGAGTTTATAAACAAAAATGCAACTCTTTTTTCAACCTGATACTTGGCCTCTTCCACAAGATAATCCGGAAATTCCTGCACGGTTTCAAGACTCTGATATTCCATAGCCTTCCTGCTTACAAAATCATCTGTCCATTTCACCCATACTTTCTTCGCGCCGGCTTTATAAGCTTCCTCTACAGTATAACGAGCAAATTCTGCGCTGTCTACCGGAGCGGTTATAACCACTTCCTGACCGGGCTGTACGTTTATGCCCATCTTCACCGCTAATTCGGCATACTTTTTTAATTGTTCCTGAGTTATCATTCTATAACTATACCTCCGTTAATTCTTTTCGTACTTCAATACCGGCTTACGTGCCGCTTTTACCTCGTCTACCCTTCCTATACAAGTTTTTTCCGGAGCGGCATGTAATTTCTCCGGGTGTTGTTTTGCTTCGGAAATTATATCTTCCATTACTGCAGCACAATTGTCGAGAGTTTCTTTGCTTTCTGTTTCGGTAGGCTCAAACATCAACGCCTCATGTACAATTAGCGGAAAATACATTGTCGGAGGATGTATGCCGTTATCCAGCATCGTCTTGGCTACATCCAAAGCCGATACACCCGTTTCATGTTTCAATTCCTCCAAGGTAACGACAAATTCGTGCATGCATATCCTTTCATACGCACTTTTATAGCTCTTCATCAACGCCTTCAAATAATTCGCGTTTAAAACGGCTTTCTCGGATGCGTCTCTCAAACCGTCGCCGCCCAAGGTCTTTATATATGCGTAGGCTTTCACCATCACCCCGAAATTACCATAAAATGACCTTACTCTGCCTATACTCTCAGTATTGTCTTTGTCTATCCTGACTGGCAAATATCTCTCAAGAAAACTCTTGCAGCCTACCGGCCCCGACCCGGGACCGCCTCCGCCGTGCGGCGTGGAAAACGTCTTATGCAAATTAAGATGTATTACATCAAATCCCATATCGCCCGGACGGCATATCCCCATTATCGCATTCAGATTGGCTCCGTCATAATAATTCAATCCGCCGGCATTATGTACAATCTCGGTTATCTTCAGTATATTCTTGTCAAACAATCCCAACGTATTTGGATTGGTAAGCATCAGACCTGCAGTGTCTTCTCCCACAAGCTCCGCCAATTTCTCTATATCCACTCCGCCTTCAGCATTGCTCGGTATGCTGACCACCGTAAATCCGCACATGTTCGCACTTGCCGGATTTGTACCGTGCGCGCTGTCGGGAACCAATATCTTGTTCCTTTTCAAATCGTTCCTGCGTTCATGATACGTTTTGATAAGCTGTATGCCCGTAAACTCACCGTGTGCTCCCGCAGCAGGCTGCAATGTGAAACTGTCCATACCCGTTATCTCGCATAACGAATCAGACAACTCCTCCATAAGCCTTATACACCCCTCTGCCGTTTCTTTCGGCTGAAGCGGATGTATTCCGGTAAACCCTTCAAGCGCAGCCGCCTGTTCATTTACCTTCGGATTGTACTTCATCGTGCAGCTTCCCAACGGATAAAATCCATTGTCTACTCCGTAAGCATTCCTGCTGAGTTCCGTATAATGCCTGACAAGATCCACTTCCGCTATCTCCGGCAATTCCGCTTTTTCTGTTCTGGAAAAATATTCGCTGCCGTATTCCTCTATCGCACACTCCGGAATTTCCACTCCTCTGCGGCCCTTTTTCGAACGTTCAAATATCAGCTTCATTATCGTACACCTCCCGCAATGGCGATAACTTTATCAAGCTCTTTTACTGCAGGTTTCTCGGTCACGCACCAAAGCATCTTTCCGTCTTCCGTCTTTAATCCTCCGAGAATGCCTTCAGCCTGCAGCGCCGCATTTATATCGTCGGGTGAAGCGTCACTTTCCGTAACAAACTCATGGAAAAATTCGCCCTTATATACGCGTCTGAATCTGCCCGTATTCTCAAGCCCCTTTAAAAGATAGTGCGCCTTCGTTGCGCATTGTTTCGCCACATTCTTAAATTCGCTCCCCATAGCGGACAGATATATCGTCGCAGTTAATGCACATAACGCTTCGTTGCTGCATACGCTGCTCGTAGCTTTTTCCCTTCTGATGTGCTGCTCCCTTGCCTGCATGGTGAGAACATACGCTCTTCTTCCTTCATGATCGGTCGTTTCTCCGACTATACGCCCAGGCAAACGTCTTATCATTTCATTTTTGCACGTCATTATACCGAGATATGGACCGCCGAAATTCATAGGTATCCCGAGAGGCTGTCCTTCTCCTACAGCTATATCCGCTCCGCTCTCTGCAGGCGTTTTAAGAAGCATCGCTGCCACAGGATTGAATATGTAAACAAACCTTGCCTTTACGCTGCCGGCAAGCGCTGCCACTCTCTCGCTGTCTTCGATAAGTCCGTAATAATTCGGACTCTGAGAAAATACCGCCGCGTAGGTTTCATCTATTTTCTGTCCGGCTTTTTCAAAGTCTATGAGCCCTTCTTTGTCGCCCACGCACTCAACTTCTATCCCCGATGCATGCGCATATGTCTTTATCGTCTCTATATACATCGGATTTATTGCGCCGAGAAGCATTACCTTCTTTTTCTTGTCGCAACACATCGTCATCGCTTCTGCAGCCGCCGATGCTCCGTCATACACAGACGCGTTAGATACATCCATACCCGTAAGCCGGCACATCAGAGTCTGATATTCGAAAATGCTCTGCAGTACGCCCTGCGATATCTCCGCCTGATACGGCGTATAAGCTGTAAGAAATTCTCCGCGCGATACCAAAGAGGTCACCACCGGAGGTATATAATGATCATATGCCCCCGCTCCGCGCAATACAACATAAAACCGTTTATTCATACTGGCAAGCTTCTTCATATATTCCATTACGGAAAATTGACTCAGGCCGCCGTCCATATTTAAACTTTTCAGTCTTATATTTCCCGGCACGTCTTCAAAAAGCTCGTCTATATTCTCCTTTCCGAGTACCGACAGCATTTCACTAACATCATTCTCCGTATGAGGAGTGTACTTTGCCATAAGCCTTTACTCCTTTATGAATTCCTTATATTCTTCTTCTGTCATCAGCTCGTCGCTTACTTCGGAAACTTCAACTTCGATTATCCATGCACCATACGGATCTTCATTGATTTTCTCAGGCGCCGTATCCAATTCATCGTTAACGTTTATTATCACCCCGCTTACCGGGCTCAGTACTTCACTGACTGCTTTTACCGATTCTACGTCTGTAAAAGCCTTCCCTATCGTTACGGGCGTATCAAGCTCGGGCAGATTTATATATACTATATCGCCAAGCTCGCTCTGCGCATGATCGGAAAGTCCTACCTTTGCTTTGTTCCCTTCAATTTTTACCCATTCATGTGTCTTTGCAAATTTCATTTTTTACCACCTCTCTGTTTTAGTAATTCTTTTTATAAAACGGCATCTTGACGATCTCTGCCTTAAGCCTTCTTCCCCTTACGTCGATCTCTACTGTCTCGCCGTCAAAATCCTTGTTTATTCTTACCATGGCAAGCGCACAGCCTAATGTGGGAGACATCGTTCCGGTCGTAACAAATCCTATTTCCTTATCCCCGTCATACACCTTGCAGCCTTCCCTCGCTATTCCTTTATCCGTTATTTTTACGCCTTTCCTCTTCATCACGGGAGGGTTGCTCTCAAGCGCGCTCTTGCCGATAAAATTCGTTTTGTCCATCTTCACGAACATGCCCAACGCCACTTCATTCGCCCTGTAATCTTCTGCAAGTTCATGTCCGTAAAGAGGCAATGCCGCTTCAAATCTCAATGTGTCCCTGCATCCTAACCCGCAGCACATCAATCCGACTTCCTTCCCCGCTTCGAATACCGCCTCGAATACCTCGGCAATATCCTTGCTGTCCGTATATACTTCAAATCCATCCTCCCCGGTATAACCCGTCCACGATACGAGCGCCGGCTTCCCGGCTACTTTGCACTCCAAAAAAGTATAAAATTTATCAGGCAATCTTTCGGAAATCTTCTCCATAACCTTCCTGGCGTTCCTTCCCTGCACGGCTATCTGTCCGACTTTATCCGAAATATTTTTAAATGTACATTCTCCGGTCAGATGCTTCTCTACCCATGCCGCATCCTTTTCACAATTGGACGCGTTGACCACAAGCAAAAATTTTTCCCCGCTCATGCGATACACCAGCAAATCATCTACAACGCCTCCATGTTCGTTCAGCATCAAAGTATATTTCACCTGTCCGTCCGCAAGTGTTGACGTATCCGCAGATACAAGATTATATACGCACGACGCGGCGTCTTTCCCTTCAATTAAGAATTCTCCCATGTGAGACACATCAAACATGCCTACATTTGTCCTCACCGCATTGTGCTCGGCTATTATGCCGCTCTGATATTGCACGGGCAAAAAGTACCCGGCAAATTCAACCATTTTGCCGCCGTGGGCAACATGATTTTCATATAAAGGCGTTTTCTTGATCATAATATATCTCTCCGTTTTTGTTTTTTAGGCAACTAAATACCATTACGAATACTATTTTAACTTCTTGTTCCCTCTTTGTCAATCGTATTTGTAAAACCCTCCTCAAAATATTACTGCAAGACTTTATCACGCTACAAAAAAGCAAAAAAATACAGGCCCCGGACTTCTCCGGGACCTGTCTTGCTGGTCGCTCATAACTTTTTATTATATTCTACTCATAACTTTTTATTATATTCTATTATGGCGTCGTTGACTATGTTATTGAAATATCCTGCGGAAGAATTACAATAATCTACCATAAATACCGGCATTACCTCGAACCATTGATTGAAAAACTCGTTTTCGACTAGTATGCTATTGAAATTCTCGGCAAGCTTGAGCAGAGACCACCCCGCTATACTTGACAAAATATCCGTTGACTGAAACGTTTTCTGTGCCTGATTGACCCTTATTTTATCCCTGTCCAGCGTGGGGTTAGTCGCAAGAACTTCGTATTCCGACATAATACCGTTTATCATATCCTCATCGCTGATACAGTTATGCCAAACGGAACGGATCGAATCACTGCGTTTATAATGATAATGATTAGCTTCGGTGACTTGTGCCGGGCAAAGTATGACAACGCCTCCTTTCTCTCCGTTGAGCGTGACCTGACCGTATGTCAACTCTCCAATCGGAATCTCTGTCGGACTGTAATGGATATAATCAAGCAGACTCTTTCCTCTCCCGCTTTCCACTGCGTATTTTACGTTCCCGATATACTCGAACAGCTCTTTATAATTCGATGACCCTACATATACATCCTGTATATCAAAAATAATGAATTCACCCGGATGATCCTTCAGAAAAACAAGTATTTCAATTAAATACGCACCCAGCAGATCACTTATATAGCCGTGTCTTGTATACCATGACCCGTTGTAATACGATATCCTTACGTCAAAATATCTCACCCCGGCATTTAAAAGCACTCCGGCTCCGCTCCTTTGCGCTTTCGAATACCTTACGGCAAAACCTTTTGCGAATGTATTCACGAATCCATTGGAAACCAACCCGCCGTTCTCACTCGGATCGACTGCGCTTTTTCCGTCTATTTTATCGCTGAAAGCATCATGTGCTCCGAGCATGGCTATATCTGCGATCCGCACGTCGTCTTCTATCTGACTTCTTGAAAACAAATCACCGTAAAAATCACTGGAAACCTTTCCTACTCCATCTCCATACGATAACCCTATTATTAAAAAAGAAATTATAAAAACCACAAGCAATGATACCAATACTATCAGACAGATAGTTATGACTCTAAGCTTCGAAGACATTTCACTAAAACCCATAAATCCAAATTCCTTTTTTCCCGATTATATCATAAACAAATTTAAAAATCAACCTCGGTGTTGACAGTTTTGATTTTTCGTTATATAATAAAAAAAACACCCTTGTCACGTTATGGAGGTAAATATGAAAAACCACCTTATCATCGCGATACTGAATCAGGGCGAAGGCGTTCATGCCATGGCTATGGCTAAAGACGCCGGAGCCGGAGGCGGAACTTTACTTTCCGCCAGAGGCACGGGCAGCAGTGAAATGGTAATGTTTTTAGGCGTAACCATCACCCCCGAAAAAGATATGCTTATGACTGTCGTGGAAGATGACATACTCGAAGCGGTGTCAAACGCCATTTTCCGCTCGGCTCAGCTCGAGAAAAAAGGTAACGGTATAATTTTTACCTGTCCGGTAGAAATTTATTCTCCGCCGAAGCCTTCCGATAACTGACACCTGAAATTATTCAGATTTTTTTACTAAGGGCACAGTTGCCCTCTTACTCTTCTGCATTCAAATATTTTTTATAAAGAGGTATTCAGATGAAAAAAACTGTTATGGAAAAGCTCGGAGTTTCTCCCTCTCTTCTGGGTTTCGGATGTATGCGCTTTCCTGAAACGCCCGAAGGAAAAATCGACAGGGAAAAGGCAACTCCTATGCTCGAAGCCGCTTATGACGCCGGCGTAACCTATTTCGACACCGCATATGTATACCACAACGGAGAAAGCGAAGCTTTTTTGGGCGACGTGCTGAGCAAAAAACCGCGATCATCTTATTTTATCGCAACTAAACTGCCTGTCAGCTGGATCGAAAAAGAGGAAGATGTACTCAGAATTTTCAACGAACAGCTCTTCAGACTCAAAACCGACCATATCGATTTTTATCTTCTCCATGCCGTAAACGGCAATAACTGGAAAGAAAAAATTCTGAAATTCAATATCATCGAAAAATGCGTCAGACTCAAACAAGAAGGAAAAATACGTTTCCTCGGTTTCTCCTTCCATGATAAATACGAAGTTTTCAGATCCATCCTTACATACCGCGACTGGGATTTCTGTCAAATCCAATACAACTATATGGACATCGACCTGCAGGCGGGAGATAAAGGCTATCGCCTCACTGAAAAACTCGGCGTACCGCTTGTCGTAATGGAACCCGTTAAAGGCGGCTCCCTCGCAAACCTTCCCTCAGACGCCTCGCGTCCTTTCCGTGAGCTCCGCCCCGATGACAGCGACGCAAAATGGGCTCTCCGCTGGGTCGCAAACCACGATAACGTCAAAGTGATACTCTCCGGCATGTCCACCATTGAACAGGTCAGGGAAAATCTCAAAACGTTTTCAGAATTCAAACCTATGTGCAACAGGCAAAAACATGCCGTTAAGCTTGTAAGAGAAGCTCTTCGCGCACGCGTTAAAAACGGCTGCACCGGATGTTCCTACTGTATGCCGTGTCCATCGGGAGTAAATATCCCCGGCATTTTCCGCACATGGAACAATTTCGGAATATACGGTAATGTCAAAGATACCGTGAACCGCCGCAATGAACTTAAATCGAAAAATACTTATTCGGATAAATGCGTGGCTTGCGGCAGATGCGAAAAGCTTTGTCCTCAGCATATAAATATAATAGAGTCTTTGCAAACCGCCAAAAACGAATTAGACTCTCTTGACCAATGAAAAACGGGCAGTCAAAGCCGCCCGCCTCCAAAAAATCGTAAGACTGTTTTCCCGTACAGGAAGACAGTCTTTTTTTGCCGCTGTTTCGGCAAAGCCGTAAAACGATGATACTTACTTCTGCATATTCAGTTCTTTTATGTATTTCTTCATCCTGTCAGTAAGAAGCGCTCCCTCTTTATCGATTTCGCGTAACTCCCCTGCACTTACCCACTTATACGATATCGTTTCGCCTTCCTGAAGTATTATTTGCTCTTTGTCGCAATTTGTCTCATATAAGAACTCCACATATACGGCATCCTCTCCTATACATCTTCCGACTTCCGAAAGCTTGTCTGCCCGAAGACCCGTTTCTTCCCTTAGCTCCCTGACTGCGCACTGAAACGGATCCTCTCCCGATAATGCAGAACCTCCGGCTGAGGCTTCCCACATACCGCCGTGCTTTTTTCTGAAATCACGCTTTATAAGCAGGTATGTTCCGTCTATATGCTTCACAATAACATCGCATACAAGATGATATACCCCTTTGGGAACAGGCTCCCCCCTTATAAGTTTCTTACCCGGTATTTTCCGGAAATCAACGTCGTATGCGTCCCATACTTCCATTATCTTTACCTCACTGCTGTCGCATATCCGATCATGTTCAGCACCGATCAGGCTCCCCGCGGATTTTGTGATCTCGCTTCCGGTTTTGCCGGGATAGTTCATCAACTGTATACAAAACTGTCTGGGCGGAAGCAAACCGCCTTCCGCCGCATTGATACATGATATAATATCGAAATATTCCGCTTTCGTATCCGTTAAACTTATCTTGCATCCGCACACACCGTGAGCAAACTTAAATTATCGGACAACCGAAAATCCTGCTGTTTGACCGGTCGTACAGATCGACTGAAAATTCCGACAGCCGTGCGGAAAAATACAATTCCGCAATTTCGGCTGCTGTTTTATCCACGAAAAATCAATATAAACCGCCGGAATTTACTTCCGCGTGAGATACTTTCTTACACCTGTATCCCGCTGACCCTCTTCACCGGCCGACGCCTATAAAACGGCTTACATAACTCAGACACTCACCTTCAGAAAACTCTCTTTTGTATAATACCGTACTCATACGCTTCGCGCATCAGGTCGTCGCGGAACTTAGGATGAGCAATGCTTATTATTTTTTCCGCGCGCTCAAACACGTCAAGTCCTTTTACATTCACGATCCCGTACTCAGTAACAAGATAATCGAGGTCATTTCGCATCAGCGATACGATCGCGCCCGGTTTCAGCCGAGAAACGATCTTGCTTATTTCCTCCTTCTCCCCCTGTGCGTTTTTCACCATCGCCGTACTGTAAAGCGCAATAAATGATTTTCCGTTTTTAGCAAGCTGAGCGCCGGCAGCAGTATCGGTCTGACCGCCTGTCCCCGAAAACTGTCGGCTCGCAATACTTTCACTGCAGCACTGTCCCGTCACATCGACCTCTATAGACGTATTTATACTTACCATATTGTCGTTCTGTGCTATAACATACGGATTATTTGAATACGCCGATTCCCTTATGAGTATCTCGGGATTCTTGTCTACAAATTCATATAAATCCGGAGTCCCCATGATAAATGCCGCTACGGCTTTTCCGGGATTGAGCGTCTTTTTACTGTTATTTATGACCCCTGCTTTCATAAGACGCATCATTCCGGTTGTAAATAACTCCGTATGCACGCCGAGGTTCTTCTTGTCCTTCAGAGCATTTGACACTGCATTAGGTATTCCGCCTATCCCAAGCTGAATAGTATCACCGTCATTTATTCTTTCCGCAATAAGGTTGCCGATTATCTCGTCCTTCTCGTTTACGGGCGCATCCGGCGACACGGGAGGCATATAATCCTGCTCTATAACATAGTCGATCTCACTAAGATGTACTTTGTGATCCCCGTATACGACAGGATAATTCGGATTGATCTCCAGTATCTTGATCGCCGCTTCCTTAAGCATGCGCATCTCATGAGAATCGGACAACGAAAGAGTCACATACCCTTCTTCGTCAGGCATGCTTGCCGTTCCCACATAAATAGCCACCGGTTTATATTTCAGCCTTTTTATCGCGCAATACTGTAGATGACACGGCATATATGACACCGATCCGTTTTTCATCGCCGCTCTCAGCGGAGGCGTAAGAAACCAGCTTTCCGCCATAAAACTGTTTGAATACTTCGGATCCGCAAAAAAATCATAAGAATTCAAACAAAGACTTACGTTAACCGTCACCCCGCTGACCTTTTCTGCAACGGTATGTAATTTACTCATGAAGCCATGCGCGACCGCCGGTCCGAGCCCGGTAACTATATCGTCGCCGCTTTTTACGAATCTGACTGCTTCTTCGACGGTGATCAACTTGTTTTTGTAGTTATACATTTTTTCTCTCCTGATGAGTTTATATTGAACTGCATAAATATGCAGTTTTTTACGTACTGAGTATATGAGCTATATCATAAAGTTCCTGATTGAACGTACTTTTCATATTCAATGCTTCTACTACGTCCACGTCTATTATTTTGTTATCCTTTATCCCCACTACCCGGTTGGTCTTTCCTTCTTTGAGAAGCTCAACCGCTCTCACTCCGAACCGAGCCCCGAGTATCCTGTCTACATGGTTCGGCGCACCGCCTCTCTGGATATGTCCGAGTACGGTTGCCCGCACAGGCACCCCGGTAAGATGTCTGATTATTACTTTTAAATTCTCCGCTTTCTCGGCTCCCTCGGCACATACGATTATGTTACTTGTCTTGCCTTTGTCGTAATTCTCTCTTATGCTCTTACATATATCGTCAAGATTCAGCGGCAGCTCCGGAACAAGTATTCCTTCCGCGCCTCCGGCCAATGCACTGTAAAGCGCTATGTCTCCGCAATTCCTGCCCATTACCTGTATCACGCACACTCTGTCATGACTCGTCATTGTATCCCTGAGGTTGTTTATTGCCCACAATACCGTATTCACTGCAGTATCAAAGCCCAAAGTAAAGTCGGTATACGCCAGATCATTGTCTATTGTCCCCGGTATGCCGATAGTATTTATCCCGCAATTGACTGAAAGCGCTCTCGCTCCCATATAGCTTCCGTCGCCGCCTATCACGACTAATCCGCCTACGCCGCGCTTCCTTAAATTCTCCGCCGCTTTTTCCTGCACCTCCGGTTGACTGAACTCGGGCAAACGTGCAGTTTTAAGTATCGTTCCGCCGCGGTGCAAAATATCGGAAACCGAACGTCTGTTCATAGGGAATATAACGTCGTTAACAAGACCCTCGTACCCTCTTTCTACTCCGAAAACCTCAAACCCATAATAAATGGCGCTCCTTACGACCGCCCTTATTGCCGCATTCATGCCGGGAGCATCTCCGCCGCTTGTAAGCACTGCAATCTTATTTATCATAATTCCTCTCCTTTTTTACCACCACGGAATTTCTTTCTCATTATAACACAACCCTTACTTTTTGACAACGATTTTTAAAAATTTAATCAATTGTTTTATCCGCCCGCTTGCAATTTTGATTTGCTTAAGCTATAATATCTTCCGGGAATTGCTGTATGAATCTGCTCCCGAAAACCATTTATCATTATTTGTATCCGGCCGGCAACTTTTATCGGGCTGCAATTTCTGATTCCGGCCGGATGAGAGGTCTTTATGGAATATGTTGTCTACGGAAAAACCGGTCTGAAAGTTTCAAGAATAGGCTTCGGCGGTATCCCCATCCAAAGAGGCAGCGTTGAAAATGCCGAAAAAGCCATTTTCGCCGCTATGGACGAAGGTATCAATTTCATCGACTCCGCAAGAGGCTACACCGTTTCAGAAGAATATATCGGAAAAGTCTTGCGCCGTCACAGAAAAAATTTCATTCTGGCTACAAAAAGCATGGCGTCTTCTTATGAAACAATGCTCTCGGACATTGATAAGTCACTCGCTCTCCTTAATACCGATTTTATCGATATCTATCAGGCGCACTGCGTAAAGGACGTCGAGACTCTCCATGAATTCATGCAGCCGGGCGGCGTTTTCGACGCTTTGCTTTATGCCAAAAAACAAGGAAAAATACGCTTCATCGGTATTACCGCTCATGTGGCAGAGGTGCTGAATACCGCTATCGACCTCTATTCCGACCGCATAGACTCAGTAATGTACCCGTACAATATCGTTGAAACGCACGGCTCCGATATATTCAGATCAGCCCGATTGAAAAATATCGGTACAATGGCAATGAAACCATTCGCCGGCGGTAATCTTACCGATACACGTCTCGCGATCCGTTTCGTCCTCAATAACCCCGATATCGATATAGCCCTCTGCGGAATAGGCAGCGATACCGAAGCAAAAGAAAACGCTTCTGTCATTCTTTCTCCGCTTACACAAAACGAAACAGACGAATGTAATAAACTCGTTCGTGAATTGGGTTCTCGGTTCTGCCGGCGCTGCGGATACTGCGCTCCTTGTACGGTCGGGATCAACATACCTCAGTTCTTTACTCTTCAGAATTACCTTAAAAACTACGACCTCGCCGCCTGGGCAAAAGCCAGGTACGACGCCATGCCCGTCAAGCCGACCGCCTGCATACAATGCGGGAAATGCATGACTCGCTGTCCGTATAACCTCGACATAATCAACAAGCTTAAATCTGTCGTATCCGATTTTGAAAAATAATTCCCTTTTCTCCGTAACTAGTAATTTCCGAATATTTTTTCCTAAACAAAAAGGACCGCCTTTTATAACTGCGGTCCTTGATTTTTATACGCTCCTCCGTAACACGGTTCTACAGTTTTAACGGCTGAAAGCTGCATAAACTTATAAACGCCCGGGATACTTCATGCCGGCTCCATAAAAACACCCCGGATGCGGATTTTTCATGCGTTTTCTTTTTCTTATTCTTTTGCATGCCGAGCTGCTTTTCATTGCAATCACTTTCCATGCCGACAGGTCGTGATCAACGGTTTTTTAAGCGTGTAAGCCTTGTATCAAAAGATTTTTTTCATCAATAAATATCAATACGTTTTGAACATAATCCGTATCTATTTCTTGAAATCGCTGTACTTCTCCACTATCTTTTTAAGCAGTTCGACGATCTTTTTCATGGAATCATACGGTATGAACTCATGACATCCATGACAATTATATCCTCCCGTACACAAATTCGGACACGGTATTCCCATATAAGAAAGCCTTGCTCCGTCTGTTCCTCCGCGGATAGGCACGATTATCGGTTCTATTCCGAGTTCCTTCATAGCCGCAGAGGCGTTCTCCACAAGATGCATATGCTTTTCAATGATCTCTCTCATGTTGACGTATGAATCGCTGATGATTATTTCCAACGTGTTTTGTCCGTACTTTTCATTTATAAAACGAGCGGCTTTTAACGCAAAATCTTTTTTATCCATGAATTTCCCCGAGTCATGATCACGTATAATATATTCCGCCGTCGCTTCCTGCACGCTCCCCCTCATATTGTCAAGGTGATAAAATCCTTCGTATTTTTCGGTATACTGAGGCTTGTCAAATGCCGGCAACAATGAATGAAACTCCATAAGAATCTCAAGAGCATTTTTCATGAGCCCTTTTGCGCTTCCCGGATGTATGCTTGCACCGTTTACCTTCACCTTCATAGATGCCGCATTGAAATTTTCAAATTCCAGTTCACCTATTGGGCCGCCGTCTACGGTATATGCAAAATCCGCTCCGAAAGCTTCGGCGTCAAAATAATCCATTCCGCGCCCGACCTCCTCGTCAGGTGTGAAAGCTATTCTTATCTCACAATGCGGTACATCTTTATGCGTCATATAATACTCGGCCAGCTCCATTATCTCCGCAACACCTGCCTTATCATCTGCACCGAGAAGCGTTTTCCCGTCTGTCACTATGAGATCGCACCCTTCACAATCTTTGAGATAAGGATACACCGCCGGATCCAGCTCCGAATTCTCATTGAGCTTTATGACCTTACCGTCATAGTTCTTTACTATACGCGGATCGACTCCGCTGCCGCTGACTGCACTGGACGTATCTATGTGCGCCAGAAAACCGAGCTTGACTCCCGAAACGTTTCCGACAGCGGGTATTCTGCCCGTAACATAACCGTATTCATCCATTTTTACATCGCTCAGGCCCATGGATCTGAGCTCATCGTACAGCGACTTCAGAAACGGAAACTGTTTCTCCTTCGTGCTGGGGAAAGTAACGCTTTCGGGATCGGACTGTGTGTCTGTTTTTACATATTCAAGAAATCTTTCAAGAAGTTTATCCATATTATTCTCCGGTATTTTCTTCGGTTATTATTTTTTTATTTTCCGTATTATTAGTTTCCTTTACAAAAAACTGCATCACCGCACAAAGTATCATGAAAAAGCAGGCGTATGGCATAAGCATCCGCATATCGGAATTTATCAGCTTGCTTGTCACAAGTCCGACAAGCATCGGCGTTATTGCCTGTGCAAGCATTGTCGCAGTATAATAGTATCCCGTGAATTTAGCGTAATCCTTCCTTCCGCAATAACTCACTATCGCAGGATACATATTCGTGATCATCAGTGACATCCCTATCCCGAATATCCCGAAAGGCACCATCATCCAATAACTGAATTCTGTTATGAAACATAATGTCAGACTGCCCGCCGCCATCAGGATACATCCTATCCGCATTACCTTGTTCCGCCCGATTTTTTCCGCAAAAAAAGCCGACGGCAACATAAACGCAAAATTGCATACGGCAAGTACTGCCATCATCTCTATCCCGTGAGATTCACTCCCCAATATATCCCTCGAATAAAGCGACATGAATGACTCCACCGCGTTGGTCGACATATAATAAAACAATATTGACGCCAATAAAAATAACAAGCTGCCTCTGAATTTTCTGGAAGATTTTTCGTCTATGTCGGGAGCCTGTTCGGAATCATCGTCCTCTCCGATATAGACTGACGCCTTTGCTCCCGTCTTTTTCGCATAGCTTCGGACGTCTTCAAGCATTTCCTTCCTGAACCTGTCCTCCCTAACGAAAAAAACAACGATAACCAGACATATGAACATTATTACGGATATAGACAAAAAAGGCACTATCCGCGGTGCGTTCAACAGATTATCGCTTGCAATATAACATATTATATAACCCAGACCCGTTCCTATTCCGCCCATTATGTTGATAACGGCGTTCCCCCTGCCTCTTAAAGGCTTGGGCGTTATGTCCGGCATCAACGCTACCGCCGGAGAACGGTATACATTCATTGCCACGATTATAAGCAATAACAATATCGCTATTGTCAAAAGACTGCCGTTTTCAAATAAAGGTATGGCGGCAAACGCCAGTAGCGCTACCGGTAACCCTACTATTATAAACGGTACACGCTTGCCTATAACAGTATGCGTTCTGTCTGATAATTTCGAAATAAACGGGATCATGAAGAGGGCCAAGAAATTATCCAGGCCCATCACAGATCCTATAATAAAAGTCGTGAAATCGGAGTGCCCGAGCATCTGCTCAAAAAACTCTGTGAGTTTGTCGTCAAGAAGCAGCGGTACGCACCAATTATAGCCTTGCCATAATATCATTACCGATAAAAAAGCAAAACCTATCAAAACAATATTTTTTAATCTGAGCTTCATCTACCTATTAAAATCCGATTATTTTCCGTGCCTCAACAAATGCGGCTACACACCTGTCTATATCTTCTTTTGTGTGTGCTGCCGACATCTGCGTACGGATACGTGCTTTGCCGTTCGGTACCACAGGATAATAAAATCCTACGACATATATCCCTTTGTCCAGCATGAAATCGGCTACTTTCTGAGAAAGAACGCTGTCATAAAGCATTACGGGCACGATCGCGTGATCCTTTCCGACAAGATCGAAACCGTTCTTTTCCATCTCCTTCCTGAAATACACCGCATTCTCCATTACTTTCCTTCTGAGAGAATCATCACGTTTTACTATCTCAAGCACCTTCAGTGTCGCCGCACAGATTGCAGGAGCCAAAGTATTACTGAAAAGATACGGCCTGCTTCTTTGACGAAGTATTTCTATTATCTCCTTCCTGCCCGATGTAAATCCGCCGGACGCACCGCCCATTGCTTTTCCGAATGTGGATGTTATTATATCTACCCTTCCTTCCACTCCGCAGTATTCCGCAGTGCCTTTACCGTTTTTACCTACAAACCCCGTGGCATGACTGTCATCGACTGCTACCATGGCTCCGTACTTTTCAGCCAGATCACATATACTCTTCAGATCGGCTATTATCCCGTCCATACTGAAAACGCCGTCAGTCACTATGAGCTTGAGACGGGCACCTTCCGCATCGGCTTTTTTCAGCTGCGCTTCGAGGTCTTCCATGTTACTGTTTTTATATCTGTACCTTTTTGCCTTGCTCAGCCTCACACCGTCTATTATGCTCGCATGATTCAGCTCATCGGATATTATCGCGTCTTCGGCTGTCGTTATGGTTTCAAATAATCCTCCGTTTGCATCGAAACAGCTGCTGTACAATATCGTATCATCTGTTCCGAGAAATTCGCTTATCGCTTTTTCAAGCTCCTTATGCACGGTTTGCGTCCCGCATATGAACCTTACGCTGCTCATTCCGAAGCCGTACTTATCGTAACTTGCTTTCGCCGCTTCGATTATCTCTTTGTTATTGGCAAGTCCGAGATAATTGTTAGCACAAAAATTCAGGACCCCTTTCTTTTGCGTTGTATCTATGATATTGGACTGCTCTGTGGTGATTATTCTTTCTTCCTTCCACAATCCCTGCTTCTTTATATCGTCAATTATGCCCGAGTATATATTCTTTCCTTTTTCAAACATTTTAAGCCCCCTTATTTCCAATTAAGTATTACTTTTCCGCTCTTGCCGGATTCCATCAATTCAAACCCTTTAAGATAATCCTTATAATCAAACCTGTGTGTGATCACCTTCTCTATATCAAGTCCGCTCTGAAGCATCGTCGTCATCTTATGCCAGGTCTCAAACATCTCCCTGCCGTAAATTCCCTTTATGAACAGACAATTGAATACTACCTTATTCCAGTCTATTACGGTGTTGGGACCCTGTATTCCCAACATGGCAATTTTACCGCCGTGTATCATATTGTCTATCATTCCGTTCAACGCTACGGCACTCCCGCTCATTTCCAATCCGATGTCAAAACCTTCATCCATATTCAGTCTTTTCTGTACATCGTGAAGATTTTCACGCATGGTATTTACGGTTACCACGGTAGGACAAACCTCTTTAGCCAGCTCAAGCCTGTAATCGACTATATCGGTTATCACTACATTCCTCGCTCCGACATGACGCGCTATCGCGGCTGCCATTATTCCTATCGGACCGGCTCCGGTTATAAGTACATCTTCCCCTACCATATCAAAACTGAGCGCCGTATGAGTAGCATTTCCGAGAGGATCCTGTATCGAAAGCAGATCTTCGCTTATATTCGGATCGTCAAGCCAAAGGTTCGTAAGAGGTATAGCAGCATACTCGGCAAAAATACCGGGCCTGTTGACTCCTATGCCCTGCGTGTTCGGACATAAATGACGCTTCCCGCCACGACAATTCCTGCACCTTCCGCACACCACGTGTCCTTCCGCGCTTACAAGATCCCCGACATTGAATGCATTCGTGTGCCCGTTTATCTCAACTATCTCACCCACAAATTCATGCCCTATGATCATCGGAGTCACTATGGTCTGCTGCGCCCACTCATTCCACACGTAAATATGCAGATCGGTACCGCATATAGCCGTTTTATGCATTTTTACCAATGCTTCTCCGGGTTTGAGCACAGGTACCTCCACCCTCTCAAGATCCAGCCCCTTGGCCGGATACTTCTTAACCAATGCGTCCATTTTCATATTAATCACCTCTTTATTCTATCATTAAGCGGTCAGTCCGCTTTTGAAATCTGTTTTCCTCGGAAATAACTTTATTACCTGTACCTCTTTACAACTTCCTGTGCGGTTTTTATTCCGTCCACCGCAGCAGACGTTATCCCGCCGGCATATCCGGCACCTTCTCCGCACGGATAAAATCCGCTTAAATTGGACTGTCTGCAACTGTTTCTAATTATCCTTACCGGTGAGGAACTCCTGCTTTCTATCCCTGTAAGCACACCGCTTTCATCAAATCCCTTTATCTTCTTACCGAATTCCTTCAGTCCTACTCTTATTCCTTCCGCCACATAACCCGGTAAAATATCCGTCAGCATATGAGCCCTTACCCCTATAGCGTAACTGGGCTCCACATCAAATCTTTTACTTTGCACTCCTTTTATGAAATCCACGACGTTCTGACTCGGAGCAATGTAATTTCCGAAAACGGCAAAAGCCTTCCTTTCCCACTTCTCTCTGAACTTCAAACCTGACAACGGATGCTCTCCGCCATAATCCGAAGGCCTTACTTCCACAAGTATCGCACTGTTGCTGTTTTCACCGTTTCTCGCCGAATAACTCATCCCGTTTACGACAAGCCTTCCATCCGAAGAACAGGCAGGTACTACAACGCCCCCCGGACACATGCAGAACGTATATACACCTCTCTCGTATTCATGCGTCGATAATTTATAACTCGCCGATCCTACGCCCCATCTGTCACAAGCCTCTCCGTAAAGCGCCCGGTCTATGCTCTTTCTCAGATGTTCTATCCTTACTCCCATCGAAAAAGGCTTGCTCTCCATCTTCGCACCTCGTCTGTATACAGCAGCTATCGTGTCCTCCGCACTTTGTCCGCATGCGTATATAAGCACGTCGCAATCCAACCTGTATTCCTTTCCGCCGCTTTCGCATATCACGCCTTTTACAATGCCATTATATACTACTATGTCTTTCATAGTAGTATCAAATCTCACATCTGCGCCGGCTCTTTCAAGAAAGCTCAAAAAACTGCGCATTATTTTGCGCAGATTATCCGTGCCTATATGAGGAGCCGCAGAATATAAAATATCTTCCGGTGCACCGAAACGATAAAATATATCCAACACCGAATAAATCAGAGGATCGTTCAATCCGGTATTCAATTTGCCGTCGGAAAATGTCCCCGCCCCTCCGGCGCCGAACTGAACATTACAATTTTCATTGAGTTTCCCATGCTCCCAGAAATCTTTTACTGCACCCAACCTCGCATCGACATCGCCGCCTCTTTCAAGTATGATCGGCTTCAGTCCCGCCGCTGTCAAATACAATGCGGCAAACAGCCCTGCCGGACCGCTCCCTGCCACGACAGGACGCTTCCCCGGTATTTCTCCGACCTTTTCCGTTATGTCGAAAATATCGGCCTTTTCGGTGTATTCGGGATACGCAAGAGCTTTTTCGGTTTCAACGGCCAATGTCAGCACATATCTGAATCCGTGCCTTGCGTCTACCGATTTTTTTATCAGCTTTACGCCCTTGATATCACTCTTTTTTATACCGACTCTTTTCGCTGCAGCTTCTTTATAATCAGTGATATCCGGGGTCACGGTTATCCCCCCGACAGCGTATCGCTTCATGTTTTACATCGCCTCCAGCTTCCCTGCCACTATTCCGCTCGTGAAAGCCCAATGCAAATTATAGCCGCCGCACAAACCGTCGACGTCCACAGCCTCGCCGCATGCAAAAAGCCCTTCCGTCTTTCTGAATTCCAGGTTGGCTTTCAGAGCGTGAGTATCTATTCCGCCCACTGTTATCTGTGCCGTATCATACCCGTTAAGTCCGACAACACTGAAATCAAAGTGTCTGATTATCGAGGCTATGCTTGTTATGTCGTTATATCCCAATTCTATCGCACGCCTTTTTATCTCCTCTACGACACGGCTGTGAAATAATCCTTTGAGCATCCTTTGCGCGCCGAATCTGTCTAATCTGTCCTGCAGCATGGGTACCAATTCCGTTTTTGTTATGGTCGGCAGTATATTGAGTCTTAACGTATACTGTGAAATATTTTCGTAGTCCCTTGCCACCATCGACGACGCATTCATGACCACTATCCCGCTGATATAATTATCCTTGAACTGTACTTCCCCTTTCTCTTTATATACGGTCACTCCGTTTTTCATCAGCGACACCTTGCTCTTTATCCTAAGTCCCGAAAGTGCCTTGACCACAGGATTTACTTTTACCCCGGTCAATCCCGGATGGATCGGGATAAAATTCCTGCTCTCCACAAGCTTGTCCACGTTATACGACTGAGTATATGACTTTCCTCCCGCGGCTATTATGACTTTATCTCCGATCAATAAAGTCCCGTCGTTCAGCGTCACCGCAAAACCGTTATCCCTCTTGAACACCGATTCGGCGGTTTTTCCTGTCATGACCGTTATATTTTCCCTTTCACAGGCATACCTCAGACAATCTACCACTGACGTAGCGCTCTCAGATACGGGATATATCCTCCCTTCCTTATCGGCATAGCTTACCACGCCTATTTCCTCTATCAGCTTGTTTGCGTCCTCCTTCGACCTGGCTATCACCTCTGATACAAATGACATATTGTTATATGCATTCGAAGGTATGGAAAGATTACCGAAATTGCATCTGCCGTTTCCCGTAAGCAACAGCTTCTTTCCCAATCTGTCGTTCTTTTCTATGATCGTCACGTCGCATGTCTTAGATGCCGTTATTGCCGCGGCCATCCCGCTCGCACCACCGCCTATTATCAAAACTCTATTCCTCATTTGTCGTCACCATATCCAATTTCCTTGTAAAATATGTTTTGCCTTCTGCTTCGTAGTATAAAGCCATGCTTACGCATGTAAGCTCATAACCGCTCAGATACACCACAACCGGCGTCAGCGCCATAGATACATATCCCCCCAAAAAATAACATATCACTCCTAACACAGCCGATACTACCACGCTTATTATAAATGCATACGCATAAACCTGTATGAATTTATCCACCAATACTTTCAGGCTCTTCTTGAAAGATTCCAATACCGTGGTCCCTTCGGCGCATATGGCAGGTGCCCAGAAAGAAAACAATGTCAGCTTGAACGCATAAAGCATTATTCCTATCACTACAAATATTATTACACCGGCTATACCCATCCCGGATAAAAATATCAGATACAATCCCACCGATACGCATAATAATAACATCTCTGTCATTATCATTATCAGATTCTTCATTAACTGATATAACGCCGATTTCCCCAATATCCTGAAAAACTGCCATCCGAACGGCCTTTGCACCCCTACCGTCATAAAGTCATTCAGACATTTGCACACCGTTAATTCCGTAAGTCCGATAAGAAAATTGAACAACGCTATAACTATGGTAATTGCAATATACAGTAAAAATACCGTATTGAGAAATTCTTCGAATAACGGCGACCCTTGTTTGAATAATGCCGTTATTTCTATGATCAGCTGCTGAACGTCTACTAATGCTTCGTCTATTCCCCCTCCGTTGAGCAAACCCTCTATCACCATTTTCGGCGTTTCATACAACCCTGAATCAAATAACTTTGAAAAACTCTCCGCTGATACGTTTAGCACCAGCACCACTATCGCAGTAAATATACATAACAATAAAAATTGTGCTAATGCGGATTTCAAAGCCAATTTTATGTTAGAGGCGGCCAGCAATACAATATTTTTTATTTTCATAGACTACCTCCAGTTCCAGAGATCTCTTCTTTTTCCGCCGGTCAGTAGCATATAGTTCTTCATAGACACCACAGGAAAATACATCAGAAAAAAAACAGTTTCTACAAATGTCACTATTCTCGTGACCGTTTCCGTCAACACCTCAGATGAATTTGTTCCCGCCAATATACCGGTCACCACCGTCAATATCACTACACACACCGCATACGGCATTACTACCGACATTATCACGCGTTTGTTCTCCTTCTGCACCAACGATACCGAGTACGCAGCAGCATATCTGAATGAATACCCGTCAGACATCATACACGGAACTGTCAGACTTATATATGAAAACAACACCGCATAAAACCCGTATATCGCAACCGTAAATGCAAGCCCTACAGTCAACATAGCTATTCCGCTACGAAACACAGCAAATATCAGCGCCGCAAATCCGCTGCACAACAGTCCGACTACCTCGTATCCCAGAAGCACTACTCCCACATAAGGCAACAACAGCATTACACTGTCGTTTATCATATCAAGCCATTTGACCCCCGCAGACACGCCCAGTCTCATCTTCTTCTCAACTGAACTGAACAGCATCCCCATACATACTATAAGAAGAAGTATCCCTAAACACCACAATAAAAATCCCCAAAAACTGTTAAATGATATCGCCGAAAAATAACTGTATACATCAGAAAAATAATCCTTGATTTCGTACCCGGCGCCTTTCTTGATTATCCCTATAAAAAACGCCGGTATATTCCTTGCGTCTTTCGATAATACCAGTATTATTGAAGGCGGCAACGCCATCAGGATTAGTGTCCCTATATTCTTCAGCATATAAGCAAACACAGATTGCGAATTTCTCATACTTTGCTTTAACGGATCTTTCCTCCTTATCAGTTTAAAAATAAAAGCTGTCGATTTAAGCGGCAGCTTTTGTTTTTTACTGTTTTTCATCAACCGATGATTACAATCAACGCAAGCGCTTTCGCAAATCGCTTACCTGATATGTCTTTCTTTCCCGCCTACCGCTGTCTGTTTTGCGCATCCCTCCATTGCACTTCAACTATGCTCAGATCATAGCACTCCGGCATATTAACCTGTGAGCCGGTCTGACTTACAAAACCACCGGTATGGTGCAACTGCTCTTAAGCTTCGGAAATCGCGTTTACGGGGCATCCTGCCGCGCACGCACCGCAGTCTATGCACGCATCAGGGTTGATTTCATATTTATTCTCGCCTTCGGAAATCGCTCCGACAGGACATGTTTCGGCGCATGCGCCGCACTTGATACATTCATCGGATATTTTGTGTGCCATACTCTTTCTCCTAATATGAAAAATAACCTTTTGGTCTGTTACATTATACCACCATCAAACCCTTTTGTCAATTCTTTTTACAAAAATAGGTCAAAAGTTTTCTCTCCTTCAATCCTCCCTGTATTCCTCAATCTCTTCTGTATCGTCGTTGTCGTCAGCCATTACTTCCGTAGCCTTTATTTCCTCGACCTCATATACCTCGTATTCCACTTCTCCGTCGTCTTTCTCAAATTTCGCCTTCACCGTCTTCTTGATAAGATCCATGGCCTCAACTTTCGCTTTCCCTTTCGGCGTGATTATTTCACTGTGCAGTTTCGGCATACATTTCGCCGTTTCAGTATAATGATCGTTTTCGTACTTCAAGCAACACATAAGCCGACCGCATAATCCGCTTATTTTCCCCGGATTCAGTGATAATCCCTGAGTCTTCGCCATTTTTATTGACACCCTCTCAAAATCTCCGAGATGCGAACTGCAGCAGCACGGCCTTCCGCAGCTTCCGAGTCCTCCTATCAATTTCGTAACGTCTCTTATACCTATCTGTCTTAATTCTATCCTCGTGTGAAAATATCCCGCTAAATCTTTCGCCAACTCCCTGAAATCCACGCGCCCTTCAGAAGTAAAATAAAATATGACCTTAGTATTATCAAATGTGAACTCGGCGTCTATAAGCTTCATGTCCAGCTTATGTTTCTCTATTTTTTCCTTACAGATATTGAAAGCTTCTTCTTTCCTCAATAAATTCTTTTTCTGCTGTTCAATATCTTTCGGCGTCGCTTTCCTTATGACTTCCTTCAGCTGCCCGACTACTTCCGAATCATCGACCTCTCTGTTCGGGATCACCACATATCCGAATTCGACCCCTCTCACCGTTTCGACTATCGCACCTTCATCTTTTCTGAATTTTATTTCCTTAGGCGAAAAATAATATACCTTTCCCGCTTTTTTAAACCTTATTCCGACAATAACCGGCATTTATACCTTACCTCCATCAACCTTAAAAACAGCTCGTCCAAAAGCGCGTTTTTATTTACATTGCTCTCGTTCATCCTTTTTATCTCCGCAGCAAGAAAGATCCCTTCCGTACACCCGGTCGTTTTATACGCTTTATATATCTCATCCAGATCATTCTGCCTGTATACCTCGGCCGTCCCTGCTCTGCGCCCGGTGAGCGCACGACTGAAAACCGCGATGAATACGTCTGCTGTTTCACCTATTATGTCTTTGTACACACTCATCCTGCCCAGATACTTGCATATCTCCCTGCTGCTTTTGCATCCGACAAGAAACTCATATACATCGTCCGCCATATCCATATACTTCTCATCCGTCGCATACTTCATCGCAAGCGTAAGATTCCTTCCCGCAAGCATTTCCGAAACACCCGCGCGTCTGTTATCCGTTCCGGTAGCCTTGAGATACTCCTTGATGTACTCGTAGGAAGGCGTCCCGATCGGGAAATTCGCACATCTGCTCTTTATTGTCGCCAGCAGCTTTTCGGCATTGCTTACCGCAATAAATATATACGTGTTCTCTGGCGGCTCTTCCAACGTCTTGAGCAATTTGTTCTGCCAGTCGGTACGCACTGTTTTACCCACATTGAAGACAAATATCCTGTTGCCGCCTTCATAAGGCCTCAGAGCAACTTGCTCCGCAAAATCATTCATGTCCTCGGTAACGCTTATCGTTTCCCCGGTTCCCCTCGGATAATACAGTACGTCAAGGTGCATTTTGTTCCGTACTTTATAACACACGGAACACTCCCCGCACCCTTGCCGATCGCACATAAGATACTTAAATACTTCCGTCAGAAAAGCGTCGCAGTACAACGGGTCATCGCTTTCCGCAATATACCCGTGAAATGTCTTTCCTTCTTTTGCCTTTTGTGCAAACTCTTTAAATTCTTTTGTTTCTGTTATCAGTCCCGCCAATTGCTTCTCCTGCCGTTTCGGCTTTTTCCCGCACTACTTTATTATTCCCTTTTTTATCAATTCGCTGATTATTCTCGTCTGAGTTTCGGTCTTACTGCCGGAAGCGTCGATAACAATGAATCTTTCGGGCTCTTTACTTATTATGTCCATATATCCGGCGTACACCTTTTCGTGAAATTCTTCCTTTTCCCTTTCGAGTCTGTCTTTTAAATCCGCTCCGCCCTTACGCCTGAATGCAAGCTCCGGAAGCAGATGTAAAAATACCGTATATTCCGGCAGGCAATCACCCGCGGAAAGCTTATTCAATGTCTCGACATATTTGCCACCCAATCCTCGCGCAGATCCCTGATAAGCATAAGTACTGTCCGTAAATCTGTCGCAGAATACTATGCTTCCCCTTTTCAACGCCGGCAATACTACTTCATTGATATGCTGATTCCTTGCAGCGGCGTATAAAAGAGCCTCGCATTCGCCTGTCATCCCTTCATTTGCTCCGTCAAGAATTATTTTCCTGATTTTCTCAGCAATCTCGCTTCCGCCCGGCTCACGTGTAAAAACAGCGTCTATTCCGTTTGATTCGCAATACTCCTTTAAAAACCTGAGCTGCGTGGTCTTCCCTACGCCTTCACAACCTTCAAAAGTAATAAAATTTTTCATTTCGCACCCTCCACGGCAACTTGCCCGTCGCCGTCAACGCCGTAAACGTTGCCTCTTTTTATTTCATCATATAAAAGATTTATTACTTCTTCATTGATTATTTCCCCTTTCATTATCAAAGGGACACACGGCGGCATAATCCCTATCTCCTCGGCTGCTCTTTCTCCGCATGCTTTTTTCAATGGTATATATATCTTGTTTCTCACATCCGGCCGGTATTCCGTGACGCCCTTCCCCTCGTATACCATTTCCCGGGCTATCGTTTTTTCCATACTCACAGGCGTTTCAAGGTACTCTTCTGCGGTATCTGCAAGCATGTTCAAAGCTTCCGTCCCGTCTTCCGGAGTAAGTATCAAAACCGCTCTGTATTTATCCGTCATTTCGGGATAAATATCCCTCGCTTCCATAAAAGCTCCTAACGCGTATCCTCCTCCGCAGTCAGAAGCGTCCAATACAAGCCGCGTAAAATCGTCGTTATCCGGGATCCTTATGCGGGAACCTGCCAGCCTTTTTTTTATACGCTCGACATCCTTATACAACCTTTCATATTCCCCGCGCGAATTTTCCGCCCGTACTCTCGCGTACTCTATCGACGCCATCAGCGGATACGACGGACTTGTCGTCATAAAAGCCGAAAGAGCTTTCCCGAGTTCTCTGCCGGTCTCTTCCGTTCGCGCCATCAGAACTGCCGACTGAGTCATGGCAGACAGCGTCTTATGTACCGATACGACGCAAGCGTCGCAATATTTTATACAGTTTTCCGGAAGCCTCGGACTCAAACCGAAATGCGCACCGTGTGCCGAATCGGCAAAAAGTCTTATTCCTTTATCTTTAAGCTTTTGATACAGCGTTTCTCCGAAATGCAGAAAACCGTAATAATCGGGCGACGTCAGCAACACGGTATCTGCGCCGACAGCAGAAGCGCGCCGGATTATTTCATCTTCGTCAGGAGGCTGATACCTGCCTTCTGAAAACCTGCCGTTTATTACATAGCATTCTTTGCCGAGGTATTCTGCAGCCTTAAAAACCGCCCGGTGAGATCCTCTTTCGACAAGTATCCTTTCGGACGCCGAAACCATCGCCCATATCCCCGCCGTACTGCCGTTTACCGAAAAATATGCCTGAGCCGCTCCGAACAATTCCGCAAAAAGCTTTTCGGATTCGGCAATCACTCCTTCCGGTTCCATAAGATTATCCGAGAAAAAAAGCTCCGTAATGTCTCTTTTCATGATTTCGCGGAAAAATCCCTCACCTTTCCCCTTGTGACCGGGCATGCACATCCTGACCGCACCTTTTTCTGCAAATGCATCCAGCATGTCGATGACAGGAGTTTTCATTCTTTTCATCACCTGATCCCTTTAACTCTCCTCACCACTTCCGCCGGATCGGCAGCTTTGAAAAAAGCGTTACCCATGACAAGTGCGTCTGCGCCGCGTTTAATGATCTCCGCGGCATTTTCCGGATTTACGCCTCCGTCCACTTCTATTATAACGTCCCGTTTTAAAAATCCGCGTGCCTTTTCCGTCTTCTCAAGCGCCGAAGGTATAAACTTCTGTCCGGAAAAACCCGGCTCGACACTCATTATTAGAAGTAAATCCAAAAGCTCCGAAAACTCCTTCACTCGTTCGACCGGAGTCCCGGGCTTAACCGACAAACCTGCTTTCACTCCGCATTTTTTGATCGTTTCGAGTGTTTTTCCGACATCCTTGCAGGCTTCGATATGTACGGTGATAAAATCCGCACCCGCCTCGGCGAACTCTTCCGTATAACGTATCGGTTCCGTTATCATCAAATGAACGTCAAGCGGCAGCTGCGCTGCTTTTTTTATATCGCGTATCATTTTCTGCCCGAATGTGATATTGGGAACGAAAACTCCGTCCATAACGTCGCAGTGTATCCAGTCGGCTCCGCAATCCTTCACCTTTTCCGTTTCAGATGCAATATTCGTAAAATCCCCCGAAAGAATAGAGGGCGATACCAAAATTTCCTTTTCCATTTTTACTTCCTGTAATTTTTCTTTTCCTCTTCTCTTATAAGCTTATATAGCTCCACATACCTTTTGTACCTCCCCGGAGATATCAGACCTTCTTCTGCCGCCTTCTTTACCGCACATCCGGGTTCGTGCACGTGAACGCAGCCTCGCACCTTGCACTCCCTTCCCAATCTTACCATTTCGGGATAATACGCCGCTAACTGATTCGACGGAACTTCGGTTTCGGTAAATACCGAAAAGCCGGCTGTGTCCGCAATGCATAATCCATCTTCAAGCATATAAATTTCATTATGACGCGTAGTATGTCTGCCTCTTTCGGTTTTCGCGGAAAGCTCGCCCACTTCACGATCGAGTCCTGTGAGCCTATTGAGAAGCGAAGTCTTCCCTACGGCGGATTGTCCCGCAAGCACAACGGTCTTTCCCTTAAAAAGCCTCCTGAATTCTTCCGTGCCTTCGCCCGTTACTGTACTGAAACACAATGTGCCGCAGGCAAAGTCTTCGTAATCGGAAATTATGCCCCTTATGAAACTTTCATCGGCGATGTCCGTTTTGTTGACCGCCACATACGGCTCTATACCGTTTTTGAAAGCGTTGACTGTAAGTTTATCGGCCAGAAGATAATCCGGTTCAGGCAACGGCGCAAGAAGTATAACCAATACATCCACATTCGATACCGCAGGACGGATCAATCTGTTGAAAGGTTCAAGCACTCGGTCAATGACCGCATAATCCTTCCCCTCTTCGTATTCGACATAATCGCCGACTGTCACTACCTCTCCTCTGAAACCGGTTTTCTTGCGCGCCTTGCATACAACGCTCTTTCCTTCGCCGTATACATAAAAAAATCCCCCGACTCCTTTATATACTCTGCCCTTACTCATTTCCTACACGCCTTCTCAGCTGACCGCATGCACCCTCTATATCTGCGCCCAATGATCTCCTTATCGTATTCGATACCCCGAGTTTGGTAAGCTTTTCAGAAAAAGCACAGGCTCTTTTTTTCGTCGCCGATACCAATTTGCGTTCTTCGACCGGATTCAGCATTATCAGGTTTACATGAGCCGACATGCCTCTGATCAAAACCGCAAGTTTTTCGGCGTCTTTTTCCGTATCGTTGAAGTCCTGTATCAAAGTATATTCGAAAATTATGCGCCTGCCGGTATTTTCAAAATACCTTCTCGCCGCATTCACAACTTCTTCCACCGTATACTTATTCGCTATGGGCATTATCTCCTTTCTCTTCTCATTATAAGCCTCATGCAGAGATATCGTGAGATTGATCTGCAAACCGAGCTGCGACAACCTCTCTATCTCGGGGACCAACCCGCATGTCGACAAACTTATATTCCGCATTGCTATATTAAGACCGTTTTCATCATTGACCATACGTAAAAATCTGACTGTATTATCAAAATTATCCAACGGCTCGCCGCTTCCCATAAGTACAATATTCGTTATCTGCCTGTTTTCTCTCGTTGCACCAAGCCGACCGTTTACCGCATATACTTGTCCGAGTATTTCTCCCGCGGAAAGATTTCTTATCAGTCCGTCAAGCGTACTCGCGCAAAACCTGCAGCCCATCCTGCATCCGACCTGTGTTGACACGCATAAAGTATTTCCGTATTTATAACGCATCAATACACCTTCTATCAAAGCTCCGTCCTGAAGCTTATACAGATACTTTTCGGTCCCGTCTTTTCCCGTATACACCTTGCTGATCACTACAGGCTGCGCTATAAATCTTTCCGCGAGAGAGCTCCTCACGCTCTTAGCTACGTCGGTCATTTCTTCGAATTCTTTGCCTAAAGGCAGCCAGGCGTATATTTGCCTGACAGTATATTTTTTTAATTCCGGCATTAATCCGTAAGCTTCTTCCTGAGTGTAATCGGGTAATATTATCTTCATTTTTCCCTCAGCTTTTCCATCGCGGCTATAAAAAAGCCTTCTTCTGCGCCCTCTCCGGGAAACAAAAATGCCTGTCCGTATTCATCGATACTCCCGGAAAATTCCTCCGGAAGCATCACACCGATCCTTCTGAAACGTTGGTCAGAGGCTAGAAAATCCCTGATCTGATCTCCGTTTTCACGATCGAATACCGTGCATGTGCTGTAAACGAGCACTCCTCCCTCTTTTACATATTCCGCGCAGTTCTTCAAAATCCCGTACTGCAATCGGGCAAGTTCTTCTACGGCTCCCTCTTTTCTGTTTAATTTTATATCCGGCTTCGAAAATACGACGCCGTATCCGCTGCACGGTACATCGCACAACACAAAATCGAACTTCTCTTTATACCTTTCTTCAAATACCGACGCATCACCGACTTCAACATTGACTTTTACGCCTGCTTTTTCCGCGTATTTTCGTATCAGCTCCGCTCTGTGCGGGTAAAGTTCGCAAGCCGTGACCTCGCCTTCTAGCATTTCAGCCAGATAAACGCTTTTCCCTCCCGGCGCCGCACACGCATCAAACACACTTGCGCCCTCAGGAAGTTTTACGCACCGGCATGCCAATACCGACCCCATACCCATTATACTGCAATACCCGCGCTCAGCAAATGAAAGTCCGTCGGAACTTATCCTGTATACCCCTTCCACAGGAGTCTTTCTGAACCCGACGCGTTTTTCGGACAAAAGTTTTTCGAAATCCTTCACGCTTATCCTTCGCGTGTTTACCCTTATATTTACGCTTTCGAAATCGGGCCGATAAGACATAAATGCTTCGGCTTTTTCCTTCCCCATCTCGGATATCAGCCGTTTTACCGCCCACAGCGGAAAAGAGTATTCTATCGACATCCTTTCAAACTCATCGGTCGGATATTTTACGCTTCCGGAACTCAATGCTTCGCTTATACGCCTCAGCACGGCGTTCACAAATCCCTTTATCTGAGGTTTCCCGATATCTCCCGCAAGTTTTACGCATTCGTTTACCGCAGCAAAATCGGGAATATCCATATACTTTATCTCATAGATCCCTATCTTCAGCAACGTCCTGACTGCAGGCTTCACTTTGACGACATACGCGTTTATAAGATAATCCGACTCGATATCTCTTTCAAGCACGCCGTAAAACAATCTGCATATCAGAGCTTTGTCTTCCTTCCGGGCGTTACCAATATATTTATTCAGCTCGATCGACGAAAACGCTCCTTTGCGGTAAACTCCGTCCAAGGCTTTATAGACATAATACAGCGGAGTCAGTTTCATTTTATCTCATCTCCGAAAATGTCGCCGACTTTGATCTTTCTTCCGTTCAGAAGATCGGACGCCCTTGTCTTTTTCCCGCCGGCAAACTGTATATCGTCAATTCTGACACACCCTCTGCCGCATTTTACTATCAACCCGTTTTTACCCGCTTCCGCAATCTCTCCGGGCACTAAATTCCTTTTCCGCGCCGCCCCCGCATACTCGGCTCTGTATATTTTCACATCAGCGCCGTTTATTGTGCTGCGCGCTCCCGGATTGCTCGACAAACTCCTTATCTTACAGGATACCCCCTTTCCGCATTCACTCCAGTCTATTCTTTCATCCTGCTTCTTTATCTTCCTGCAACAGCTTACCCTCCATCTTGCGCCGTCCGTCCTTATATTTTTCTGAGGAACATACTTCGCTTCTCCCCTCTCTATTTCGTCAAGCGACTCCACAAGAAGCCTCCCTCCTTCTCGCGCAAGCAACTCGGAAAGTTCGTCTGCAGTCATAGAAGGCGTTATATCAACGGCAAACTGCTTTAAAACGTCTCCCGCGTCCATTTCATACACGGTCTTCATGATAGACACGCCCGTCCGTTTCAGACCGCATGCTATTGCCGTCTGTATCGGAGATGCTCCGCGCAATTGCGGCAGTAAAGATGCATGAACGTTCAATACCCCGTACTCGGGAAGCGACAGGATCTCCTCGGACAACTTCTGCCCGAATGCGGCAGTCACGAATATATCAGCGCAAAACCTTTTCAACAGATCAATATCTGCGGAAATATCGTCTGTCTTTATCACCGGCAAGCCTCGCGCCTCCGCATACTCGGCTACCTCGCTCCGTGTGAGCTTTTTTCTGTTTCCGGGCTTATCCGGCCTTGTTACCACTCCGACTACTTCATGCGAGGATTCAGTAAGCGCATACAGACACTCGACCGCAAACTCGGGATTCCCTAAAAAAATCACCTTCATTTCGCTACCTTCCTGATCATCTTGTCCACAAAAAGTATCCCGTCAAGATGGTCAAGCTCATGCAAAAAACAACGGGCTTTATAACCTTCTGCACTCACCTCTCTGTTTTTGCCTTCTCTGTCGGTATATGCTATCTTTACCTTTGCCGGCCGTCTTACCAATCCTCTGTAACCGGAAACCGACAAACACCCTTCTTCATCTACAAGCGTCTCCTGAGATGCATATGCAACTGTCGGATTTATCATCTCATACAGCTCGCCCTCATATTCCACTATACATATCCGCTTCAGTATCCCGACCTGCGGCGCGGCAAGTCCTAATCCGCCGACATGATGTAAAGTATCCTTTAAATCGTCTATCAAAAGCAGAGTTTTTCCGTCAATCTCCATTACAGGTCTGCTCTTCTTCCTCAGCACATCGTCACTCTCGCCTAATTTGAATACGTTCCTTACAGCCATTTCCGCCTCCGTAAAATTATGACATGCTCTGCGGATTTATCTCGGCAAATACACTGACACCTCGCGTCTTATTCGCATTGATCACCGCATATACGCTTTCCGTTATCTCATCTGTCTTCCCGACCTCTATCCTCATCAGAATCTGAAAACGAAACCTGCTCTCTATCCTCTTTATCGGAGACCGCATCTTCTGCAGAAATATGAAAGCCTCGTTTTCTCTGAGTTTTATGTTTTCTATTTCCTTATAATCCGCATTGACACGCTCTATACACCTCTGCTCATCTTCACCTGTATACAGCACTCTCAGAATCGTACAAAACGGAGGAAATTTAGTAGCCTCCCTTATATTTATCTCCCTTTTGTAAAACGATACATAATCCTGTCTTGATGCATATGTCAAGGCATAATGATTCGGAGTATGAGTCTGAAGCACCACTCTCCCCTTCAGATCCTTCCTGCCGCACCTGCCCGCAACCTGCGTTATAAGCTGAAAAGTACGCTCCGCACTCCTGTAATCTTCAAGATAAAGGCTCTGATCCCCTTCTATTACTCCGACAAGCGTAACAAACGGAAAATCATGTCCTTTTGTAACCATCTGCGTTCCCACAAGTACCTGCGCTTTCCTGTCCCTGAACTCTGACAATATATTAAAATGCGACTCCTTGGTCTTAGTCGTATCATAATCCATGCGTAAAACATTGACGCCCGGCAAAATCTTCTTTATTTCGTTTACCACCTGTTCAGTCCCGATCTTGCCCTGCCTCAGATACTCGCTCTTGCATTGCGGACATATGTCAAACATCCTGTATTTCTTGCCGCAATAATGACATTTCAGAACATTTTCATCCATGTGATATGTAAGACTGACTTCGCAGTCTTCGCACTTAGCTACATATCCGCATTTGGAACACATTACAAAACTGCTGTAACCTCTCCTGTTTAAAAAAAGTATCGCCTGCTCTCCCGCCGAAACCACTCGCTTGAGTTCGCTCTGAAGCTTCTGTGACAAAAAACCGCTCCATCCCTTCATCCTCTCGGTTACCATGTCCACTATCTCTACCTCAGGCAAAGGTTTTCCGTTGATCCGCTCCGGCAACACCAACAGCTTATACTCCCCGCGCTGAGCTGCATAGTAGCTCTCCAACGAAGGAGTGGCACTTCCCAAAATCAACGCGCATTTATTGTAAGCCGCCCTCTCTTTCGCTACTTCCAGGGTATTGTACCGCGGATTAGACTCGCTCTGATAACTGCCGTCATGCTCTTCGTCGATTATCACCGCTCCGATATTCTCCAAAGGCGCAAAAACTGCGCTCCTCGCACCTATGGCTATTCGGGCTTCTCCTCCCTCTCTCAGCCGACGCCATTCGTCATACTTTTCTCCTGCAGAAAGTCCGCTGTGAAGCAATGCGACACTTTCGCCGAAACGTTTTCTGAATTTACTCATCACTCCCGGCGTCAAAGAAATCTCGGGAACAAGCATTATCGCCGTTTTCCCGCGCTGCAGCACGCTCTCGATAATATTCATGTATATCTCGGTCTTTCCGCTTCCCGTTACGCCGTGGATCAGAAACCGACCATCGGGCTCTTTCAATACCGCATCGACACATGCCTGCTGAGCCTCTGTAAGCACATGACGCTCTCCGTCACCGCGTACCAGGGACAAAGGAGTTCGCCTTAAAGCCTTCTCCTCCGTATAAATAACTCCCTTTTCCTTTAACGCCGCATATGCAGCCGCCCCGAACCTGCTCTTCAATACCCCGACGGATTCACTCCCTTTTCCGTCAAGATAATCTAATAGCTCCTTTTGCTTTACCGCGTTTTTCCTTATAGCGGTATAAGCTGTCTCCCGATCAGCCGCAATCCTTGCATACGCCTTCACAAGCTCCTTGACTTTTCCGTTCCTTATTTCCGACGGTACAAATATCCGCATACAATCCACCGTCTTGAGATTGTACCTCCGCTTCATGAATTCCGCAAGATGTATCATCTCCCCGATGACCACCGGATAATCATCCGGCACTCCCTCTATATCCTTCAGCTTATCGGAATATCTGCTCGTTTCAGCTACGCCCGTAACATACCCCTCAGTCAAACGCCCGCCGAAAGGCACAATGACCCGCGTGCCCGGCTCTATCCCCTCCGCGCCGCGGTAATCATACATCTTATCGACTTCTGATGCACTGATGTCAACTATTACTTTATAAATCAAACGCCTTCTCCATATACTACTATCTTACACATAGTAGTCTAAACTCGTTTTTCGTTTCTTATCTGCAGTATTTTATCGAGTATTATATCAGCTATCTCACTCTTGGGCAGTTTGCCGGTCTCAAGGATCGTGCCGCTGCGGTCCATCAGAGTAACAATATTTGTGTCTGTATCGAACCCTGCACCTTCTTTCGTTACGTCGTTTGCCACTATCATGTCGGCGTTTTTATCGGAAAGTTTTTTCATGGCATTTTTCTGAAGGTCATTCGTTTCGGCAGAAAACACCACAAGGGCCCTGGAACCTTTATTTTTCCCGACGGCTTTGGCTATATCTTCGTTTTTCTCGAGATGCAGTGTGACCCTGTCTCCTTTTATCTTTTCATTCGAATACTCGATGGGCTTATAGTCGCAGGGGGCAGCCGCCTTGACTATTATGTCATATTGCTCAAAATTATCCATTACCGCGCGGTACATTTCCGATGTTGTCCTGACCCCTATCACCTTCACGCCTGCCGGCGGTTGGGCTTTATGCTCACCGAGTATTACCAGCACTTCCGCACCTCTTTTTTTCGCCTGTGCAGCTATTGCAAGCCCCATTTTCCCGCTGCTGCGATTAGTCAGAAATCTCACCCCGTCTATCGGCTGTGAGGTCGCGCCTGCCGTGACCAACACCTTCAGTCCTTCGTAATCTTTTTTTCTCTCTTCGAAAAACTCCTCTATTCGGCTTATTATCTCTTCCGGTTCCGCCATCCTTCCCTTGCCTTCGTCTCCGCAAGCAAGGTGCCCCGTTCCGCTATCGACTATTATCGCCCCAGCCGCTTCAAGCTTTTTCAGATTGCTCATGAAAATCGGATTCTCATACATACCGGTATTCATTGCAGGCGCAAGCATTAACGGCGCACGAGTCGCCATTACGGTTGTCGAAAGCATATCATCGCAAATTCCTCCGGCAATCTTACCTATCATATTGGCTGTTGCAGGCGCAATCACTATCAATTCCGCTTTCTGCGCAAGCGAAACATGCTCTATTTCCCAGGGCTTATCCCTCCTGAACATATCTGTGACCACCGGCCTCCCCGATAACGACTCGAATGTCAACGGCGAAACAAATTCCGTCGCATTTTTCGTCATTATAACGTCTACTTCCGCACCTTTCTGTACCAGCCTCGAGACTATCGTACATGTCTTATACGCCGCAATGCCGCCGGTCACACCGACCACAACTTTCCTTCCTTTCAGCATTTTAATCCTCGTTTACTATCTTTGTCTTGCCTTCCGCCAGTTCCTCTGCCGCATAGCTGATAGTCTTTATGTCGGTGCTCAATTCATCGTTTGCCTGCAAAACGTTCAGCTCTTTTGCCCTTTTGCTTATTGCAATGCATAAAACGTATTTATTCTTTGCTATAGCCGTAAGCTGATCAATTGAAGGTTTTGTTATCATGATTCTTCTCCTTTATTCTATATTTTGCACTTGTTCTCTTATTTTCTCGATCTCATTTTTCAAAACAAGTCCTATATTTGTTATATTTATGTTGTTTGACTTGGAACATACCGTATTGACTTCTCTGTTCAATTCCTGTGTGAGAAAATCAAGCTGTCTGCCTACGGCTTCTCTCTCCTTCAGCAATGCACGGAAATGCGCTACATGAGAACTCAGACGTGTCAATTCTTCATCTATATTGCTTTTATCCGCAAAAAGTGCGATCTCTGTTGCAACCCGTGCCTCGTCCGGCTTTATGTCCCCCATATACTCGTTTATACGCTGCCTGAGTTTTTCGGCGTATTCCTCAGGAACACTCGGTGCGATCTCGTAAAGTTTTTTTAGATTGTCTTCAATAAAATCTATTCTGCAGGCTATATCCGCTATGAGTCTTTCCCCTTCAAACTCTCGCATACGACATAATACTTCCAAAGCATCGTTTACCGTTCTCTCCAGCATCTCCAGAATAACTTCCTCTTCCTCTTCCTGTGCCTTTAAAGTTATCACTTCGTTGCTTCTTGCCAGCACTGAAAAACTAAGATCATTTACTATCCCGTATTTCTCCGAAAGTTCTTTCGCCGCTTCAGCATAATCGGCTGCCAATGCATAATTCACACTGATTTTTTCTTTCCTGAATCCGTTCTCCGACAAATTGACGCTGACTTCCACTCTCCCTCTTGTCAGCTTCAAAGCGATCATTTTCCGTATATTATCTTCAAACGAGCTCAGCATCTTCGGCAGCTTCAATGAAACATCCAGAAATCTGTGATTTACGGATTTTATCTCCGCTGTCATTTCGTATCCTTCTTTTTCTGTTCGGGCTTTACCGTATCCCGTCATGCTTTTCATCGCGATTCCCCCGATCATACATTTTCATTATCTCGTCTTTTTGTACGCTTATCTTTCTGCGTTCACCGTCTATCACGGCATAAACATCCTTGCCTTCTGTCATTTTTCCTATCTGCACGGCATTGATCTTCATTTCGTTCAACTCGGCTATGAGCTTTTCCGGCTCAGGCGTCACAAACAGCATACTTCCGCTTGACAACAATCTGAATTTATCAAGATCGGCTTTTCGGCAAAGTTCTTCGGTGATCCGTCTGAAAGGAATTTTCCCGGCTTCTATTTCTGCACCTAATCCGAGTCCGCCGGCAGTCTCGCATACCGCTCCGAAAATTCCTCCTTCCGTTATGTCGTGCGCCGCCGCGATCCTTACCTTCCCGAATACCTTACCCTCCTCAACTACGCTGATATCATTCAGACAAGCCGACGCCTCATTTTCTTCCTCTTCGGTAAGCTGCAATTCCCCGGAAAAATCAGCTGCCAGCACCGCCGTCCCTTCCAATCCGAGCTCCTTGCTTACTACTATTCCGTCACCTGCTTCGGCCCGACAAAACCGCAACTCCTCAGGTCTTACGCCTATCGCCGTTGCACTTATCACCGTCCTCCTGACCGCGTCGGTAAACTCCGTATGCCCGCCGATTATCTCTACATTCAATTTCTCCGCTTCCTTCTCGGCTTCCGTCATAACTTGCCTGAGCTGCTCCGTACTGCTCTCCGGAGGCAAAAGCACCGACAGCAATATCGCCACTGGCTCCCCGCCCGCCGCCGCTATATCGTTGCAACATACGTTTACAGCCAAGGCTCCGCTGTTTTTAGAAGCCCCAGTGATCGGATCCACAGTAAAAAGCAAGATGCCCTCTGCTTTTATCTCCGCACTGTCACACCCGAGTGCCACACTCTTTATCACTTCTTTCCTTCGCTTCGTTACTTTTGATATTATACACTCCTGCAGCTCCGACGGAGTAAGCTTCCCACTCTTCATATTCTCGTTATATATTCCTTCCCGATATTGCTTTCAAACATATATGCTATATTAAACACGTCATGCTCATTGAACGTCTTCCCCATAAACTGCAGACCCAAAGGCATCCCGTTTTCATCCCTGCCGCACGGCACACTGATAGCCGGTCTGCCGGTCAAATTCCCTATTATGGTGAAAATATCGGTGTACTCGTCCAATACCGCGCATTTATCCTTCTCTTCAAAAAGCGTTGCGCCGCATGCCGCTGTCGGTGTCATAACAATATCGTATTTTGTAAATATATCCATAAAAAAGTTGATTATAAGCGTTCTGACCCTTTTTGCCTTTTCATAGATATCGATTTCATTCCTGCCGTGAGTAACGTACTTCCCGTATATCACTCTACGTTTTGTTTCTATTCCGAAATTTTCTCCTCTTATGTCTTCTATCGCCCCGCTGCCCGTAGAATCGGCTGCTCCGTTACCGGACTTTATTCCGTCAAGCGCTCCGAAATCTTTCGCAACCCTTCCGCAACATAACACCGCATATACGACCGGGACCATTCTGTACATATCAAAACTTATTTCCGATACCGCATAACCTTCACGTGCAAAAAAATCCGCCGCTTCCTTTACGCTCTGCCTTACCTCTTTCTTTACCTCCGGATCAAACGACTGCTTCATTACCGCTATCCTCAGCCGCTTATTGGTATAATCCAGACAATGTGTATCAAAATTCAGATTTTCTCTTATTTCGGTGGTTTTATCGAATTTATCCGGTCCGTATACCGTTTCAAAAACCAAAAGCGAATCCTTTACGGTCTTTGTCAGTATTCCGACGTGATCAAGACTCGCCGCAAGCGGATACACACCGTGTCTGCTTATCCTTCCGAACGTTGGTTTCAGCCCGGTTATTCCGCAGTATGACGCAGGCTGCCTTACCGATCCTCCCGTATCGGTACCGAGTGCCGCGTATACGCTCCCGACTGCTACCGCCGCCGCGCTTCCTCCGCTGCTTCCGCCCGGAGTACGCCTCGGATCCAAAGGATTCTTTACTCCCCCGAACGCCGAAGTGTCGTTCCGTGTCCCCATGGCAAATTCATCCATGTTTGTCTTACCGAGAATCACGGCATCCTGTTCCTTCAGCTTCTTAACTGCCGTGGCATCCAAGTCAAAGGTATTCCCTCTGAACATTTCCGAAGCACAGCTCGTAGGCATCCCTTCCGTACAAAAATTATCCTTTATGCCCACCGGTATCCCGCATAATATCCCGGTATGCTTGTTGTGATAAAGCCTTCCGTCTGTCTGAAGAGCATCCTCTACGGCTTTTTCCTTGTTCAGATATGTAAAAGCATTGATGTCTTTATACTTCTCGGTCTTATTTATGCATTCGGTAACTAACGTCCTTGCGCTTATCTCCCCGGTTTTTACCATACGCAATACAGACCATAAATCAAGCCTTGTAAGGTCCATTATGCGCGTCTCCCTTTCTTGTGTGCAAATAATTTAAGTTCCTCTTCTGTCAGCTCATTCTCATCATGCGCTACACCGGGAGAATGCGTCATCGGGACTCCGTCCGTATTTATCTCCTTCATCTTCTCTACGCCTTCAAGCAATTTATTTATCCTGTCCTTTATAAACTCGACCTCATCCTTCCTGAGTTTAATCTGCGCCTCTTCCGCCAATAAAAGTATGTCTGTTGTCTGAAGCATATCCCGTTTCTTTCTCCCGCTTTGCTTTTTCCGTATCAAGTTTTATGCAAAGAAAAACCCGCTATTCGGCCTTTCAAACACATCCCTCCTTCAGCTTACGTCGGCATTCTGTCAGAGCAATGCATTCATTTCTATAAATAGCGTCTGTTCAACTATTTAAATAGTATAACACATCGTGTCCCGTAAAGCAAGTTATTTTTTCAATTCTTTTATCAATCGTGCCTTATCCCATATCTCTACATTGAGCTTCAAGGCTTTCTCGAGCTTAGCTCCCGCGTTTTCTCCGGCTACCACTATGTCCGTGTTTTTTGTCACGGAGCTCATGACTTCACCGCCTTCTTCCTCTATCAGCTTCTTCGCTTCAGAACGCACGAGTCCTTCCAGTTCTCCCGTCAGAACAAATTTCATGCCCGAAAATATTCCCTCTTTCTTTTCGGAATAAATCGGCTTCACCCCTGCCGCAAGCAGTCTTCCGATCATTTTGACGTTTTCCGCATCCGAGAAGTAATCCTTTATGCTTCCCGCCACCACTTCTCCTATATCTTCTATAGCAGTAAGCTCCTCGACAGAAGCCTGCATTATCTTCTCGAGACTGCCGTATCTTTCAGCCAAGTCAGCCGCAGTCTTGGTCCCGACGTTTTCGATCCCCAATGCATACAAAAATGCCGGCAAACTCATTTCTTTGCTCTTTTCTATCGAGTCTGTTATCTTTGCCGCCTTCTTTTCTTTAAAGCCTTCAAGCTCCATCAACTGACTAGTCTTCAGCGCATACAACCCGTCCGGGGAGATCACTCCGAGTTTCTCGTAAAAAAGCTTCAGCGTCTTTTCGCTCAGCCCTTCTATATCGGCTCCGTCCTTTGAACAATACAGCTCAAGTCTGGCTACTATTTGTTCACTGCACCCGTTCCTGTTAGGACAATAAAGCAACGCTCCTCTTTCTATCAGCGGCGTTCCGCATACGGGACATACTTCCGGAGCCTTTATCTCTTCGCTCTCTTCTCCTTCTTCCGCCAATCCGAGTACTTCAGGTATCACGTCGTTGCTTCTCCTCACGTATACATCAGAATTGGTTTTCAATGACTTTTTGCGTATATCTCCGATATTATTCAACGTTGCTCTGCTTATCGTCGCTCCGCACAGTTCAACCGGCTTAAGATGCCCTATCGGGGTCACCTTCCCGGTCCTGCCGGGCATCCATGTGACTTTTAAAAGCTTTGTCACCACTTCCTCCGCTTCAAATTTGAAAGCTACCGCCCACCGGGGAAATTTTTCGGTGTATCCCAGTTCTTCTCGCAATGCAAAATCATCTGTCTTTATCACCACACCGTCTATATCAAAATCGAGTGAATCACGCGTTCTGCCGATCTCTTCGATCACAGCCCTGATCTCTTCATAAGTTTCGCATCTGCGGAATACGCCGTTTGTGGCGAATCTGTTCTCCTTCAGAAATTCATTCAGCTCCGTCTGACTTCTCAGCTTCAACGTGTTATATCCCAGACTGTAAAAAACCATATCCAGCTTCCGGCCGGCTGTTACGGTCGGATCAAGATTCCTTATTGCCCCCGCCACACCGTTCCGCGTATTCTTCAACGGTTCATCAGCGTGCTTTTCATTATACGCGGCAAGAGAGGATCTTTTCATGTATCCCTCCCCTCTTACCTCTATCAATTCTTTGTATCCTATCGAAAGCGGTACGGAATTTATCGTTTCCACCTGTCTTGTGACCACTTCTCCCGTTACCCCGTTGCCCCTGGTGACTGCACGTATCAACAATCCGTTTTCATACGTGATACTCAGACTAAGCCCGTCATATTTATACTCCACAGTAAATACGACCCCGGGATAAGCCGTCTTTATTTTCGTGACCCACGCTTCGAGTTCATTGAAACTCTGTACTTTATCAAGACTGTATGACTTCTCAAGATGATTGTATTTCTCAAAATTCTTGAGAGGCTCTCCTCCTATCCTTCTTGTAGGTGAATCCGGAAGCACTCTCCCTTCCTTTTTTTCCAATGCCGTCAGCCTATCGTACAGAGCATCGTAATGTTGATCCGAAACGCTCGGTGCGTCAAGCACGTAATACTCATAAGCCCACCTGTTGAGCGTTTCCACCATTTCTTCCATGGTCATTTCCATATCTACTTCTCCAAAATCTTTATAGGCGCGTACTCCAAAGACAAGGTCTTGACCCCTATATCCTTGAACGCCACATCTATTTTATCTTTGTTGACCGAAATTACAAGCCCTATACCAAATGACCTGTGCATGATCTTCATTCCGCTTCTGTATTCATCCTGTTTCGCTCTGATTTCTTTTTTGTCAACAATATCCTTCCTTCCATTGGCGTATGACCTTGTATATATGCTCGGGCTCGCTTTTTCGTCTTCACTTTCATCTAAAGCTTCAGATTCCGCGCTTTCATTCTCCGCCAGCTCCCCGATCTCCCGGAAAAATTCCGAACCGCTCATATATCGGCGTTCGCCGTGAAGAAATCTCGACTCGCATCTCGTTACAAAAAGATTCTTCATCGCCCTTGTTACCGCAACATACATCAGTCGTCTTTCTTCGTTCAGCTCCTCGGCGTCATACATCGCCCTTGCTATTGGAAATATCCCGCTCTCCACCCCGATTATGAACACATTGCTGAATTCCAGCCCTTTCGCGGAATGTACGGTCGCTATCGTCACGTAATTCCCGTCGTCCATACTGTCGCTATCGCTTTGAAGAGAAACCGTCTGAAGAAAATCCCTGAGCTTTCCGTCCGGAAAGTTTTTTATAAAATCTTCCGCTGCCTGCAAAAATTCATCTGCATGCATTGCTCTCTCAAAATTATCGTCAACGTTTTCCAAAGCGCCTCTGATGTCCACCTTCCGATATAACTCTTCTACCAGCCTCAGAACGTTTTCTTTTTCCGCAAACTCGCCCAACTCGTTTATCACGGTAAAAAATTCCTTTAGCCTGCGCTTCACAGCCGTCGTGACTCCCTGCAATCCGTCAGCCCCGCCTGCGACCTCAAGTGCCGACATACCTTTCTCCTGCGCCATATCGAGTATCAAAGACAATGTCTTTTCTCCTATCCCGCGTTTAGGAAAATTTATTATCCGCGCAAATGCTTCGTTATCAAAAGGATTATCCGTCAAGCGTAAATAAGCGATTATGTCCTTGATCTCCTTCCTCTCGAAAAACCTGAATCCTCCGAATACTTTATATTTCACGCCGTACTTCATGAACTCCTGCTCAAAAGCACGCGAAGTCGCATTCATCCGCATCAGTACAGCAAAATCCTTTTGTCTGTAACCTTCGTTGCTTATAAGCCATGCTATTTTGTTCACTACATAATAAGCTTCGTCCCCTTCGGTCCTTGCCGCGTATACCGTAACGGGACTTCCCGTTTCATTATCAGTCCAAAGCTTCTTTTCAAATCTTTCGCTGTTTCCGCTTATTATCTTGTTCGCCGCTTCCAATATCTTTTTAGTGGAACGATAATTCTGCTCCAATTTTATTATTTTTACTTCGGGAAAATCTTTTTTGAAATCATATATATTCCGTATATCCGCGCCCCGCCATCCGTATATGGACTGATCATCGTCTCCTACTACAAATATGTTCCCATGCTTCTCTGCCAAAAGCCTTAACATCAGATACTGTACCCTGTTTGTGTCCTGAAATTCGTCTACACTTATATACAAAAACCTCTTTCGGTATTTCTCCAGGACCTCGGCATCGTTTTTAAAAAGAGTATAACAATTATACAACAGATCGTCAAAATCCATTGCATTGTTTTCTTTTAAGGTCTCGTTGTATTTTTCTATGACTTCGCGTATCAGTTCGCCGTTTTTATCGGTAATCAAATATTCGTTAAAGTATTCTTCGGGCGTGAGAGCTTCGTTTTTCGCAGTTCCCGCATGATAAAGAAAATTTATCTTGCTCTCGCTTTCCGTCAGCGTGAATTTTTTGAGCACGTTCTTCATCACATGCTCGCTTTCAGCTGACGTATAGATCGAAAATCCGGATGAATATCTGCCGTGCAGAGAATTTGTTTCATATCTTAAAATACGGGAACACATACTGTGTATCGTCGACACCAGCATTCGTCCCGTATTTCCGTCCAAAAGATTTTCTAACCGGCGGCTCATTTCATTCGCCGCTTTATTCGTAAACGTTATGGCAAGGATATTATCCGGATCGATCCCCGCTTCATTGACCATGTACGCTATTCTGTTGGTAAGCACCCTCGTCTTCCCGCTGCCGGCTCCGGCCAGAACCATTACGGGACCGTGCACAGCCTTCACGGCGCTTTCCTGACATGCGTTCAATCCTTGCAGCTCTATCAATTATTTTTCCTCTTTCTCTTCTTCCGCTTTTTTATTCAGTCTCTCTATTACCGCCACATATCCGCCGTTACCATATTCCAGGCTTCTGTTTATCCTGCTTATCGTCGCCGTACTTGCCTTTGTTATATATGAAATGGCATTATACGTTACTTTCTCATATAATAAACGCGATACATAAAATCTCTGCGCAAATGACTTAAGCTCCGACATGCTGCATAAATCTTCAAAAAACATGTAACAATCATCCAAAGTTTCAAGAGTAAGGATCCCGTTGAACAAATCATCCAACTCCTTGCTCCTAATTTTATCGTTTGCCATAATTTTTTTCTCCTTTAGCTTTTTATTAAACAAGAAACGGTAATACACTTTCCCGCTTTAATGTAAAACTACTTATATACTGATTATACCAAATACTTTAAAAAAAAGCTACTTTTTTTTCGGAAATTTACGCACGATTTTAACTTATTTTTTACTATCCTCTCTGTACCTTTCCACCATCCTCCTGTATCGCTCGGCTAGCTCCAGTATTTTCTGAGATTGCTTCTCGGGCGGAAGTTTGTCCACGCCCTCTTCCTCACTCAATACTTTTATCGGGTTCGTTACCGTCTCGCCGCTCCTCAGCAACTTGACTACCCGCGCATAAAACTCCTCTTCCTTCCTGTATTGCTCGGGGTGATAAAACTGCATCGCCAAAGCCCTTTTATCACTGTTTATCTCCGCATCAGGGCTCCTGCCCTCCTTTTCGGCGGCGCTTCGTAAATTATCCCATTCGGTAAGCTTGCTGTCCCAAAATCCTCCCTTCATCCGTTTCTTGGCTTCCTTAGCATAATTTCGATTCTCGTCAGTCTTGTTCGCCATTTTAATGCCCTCCGCCCCTTTTTTCGACATTGCCTTATAACACAAACTGCTCGCCCTTCCGGACAAGCAGTTCTCTTTCTTTAACCCTTATTATTACGCTTACGCGCCGCTTCAGCTTTCTTCTTGCGACGTACGCTTGGCTTTTCATAGTGTTCTTTACGTCTGAGATCACCGATAATGCCGTCCCGCGCGCATTTTCTCTTGAACCTGCGCAGAGCGGAGTCCAACGTTTCGTTTTCGCCTACTCTTATAACCGACACCCTTCTCGCCTCCTTCCCAAACGGTTTTACTTATGACTCAGTCACCTTTCTTATTATATTCATTTTTACCCATATGTCAATCGTATTTCAGGCTGAATCGAAAATTTCTGATTCTTTTTGCTACCCGTTCCCTCCTTCGTCAGCACGCTTCCGCCATACATCTTGCGCTGTGTTTCTTCTTTTCTCCTTTCCCGATCCGCGTCCGCACGCTTAATCTGAATGAACAGTCTCTTTCACTTTTCGCCCCGATATATCCCGGGCAGACCCGAACTCTCCCGCCGTTCTTTCCTCTCTTCCTTATCTTACCTATTCATTTATCTTTAGTTTTACCTTCGGCAATCTCCTCTTCATGAAACGTCACTTCTGAGACACCTCATGTCCGCTGCTTTTCTGTGTACTTCCTCTTCCTTCCTCATACTTTCTCGCGCTCTGTCTCTTCCCTCAACTCAATCCCCGGGAAGCTTTTCTCCGCCGAGTATATGGATATGCAGATGAGGAACTGTCTGACCTCCGTTTTCTCCCTGGTTTATTATCAATCTGTATCCTTCGGTCAGTCCGAGAGTATCCTTCAGTCTGCCGATTTTCTCAAAGCATTCCGCAAGCCCGGCTTTCCTCTTTTCATCAAGCTCATCCAGCCCCTTATAGTGCTCCTTCGGTACCGCCAGGTAATGCAGCTTAGCCTTGGGAGCTATATCCGCTATGATTATCATATCATCGTCTTCATAATACCTCTTTGAAGGAATCTCCCCCTTTACGATTTTACAGAATACACAATTTTCCATCACTTTCCTCCTTAATATATTATCCTTCCTCTGACTCCGTCCTTAAATACGCCCCCTATTACCACTTTCGCTGTCTCCCCCGGCTTAAGAGTCCCCTCGGGATATACCTTAATATAATTCGACGTATAACCGTATTTGCTTTCGATCAGTATTTCGGCCTCTTTCCCCGCGTGCTTTCCGAAAAAAGCCGCTTTCAGTTCGTTTTTTACACGTATAAGCTCTTTTTCTCTCAACTTCTTTACTTCCGGTGGTATCTGAGACATTCGTGCAGCCAAAGTTCCGCTCCTTTTTGAATATATAAAAGGATGTATGTCCGAAAATCCCGCTGCTTTTACGAAATTCAGCGTTTCTCTGTGATCGGCATCACTTTCACCGGGAAATCCGACTATTACGTCCGTAGTCAAACCGGCATCGGGAAAATATTTTCTTATAAGAATGATTTTATCAAGAAATTCCGAAGCTGTATAATGTCGGTTCATCTTTTTCAGAATATCGTTGCTGCCGCTTTGAAGTGATAAATGAAAATGATCACACCAATTTCCGTCAGCTTTCATTTCCTCAAGCAGCTCCTCAGTCACGGCGCTTGCTTCAAGACTTCCGATCCTCTTCCTTACTCCTTCGGCTTTAAGAACTCGGATCAATGACAACAGATTCTCTCCTATATCGGCACCGTATGAAGAAATGTCCACACCTGTAATGACTATTTCCTTTCTGTCCTTGTTTTTTTCAAACTCTTTAAGTATATCTTCTATCGGCCTGCTCCTCAGACGTCCTCTGAGATACGGGACGATACAATAACTGCAAAACCTGTTGCAACCGTCGCATATCTTTATTGATGCTCGTGTCTTTCCCGCAAAAGCTCCCTCGCTGACAGGGTATACCGAAGGCAGCGGTTCTATATCGACAACGGTATTCTCGGTATCTTTTTCTATATAATCTATTAGTCCGGCTTTATTTGCGACTCCTTTTACGACTCTGACTCCCTCTATCTCCTCAAACCTCGCACTTGCATACTGTGCCGCGCATCCGCATACATAAACCTTAGCTTCGGGATTTATCCTGAGCAGTCTTGTTATTGCCTGCCTTGATTTCCTTTCAGCCTCATTCGTTACGGCGCAAGTATTCAATATATATGCTTCTGCAAACTCAAGCCCGACGGCAGCATCGTGACCTCTCTCCAACAGCTGTCGGATTATCTCTTCTCCTTCGTAATTATTTACCTTACACCCGAGATTAAAAACCCTGATCCTCATTTCTCACCCTGCCTTGTCTCAATTTTACCGCCTTAGGAACATTACATCCGCAAATAACCGTACCATCTCCCTTCACGGTATGACCTCGCCCTTCCGACATTCTTTACGATTCACGATTCCGCCGCCTGCAAAGCCGCGATCATGCCGGATTTGTTTTTCACCAATCGCTGAGATCCATGAAAGCGCCCATAACCGATAAAGCACATATGCTTGCAGTTTCGGCACGAAGTATCCGTTTCCCCAAAGTAACCGAATTCGCCTTTTCGGATAACTCCGCGGCCTCTTCTTCGGAAAAACCTCCTTCCGCTCCGACTATTATACAGACATTTCCCTTTATACCATGCTTTGTCAGAAATCTCAGGATCGGAGTCGTATCATCTCTTTCGTTGCAGAATATCGCCGTACCGTATTCATCTATACTGCCGACAACCTCATCGTAACTCATTATCCCGACAGAAGTTATTACCGATCTCCCGCATTGTTTGGCAGCTTCAAGAGCTATCCTCGAATATCTTTCTTCTTTTCCGTTCGTTTTAGCCACGGTATGCTCACTTTCAAATAATACTATTTTCCCCGCGCCCAGCTCTACTGCCTTCTGAATTACCAATTCGGTTTTATCTCCCTTCAGTACAGCCTGAAAAAGCGTTATGTCGGTCCCGAATTCACATTTATTTTTTTCTCTCCTCAGTACGCGCAAAACCGCTTCTGCTTTGCCGACCGATACTATCTCACATAATATATCGATTCCGTCGCCGGTGCACAACACCGCCCTTTCTCCGGGACGCATCCTGAGTACATTTGCCAGATGTCTGTGCTCATCTCCTCTCAATCTGACTTCTTCACCCGAGAGTTCTCGGCTCTCTATGAAAAACCTTCTGTATTCTACCATCCTGCCCTCATCACGACCGCACGCCATTCTCCCTTCTTTCGCACCTTCTCCGTTATAAACCCGATACTTTCATACCTGCCGACTACCTCGGACAACTTTACGTCCAGTATGCCCGAAAGTATCACCTTGCCAGACGATCTGACCTTCTTCCCGATGCTTTCAGATAACCTTATCAGAATATCCGCCGTCAGATTGGCAAGTATTATATCGTAATCTCCTCTCTCATCGGGCAAAAGATCCGTATGCATTATCTTCGCCTTCACACCGTTGAGACTGCAGTTTTTTTCCGCTGCTTCCACCGCCTGTTCGTCGATATCGGTAGCGACCACCTTCTCCGCACCGAGTTTCAGTGCGGTAACGGTCAATATGCCGCTCCCGCATCCGACATCAGCCGCGCATTTTCCCGCCATGTCTTCTTCCTGCATCAGTTCAATCACCATCGACGTCGTTTCATGCTCGCCCGTTCCGAAAGCAAGCCCGGGATCGATTATTACCTTTACCTCTCCTTCGCCTGCTTCATAGTCCTCCCATTCGGGACATATCACAACTCTCCCGATACCGGCTGCGTGAAAATGCTCCTTCCATACATCCCGCCATGTCCCGTCGTCGGTAATTTCAACCGCCACCTCCAGACTCCCGAAATCTGCCTCCATGCGCCTGAATTCCTCTATACGCTCCTTCAGCCGCTCCATTACTTCGCCTGCCTTATCCTGCGCCGCATACCCCTTTACCGTGACTTCCTCTCCGTATGCGTTGAAAGCGGTTTCCTCCGCATAGTCCCACGTCGGTACACTCAGATCGTTTTTATCGTATATGCAAACGCCTTCTCCCGTCAGCTCCGTCAGAAGGTCAGCAACGAGTTCGCTCGTCTCACTTTTTGTCTTGATACCGATTTCCAAATATTTCATTTTCAGCCTATAAGTATATCCAATAGTCTCTTGGCGTTGTTCCACGCTTTCTTGTTCCTGTCGTAAGCCTCGACCCCGTCGGCAGTTATGGTGTAATACTTCCTCGTTGCCCCGACATAATCGTCGCCCCATATGCCCTTTATGTACCCCGCTTCCTCCAGTCTGTGAAACGCAGAGTATAAGGTCTGCTCTTTCGGCTCGTATAGCCCTCCGGTCTTCTTCATTATCTCTTTCTTGATCTCAACACCGTATTTGTTTCCGTCAAGCAATATGCGCAAAACAAATGTGTCAACATTGCCTCGTAACATATCCCCCGATATTACATTCATACGCCCTCCTTTCCGCCGCAAGCCCGGACATGCCTGCAGTCAAATATTTCCTACTATGTCTATCATAACACATTCCCCTTCAAATTGCAACCACATTACGATTTTTATTCCGTTTATTTTACTGAACATCTTTGCTTCTCCGTTCCTTTTCTTGTCCCTTCCTTTCACCCTCTTTTTTAATATTTGTCCTCCACGCTTTTACGCTTTTTAACGGCATTATGCTCATGCGACTATTTAGGGAAAGCCGATTTGTGTATATTTTCAGCCACTTGCTGTATTGACTTGAACCTGTTTATATCTTAATATTATATTGAATTATGAGGTGCAGAGTTTTTATGACTTTCTTTGCAAAACATGTCCCTCGTCAGACTCGGATTTACGGTTTTATACCGCTAAATAGAAAGATAAATTTTAATCGGAGGTTTTTTATGAAAAACAAGCTATTGATGTCAGCGCTGATAATGATAGCTTTGGTTGCTTTAGTAGGCATCATTCCTGCAATGAGCATGGTAAATGCAACCGAAAATTCCATTCTCAACGCGTCGGAGCTTCCCCTCGGAGATATCACCGAAATAACTACTGTAGGAAGCTTTACTCTCGGAGCGGATTCGACCAATAAGTTTACCGTTGACGGAAACAACAAACAATCACCGTCCGGATTAAAGTTTACGCAAAGATTAAAAACCAACGGCGTAACCAACGGCACTTCAAGGACTATTTCCTTCTCCACTTCCGGACCTGCAACTTTCAGCATCTATGCCATGAGCAGCAGTTCGTCCGCAACCGACAGGACCGTGGTCCTTTCAAAAAATGACGGATCGGGCGAAATGATCGGGTCTTACATCCCTTTGGGTTCTGTCGAAAACAGTACCATCCCGGAACAGACTTTCTCTATTGAAGAAGCCGGAAGTTATATCGTTACCTTCCCTGTAGGCGCTATCAATATTTATTATATCGAAGTAGCCGAAACAGAACAGGCAATTACTCAGATATTTGACGCAGGCAAACTCGCCGACGGCGACATTACCGGCGAAGTCCTTCAGGATGGTTTTACCGTCACTGCCAGCGATTCCAAAAAAATGACCGTCGAAGCCAACAGCAAGCAAAATGCCGAAGGTGTTCAGTTTGCCAAGAGACTTAAGTTCAACGGCGCAAGCGACGGCATGTCAAGAACCATCACTTTCACCGTGACCGGTGCTTCTTCAGTTAAAGCTTACGTTCTCAGCGGCAGTTCTTCCGCTGCCGACAGACAGCTCATCCTCAATATGATGGGCGCAAGCGAACCTGTCGCTTCTTTTGCTGCTCCTACTGCGGCTGTGGACAACGTCATCACTCCTCTCGAGTATGAAATCGCTGATGCAGGTACATATTATTTCAGCGTTGACGCCGCTATAAATCTCTATTACATCGAAGTCGTGACGGGTGAATCTCAGGAAATCGTCAGAAAGGACTGGAATGAGGTCGAACCTCCCGTGCTCGGCACACCTGTTGTAAACAGCAGCAGAATCACCGTTCCTTATACCATGGTAATCGGTCAGGACGGCGCCGATAAACTTACTATTTATATGAGAAGCACTCTCGACGGAGAAATCATTGATTCCGCCAGTACCATTTCTTTCGGGACCGAAGGCGAATTACACTTCACCCCCTCTGCTTCCGGAACATATTATTTCACTGCCGAAGCTTTCAGAAACGATGAAGAAACTACTCTCGTTTCCGCTGAAGCCGTTCAGGCAGAATTCCTGCTTCCCCTCGGCACTCCTTCAGTCAGAGCCAAAACAAACGATTCCGAAGGTACGCTGCTTGTGACAATCACAAAAGTTGCCGAAGCCGATAACTATGAAATCCACTATCGTCTTAAAGGCGATCAAAATTATATTTATCTCGATACCGTGGAAGCCGGATCGGATGATGAACTTACTTATCCCATTACAGGCCTTACGATCGGTAATACCTACGAGATCCTTGTTTACGCTTTGAGAAACGATGAGCGTTCCAATCCCGCTACCTGCTCTGCTATCGTCAGAAACAGCGCTGAGCTCGACTGGAATTTCGCTTGGTTCGGAACAAGTACGAGTTCAAGCAGAAATAAGCTTGTTTCAGGAAGCAATATTTACGACGGTATCACCCTTCTTTCCTGTACTTACGACCCCGATTCAATGGCTATAAAAGATAAGGGCGGCAAATTCACTCAGGACGGCTACGACGGAATAAGCTTCTATTATACTAAAATCAACGCTCTCGAAAACGACTTCTTCCTTAAAGCTACCGTACGCATCGATTACATAAATCCCAATGTCGACGGTCAAGAAGGCGTTGCTCTTCTCGTTCGTGACAGCATCGGCGAAAACGGCGTTTCCGGCAAACCCTTCTATACCAACTCCGTTGCCGCTATCGCAACTAAGCTGACTTATCAGTATGAAGGTCAGACAGTCAATATCAAAGACGGCCTCGGCTACAGATTCGTTACCGGCCTTACGACCACGGAATCTGCTCCCGCTCTCGGAACCTGGGCAAATACCATGGGTAAATTCGGCGATCCCGATTCCGAAAACGTAACCGTCAAAACCGGAGATATTTTCACCCTCTCCATAGAGAAAATCAATAACGTTTATGTCGTAACTTACTACACCACTTCCGGAACCACTTATTCGCATACTCTTTATTACAATGAAAACGGCGAAGATCAGATGCTTCAGATCGATAAAGAGAATATTTACGTAGGTTTCGCCGTAGCAAGAGGCTGCAATGCTTCCTTCTCGGATATCACCGTAAATGTTACGGAACGTTCTACCGAAGTAATTGAAAAACCCAAGAATCTTGTGGATCCCGTGCTTACTATTCTCAGCGCCTCCACTTTCTCCGGCCATGATTATTCCTTCGACTTCCTTGCCAATTGCGACGGCGTTTTGACTGCCTACCTTGACAACGAAAAAGTCATCGATAACTACGGAATTATCGCGTTCGAGAAAAATTACTGCCCTATCACTCTTAAGGACGGTTCAAACGACATCAAACTCGAATTTACTCCCGATCCCGATTATAAACCGGACAGCGAAAGCGAAATGAGTTCTTACGAAACTCAGAAAACGACTTATTCTGTTTATGTTCTTTCGTTCGGAACTCCTGACCAAACTATTATAGTTTCGCCTACCGGTAATTCACTCGGTACGGGCAGCTACGACAAGCCTCTCGATATATTCACCGCTCTTGCTTATCTGCAGCCCGGTCAGACTATCCTTATGCTTGCCGGCGAATATAAAATCGAATCCGAAGTCATGATCGCCAGAGGAAACAGCGGCGCTCCCGGTGCTTATAAAACTCTCGTTTCCGATCCCGCTTCCTCCGAAAGAGCCGTTATCAACTTCAATAGAGTCGGTACCGGATTCAACATCTGGGGCGACTACTGGTATATCAAAGGCATTGACTGCACCAACGCCGCAGAAGGCTATAAAGGTATGCAGGTCAGCGGTAACTATAACGTCATAGAACTTGTTAATACTTACAACAACGGCAATACGGGACTTCAGATCAGCGGCAGATCCGCAGAGCCCAATACTCTCTGGCCCACCAATAACCTGATCCTGAATTGTACCTCTTACAATAATGCCGACGCCGCTCTCGAAGACGCCGACGGCTTCGCCGCTAAACTTACCTGCGGTGCAGGCAACGTATTCAGAGGCTGTATCGCTTACAACAACGCTGACGACGGTTGGGATATGTTTGCTAAGATAGCTACAGGTCCTATCGGAGCTGTAGTAGTTGAAAACTGCGTCACTTTCAATAACGGCTACCTCCTTGACGGCACCAACGCCGGTAACGGTAACGGTTTCAAAATGGGCGGTTCCGGTATACAAGGCGCTCACGTTCTCAGAAACAGCATCTCCTTTAACAACAAAGGCAAAGGTATCGACAGCAACAGCTGCCCCGATATTAAAGTCTACAACAGTACATCATTCAACAACGGAAGCTACAACGTGGCTCTTTACGGCAACAGCGGCAGCAATACCGATTTCGTAGCCGAAGGCGTCATCAGCTTCAGAACGGAAAACCTCTCCATAGGTGAATCCATAAAACTCGTGAATCAGTCTTCAATCGATTCAGCCAATAACTACTTCTGGAACGGAACAGGCAGCTTCAATATCGAAAACGCTCAGATCACCGAAGACATGTTTGTAAGCCTTGACACGTCAATTCAGATCACTCGTGACGAGGACGGCTCTATCAATATGCACGGCCTTCTCGAACTCAACGAAAACGCTCCTGCCGACGCCGGCGCAAGGCTCGTCGCTACGCCTTCTGACATCATTATAAATGTCGACAACGTTATCACCGACGAACCTGTTACTCCTCCCGATGATCCCGACGATCCTACGCCTGTAGATCCTTCTGAGGGTGTTTCCTGCGCTTGCGATTCCGAAATAGGAACACCTGTGGCGACTTTAACTATGATAGTTATGTCTCTCATATCGGTTGCCGCCGTAATTCTGATTTTCAGAAAAAAACGCGGTAATAATCAATAATTCTCCTTAAAAGATTTGTGGCGCCTTCCTTTCAGAAGGTGCCACAAGTTTTTTTACACATTTGTCCGATTTTACTTTTGCACACGGTCATACCGGAGTGCAAAATTTTTTATTGATTCTATAGACGTAAATCGTTTTATAACTTCTTGCAGGTATTTATAGAAAGAGGAAAATCCCTGTATTTTCAATAGTTTTCCCGTTTATATGTGTATCTTCCCATATCTCCGCATAAGTTGGTTTTGTAAAGTTGGGCACCATTTTAGCTCCACAAATCAGACAATACACATAAACATAGTACGGTGTTATCACACCCACAAAGGCAGTTTAGACTACCTTGTTTTATGCCATTATGTTACGCATTGGCAGTTCAATAAGCCTTGCAAACGAAGGCTTTACAGGCACAAAACTGATAGGGTAAGGTGTTTATACCTTTTCCCTCAAAGTGACCTTTAACTGTGTAACATCTCAAGGATAAATACTATCCCTTTTGATTATCCATTCTTTTCCGTTCCTCTGTAAAAAGTTCCGTAGCAAGCATAGGAAAGGGGTACCCTTTCCGTAAAATCACGCATTACTATCTGTGACAGTAACAGCGATTTTTGATTATCGGAAATGTTCCAACCCTTACATAAACCGGAAATTGTCACTACAAACAATTACATAACTCAATAATATTCTCAACAATATAATCTGGCTTTTCATCATCTCCGGTTATTTGCCAATAACCACCAAAACCTTGTTTTATCCATATTGTTCGCATTCCCATTTTTTTAGCGGGCACAATATCATTATCTATTCTATCTCCAATCATTATTGCCTTATTAGCCTCACACTGAGCCCTTTGCAAAGCAATTTCAAAAATTTTAGGATTTGGTTTTGATACACCTTCTTCTGCTGAAGCGATAACTAAATCAATATGTTTCATAATCCCCCATTTTTCTAATCTATTTTTTGTTCCCAATGATTGATTAGCTATAATACCAATACGATACTTTTTATTTAATATCTCAAGGCAATAAGGGACATCTTTGTATAAAATTTCATCTTCGATAGGCCATTTCCTTTTAGGAAGATTATATTTTATTCCCAATTCAATATCGCCCTTTTTATTCTGTTTATAATATTCTAATGCTTCATCATAAATAAAAGGATAATCTAAATTTGTACGTTCTGCTATATCACGAAAAATATGTTCATAAACCAAATGCTCATCAACAAGCGTTGAACCAACATCAAAAAATATCCATTCTATATTTCCAAACATAAATTTTACCTCTTCAAATTTGTTAATTTTTCTATTTAGATTATAGCGATCACATATAAATTTTTCTATCTTTCCTCGGTTTGTATAAATAATATCTCTTTGTATCTTTCCATATTGTTTTATATCGCTACAGGAAATCCGGGCACTATTTGAGCACCAAAGCTTCAAAGTCATTGTTGTTTTGAGCACTACAACTTACGAAAAAATTGGTGTTTTCAATGGCTTTCACAACTTAACACCCTTTGGCAGTACAAAATCAAATACTATTTTTTATTACTCTTCTTGCCGTAAATGTTTGATCATTTTATTTTCTTGCAGACTCTATACTTGCTTCGCTCGTTTTTCCCTTTTCCGGATCCGCTTTCGCCCAAACTGAATACTTGTGCCACAGCCGTCAATTCGCTACCGCTTATAATAAACAAGCACTCAATACTTTTTTCTTCTCTTCTGCTCCGCCATGAACCGAGATTTCAGAGTTTCCTAATACATTCCTTTCATTCTTTCCGGAATATATCAAAAACCGGAGTGAAACAAATTCCACATTACGCTTCACTCCGGAAAATCATGCCCGTTTTGCGGCAAGATCAGTTTGTTTATTCTTTACATCACTTATAATACTCCGCTGCACTTGAAAACAGAGGCATATCATAATTCCCGTCAACATTTCTGTACAGTCCGTTGTTACGGCGTTCGGTATGCCCCATTTTGCCGAAGATCCTGCCGTCCTCCGAAAGTATCCCTTCAACGGCATTATATGATCCGTTGGGATTAAACGGCGACAGCATTGTCGGCTTACCGGACTCGTCTGCATACTGGGTTGCGATCTGTCCTTTCCTTATCAATTCCGACATGACCTTTTCATCTGCTATAAACTTCCCTTCCCCGTGACTCACAGGTACCGAATAAATTTCTCCCGGCTTACACTTATTCAGCCATGGCGATTTATTCGATGCAACTCTTATCTTTACGATCGTACTTACGTGCCTTCCGATATTATTGTACGTCAATGTCGGCGACTCGGCAGAAAGAGGCATCACCTGTCCGTTCGGCACTAAACCTAATTTTATGAGCGCCTGAAAACCATTGCAGATCCCGAGAATAAGTCCGTCTCTTTTCTTCAGTAAATCCATAACAGCTTCCGCTATATACGGATTGCTGAACGTGGTAGCGATAAACTTACCGCTTCCGTCCGGCTCGTCTCCGCAGCTGAAACCGCCCGGCAGCATGATCACATTTGCGTCATTTATCCTGCGTACAAGCTCTTTGACTGTATATTCGATATCCTGAGCAGTTATATTTTTCACCACAAAGATATCTGTTTTAAATCCTTGCTTTTCAAAGGCACGTCCGGAATCATATTCACAGTTCGTCCCGGGAAATACAGGGATAAGCACCTTAGGCAATGCCACCCTCTTTTCAGCTTTATATGGACCGGACACTTCGTAATCACACGGCTGTATATAACCTTCTGCTTTCGCTGTCGTCGGAAAAACATTTTCAAGAGTACTTTTAAAGGCTTCCTTCAGTTCTTCCATATTGATTTTTGTTCCGCCAATCTCGACTATGCCGTTTTTCGTCACCTCAGCATACACTTCCCTGTCCGAAAGCTTATCTTTAGTCAGAATAATGATATCCCCATATGCCGGGCAAAAATCCGATCCGGAAACTTCTGCTATTTTCAGCCCCATATCGTTGCCCATCAGAGACTTTATCAATGTGACGAGTCTCCCGCCTTCTTCCACGACACAGGCTGAAAGCACCTTGCCTTCTTCCGTCAGAGACGATATCTCGTCTTCCGTTTCCAAAAGAGCCTTTTCATCAGGTACTCCGGTTTCATCTTTCTTTATCGGATATAAATATGCGTATCCTTCATCCCTGAAAGTATTGTCGATAAGCTTGTCCTCTTTCAGAACTCCCATTGCAAAAGCTATCAGGGTGGGCGGAACGTCCAGATCTTCAAAACTTCCGCTCATCGAATCCTTTCCGCCTATTGCCCCTGTCTTGAGCAACAACTGCGCAGCAAAAGCCCCGAGAAGAGCAGAAGCAGGTTCTCCCCACCTCTGCGGATCAGAACGCAATTTTTTGAAAAACTCCTGCAAGGTAAGTCGTATCGTGTCTCTTTTTACGCCTGAAGCCAGCAATTTGTGAACCGCAGTCACAACGGCGTAATACGACCCGAGAAACGGCGACTGACACATGAGAGCCGGAAAAGCTCCGAAAGATGAGCATGTGACCGTAGAGGTACTCCCCCTTACAGGCGGCTTTGACGCCATTATCATACTCGGCGTAAGCTGATTCTTCCCTCCGAAAGGCATCAGAACAGTAGACGCACCTATGGTTCCGTCAAAAGTCTCACCCGCCCCCTTCTGCGAACAAACATTCAAATCTTTCAGTCTGTTCTTGATCACGCTCTTTATATCGCCATCTGAAATACACTGTTTTTCTTTTTCGTCGATATGTTCAAAAAAGCCCTTGTATTCGTCACAGATAACAACTTCCGTTTCCTGCCTTACGCCGTTTGTGTCAAGAAAAGAACGCGCTATATCCACGACGGTTTCGTCCTTATAATACATACGTAACCTGCCGCTGTCAGTAACCGAAGCTACCTCATAGCATTTGAGATTTTCTGCAGACGCAAGTTCCTTGAAACGTTCCGCATTCTCGGGTTCAACCACTACCGCCATTCTCTCCTGACTTTCACTGATAGCCAATTCTGTGGCGTTGAGTCCTTCGTATTTTTTATGCACCTTCTCAAGACGGATATCCAAGCCGTCGCTCAGTTCTCCTATGGCTACGGAAACTCCGCCGGCTCCGAAATCATTGCACCTTATTATCAGCTTTGACGCTTCAGGATTCCTGAAAAGTCTCTGCAGCTTCCTTTCTTCAGGCGCGTTACCTTTCTGAACTTCCGCCCCGCATTCCGATACGGACTCTACGGTATGCGATTTACTGCTTCCAGTCGCTCCGCCGCAGCCGTCTCTTCCCGTATCACCGCCGAGAAGAAGCACTATATCGCCGGCCTTCGGAGTCTTCCTTATCACGTTTTCCTTCGGAGCTCCTCCGATAACATACCCCGTTTCAAGTCTTTTCGCCACATATCTTTTATGATACAGTTCATGTACTGTTCCCGTTGCCAGTCCTATCTGATTGCCGTACGACGAAAACCCTGCCAGTGCGGTCCTGCACAATACCCTCTGAGGCAATTTACCGTTCAGAGTTTTGTCAAAAGGCGTCGTGGGATCAGCTGCCCCCGTTATCCTCATCGCCTGATACACATAACTCCTTCCGCTCAAAGGATCTCTTATCGCTCCGCCCAAACACGTCGCCGCTCCGCCAAACGGCTCTATTTCCGTAGGATGATTATGAGTTTCGTTTTTAAACATTATCAGCCAGTCTTCATCCTTTCCGTCGACATCCACCTTGACCGTCACAGAACATGCGTTGATCTCGTCACTGCGATCCAGATTATCAAGATACCCCTCTTCCGACAATACTTTGACAGCAAGCGTCGCCATGTCCATCAAACACTCGTATTTATCCTCCCGGCCTTTATACATCTGTGCAAATTTTTCCCGGTAAAGCCTGTACGCCTGCTCAATGGCCTTTATATTACTCAGTATCTTTACGGATTTTATATGCGTAAGAAAAGTCGTATGCCTGCAGTGATCGCTCCAATAAGTGTCTATCACTTTTATTTCTGTACGCGTAGGCTCTCTTCCTTCCTTCCTGAAATACTCCTGCACAAATCTGCAGTCTTCATAAGACATCGCAAAACCCTGAGCATCGTAATAATCCCTGAGCTCACTTTCACCCATCTCTATGAAACCGGCCTCTTCCTCCCTCATGACCGAAGGCGCTTTTGCCGTGACACAAAACGGATCAACAGGAGGTTCCCTGCCTTCCCTGCACTCCACCGGATTTATCAGATACTTCTTTATCTTTTCTTTTTCTTCTGCCGTTACGCCGCTTATAAGATAAAGAGTCGCGCACCTTACCGGAGCATCCGTCCCTCCGGTCAGGATCTTTATACATTGTGACGCCGAATCCGCTCTCTGATCAAATTGTCCGTCAAGATATTCCACTACAATCAGATCCTCTTCTTTACCGATCTTCAATTGAAATCCATAGTTATCTACAGGTGCTTCGGCAAATATCGGAATAGCCCTTTCAAGCGTCTTTTCGTCAATACCGTCAACGGTATACCTGAGTACTTTTCTTACACTTTCACATTCGATATTCAGAAATTCCTTGAAATCTTTGATCAACCCGCCGTTAACATTCCTGTCCTTCTTCTCAACGTATATATTAAACATGCTCCTTCTCCGTAAATAAAGCTATATCATGCCTGTATTGCATTCCGGCAAAATATACTCCTTCAATACCTTCGTAAGCTTTTTCACGCGCCTGCTCTATACTCCTTCCCTTTGCACATACACTCAATACGCGCCCGCCGTTCGTTAACAGCTCGTTATTCCTGATTACGGTCCCGGAATGATATATGAATGTGTCTACAACAGGTACGATTACTATTTTTATGCCTTTTATTACTTTCCCGGGATACCCGTCGCTCGCAGCCACTACCGTTACAGCTGCACACTCCTCCCATTCTATATCTGTTTTGTCTAATGTTCCGCTGATACAAGCTTCCATTATGTCAATAAGATCAGTCTTGAGCTTAGGTAGTATCACCTGAGTTTCGGGATCTCCGAAACGCGCGTTATACTCCAGTACTTTCGGCCCTTTCTCAGTCAGCATGAGCCCGAAATACAGTACCCCTTTGAATATACGCCCTTCTTCCGACAAACCCCTTACGGTAGGTTCCACTATCTCTTTTATTACCCTGTGACGTACATCTTCGGTAAAATATGGCGACGGCGATACTGCCCCCATACCTCCGGTATTAAGACCTTTGTCTCCGTCAAATGCCTTCTTATAGTCCTGCGAAGACGGCATAAGTTTATAATGCTCTCCGTCACAGAATATAAGCAACGATACTTCGTGTCCTGTCAGGTATTCCTCCGCCACAACTCTCCTGCCGGCATCTTTGAACACCTTGTCCAGCATAATGCTCTTTAAAGCCTCTTCAGCCGATTTGTAATCCCGGCATATGATGACTCCTTTACCTAAAGCAAGTCCGTCTGCCTTTATTACCAGCGGATAATCTGCGCCCGAAGCATATTCCAAAGCTTTGGAATAATCATCAAAAACTTCGTAATCAGCCGTGGGTATATTGTGCTTTTTCATAAAATTCTTGGAAAAAACTTTACTGCTCTCTATTACGGCACAATCTTTTACCGGCCCGAATGCTTTGATCCCTTCAGCGGTAAGTATATCTGCCAGCCCTCCCGCAAGCGGATCATCAGGCGAAACAAATACATAATCGGCTTTCACCTTCCTGCAAAACTCCAGTATAAAAGCAAAATCCATTACGTCGCCTTCTACACATTCCGCGACCTGCCTTATCCCGGCATTTCCGGGTATGGCATATATCTTTCCTACCTTACTGCTCCTTCTTAACGCTGCGGCTATGGCATGCTCTCTTCCTCCGCCACCTATAAGTACAACTGTCTTTTCCATAATCAATGCTTAAAATGCCTCACTCCCGTAAATACCATCGCCAAACCTTTCTCTTCGGCTGCTTTTATACTGTCTTCATCCCTTATGCTTCCGCCAGGCTGCACTATCGCCGCTATACCGCTTTCAGCAGCCTTCAATACACTGTCATTGAACGGAAAATAAGCGTCTGAAACCAGCACCGCTCCTTTTACACCTGTCAATGAATGCTCTATCGCCTGATTTGTAGCCCATATCCTGTTTGTCTGTCCTATACCGAGCCCTAAAGTTACCTCGTCCTTCACCACTATTACCGCATTCGATTTACAATGCTTCACTACCTTCATCCCAAACCGCATGTCCCTAAGCTGCTCCTCACTCGCTTTGTGAGTCGTGACATTCTCGAATTTGTCCGCAAGATGACTATCCGCCGTCTGCAAAAGCAAACCGCCGTCTATCTTCTTAAAATCTCTGCCGCCCACCTTCTCTCCGACTTCAGGCAATTCCAATACCCTCAGATTTTTCTTGGTGCAAAGCACCTCCAAAGCCTCCTCTTCATAGCCGGGAGCTATAACTATCTCGAGAAAAGTCTTGTGCAACTCTTCGGCAGTCTTTTTATCCACCTTCCTGTTGAGCGCAATTATGCCACCGTATATCGACACCGGATCAGCGTCATGCGCTTTCACGTACGCCTCATAGATAGTGTCTGCCGACGCAACTCCGCAAGGATTTGAATGCTTTACCGCAACCGCCGTGGGCCTCTCAAATTCCTTCAGCAACATTATCGCCCCGTTTGCATCATTAAGATTGTTGTATGACAGCTGCTTTCCGTTGAGCTGCTTCGCATACACCAGCGAACCGGCCCTCGCCATGCTCTCCATATATAAAGCCGCGCTCTGATGAGGATTCTCACCGTATCTGAGATCCTCCATCTTTTCATACGACATCGTTATCTGCTCCGGAAACTCTATCCCGACTTGCTTACGCAAATATTCCGATATCATGGAATCATATACCGCAGTATGCTGATATACCTTGTACATCAGCCTCAGCCTCGTCTCACGACTTACCTCTCCGCTTTCCATTTCATCCAATACAACGTCATAATCCTCAGGATCCACTATTACCACTACGCTCACGGCATTTTTTGCAGCACTCCTCAGCATCGTAGGCCCACCTATATCGATGTTTTCAACAGCCTCTTCAAAAGTAACGCCTTCCTTCATAACTGTAGCCCTGAAAGGATATAAATTCACTATAACTACATCAATAGTTCCGATATTGAGCTTTTTGAGCTGCTCCATATGCTCTTCATTGTCTCTTACCGCCAATAACCCCGCATGCACCGCCGGATGCAGCGTCTTTACCCGACCGTCAAGACACTCCGGAAAATTCGTTATACTGCTGATATTCACAGCCGGAATGCCCGCATCACAAATAGCTTTGTATGTTCCGCCGGTACTTACTATCTCATACCCCATTGCCGCAAGCCGCCTCGCTACCTGTTCTATCCCTCTTTTATCGGATACACTTATCAGCGCTCTCTTCTTCATGAATTCTCCTCCTTATCAAGAAAAATATAATACTATGTGTGAAATAGTAGTATATTTTTCAATGCTTTTTGTATAATTTCTTCAATTTACCTCTGCCGTTTACCCCGCCGCATATCCTCGCTACGGTTTCAGGCAGTATTTTATGCTCTTCCTCAAGCACCCTTGCCTGAAGCGACTCGGCAGTATCGTGTTTCTTGACCGGTACAACTTTCTGGGATATTATCTCTCCGGTATCGGTGCCTTCGTCTACATAATGCACCGTGACCCCGGTAACCTTTTCTCCCGCGCTTAATACCGCCCTATGCACATTCAGTCCGTAATAACCTTTCCCGCAATATTTCGGGATCAGCGACGGATGTACATTGATTATTTTCCCGCGGTATTTATCGACTATATTTTCCGTCAATATCCCGAGATACCCCGCAAGTACGATCAGATCCGTATTTTTTTCTTCCAACACACGTGATATCTCTTCATACATTTTTTCGGGAGAAACATAATTCTTCCTTTCAAAGACATATGACGGTATCTTATGCTTTTCCGCTCTCTTTAAAGCGTATATACCCGGTTTCGAGGCTATGACCGCAACTATTTCCCCTTTTATTCTGTTTCTTTTTACGGCGTTTATTATCGACTGCATATCTGTTCCGCCGCCCGATACGAACACGGCGATCCTTTTCATAAAATAACCCCGTCGCCTTTTACGATCTTTCCCAAACGCACCGGTTTTTCGCCCTTCTCCCGGAGAAAACCGATCACTTTCTCCTCTTCGTCTTTATCTGCCGCCAAAACCATGCCTATACCCATATTGAAAGTATTGTACATTTTTTCATCACTGATTTCGGCTCTCTTCTGCAGCACTCTGAAAATCCTCGGAATCTCGTAGCTTTTACGGTCTATACATGCCGCCAATCCTTCCGGAATTATCCTCGGTATATTTTCTATAAAACCTCCGCCCGTTATATTCGCTATTCCTTTTATACGGCATTCTTTTACCAATTCCAGAATGAGCTTTACATATATTCTGGTAGGTTTCAGCAGCACGTTTGCCGGGACATCTCCCAGCTCTTCATCAAACTTCAGGAGTTCTTCCTTTACTGGCGGAAACAGTTTCCTTACAAGAGAATATCCGTTGCTGTGTATCCCTGAAGAAGGCAGACCTATCAGCACATCGCCTTCTTTTACGGTTTTTCCGTTTATCACTTCGGATCTGTTTACTATTCCGCATGAAAATCCCGCTATATCGTACTCTCCTTCAGAATAAAACCCCGGCATTTCGGCAGTTTCTCCTCCGATAAGCGCACATCCCGCTTGCTTGCATCCCGCTGCCACACCTTTTACGATCTCCTTTGTCCTTTCGGGTATCAGTTTGCCAGATGCGATATAATCAAGAAATATCAAAGGCTTTGCCCCCTGACACACTATATCGTTTACACACATCGCTACGCAGTCTATCCCTATTGTGTCATGTTTGTCAAGCACAAACGCATATTTCAGCTTGGTTCCTACTCCGTCTGTCCCTGCAACAAGCACAGGTGAATCGGGCTTGTCTCCCAGCGCATAAAAGCCTCCGAAGCTCCCTATATCACCAAGCACGTTACCGTCATACGTTTCACGCACGTATTCCTTCATAAGACGCACCGCCTCGTAACCGGCTTCAACGTCCACTCCCGCACTTTTATAATCTATACTCATAACACCCTCCGAAAATATACTATTCTTCTTGTCAAACAAAAACTATTCAGTTCGGCTACGTTTATTCGAGTCCTAATTTATCAACATGGTATTTGCTTATATCAAACGGATATTCACCGTCAAAACATCCGGTACAAAATGAATGCTCTGTGCCGTTTGTACAGCTTTTTATAAGCTGATCCAAGGGTACGTAATGAAGACTGTCTGCTCCGATTTTTTTGCAGATCTGCTCTTCGTCCAAAGACCCGCCTATAAGCTGTTCTTTAGTCTGCATATCTATGCCGAAATAACACGGATTCTTTATTATAGGAGAACATACAAGCATATGCACTTCAGTCGCTCCGCTGCTTTTGAGCAACTGTATGATCTTTCTGCTCGTTGTACCCCTCACTATCGAATCATCTATAAGTATCAGTCTTTTGTCTTTTATGTTGCTCTTGAAAGCGTTTAATTTTATCTTGACATTGCTTTCCCGCATTGCCTGACTCGGCTGTATAAATGTCCTCCCTATATACCTGTTCTTGGATATAGCGTCAACATACGGGATCCCGCTCTCTTCACTGTAACCGCGCGCGCTCACCAATGCAGAATCGGGGACACCGGCTACAACGTCTGCGTCTATCTTGAATAACTTCGCCAATCTCCTTCCGCATTCATACCGAGCATTATATACGCTTATATCGTCTATTACAGAATCGCTCCTCGCCAGATAAACATATTCGAATATACACGGACGCGGATTCTCATTGGCAAACATGATGCTTCTTATATTCAGATCCTTGTCCACTATCACTAATTCGCCCGGCTTGATATCCCTTACAAGCCGCGCGTCTATTGCGTCCAGTGCACAGCTCTCGCTCGCAAATACTATCCTGTTTTCCTTCTCCCCCATCACCAAAGGTCGAATACTGTGCGGATCTCTTACTGCATAAAGCTTTTCGTCCGCCAACATTACCAACGCGTACGATCCGACCATCCGTCTGCACGCCTTGATTATGCCTTCCTCTACCGATCCTTCACAATACTTGTTTATCAGAGAAGCTATCACTTCGCTGTCAGTTGAGCTTTGAAATATATGCCCTTCCTTCAGCATTTCATTCTTGATTTCTTCGGTATTCACGATGTTTCCGTTATGAGCCACAGCCATTCTGCCATAACGCCCGTAAAATACCACGGGCTGCGCGTTTACTACATTGCTCGACCCGGTCGTCGAATATCTGACGTGCCCGATGGCTATCTTTGTGGATGGCAAAAGCTGAAGCTCCTGTTCCCCGAACACATCGCTCACAAGTCCCATATTCTTATAATATGCAACCCTGTTTTTCCCGTATTCTACAGCTATACCGGCACTCTCCTGTCCTCTGTGCTGCAAAGCAAATATCCCGAAATATACCTCTCTCGCCAACTCATCGGCTTCACATGATATCTCCCCGAATATTCCGCATTCCTCATGCACTCCTGCTTGTCTCTCCGGCAATAATATGCTTCCGTCTTTTCTCATATACCCATGCGCCGCATTATTTCCTGATACGCGTCTTCTACTCCCCCCATATCTCTGCGAAATCTGTCTTTATCAAGCTTTTCATGTGTTGTACTGTCCCAGAAACGGCATGTATCGGGGGAAATTTCGTCCGCAAGTATTATTTCGCCGTGGTATCTTCCGAACTCAAGCTTGAAATCCACCAATTCAATATTGATCGAGGCAAAATACCTCTTCAGTATATCGTTGATCTTCAAGCTCATCTTCTTTATTCCTTCAAGCTCTTCTTCCGTTGCAAAGCCCATCGCTAAAGCATGATAATCGTTTATCATCGGATCGCCCAATTCATCATTCTTATAACTGAACTCCAATACCGTCCTGGACATAGGCGTCCCTTCAGGCAAACCAAGGCGTTTGCTCAAACTTCCCGCTGCAATATTCCTCACTATCACCTCTAACGGCACTATCCTTACATGTTTGACTAATGTATCGGTATCATTTATCTGCTCAATGTAATGTGTCTTTATCCCTTCCTTCTCGAGAAGTTTGAAAAGAAAATCCGAACACTTGTTATTTACCGCCCCTTTGCCGAGTATCTGCCCTTTCTTCAACCCGTTGAACGCCGTAGCGTCATCCTTATAAGACACCAGAACAACATCCGGATCATCTGTCGCAAAAACCTTCTTTGCCTTCCCTTCGTAAATCTGATCTCTGATTTCCATATTCCTGTCTCCTTAACCGTTTATTTTTTTATTATCGTTCTCTACAGCTTCTCTCAGTCGGACCCTGTATTCTTCCATTTCTTTTGCAAGTCCGGCGTCTGAAAGCGCAAGTATTTCAAGAGCCAGCAACGCGGCATTCTCCGCTCCGTTTATTGCCACTGTCGCCACAGGTATTCCCGTCGGCATCTGTACGGTGGACAGCAGACTGTCCATTCCGTCTAATGTGGAGCTTTTCATAGGTAACCCTATCACCGGCAGTATCGTATTTGCAGCTATAAACCCTGCCAGATGCGCCGCTTTTCCTGCAGCTGCAATAATTATTTTGTACCCCTTCTCCTTTGCGCTGCGAGAAAATTCAGTTACCAGATCAGGCGTTCTGTGCGCGCTCATGATCATAACATCCGACTCCACACCGAATTCGGACAAAATAAGTTTTGCTTTGGATACAACTTCATAGTCGCTTTTACTTCCCATTACTATAGCAACAACAGACATATCTACCTCCTATATCAAAAAGGTTAGCGCAATCGATTTCCGATTGCGCTAAATTCTTGTGTTTTTATCAGAGTGCGCAAAAAAAAACACACGCATCATTATGCTTAAATAAAAAATGTTTCTTTTGATCAACTTCAGCAATGAAACATCCATAAGCCATTTTTCTCCCTACTGTCATTTTACCAAACTGCCCCTCTTTTTGCAATTAAATATACCAAGCCATTAAAAATATTCGACATTTTTTTTAACGCGTCCATTCTTCCGACACAGCCCCCGCTGACCCGGGACGTTCCTTTCCGTCCTCAACAGACTCCTTGTTCCTTATGCGGACCTCCCCTGCCACTGCTCTGTCCTGTCGTTATTCAAGCTCTTTTCCCTTCTCTCCCTTACGCGTACCATCCTTTATACCTTTATACTTGTCTACTCCGGTCTGTCTTCAAAATACTTGATATCTATCTTCCCTATTATCGTCCTCGGGAATTTGGCGGTAAATACTATCTTCTCGGGAACAGCTGCCTTTACAGCGTATCTGCTCACGTATTGCTTTATGGCTTCCGCCGTTTTTTCCGTTCTGAGGTTTCTGTCCATGAGACAAACATATGCGTAAACTGTCTGTGACCCGTCATCTCCCCTTTGCTTGCCGACTACACAACATTGTTTGACATAATCCAGTCTGTTGATGATCTCCTCTATCTCACTCGGGAATACATTTACTCCTTTCCTTATTATCACATGTTTTACTCTCTGTTTAAAATGAAGATACCCTTCTTCATCCACATATCCCCAATCTCCCGTATTCAGCCATTTTTCGCCGTCAGCCTCCACTAAAGGCAAACTGCTCTCCCCTTTGCCTTCAAAATACCCTATCATCATTACATCGCCGCCGACATATACCTCGCCTTCTTCCCCTCGCGGAAGCACACGACCGTCTTTTATTATCTCACACCTGCATCCCGGTATCGCCTTACCCACTGTATGAAGCTTGTACTCCTCAGGCGTATTGAGCATACATACTGCGATCATTTCGGTAAGCCCGTACCCTTCAAACAGTTTCATTTTGTTCTCGTCTCCGGTCACCGCGAAATTGAATCGTTTTATCAGTTCATCAGGTACGTTATCTCCTCCTACATAACACCTGTCTATACTGCCTGCCGTTTTCTTATTGAATTTCTTGAGTTTTATCAAAGCATTGAATATTGCCGGAACTCCGTTTATGAATTGGATCCTGTACTTCTTTATCCACCGCACGGCTTCCTTAGGATTAAATTTCACTGCCATGATCTGCCTCACGGCATACGTCGAAGATATATGCGTGTTCATACATAACCCGAATCCGTGAAAACTCGGCAACACGGTGTAAGCCGACTTCCCTGCAAGATCGATCCCCTTTAAAAAACACTCCTTTTTCTTCATCATCGAATTCAGAGCTTTATGAGAATGCAGTACAAGTCGAGGCGTTCCGGTAGTCCCGCCGCTGTGCATTATCACTGCACATTCTTCCCCTGTCAGCTCTTCTGCTTTTATATCCCTGCTCCCCGTCCTCAGTATCTCATTGAAATGTCTGTAATTCTTTAAAGGCCTGAATTTGTTTTTCCTTGTTATGAATGCATAAGCAACTTTATGCGCCGGATCCATGTAGTCCGATACGGAACACCATATCACTTCCGCTTCCCTTATTTCACCCTTTACCAAAACACTGTCTGACGCTATAAGCACTTTGCTGCCTGCTCTTTTCATTGATCCCTTTATTTCTTCAACAGGCATAAGAGGATGTATTATATTCGATACTCCGCCGATAAGCGCAACAGCATAAAACGCTATGCAGTTTTGCGGTATATTCGGCAAACATAATGTTACCGTATCTCCCTTCTTCACTCCCGCTTTTCTGAGCCCGGAAGCAAAACGCCTGATATGATCAAAATATTTTCCGAAACTGATCCTTGTGCCGTAATATATTATCGCAACGCGCGCTTTGTGCAATTCTCTCGCTTCCTCAATAAAACTATATACACTCTTCCCCGGATCAATATCCTGTATCTGCATTTCTCCGCTCCGTACAAATAATATGCGTAAAACCGTCTGCTCAAAAACCTCGTTCCGTTTGTTCCGTCTTTTTCGGCACGGTCTTCCATTACCGCATCTTTTATATTATATCATACTTTTAACCAAATTACAAATTCATGTGCTGCATACGCAAAACTACATAAAAACGCCCTTCCTTCGTCCGCTGTCTGCGGCGCAAAGAAAAGGCGTGTACGCGATCCGTATTTAATGTATTATACCCTATCCTGTATTGACCGGGATTTCATGCTCATGAGATTCTATCCCAAAGCAAGAATAAGTCTGTCGAGTTTCTCGAGTTTATTGAAATACTCAGCGGTGTTGTTTAAGCAACATACTTCGCCGGCGGCAGAAATATACCTGAAAGCTATCCTTTTCTTGGCCCCGCTGACCAATACTTCACTTAACTCTTCGGAATGGGTCTCTCCCGTCACCTTTATCCCTTTCAATAACGAATAGTTTATCTTATCGGAAGTCAATACATACATTACCGAATTACCGATCCTCGACATTTCATAACCGTTCCCCGTTCCGTCAACCGCATAAACCTTATTCCCGGCCCTGTCGGCCATATCGTAAAAGTATGTATCTTTTTCTTTGGCTTCGTTACATTTGCAGGAAGTCCCTAATCCCCTTGTACAACTAAAACAGATATTATTCGTCAGCTCCAAATAATAAAATGAATACTCGGAATCTCCCTCAGGATCAAAACTTATCTTGTAAGAAAACTGACCGTCGAGAATAAAAGCTTCCTTTATGTTTGCTTTTTCCTCGCTTTTTACCGATACATTACCGTCGCCGTAATACTCGACGACTTTCCCGCTCTGATCAGACTTCTCCACGTATAAAGGCGAGTTGCTCAAAATATAATCTCCGTCGAACTCGGCGGTATAGATACTACGACTCTCATCGAAAACCAGTACGTACCTTTCTTCGGTATTTCCGCTGCTAATGAAAACCAAGTTATAGATGTATGACGCCTCCGCAACATTTACCGTGATCGTCAGATCCTTCTCCGGCACAAAAGTATAATGATCATATTCGATCATTTCACCGTCTATTTCCATGCTTTTGAATACGTATCCCTCATAAGGCGATACATTTACTGTGATTTCTTTCCCCGCCTCTACTTTATAAAAGCTCCCGTTGTAATCTGCGTTCTGAACCGTGACCTCCGCGTTTTCCGCGATAACAGTTATAATGTGATAAACCGTCTCCGCTTCGTATTGCGCGCTTACTGAAGTATCCCGATAAGGCATAATAAACAAGAATGTCCTGTCTGCCGACAGCAATTCACCTTCTTCGTTATACCATCCGCTGAAAATATATCCGTCTTTTTCGTCAGCCGTGAGCCCCACCTCGGCTCCGCCGCAATATTTATATTCCTGTGTCCCGTTTCCGTTGACGATTGTCAGAGTAAAAAGCTCAGTTTCAAATACCGCAGTGATCACTGTATCCTCTTCCGGCATCTCTATATAAAACTCAGCCTCCTCGGATATTATCGTATCACCCTTTTTCCAGCAGCTGAATACACTGTGCTCCAGAGGTTCGGCAGTGAGCAGCACCTCGGTGCCCGCTATAAATACTCCCGTGTTTTCGGCTTTTCCGCCCAGATATACTCTGCCTTCTCCCTCCACGGCGATCTCAAGTCTGTTACCCAAAGGTGTTTCGTCGTATATCACGGTAGTATTTTCCGTTATCCCGTTGCTGAACAATACCTCCTTATACTCACTTTCGGGAATATATATTTCCAGGTTCTTTATATTTTCGCTTCCGCCGAATAATTTCCCTTCGGTTTTTTTGAAATACTCGATTATACGATTGAAAAGCACGGGAATATATACCTTTTGTACTTTTTCTCCCAATTTATATTCTTCCAGTGACTTCCCGGTCTGAATATCCTCGTTAAAAACAAAAATAACTTCCGTCATTTCGTTCACATCAGTATCCGTACATGCAGGGAAAACCGCTTCTTCCGTCACGATCAATGCCTTTGAAAAGAATTCTCTTTCCCTGTCGCTCATTCCGTCACAGACAAATGAAGCAAATGCCTTTCTGTATTTATTTACAAGCTCAGCATGTTTACCCGTATTTTCCAGCAAATACAAATCTCCGTAAAGGTACTCCGGCTCCATATAAATATTCTTCGTTATTTCAACACCCTCTTCGGCAGATACCTTCACCTTCCCCGATGAATACTTTTCGATCTCTTTCAGATCCGCCAGCTTGGCCGTGCGAAGTTTTCTGTCAAACGCGATAACTCTGTCTTCCGACTGAGCCTCGATCTTTGTCATTCCGTACGTTTCAAGGATATCATGGATCTCGGGAGATGTGACCGGCATATCGCGTGTAACGGAATAAAGCGCCAGACAACTGTTTATTTCCGCTACAAACGCATTGTCCGCAGCCAATTCAGCTTTGTCTATCGCACCAGTAACTGCCGGAACTATCACTGCTACCAGTATGCCTATTATTACGATCACGACCATTAATTCAACAATTGTAAAACCTTCATGTTCTTTCATCTTTTGCCTCCTTGCCATAAAAAAGCCGTACAGCTCCCGGTCGTACGGCATCTTTTCTCCTATTTGGGTTGTTTTATTACATGCCTCGGACATTTGTAAAGACACTCCAAACATCCTACGCACTTTGAATAATCTATCACCGGCACGTTATTGACCAGATGTATCGCGTCGTGCTGACACACACGCTGACACAATCCGCATCCTATACATCCCGCCTTGCACACCAATGTAATATCCTTTCCCTTTTTGTTAGACGAACATGCTACGTATATTTTTGCGTCCTTCGGGATCCTCTTTATAAGTTTTTTGGGACATGCCGCGATACAGTTTCCGCAGGAGACGCATAAAGCAGGATTTACTTCAGCTACCCCCTCTCTGACTTCTATCGCATAATACGGACATGCGTCTACACAGCTCCCTGTTCCCATGCATCCGGTCGCACACTGTTTTTTCCCGCCTGCCATGATATTCTGGCTTTTGCAATCTCCGTATCCCTGATAAACGTATTTGTCTGCACACTGATTCCCGCCGCTGCACGCCACTACAGCCATCGTTTCTCCTCCGCCTGATACAGTTATACCCAATATGGCGCCTATTTCGGCTTTAGCTGCAGGAGCAAGCTGTCCGCAGTCGTTTATGTTTCCTTCCCCGGAGACCAGTTTTTCCGCAAAACCGGCACACCCCGCGTTTCCGCATCCTCCGCAATTCGCCCCGGGAAGCAATGCGGTGATCTCCTCTACTCGACTGTCTTTTTTTACTGCAAATAATTTCTGTACCACGTTTATCACAATTGCCAATATCAGCGCCAGTCCCGCCATTACGCCTATTGACCAATATACTGTTGTCCAGTTTACCGAAGCTTCCAATATTAATTCCGACATACTCCCCTCCTAAAACGAGAAAAACGCAAATGCCATTGCCATCAGACTTGCCGTGACCATGGTTATGGGAAATCCTTTTAACGATTTCGGTAAATGCAATCTGTCAAGCTTTTCTCTGAGTCCGGCCATCAGGAATATCGCCAACAAAAATCCCACTCCGGCAAAAAATCCGTAAAGTGTTGCCGTCAGAATGTTATCTATCGCCAGAGTTCCGACCTGCCCCTCTATAAGTAACATCGCCACACCCAATATAGCACAGTTAGTCGTTATCAGCGGCAGATATACTCCTAAAGCGGAATAAAGCGACGGCGAAATCTTTTTTATTATCGTTTCCACTATCTGAACCAACGACGCTATCACAAATATAAATATTATCGTGGTCAGGAATGTCAGGTTCAAAGGAGTAAGGACCCACATATAAAGCGCATATGTTATAGCAGACGTCAGCGTCATTACGAAGATAACCGCTACTCCCATCCCGACCGCACTGTCTACTTTCTTCGATACGCCCAAAAAAGGACATATCCCGAGAAACTGCACAAGTATAAAGTTATTTACGAATACTGCAAATATTATCAACGAGAATAACTCCATCTTACCCCTCTGCCTCCTCTTTCGCTATAGTTTTGGCAATCTGCATATGATGCAGCTTCTCCTTTCGTGATCTCACTACTTTGTTGTATATCAGATTGAAAGTCATTATCGCCATCCCGAACGTGAAAAACGCGCCTGCCGACGTTGAGAAAAATCCGATCCTGAAATCCCAAAGAGTAATTCCCATGAACGTTCCGAATCCGAGCACTTCCCTGACTATACATATAGATGTTATCCCGATCGTGTATCCTATCCCCATGAAAAGTCCGTCAAAAAGCGAGGCTAAAGGCTTATTCGCACTTGCAAAGCTCTCGGCTCTTGCCAATATTATGCAGTTCACCACCACCAACGGCAAATATACGCCCAAACTGTCGTTCAGATCCGGAGTGAACTTCGCAACCACCAGCTGCGTCACCGTCACGAACGTCGCAATCACCATTATAAATGCCGGTATCCTGACTTTATCTGGTATCACATTCCTCAACAGCGATATTATAAGATTAGAACATACCAATACAAATGTAACCGCCAGCCCCATTCCCAATCCGTTGGTCACCGCCGTGGAAAGTGCCAATGTGGGACATGTTCCGAGTACAAGTCTGAAAACGGGATTTTGCCTTACAATTCCGTCCAACGCTATATCTTTTATTTTAGGCTGCGCTTTGTTCATAACAAAACCTCCTTTCCGTTCCCCGTTCCGTACCCGTTTAAACTGACATCTGCATTTCCGCCGGCCTTCATGGTCACAATATTGCCGCCCGGATTCTGCTGCTGCGTTTTTATTGCCTTGTTGTAAAAACTCATGGCCATATTCACGCTGTTGTTTATGGCGTTTGAGGACTTCGAAGCTCCCGCATTGGGCGTAACGTCGACATTCATCGTTAGTTCCTTATCCGTGCTTCTGCCTTCAAACTGCTCCGCCAGCCAAGATTCCTTTATCAGCCCTATGAAAGACTGATTAGCGTTATCACTGACTACTACGTTTTTCACCACACCGTCTTTTATCACTACATAACATTCCACCCATCCGCTGGAATATCCGCCTTTCCCTTTCGCTTTTACTATCACCGCTCCGTCATCACAGAAATATACGCCCGTAACCTCCCCGTAGGTCTCGTTTTTCAGAATGTCGCCGTATTTCTCCGTCAGTACGTCGCTCGTATATCTTTCGGTTATCTCAGACGCATAAACAGTTGCCAGTTTCCTGTTGTCTTTCTCCTCTTCGCTGACGTATAATAAATCGCTCAGCACACTCAATATGAACCCGGAAACCAACGCTATGGCTATCAATACTATGGAAGCCTTTACCGACACTTTCATTTCGCTTTTGCCTCCTTCTTCTTCTTTACATATCCGAACGGCCTGTTTACTATATACCGATCAAACAAAGGCACCGTTATATTCATTATCAGTATGGCAAAACTCACAGCCTCTATTTTGTCCGATGTCTTGCTGTATCTTAATACTCCTACGAGAATACCCAGAAGCAGAAAGTATATCAGTTTGCCTGTCTTGGTATTGGGTGTGGTAACATAATCCGTTGCCATGAAAACAGCTCCGAGAACAAGTCCGCCGCCCAGTATGTTCGGAAGAAATACTCCAAAATCAAACCCGTTTATCACGACGCACGTCAGCCCCGCCGCTGCGATCATTATTAACGGCAACTTTATGTCTATCACTTTGCGCACCGCAAGATATATTCCGCCTATAAGCAGTGCCAATGCGCTCGTTTCTCCTATACACCCGGGAATATTTCCCAAAAACATCTGCAAAAGAGTCGTTTCGCCCAAGGTCCCGTTATTCAGAAATTCGGTAAGCGGTGTGGCTCCCGCCTGCAGCACTATGCTCCCCGAAGCAAAATTGCTCGCTTTTGTCATCGCTGCAGAAAAACTCAGAAACGCAAATATCCTGCCCGCTATTGCAGGATTGAACAGATTTTTGCCTGTCCCGCCGAAAAGCATCTTTACCACCACTATCGCAAACACCGACGACAAAAGAGGAACATACCAATCTATCTGCGGCGGCATGTTCATGCCTATCAGCAATCCGGTCACACAGGAAGTGAAATCAAAGCTTTCCACACAGCTTCTGAAACTCTTTTTATTTATCGTCAGATTATACGCAAATTCAGCGGCTACAGCAGATAACAGCGATATCATCAGCACCAGCAGAGCATACCACCCGAAAAATACGCATCCTACTATACATGCAGGTAAAAGCGCTATACATACGTCTATCATTATCTTCGACGTCGTGCTGTTGCCCCTGATATGGGGAGAGCCCGAAAAAGTAAGTTTTTCCATCTTTCCCTCCTATTTCTTCATTTCCCTGAGCTTGGCTTTGCAAAGCTTTATGCTTTGCACAAGCGTCCTCTTTGCAGGACATACGTACGCACAGGTTCCGCATTCGAAACAATCTTTTACCCCGTATTTTATTGCCGACTCGTAACTCCCGTCCAGCGTATAAAAATCTATGTACATCGGCATCAGATGCATCGGACAATGATCGGCGCATCTCGAACAGTTTATACACGGAGTCGGCAGATCGGTATTGGCTTCCCCTTTCATCAATCCGAGCAGACCGCCGTCGGTTTTTGTGGTGGCGCCCGAATCGTCGCTCAGCGCAAACCCCATCATGGGACCGCCGGCTATGAGTTTGACTATCCCATCGTCCACTCCGCAGTATTCAAGTATGTCATGATAAGGCGTTCCGGTCCTTACCAGCAGGTTCTTGGGATCTTTTATCGCCCCTCCCGATACCGTCATGACCCTCTCGTATAACGGTGTGTTCTCTTCCACTGCTTTGTATACCGCCAAAGCCGTCTGCACATTCTGCACCACGACCCCTACGTCAGACGGAAGTCCGCCGCACTTTACGATCCTTCCCGTGACCGCATATATCAGCTGCTTTTCCGCCCCCTGCGGATACTTCTTTTTGAGCGGCACTACCGTTATATCGGCCGTCGCCTTCTTCATCGCTTCGATAGCTTCGGGTTTGTTTGTCTCTATCCCTATATACGCCTCTTTGACCTCCAAAGCTTTGGCTATGAGCGTTATTCCTCTCACAAGCTTCTCTGTATACTCTATCATGACTCTGTTGTCACAATTAAGATAAGGCTCGCACTCGGCTCCGTTTATCACAAGCGTATCGACAGGCGTCTTGGGTTTCAGTTTGATTGAAGTCGGAAATCCGGCGCCCCCCATTCCTACTATGCCCGCTTCAAATATCCTGTCCAGAATATTCTCTTTTGCGGGCTCGATGACCGGCAATGTCATTGTTTCGTCCTGTCTGTCGTTTTCAACTACTATGTAATCAGTCGGTACATTCAGATTGTTGTTCTTCTTGATTATACCCTTTACGGTACCGCTCACAGAACTGTATATATTCGATGAAAACGCTCCCGCCGCCTCTCCTATCAGCATTCCGCGCAACACCCTGTCCCCTTCCTTTACTTTGGGTATCGCCGGTGCTCCCATATGCTGCTGCAAACTGAAATAATATGTGTCGACCTGCGGCATTATTTCTATCGGTTTGTCAGCAGTGGCAGCTTTTTTGTCAGGAACATGTACGCCCCTCCTGAAACTTAACTCCTTCATATCTATCCTCCGATGAGTTGCTTTTCTATACAAAAACTGACGGCAGTCCACAAAGGAGCTGCCGTTAAGCCGCTATTTTTTCCCTGCTTTGTTAAGTAATTTTGTGACCAGATATATTATCCCTATGGCCAGAAATATTACAAGCATCCCTTTCCATGTGACACTCAACGCTTGCCCGATCTTCTTGTTGACTGCCATAATACATTCTGTTAAAATTACGTAATCCATTCGTACCTCCTTATATCCCAAGCATCTGCGGCACTATCGACAGTATCACTCCGCCGGCCAGTACCGAAGCTACCTGACCCGATACATTCGCCGCCGCAGCGTGCATCAGTAAATGATTCTGCGGGTCCGCTTCTAACCCAAGCTTCTGAACCACCCTGGACGACATCGGAAATGCCGATATCCCCGCCGCACCGACCATAGGATTTATCTTCGTTTTGGAAAACAGATTTATTAGCTTTGCAAACATCACTCCGCTTATCGTATCAAGTACAAAAGCAAACAAACCTAATGCCATTATTATCAGCGTTTCTAGCTGAACAAAATCCTTCGCCTGCATACTGAACGCTATGGTAACTCCAAGCAGCAATGTTATGAGATTCGCCAGGACCTTACTTGCCGTCTCAGACAAAGAATTCAATACCCCGCATTCCCTTATCAGATTGCCCAGCATCAGACACCCTACAAGCGATACGGACTGCGGTGCAAGTAATCCCGCTATGAGTGTGCACAATATGGGAAATATTATCTTTGTGCTCTTCTTTACGGAATCCGGTTTATATTCCATCCTGATCGCACGTTCCTTTTTTGTGGTCACCATCTTTATGGCAAAGGGCTGTATTATCGGGACTAACGCCATATATGAATACGCCACGACCATTATCGCCCCTAAATAATTGGATCTCAGAGTATTTGCGACCAATATCGAGGTAGGACCGTCAGCTGCACCGATTATACCTATTGCGGCAGCGTCCGCAAACGAAAACTGAGGGAAAAAACTCGCAAGTATTATCGTAAGGAAAATTCCTAACTGCGCCGCCGCTCCGAAAAACATCAGTTTGGGATTTGCTATAAGCGGTCCGAAATCTATCATTGCCCCTATCCCGATAAACAAGATAAGAGGCATCGCTTCGGACGCTTCTATCCCTACCCTGAAAAGCGACTCTATTATTCCGCTTTCTCCTATCGCCCCGGAAAAAGGTATATTTACCAATATCGCTCCGAATCCCATAGGCAATAACAACGCCGGTTCCATTTCTTTCTTTATCGCCAGATAAATCAACACGATACCGACGACCCACATCACTATGAGCTTCCAACCCGGCGCTCCCGTTCCGCCTGCATCATTAGTAAAAAAAGTCGTAAAATTTTTAAACAGAAAATCAAACTCGCTCCAAAAGTCCAATAATAAACCTTTCATCCTCTTCTCCGATAAAAAATAAAATTTCTGCCGTCATAAAAATAGAAAACTAAAGCTTTCGGCTGTCAGAGATACTGTGAAAAAGCACAAAAGCCCCCATCTTCATTTATTATAATACATCCTCTGTTAAATAGCAACAATATTAAATTGTCAAAAAAAATTTTTATCCCGATTTTAACTTCTTTTATGTATTCTTTCAGTCTGCTCGCTGCTAACCTGCCGGCTTCCTGCGTTTCGGTTTTTCCGTATCCTTACTTTATCTGCCCTTTTTGTTACGTTCCGTAATCCTGTCCTTTTTACGCCTTCCTTGCGATTTACATTGTCTCAGCGTCTGCTTTTCCTCTATGGACCACGGCAGTATTTTCCCCTATTTCTTCTGCTGCCCTGCTTCCGCACTCTTCTGATCCGGTATTCAGAGCTCCCGCCGTTCAGTATACGTTTAATTCCTCTCATTCCGTTTCCTACATTGTGTTCGGCAGAATTTTCAGCCTCGCCTGCCTGATCTCTCATGCTTGTTTAAGTATGCTCAATTCGCATGCTCCGAACGTGGACCGTGCGCATACTCGTATTCTCATGCGTTTTAAGCGCACGCGTATCTTAAGCGCAAGACAAAAAAGCAGGTTGATTTGTTTTGTAAGGTTTCAGTGATCCGTTTTGAGGGTTACGGAAGGTTTTTCCGTGACTTCGGGGTACAGAACTCGAGAATACCGCTTTTTTCTATGGTCTTTCCGTGATTTCGGGGTACAGAGCTCGAAAATAACGCTTTTTTCTGCTGTCGGCATTACGCAAAACACCGAAGCTATCTGCTCCGGATTGCAAAATGTCCGCTTGCGTCGTATGCTTTTATGCAGTTCAGCGTTTCCTGTACTCGGATAAGGCTTCAAAATACTGCCATACCGCCAGTACTAGAAAAAATACGCCGAAAATAACTTTCAATGTTTTTTCTTCTGCGTATACCGATATTACGCTCCCGGCTACCGCTCCGACGCATGCAGGTATTATTATTTTCCCTTTACCGTGTTTTTTTATCAGCTTGTTCTTGGAGTGTATAAAAAGCGCAGCAGCACACATAGGCAGAAAACTCAGCAGATTTGCCGACTGAACCGTATGCTGCGGTATATCCAAAAATGACAATAACGGCACAAGCAAAGTGCCTCCGCCCATTCCCATCCCTCCGGCCACTCCGGCTATGAATCCGAATATAATTATCAGTATCTCCATATTCCCTCGGTTTTTATTTTAGTATGCACATTTGATCCTCCCCGGATTCCGACTCAATTGTTTTTTATATCGTTTCTGTTTTGATTTTATTCCGCATTACTTTATATCCCGATCCGAAATTACAGCAGCCTTTGTCGGAAGTTTGTCACAGTTTTTGTGTATTATTTAAGTCTGAACGCACCCTTCATTTAAGTCTGATCGGAATATTCGTTTCTATCGGACTTTTTCCGTCTTCGGTTCATGCAGGGCGCGCTGTCGCCGATACGTATGAAAACTGTATTATCCGCATTATCCGCGGTTTTATAAAAACGTGCAGAAGCTTCGTTTCTCCGGAAATTCTTCCCGTTTACCTTAAATAAAAATACAACTGTATGTTTCATCTCTACCGCGATATTCATGGCACTCAGAGCCCTGAGACGGCTTAACTTCCTTTTTTTGCACGCTTTTTTACGCAAAAAACGACGGAAGCTTTTTGCTTCCGCCGTTTAATATAAGATTATATCCTCATCATATTTTTTATCGGCATTTGCATGCCGTTATTCACAGATCAGTTTTCGATATCAAAAATCTCTGTATACGCAATTATCGATCCTACCGGAGTTTCTGTATGAATCTCAAGGAACTTCACTCCTTCCTCAAGGAAAGACGCGTTCATCACCAGGAACCCCGCATACTGTGTTATCCCTTCCTGCATGTCGCTGATACCGTTAGCTTCCATAAAAGCCGTTAGAGCTGCTAAAACTTCCTGATTGCCGGCCTGAACCTCCGCAAAGATTTCAGTTCCCTTTTCGGTTGCGGCATTTACGAAAGTCATCGTATCGGAATATAGACCCAAAGGTGCAAGGAAACCGACTCCGCTCACATTGCGCGGATCACTGTTCAAAAGCTGAGGATTCCTTTGTATTTTGATTTCCCCGGCTTGGAAATAAGGAAGAATATTTATAACCTGATCAGGCTGTTTCGTATAATTCAACACGACTACATATGCAAAATTGAATACCTCATATGGAACGCCTTCAGAATCAGTTTCGGTTTTCACCATAGTTTTCCGTCCTGCGGAATATTGAGTTACAATCCCGTCAAGCTGTGATTTCGCGCCCGCAACAAACGCCGACATACCGTTCGTACTGAACCATGCCTCTGTTCCGCTCACAAAATTCTCCACAACTGACGCATCGTCAACCACAATATTGGGATCGAAAACGCTGCCCTCACGATAATTTGTATCCTCAAGCCATATCCCGGATCCGCCGGCTGCATAAAGATATGATTCTGTCAGAGTAAGGTTGAAGTTGTTTCCGTAAATGTTATTCGCCCAACTTTCCGTCACATAAGTCTGATTTACGCTTACATCCGTTCCGCAGCCCGTTGCAAAAACTCCGATACATGTGAACTTGATCACGCAGTTGTTTACGTTCATATCCACGCTGTCGGCTCTCAGTCCCGCATAGGACCCGGATTTCTTTATTACGGCTTCGTATATCTCTTCCTGAGTCATGTCACCTCTGGGGACCTCTGTATTGCCTATAACGGTAAGGTTATTATAAATTATAAGTGACGAGTCATGTTCGTTCAGAGTTTCGTCAGTAAGCAAGGGGGCGTCTTCAATGCTGAAGCTGTCCAAATAAGAATCAAGCGTTGAAGAATGTACCTCGGCAAAAAACATACTCGACTGAGAATTACATACATCCGAAGGAGCCCCGGCTATAGTAAGCGACCCGGGCTGATCGGGATAAAGATTATCATCGTCCGGTGTAATTACTATAAGCTGAGACCCGTCTACCGTAAAATAGTTCCCGTTTACCGTAAGACGATCATCTGCAGTATTGTAGCTTACCCTTACGTACGATGAAGCGGTATTGTTTGCAATAAGCGTGCCCTCTTCGTCATATTCAATATACTTTGTCATTGCATAAGGTTCTATGTTTTTCGGAGTACCGTCCGGATTGAGCTGGTTTTCCTCAAAATAAGTGGTGATGTTGCGGTGTATATTTATCGTGTGCACATACAAAGAACCGAACCACTTCTGTAATTCCTTATGTGTAAACACATTGTATCCGTCGTTTAACTGAAATTCCATTGTAACGGGTTTAAAATCATGATACCCCCCTTCTATGGCGTCCTGACCGTATTTTGCCGTAATGGTTACTCTCACGAGCTTTCCGATCAGTTCCTTTTTGAAAAGAAACTTATATCCGTCTTTGACTTCTGCTACCTCTTCTAGGTCCTTTTCATAATAATCTCCGTCGGTCATTACTTCAAATTTATAGTCGACGATATCCGTCGTCGGATAGATCACCTTATCGGTCTGTGTGGACTCCAGCGAAAGATCAAAATAAAATTCATTGCTTGTCCCCACAAAATACGGAGCTGCTTCTTTGTTTATAAATTCGGTCCCGCCCTGAGCCATTTCGGCTATGGTTGATTTATATATTGTCCTGCTTTCACCTTCTGCAAAATATACAAGTCTGTCAATTACCCGTATATCCCTGTTCACTGTTTCGCCTGATGAATTCTTGTATACAAGCACATACTCCCCTGTTTCATCGATTTTCAGAATGTCGCCGTCAACAGGATAAGTATTTTCCCCCTGTTTTACCACAAGATCACTTATACCTTCAAATGTATATTCAAAACCGGCAAATATCACCATGACGTCGCCGTCCATGAAATAGCTGCCTTCACCTGTTGTCGCTTTTTCGATCACCTGAATATTGAACCTTTCTTCGAATTTCACGCCTTTACTTTCATATTTTACGGTAATCACGTAATTTCCCGATTGCTCAGTCGTGAAATCTCCCAGATCAAGTTCATACTGGTCTGCGTCCAACTCCACGAGCTTGCCGTCGGACATCCTGGCTGAAACTACAAGAGCGGAAAAATCCACGCTGTCGCCTACATACACTCTCGTAGGAATGCCGAGACGGTTTATCTCTATGCTTTCAACAAGAGTTTCCACGCACGCGGCAAAACTCAACACCGCAAGTACTAGCACTGCAATGAGACAAAGGTTTGTCATTCTTACTTTTTTTTGCATATCTTTTCTCCTTTTTTATCTTAAAAACTAAGCTCCGCCGCCTTATCCCGGTGCTTATATTCCGGGTATTACGATTATATGGGAGCAATCCGTTGTTTTTGACATCATGTTCTTACTTCATGGTACACTCTGCGAATCCGACAAATATCCTTCGGCGGTTTATAGTCTGCACTTCACGGCAGATCCTCTTTTACGATCCTTCGTATCCGATAAATATCGTTTTCATACTTCGGAATATTGCGCCGCCAGCTGAAAACCGCCGTATCCGCGTTTTGTCATCCGTGGCCGTTCCTTCCGATCACAAAGGCAATACTCCGCCTCCGTTCTCGGATACACGTATCCTCAGAGTCGCCGTTTTGTTGGAACCGTCAGTCGTTTTTGCTATTATGTCCACACTCTTGGCTTTCCCTCCGGGAAAATATAACCAGCCTTCGGGCGTAACTGCTATATCACCGTCTGTAACTATGCCGTTTTCCTGTTGCATTCCGCCTGAAAACGTGAAAATTATTTTTGAGTTGGTAGCATTCTCAGGTTCCACCCTCCACTTGATCTGATAACTTTCATCATCGGGATGTAAATTTATCTGCAGATATTTTCCTTCTTTCCCGTTGTATACGCTGTCCACCATAGTTATATCATCTTCATAAAATGCTATAGAAGTTACATAAACCACATCTCGCCAATTCTCTGCCTGCAACCCGAAAAGACTGACTACCACTATTGCCATGATGCAGACGATTATCTCAATAAGTACAATTATTTTTTTACTCATAGTCCACCTACATCTCTATCCTTTTGAAATAAACTCTCATATTCCATAAAAGCAATACCGTTCTCAGCAACAGAAACGCCAAAGCTAAAAGTATCAACCTTATCCAGCCTGTCGTATAGTCCTCAAACAATAAAAACGCCCCCACCGCTCCGAATCCGACTGCCATCAGTATCCCGGTAAATATTGACCGACCTACATTTTTGTTGTTATTAAGATTCCCCGTAAGCGCATAGTCCGCAAAATTGGGCTCAAGCATGTCGTACTGAAATGACCAGAATACATGCGCAGTATTCAATAACAGTATCACCGCAAAAAGCAGTATAAGGTCAGTCAGTGTTATGTGCACTACAAGCATAAGCACTGAAAACGCTATCAGTATCGACAATGTCGACGCTATCAGATTCAGAAGTATCTTTGCCCACGCGATCTTATAGACTTTGCTGGGGGCTGTCTTCAATATCGCAAACTCCGCCCCCTCTTGTGACAGCGCCGTAGCCGTCAGTGCGTTGCTGCCCGCCAACAACGTCACCCCGATAATTATGTTGAATGCGACTATCAGTCTTGCTCCGAAATCGCTCGTATTCATCTTGGCAAGTATTCCGTTTATGGTGTACATCACCAATGGAAATGTGAGTACAGAATAAAAAGCGGACACAAGCTTCCTTGAATTCCTCGTTACTGTCTTTACCTCTTTTATGCAAAACGCTTTGAACGCCGTTTCTTCCTTGTATTCCTTTGCGGCGTGCGTCTTCTTGATCTCTCTGTCCGTCACCCCGCAAACTATCCTGAAATAAAGCGGCATCGCAAGAAAATATACTCCCGCAACTATCCCCGCTGCCGAAGCGGCAAGTATTACATAATCCGTCCACCTTCTCACGGAAAACATGGTGTTTACCGCATTCCCGAACAATATAAAATACTCGTTTGTACTTCTGATAAAATTATTCACGTATTCCATGTACGTCTTATACAAAGCAAGCATTCTGAATGGATCAGGAAATACCCGCACCAGTTCGTATATAAAATATACTATCATTCCGTATACAACAAGATAAAACCCCAAACTGACCCACGGATGATATGAAAGAAAATTCTTTATTATCATCACAGGGATCGAAAGCAATGCCGCCGCCAGTACCGTTATGAACGGCAGCACTATCAGCATCAACGCTCCGTTCACAAAGTAAAGCAGATTAACGCTGCCGAATACTACATAGGCAAGCATGGCGGGCAGCAGCAGAAAAGTGTTTTTCTTGAATTCCCCTATATAAAACACTATGAGCTTACTCAGAAATACTTCGTTATGCCTTGCAGGCAACGCAAATAATATCACGTTGTCTTTGCTCAGATACAGATTGTTTATCAGTAAGCTTATATTTGCTATCACACTTATTATCTGCGTTATGCATATCAGAAACTTCAGAAAGTTGAAGTCCACTCTCAGACTCATTATATAATTGAAAAAAGCAAATACCCCGCCGTATACAGCAGTCAGAAGTATTAACGCAAAAAACCTGAGACCGATATATATCGCCCTTTTCGCCGCTGTTCCTCCTCTGGCAAACGGTGTTTTGTCCGCAAGCTGCATTTTCACCAGAGTCATTATTCTGTTTCTGCTTTTGAATTTTATGCTCTTTTCCATCTCAAAAGCTCCTACTGTATATATGACATATATAAATCTTCCATGCTCACGCCTTCTTTCTTCAATTGAGCCACGTCATATACCCCCTTGAGCTCCCCGTGACTTATTATCGCGATACGCGTGCACACCTTCTCGACTACCTCTATCACGTGCGACGAGAAAAATACTATATTTCCCGCTTCCGCATGCATCTTCATGCACTCCTTGATCTGATATGCGCTGGTCGGATCAAGTCCGGTCAGGGGCTCGTCAAGGATCCATACCTTGGGATTGTGTATCAGAGTACTTATGACCATTACCTTCTGCTTCATCCCGTGACTGTATCCTTTTATCTCTCTGTCCAGATCGTTCTCCAATTTGAACATTGTGGAAAATTTTTCTATCCTTTCCTTCCTCTCCGCTGCCGGAACTTCATAAAGATCAGCTATATAATTTATATACTCCCTTCCGGTAAGATGCTCGTATACAGCATGATTGTCGGATACATACCCTATACACTTCTTGGCTTCAAGCGGCTGTCTGGCTACGTCGTATCCGCATACCTCCATTCTGCCTTCCGTTATGCTCTGTATCCCGACAAGACTCTTGATAGTAGTGGATTTCCCCGCACCGTTATGCCCGAGAAACCCGAATACCTCTCCGTCGTACACTTCAAGATTAAAATCCTTTACGGCAAATCGATCGCTTTTCCCGTATCGCTTGGAAAAATGCTCTATCTTTATCATATCAACCCCCGAAGGATCAACAGGCTGACTGATAGGCCTGTCCCCCATTTCCTTTTTTAACTTCATTATTTCAAGCGTGTCCAGTTTCAAAAGCATCGCAGCTTCTGCATAATGATCCGATACCCTGTAACTGTATGCGTATATAGCCCACGTCACAAATATGAATCCGATATACACTACGTATACCACCAAATCGTATAACCAATAAGTCTTGAATTCAAGATCCCCGCCCAAAGGAAACCTGAGCACAAAGCTCTCTTTCAACGGTATGAATGTCGACCCGAACTTGTCCACTATAAAGTTTCTGTTGAGGAAAAAATAATCCACGTTCGGATCGTAATTCTGCAACCATCCGTTCAGCACCACCATCAGCACTATATATACGGTGAATACCGCTATGGCCTTCCTTATCATCTTGAAGTTCGGCCTCGGATATATCTTCAGCGTTATACCGAGTATGGGCAAAAAAAATGCATTCCAATGGTTGTACCAAAAATGAAAATTATTCAGTGAAAACAAATCGTTTTCTCCGTTATTAGGCAGCAGTATTGCAAAAAGTGCTCCGACTACATTTACAAAATAAGTAAAATAAAACACTCCCTTCATCTTGAATACATACGCCATTACCATCAGAAGTATCGCCGTATTACATAAGTGAAAAGGCAGACCCGTCGGCGTAGTGAATGACTCGAAAGTAAAAACATAAAAATACTGCACAAATGCCGATATCGCCATTGTGCATACCACCGCTCTCCTTATCCTCTCCTCTCTGTTCTTGAATATTATCGTGACCAGTATCGGAGTAAGCACTGCTATATATATAAATATTCTGTGCGCAACACTGAAATCCACCGAGTGAAGCTCTACATACCCGAACAATGCCTGAAAAGCATACTGCGGAAATACCGCCGTCAGAAGCATCGGCAATACGGAAAACACTCCCTTCAGCTGCTCCCTCCATCCGGGATACTCTTTCCTCCTCTTTATCCTGTCATACAGCCTGTATATACATACGCCCCCCTGCAACGCAAACAACAGACCGTATATCCATGCCCGCACCTCACCTGTCGTGTAATCCGCACTGCCGACGGCTGCAAGCATGTTCAGATCAAAAAAGCATACGTTCAGCAATACACTCGCGCTGAACACAATTGCAATTATATTATCAAACGTCTTATATCTGAACCATGCGCTTATAGGTATCAAAACCGCAGCAGCCACCGTGAACCACCTGAGTATTATGACCCATACGAGTGCAATACCCGTCACCACGCCGGTATTTCCTATCACATCGTCTATCGCGTCCTGACAAAGCATTACTACAATATATACCGCAAAACACAAGACGGAAATCACCTTTTCGGCGACCTCCTTTCTGTCCGCTTTCCTGCGCGATATCAGTATCATTATCCCAGCTATTATCAGCATCAACGCCAAAGACAGCCCGACTATCATATATCCTCCGATTGAGCTTTTCAGCATCAAACCCCAGCCTTTACTTACACTCTATTATATCATAAACAATAATTTTGTCAATCAATTTAACACAGCGGTCATAATTGTTTTATATTTTCCGGAATTTTAACAAATCATTGTATACTTTAAAAATACAGTTGTATAAAAATTTCTCCAAATTTTCAATATCAACGGAATAAAAACCGATATTTTACCGATTTAAATCGTTTTTATACTGATTCATAGCTTTTTTTGAAGTAATTTTGTCAACTTCCTGAAACTACTGTGCCCTGCTCAAGTCCGAAAACACCGAACAGCACTACGCCTATCGCGGCTCCAATCAATATAAAAATGATCGGATGCAATGCTTTTCCCTTTATCTTTATAAAAGATACTGCTGTTATCAGTGCCGTCAGGAGCAACGACACTATGTTCACGCTCCATTCTGAATTCGCTATTTCGGTCACGTCGAAGCTCACCCCGGGCATTATAACGGAAAAAAATACCGTGACCGCCGAAGAAAGCACCAATCCTACGACTACCGGACGGACTCCGAAAAAGAATCCCTGTACATATTTGCTGTTGATAAACTTATTGAACAGCGCGGAAACTATCATTATTATTACCAGACTCGGCAATACTACTCCGGCTGTCGCTACGGCGCCCCCGAGCAGTCCCATTAAAAAACCGCCCTGTCCGCTTCCTACCGAATACCCTACGAATGTTGCGAGATTTATCGCAAAAGGTCCGGGCGTACTTTCTGCAATACCGATAAAATCAAGCATCTGTCCCTTTGTAATCCAACCGAAATTATCTACGACTTCGCTTTGGACCATCGGAAGCATTGCGTATCCGCCGCCTATGGTAAACAGCCCGATCTTGAAATAAGTCCAGAATAACTGTAAAAATATCATTTCCCGACATCTCCTTTGCTTTCTCCGCTGCTTTCTCCGCCGTTGATCGTCTGATCGGGTTCGCTTTCAGAATGACCGGACCCGGCCATTTCATTTTCATTGCTTTCGGGGTCTTTGCTATCAGGACTCTGCAGCAAATCGGGTCGCTGCAACGTATCATTATTTATGTCTTTTTTGTCTTCTTCAGGCAAAACGTTATCCTCACGGACTCCCTGTCTTCCGCCTGCTTCGGGAGGCAACGGTCTGCCGTGATATTTAATCGCGTAATAAACTATGCCGAAAACCCCTCCGCCGAGGATGATGTAAATTGTATTGATACCGATAAATAAACTCAGTACAAAAGATATAGCCATTATCGTAACAGACAGCGGCGTTTTTTTGACCGGCTTGGAAAGTTTGATCACAGCGTTGGCAATCAAAATGATCACGGCGCACCTGATCCCTTTGAATACGGCTGTTACCCATATATTATTTTGTACTGCAAGTATAAAGTAACTCAGCAGTAATATCACTATGAAACTCGGCAACACAGCCCCGAAGGTAGCTGTTATGCCTCCCAATACGCCGCCCTTTTTATATCCGACAAAAGTTGCACTGTTGACTGCGATCACGCCCGGTGTACTTTCGGCAATAATTATCATATCGAGTAATTCATTTTCCGTGATCCATTTCCTGTTTTTTACCAGATCGCGCTCGATCACGCTTACCATCGCGTAACCGCCTCCGAAAGTAAAAGCGCCTATCTTAAAAAAAGTTGCAAACAGATCCCAGAGATTTTTCCCTTTGCTTGCTTTTGCTTTATCCATTATACCTCCCATTTCGGCACGTAATCTTTTTCGGCAGATTTCCTGCTTTGCACATAGCCTTCGCTAAAGCCCAAGGAAAACAGGTAATTCTGTATCCTTTCCGATTCTCCTGCGGTAAGCTTCCTGTTAAGAAAAGACAGTCGTCCTTCAAAACTCATCGGAGGAAAATACTGGCTCATCAGACTTACTGCAACGTCTTTGCCGTAGCAAGATAAAATAGTGTCGAGTACTTTTCTGCTCTCCCTTATAAGCCCGGGCAGAACAAGATGCCTTATGATAACCCCTCTTGTTATAAGCCCGTTTTCGTCGTATTCTCTTTCGGGCTGCTGTCTGAGCATTTCCCCGATACATTCCTTCGCAACTTCAGGATAATCGGCTGCGTCGGACAAAAGCGCCGATATCTCATTTGATGCGTACTTAAAATCGGGCAGATAAACATCTACATACCCTTGCAACATCTTTACAGTTTCTTTTTTCTCGTATCCTCCCGAATTGTATACGACCGGTATCGTAAGGCCTTTTTTTCTTGCCATATACGTCAAACGCGGCAGCTTATCCGCATAGTGTCCAGCGGTTACGAAATTAATGTTATGCGCCCCGATACTTTCCAGCCATATCATTTTATCCGAAAGCTCTTCAGCAGAAAGCTTCCGTCCTCCGCCGCGCGTTATTTCACGGTTCTGACAATAACAACAGCCCAGGCTGCATCCCGTAAAAAAAACCGTACCGCTTCCGTTTTCCCCCGAAATGCACGGTTCTTCCCATTTATGCAGCCCTATATATGCTATTTCGAATTCTTCACCGCTTCCACATCTTCCTCTCGTAACGCTTCTTTCGGCTCCGCATTCCCGCGGACATAAATTACACTTCATAGCTGTCAGTTTATTTCTTTTCTGTCCTCTATTGCTCTCGACAATGTGATCTCGTCGGCGTATTCCAGATCGCTCCCTACCGAAACCCCCTGCGCAATACGCGTGACCTTCACTCCGAGAGGCCGAAGAAGTTTTGCAATATAAATCGCCGTGGCTTCTCCTTCCACATCGGGGTTGGTCGCAACTATGACCTCTTTGACGTTTCCGTCTATACGTCGGAGCAATTCCTTTATCCTGAGATTTTCCGGCCCGATATTTTCCATCGGACTCAGCACCCCTCCCAGCACATGATAAACGCCTTTATACTCCCTGACTCTTTCCATCGAAATAACGTCTTTTGCGTCCTTTACCACAAGTATCACGCTTTTGTCTCCGTTTGTGCAGACTGCACACGGATCGGTATCGGTAAAACATCCGCAAACCGAACAGAATTTCACCTTCTTCTTTATCCCCGAAAGAGCCCCAGAAAAAGCTTTTATTTCCGTTTCCGGCATTTTAAGTATTTCAAGCGCGTACCGCTGAGCTGTTTTGGCTCCTACTCCGGGCAGCTTCATGAAATAACCTATCAACTCGTTCAACGCTTCGTTTCCGGTACTCTTGATCAAAGCAGATCCCCCATCCCTTCAGGCATCAGTTCTTCCGCAGCTTTATCGGCTTCCTCCGCCGCGTAATTATACGCTACGACTATAAGATCTTCTAACATTTCAAGGTCGTCTATGTCAACGGCTTTCGGATCTATATGCACTCGCACAAGCCTTTTCTTCCCGGTAAGTGTAACGGTAACGAGTCCTTCGCCCGCTATGCCGTCTATTTCCATGTTTTCCAGTTCTTCCTTAGCTTTGAGCAGCTTTTCCTGCGCCTTCTGCGCCTGCATTATCATCTGCTGCATGTTTATTCCGCCGAATTTATTATTAGCCATATCCTTTCTCCTTTTTTGGATTATTCGTTTTCATGATTTATTCAATCTCAAGTTTTCCGTCCGCAATGTCTTTCAGTCTTTTCAGTTTCTGAGCTTCGCTTTCCGCTTTCACTGCCGCAAATCTGTACTTCACGTTCCCGAAAACCCTGACGAACTCCCTCGCAAATATATCCGACAACGCCCGGTCCTTTTCCATAAGGCCTTTTGTAAGCTCCGTGGTATACAGATACACCACGCCTTCCGCCATCTCGAGATCCGTTACGTCCTCTGCCGCCGACGAAACCACCACGTCAACATTTTTCAGCCTCTTTAAAAGTGTCGCCCAATACAGCTTCAGTGACTTTGCGGGTATATCCTCCGTCGATGACGTCGAAAAATCTCCGCTTGCCAATTTCTTCTCGATATCGGATATCCGTTCGTAAATATCCCTTTCTCCCGTTCGCGAAGCCCTGACGGCTGCGGCTTCAAATATCACTCCGGGCGTACCGGAATACCTGAGCTCACCTTCGAGTCTCCCGAATATTTCCGCTGCCGCCACAAGTTTTTCTGTATTTGCTTCAACCGCATCCTTTTCCATCATGGAAAAAGTGTCATCGGGAAGATTGAGTATATCGTTAGCGCCCGGCGTTTCTTTCGCTAAAAGCATGTCGCGGAAATACTCCGCCGTCTCTCCCGCAAGCGACACAGCACTCCTCCCCGATCCGAGCAGCTCCTCCGCATATCTGAGTGCCTCTCCGGCATTTCCGCTTACCACCGCACAGGCAAACCTCCTGAGACTCCTGATATCGCCCGTACCCAAAGTAAAGCATACATCGTCATAAGTCAGCGTTCCCTCTTCGGCATTCATACACCTGTCTGCCAATGAAAGCGCGTCTCTAACGCTCCCCTGAGCTTTTTCGGCTATCAGATACAAAGCGGGGTCTTCGCACTCCTTTCCCTCCGTCTTCATTATCTCTTTTAAATGCATGGCTATCGTCTTCGTACCGACAAGCCTGAAATCAAAACGCATACACCTCGATAATATCGTCCCGGGTATTTTATGCGCTTCCGTGGTGCACAGTATAAAAACCGCATGAGAAGGAGGTTCTTCAAGCGTCTTCAGCAACGCATTGAAAGCCGCCGTAGTCAGCATATGGACTTCGTCTATGATATAAACCTTGTATTTCCCCGCCGTTGGAGGATAAATCACATTGCCCCTGATCTCTCTTACCTGATCCACGCCGTTATTGCTCGCTCCGTCCAGTTCCAATATGTCGAGATTCTCTTCAGTCAACGCCCTGCAAACCGCACACCTGCCGCACGGGTTTCCCCCTTCCGGTTCAAGACAGTTTATCGCCTTCGCAAATATCCTTGCTACTGTGGTCTTCCCTACCCCTCTCGTACCGGTAAATAGATAAGCGTGACTCACCCTGCCGGTCTTTATCTGATTTATCAAGGTTTTCGTGATATGTTCCTGTCCGTACACCTCATCGAAGATTTGAGGCCTGTATTTCCTGTACAACGCCAAATATGCCATGTTTTCTCCTTATCTCTATACGTTCAGAGCCCGTATGAGTTTGTTCCTGCCGCGCTGCAGCGCATTGTCCACCGATTTGACCGAAAGTTCAGTCATCGACGATATTTCGGAATACCCGTACCCCTGAAGATACAAGCTCACGACACGTCTTTCGGTCTTGCTCAGATCATTTTCCATCGTTTTATAGAAAGTTTCCTTCCATTCCTTCTTCAATACGCCTTCCAAAGGGTCGTCTACCAACGGCTCGTCATTTTCCGTAAGTTCCACGCACGTATTCAGAGCGGTATGCTTTTTCCCCTTTGCAAGCCGAAGCGCTGTCAGTATCCTTGCTTTTATGCACCGATGCGCAAAAGTCTCAAAACCCGACAATTCTTCTCTGTAATCCCTGACGGCAAAAAAAAGTCCCAGCATGCCTTCCTGTATTACGTCTTCCTTATCTCCGCCGAGAATGAAATATGTATTTGCATACGCCTTGAGCCACGGCATAAAATCATTCACGATCTCTTCAAGCGCGGCATTATCCCCGTCCTGCGCCCTTTTCACTTTATCGCCGTCCACGGTCATAAGCCCATCCTCTGACGCAACGCTTCATAAACCAAAACGCCGCAGGCAACCGAAGCATTAAGTGAATTTACCTTTCCCCTTATCGGCAGAGATACCGTTCCGTCACAAAGCTTCCCTGTGAGTTTCCCGAGTCCTTTCCCCTCTCCGCCTATCACTAAAGCGACCGCCCCGGTAAGATCGGTTTTATAAACGCTCTCTCCCTTCATATCTGCGCCGTATACCCATATTTTATTCTGCTGAAACCATTGCACTGCCGAATTTATGTTCGTTACCCTTGCGACTTTCATATGCTCCGCCGCACCGGCAGATACCCTTATCACAGTCTCGGTAACTGCGGCAGCCCTGTTTTTCCCTATCACTACTCCGTGTACGCCTCCGCACTCGCATACCCTGAGTATACTTCCGAGATTGTGCGGATCCTCTATGCCGTCCAGCACTACTATAAAAGGCTTTTCGTTCCTCGCTTCCGCCTCTTCTATTATATCTTCCAATCCGCAATATTCGAATCCGGATACGCGCGCAATAAATCCCTGATGCTTGCCTGTCATACTTTCTTTATCAAGTATGTATCTGTCCACAAACTGTATTTTGACGCCCCTCTCCCTCGCCATGGCAATTATGGGATGTTCGGTTCCTTTTTCCACCAGCAGCACGTCCACATCTTTTCCGCTCTTCAATAACTCGCTGACAGCATTCTTGCCTTCTATTTTCATAATGGTCGTTCTGCCGCCTCCATCAACTCTTTTATCCTTTCTGACCTTCCCGTAAGATACAAATATCCGAGCACCGCTTCAAAACCGCTTGCCTTTTTATAATCATCCAATGTCGCGTGCTTTGCCGGCGTGCTGACTTTGCTGTTACGCGCACGGCGGTATATATCGCTTTCCTCTTCAGTCAGCATATCCATTATGCTCTCGACTGCTCTTGACTGAGCCGTAGCGTTTATTTCCTTAGTCGCAAGAGCATGCAGCCTGTTTGCTTTGGCGTCACTGTGCATGGCAAGCTTCCTTCTCACATAGAGCGTTTCGACCGCATCTCCGACAAATGCCAGCACAAGAGGATTGAGCAATCTCGCTTCCTGAACGCTCAGTATTTCGTCATCGAATGTCATTCCTTTCCTCCGCACTTCCGTCCTTGCTTTGCGCCTCACGCTTTTGAGTTTTCACTTCCGCTTCCGCCGCCTTTTCATTTTTACTCAACACCTTCATTGCATACAATAAATTCAGATACCCGGAAATATATAATACTATAGCCAACGCTGTTATGAGCTGCCACATCTCCGTCAGCCCGGCAAGAATGAATATCGTGATCACCGCCGCGGCAGATATTACAAGCACTGCCACGGGAAAAATCCTGAATCTGTTATCATCACTGTTTTCGTCGAGTCTGCCGTTTACCGTCAGAGAAACCGCGCACACCGCCGCAAAACCCCCGATCAGCGGGATCAAACATATCCACAGCCATTTCTTTATATCGCTTTTGTTTTTCAGCACCATCTGCCCTTCTCCCTCTCAGCAACGATTCATACGGCTTTTTCGCCTTTCTTCTTTATTTCCCTTCTCAGTATATCCCCCGCAAATACGCGTTCGGGACAATTTATGCTCACCTTCTGCTGAACTATATATACGTCATCTATCTCATTGCCGTCCTGATCTTTTATGCTTTGTACGACAAACGTCTTATTGAAACTCCTGCCTGCACCGAGAATATTGAGCAGATCGCCTTTCCCGAAACGATTCCGCATTTCCACTAACGCAAAGCCGTTTTCCCAACTCAAAACTACGGCTATGAATTCATATGTCATGGCCGCTCTGCTCGATTCGTAATACTGTTTGTTTTTTTCTCCGAAATAAAATCCCGTCGTGTAACTGCGGTGACCTGCTCTCACCGTTTCCTCTGTCAACTCCGGATCCGTCGTATATTTTTCGCCTTCGAAATAATACCTGTCTATAGCCCTTCTGTAAGCGTTCACTATCGTGCCCACGTAGTATGCCGACTTGTTCCTTCCTTCTATCTTCATACTTGCTATGCCTGTCCCGATCAATTCCGGTATATGCTCTATCATACGAAGATCCTTGGAATTTAGAAGATAACTTCCTCTTTCGTCCTCGGAAAGATAAATGCTTCTTTCGGGGTCCTCCGGTTCAGTCAGTTTCCAATTCCACCTGCAAGCCTGAACGCACTCTCCTCTGTTTCCGCCTCTGCCGGTCAGAAAATCAGAAAGCAGACACCTGCCCGAATACGATACGCACATGGCGCCGTGAACAAAAGCTTCGGTCTCAACGCCGCAAAGCTTCCCCGCCAAAGTCATTTCCGCCGCTTCCTTCAAAGTACATTCTCTCGCAAGCACGATACGCTTCACTCCTTGTTTTGCCCAAAACCTCAAAGCAAAACTGTTTGTAGTATTTGCCTGCGTGGACAAATGCACGCTTAATCCCGGAACCAGCTCTCTGATCAGGTCGACTATACCCGGATCACTGACTAATACAGCATCGGCTCCTATACTTTTCAAATAACACAGGTACTCGGGCAAGCTGTCGAAATCCTCCTCTTTTGCGTATATGTTTACCGTCACATATACTTTTACTCCTCTTTCGTGAGCGTATTCTACAGCCTGCTTAAGCTCGTCTTCGGTAAAGTTTTCTGCAAAAGCTCTCAGCCCGAATTTCTTCCCTGCCATGTAAACGGCGTTTGCACCGAAATGCACTGCAGTTTTAAGTTTTTCCATATCCCCGGCGGGGGCAAGCAATTCAATCATTTGTTTTCCTTTTTTATACTCAAAGTTATTCCGTCGCCTTCCCTTAATAAAAGCGTGTCGTACTTGTCCGACTCAAGCAGCGCTTCCAGAAAACCTTTCATATTCCGTGCTATTGTAACATGCTTATGTCCCGTACCGGGAAAATTCTCCACATACCCCATATACAGCACGTCGTCACATATCAGCACTCCGCCTTCCGTGAGCATTTCGGTTATATACGGCAAAAATACCTCATACTTCCCCTTCGGTCCGTCCATAAAAACCAAATCATAGCTCCCGGTAAGCATCGGAAGTATCTCCTCGGCGTCCCCGTTTATGACATTGACTCTTTCTTCCATACCGAGTCGGATAAAGTTCTCTCTCGCTTCCTCGCATCGGTCTGCGTCCTTCTCGACTGTATAAAGCCTGGCTTCCGGCGCCGACTCAAGCATAACGGCTCCGCTGTACCCTACCGCTGTCCCTATCTCCAATATCCTTTCCGGAGCTTTTATCTTTACTATTATCCTCAGCAGTTTCTCGGTTTCCTCACATATAACGGGTATGTGCCTTTCCAGTGCGCGCTCCTTTATCTTCCCGAGCCCGACTCTTTCCGCATCTGCATTTCTCCTCGGCTTTTCCATATCTTCAGCTATATCTGTACTATTACAGGCAAAACCATGGGACTGCGCTTGAGCTTCCTTGCCAGATAAGCTTTGATCTGTTTCTGTATCAGGATTTTCGCCCCCGAGGCATTGAATTCCTTAAGATCCATTTCCTGCAGCACTGATATCGCGATCTGCTTCATTTCGTCTACGATATCGTCGGCAGAATTATCCCCTGTATAAATAAAGCCCCTGCTTATTATCTCCGGTCCGCTTACTATGCCGCCTTCAGTCGTGGACACGCCCACAACTACTATAAGCATACCGTCTTCGCTGAGCAGCAGTCTGTCCCTCAGAACTATATTGCCTACATCGCCGACTCCCAATCCGTCTACAAGTACGTTGCCCGCAGTTACCGTGCCTTCCTTCCTCATGTATTTCCTCGTGACCTCTATGCAATCCCCCAGCTCAGCTATTATAACGTTTTTCTCCGGGATCCCCATTCGCACAGCCAAAGTCGCATGCTGCTTCAGATGCCTGTACTCTCCGTGAACAGGTATGAAATACGTGGGCTTCAGCAACGCCAACATGAGCTTTAACTCTTCCTGACACGCGTGTCCCGATACATGCACGTCCGCAAGCCTGCTGTATATGACCTTCGCGCCCAGTCTGTACAAATTATTGATCACACGGAATACGTCCTTTTCATTCCCCGGTATCGGCGACGCCGATATTATCACGGTGTCATCCGGACCTATCTTGACCTTCCCGAACTCCCCGCTGCTCATTCGCGTCAACGCGCTCATAGGTTCACCCTGACTTCCCGTGCTCAGTATAAGCTGATTCTTGTGAGGTATACGATCCAACTTGTCCAGATCTATCATAAGATTCGGACTGTAATGCAGATATCCGACACGCGTGGCTATCTCCAGCACATTCTCCATGCTCCTTCCGGATACCGCAACCTTCCTGTTAAACTCCCTCGCTAAATCGAGAATGATCTGAACCCTGTCCACATTGCTTGCAAATGTGGTGACTATTATCCTGTTTTCGACATTCTCTCCGAATATCCTCTTCAGTGTTTCGGCGACTACCTGCTCACTCATCGTGTAACCCTGCCTCTCCACGTTGGTCGAATCTGCAAGCATCAACGCCACTCCTTTCCTCCCTATCTCAGCCACACGGCTCAGACTCATCACTTCACCCGCTAACGGAGTAAAATCTATCTTGTAGTCCCCCGTTATGAATACTGTCCCTACGGGAGTGGATAACGAAATCGCAAGCGACCCCGCCACAGAATGACATACATGTATGAATTCGGCTGTAAAAACACCTAGCGAAACTACCGTTCCGTCCGTAACGCTGATAAGATCGGCACCGAATATGCCGTGCTCCGTAAGCTTGCTCTCTACCAGAGCAAGAGTCAAAGGAGTTGCGAAAACCGGTATATCTTTTCCCAGTTCCTTAAGCACATAAGGCACCGCTCCTATATGATCTTCGTGCCCGTGCGTAAGCAGAATACCTTTTATCTTTTCGGCATTTTCCTTCAGATACGATACATCCGGTATCACAACATCCACTCCGGGCATTTCGGCCGTAGGAAAACACAGCCCGCAGTCAACCACTACTATCTGATCACAGCTTTCAAAAACCGTTATGTTCTTTCCGATCTCCCCGAGTCCGCCGAGAAACATAACTCTTATACTATTTGCCATATATTCCGTCCTTTGGAATCGCGCTCACGGCGCGTATTATGTAATCGGATCCCTTCTCCATTATATCCATTCTCCCCCTATACAATACCTATTTTATTATACAATAAATCCACAAAAAACACAATCATATACAGGTTATGATTCACATTTCAAAAAATAAACAGACACATTTTCTTTCCACGGTCAGTCTGTTTAATCTAATGCCGTACCCTAGCCAAAAACCCTCCTGAGCTTTCCGGACAATAAAACTCAGAAATAAGGAATTTCCGCAAAAATTAAAAAGGACGAAAATTTCAGAATTCTTCGCCTTTATTTGCCTGATAAATCGTAATTTACGAGTTCAGCCACTTTTTCAATAATCCATATATGATTTGAATATCCTCTTTACTGCACATTTGTTCGGTTCTGCCGATTGAGTAATGATGACCGAAATTATTATCTATATAAGTATTTCCATTGATGACAACCGGATTTTTGTATCTCGGTCTGACATGAATATGTATATGCGGGCATGGCTCAGGTGACTTGTAAAAACTGTTCATCAGGCAGCTCCAATTACAGTATTCTGCATCGAAAACTGTTTTTACGCATTTTTCGTATTTCTTTATCAACAGAAGAAGTTCCGACCATTCATCATCTTTGAGTTCCGGCAAAGTACCGCAATGCCGCTTTAATACTATAATGCACCGTCCGATATAATCTTGTTCATCCGCAAGGTAAACAGTCCAATATTTGTTATCTGACAATAAATACTTCTTGTCCTCTTCGGACAGATTACACCATTCGCATTTTTTCATGATTTCCCCTCTGACTTTGGATTTGTTTAACTGCTCTACAAATCTGAAGTTATCAATCTTCTCTTTCAAACACATTTATTTTCTCTATGTTCTGCAATTCTCTGCCGCAAAAACTCTACAATCCACGACATCAACGATTTTATTTCTGCAAAAACCTCGTATTCAACAGATTTGTCAAAACAACCGGATGGTGCAAAGAGCGGTTCCGTGACTGCCAATCACAACCGTCTTATCCTGATACTTTCCAAGAACACGCATTAATGCGTTTACATTTCGCATTTGCACTTCTTAAGCGTCTCTCCGTCAGTGAGTTTACAGAAAAAATCACTCTATTATTTCTTTGAAAACGCTGTAAAATCTGTAATCCAAGCACTATCTGCTTTTCTTTCTCTGAAATCCCGAGCGATTTCAATCGGCAATTAATTACTGTCTGCAAAATGTTGAATCGTATCAATTGCGCGCTTATAAGGACCGGACAGCAAAGCATCGACCTTTTTATTCGGCAGTTACCGTGATACTATTTTCTGACCTTCGATCCTTTTGCCGACAGCTCTCTATTGCAGTAATCATGGTTAAGATAATCAGACTCTGCCGGTCTCACAAAATAAAGTATCGTCATAGCTGCTTCCTCGCCAGATTAGTGATTATCTTTGACTATATTATACAACGAAATAATTTAAAATCAAAATAAAAAAACGCACCTGCCTTGTTTATAAGGTATGGTGCGATATTCTACTTTACTTCACATATATTCTGTGGCAACAATTCCCTGTGAAAACTAAGGCAATACTCCGCGTCTGTTTTTTATATCATTATGTTTACAGTCTCATTCCGCCGTTTACGCTGAGAACGTGCCCGGTGATATATGAAGCGTCATCGCTTGCCAGAAACAAAGCGGGCTTTGCTATTTCTTCCGGCTGTCCGAGACGCCCGAGCATGGTAAGCGAAGAAAACTTGTCAAGCAATTCCTGCGGTACGGTTTTAAGTATGTCGGTCATCACATATCCGGGAGCTATACAGTTCACTCTCACCGGCACTCCCTTACGCGCAAACTCTTTCGCCCATGTCTTTGTGAGTCCGATCACGCCTGCTTTGGAAGCGGCATAATTCGCCTGCCCTATATTTCCGTACTCTCCTACCACTGACGATATGCTTATTATACTTCCGCCTCCCATTGCTTCCATATGAGGCCCTATCAGACGGGTAAGATTGAATACCCCGGTAAGATTGACTGATATTACCGTATTCCACATCTCGTCTGTCATTTTACGCGTCATAGCATCTCTCGTTATGCCGGCGTTATTCACAAGTATGTCGATTCTGCCATATTTTCCGACGGCATATTTGTAAAATTCTTCGCATGCCGCGCTGTCTGCGACATTCAGGTCATACCATTCCACTTCGGCTGCGTCATAAACCGGTTGCGTGACGTCAACTGCTATGACCTTTGCCCCTTCTTTTGCAAAAAGCTTGCATATCTCGCCGCCTATCCCCTTTGCTCCGCCTGTCACTACGGCAACTTTATCCTTTAATTTCATTACATTGTCTCCTTGATAATTCGTGTGCTCAAAAGTCCTTCACCGACTTCTTTATTTACCTTTTACGCTTTCTTCTGTCTACGGATCTCTTCGATCACCTTGGGAATTATGATCCCGGCGTCCCCTACGACTCCGAGATGCGCTACGCTCATTATCGGCGCATTTTTATCCTTGTTTACTGCTATTATAAATTCTGACTCTTCCATGCCTGCAAGATGCTGCACGGCTCCGCTTATGCCTATTGCCATATAACACTGCGGCCTTACTGTCTTTCCGGTCTGACCGACCTGTCTCGGCTGAGGCATACGCCCGGCGTCTACCAGCGCTCTCGAAGAACTTACCGTGCCCTTCAGTTCGTGAGCAAGCTCTTCCGCCACACAGATTTTCTCCGCAAAACCTCTTCCGCACGACACAAGTATTTTCGCCTCTTCGATTTTCTCGACTTCCTTGGTCTCTTTTACCTCTTCTATCAGCTTTACGACAAATTTTTCCTCATGCCAATCAACATGCAGATTTTTCACCGTTCCCGTTCTGCTTTTGTCCTCTGCAGGCTTTTTCATAACGCCCGGCCTCACCGTGGACATCTGCGGCCGTGCATCCGGACATACTATCGTGGCAAACAGATTTCCTCCGAAAGCAGGCCTTGTCATAAAAAGATTACCGCTTTCATCGGCTTCAAGCCCCGTACAGTCCGCTGTCAGTCCCGTCCTGAGTCTTGCAGACATCCTCGGGGCCAGATCCCTTCCTATACTTGTTGCTCCTATAAGCACTATATTGGGCTTCACTTCTTCGATCGCCGCCGTAAATGCTTGAGCATACTGCTCCGTCATGTACTTTTCGAGTCTTTCGTCGTCTGCAGTATACACCTCATCGGCGCCGTAATGAAAAAGCTTTTCCGCCTCCTTTCCTATATCTTTCCCCAAAAGCACGGCAACTACCTTTTCTCCGCATTTTTCGGCTATTTTCCTTGCTGCTCCCAGCAGTTCGAAAGAAACATTCTGAAGTTTGCCGTCCCGCTGTTCACAATAAACCAAAATATTCTCAGGCATATCTTACCCCCTTATATCAAATGCTTTTCTGCCAATACTTTTACGATTATCGCGGCAGCCTCGTCGGGATCTGTCTCAACAAGCTCTTTTGCCGTATTCAATTCCTTGGTGGCAGTAGAACGTACCTTTGTAGGCGACCCGTTTAATCCTATTACCTCAGGACCGAGTCCGAGTTCCTTATTGCTTACCACGATAATCTCTTTATTATCCTGATCCACTATATCCCATACGTTCATATAACGCGGTTTTGCAAGAGTTGACATTACCGTCATGAGAAACTTCCCCTTGACCTCAAGCCACTGATACCTGTCTTCGAACAACCTCTTTACTTTGAAAGTTTCCTGACTCTCATCGTATTCGAAATCCACCGCATATGTTACCTGCGGCAATCCGAGAAGTTCCGCTATCTGAGGTCCCACTTGTGCCGTATCACCGTCAATTGACTGCCTTCCGCATATTATCACATCATAGCCTGTTCTCTCAAGCACTTTGCTCATTATCGTGGAGGTAGCAAGCGTATCGCTTCCCGCAAACGCCATGTCGCTCACCAATACAGCTTCGTCCACTCCCATCGCCAGCGCTTCCCTCATCCAGGGCTCCGTTGTCATGGCGCCCATGCTGACCGCCGTGACCTTTGCTCCGTACCGATCCTTTAAACGAAGTGCCGCCTCTATCGCGGTCTTATCGTCGGGGTTGATTATATTTGCAACCTCGTCTCTCTTAAGCGTTTTCGTTACGGGATCTATTTTTATTTCCGTCGTGTTGGGAACACGTTTCATACATACGACTATTTTCATCCCACTGCCTCCTACTTCTTTTTGAGTAACGCGCCTGATATTACCATTCTCTGCACTTCGCTTGTCCCTTCATAGATTTCCGTTATTTTAGCATCGCGCATCATCCTTTCTACCGGATATTCTCTAGTATAACCGTATCCGCCGTGAAGCTGCACTGCTTCGGTCGTGACCTCCATGACCGTTCTGGAGGCAAACAGCTTTGCTTTCGCCGCCGCAACCGATATCTCGGGCGATTTGTTTTGTTTGGCTTCCGCCGCGGCATATACTAGATACTTTGCTGCCGTTATATTCGTCGCCATGTCGGCAATACGAAACTGCGTATTCTGAAACGCCGATATAGGCTTTCCGAACTGCTTACGCTCCCTGACATAATTTATCGTTTCTTCAAGCGCGCCTTCGGCTATCCCCAAAGCCTGCGCGGCGATACCTATTCTGCCGCCGTCAAGTGTTTTCATGGCGATCTTGAAACCTTCTCCCCTCTTCCCTAGCATATTCGCCTTAGGTACCGCTACGTCCCTGAATACAAGCTCACATGTGGAACTTCCGCGTATGCCCATCTTTTTCTCGTGCTTCCCCACGCTGAACCCTTCCATTCCTTTTTCAAGAATAAAAGCTGTCATCTCGGGACCTTTGGGAGTTTTGCCCGTAACGGCTATAACCACAAATACATCGGCGTAACCGGAATTGGTAATGAATATTTTCGATCCGTTAAGTACGAAATGATCATCCTTTTCCACTGCTACCGATTTCTGATTTCCGGCGTCCGTACCGGCATCAGGTTCGGTCAGAGCAAAAGCTCCGAGATATTTGCCGGAAGCAAGTCCGGGTAAATATTTATTCTTTTGCTCCTCACTGCCGTATTCCATTATCGGCGCCACACACAATGATTCATGCGCCGACAATATCACCCCGGTCGTCGCACACCTTTTACTCAGCTCCTCAACGGCAGTTATATACATTTTATAATCCCCGCCCGCTCCGCCGTACTCCTTAGGCACTATTATGCCGAAAAGCCCCAGCTCAGCCATCTTTTTTACGTTCTCCTCGGGAAAACGCTCATATTCGTCCGTCTCGGCCGCAACCGGCTTTACTTCATTGTCGGCAAACTCGTTTATCATCTGAGAAAAAAGCTCATACCTGAATTCCTTACTCATACCATACTCCTTTTTATGCGTCAAATTTGACTGTCGCTGTACCCGTGATCACAGGCTTTCCGTCCTGATTCACACATACGGTATTAAGTTTCACTATCTTTTTGTCCTCTCTTAATTCCGTTATCTCAACTTCGGCAGTTATGTCGTCGCCGAGATAAACCGGAGCCGCAAACCTGAGTTCCTGTCCGAGATAGATCGTCCCCGGTCCGGGCAGTTTGTTTGCCAATACCGCAGATATCAGACCTGACGTCAGTATCCCGTGCACTACACGCTTTTTGAATATGCTCTTCTCTGCGTATACATCGCTCATATGCAACGGATTCACGTCCAGGCTTATACCGGCAAACATACTGACGTCCGCCGCGGTGAATGTTTTCTGCACAGAGGCCTTCTGCCCTATGTAAAGGTCTTTGAACGTCATAAGCTCCTCCTCTTTTTCCTTTTATCGAGAATTGCTTCCCTCTACTTTTAAAAATATAATATCACCTTCATTCAAATGTGTCAACGGTTTAATTAAAATACCCCCTATTCCGCTTTCTCGTAACGTTACTTTGCTAACGCGTTTACCATTACATGACTCCGCCTGAGGTCAGTCGGTTTTTCGCCTGAACGCTTTTTCCTTTCGTTTTCCCCGTCTGCAGAAACGGACATGAAACATCCCGCACTTCGTCATGCCTTTTTTCTTCCGACTCATCCTGGTCGGTCTGAACTTCGGGAAATACGGTTGCTCTTTCCGCTCTTCGAACCGCGCCTGCTTAAAAACTTAATTTCGGCGTTATGCCGCTTTTACTTTTTGTCAGGTATCTTCCGTCCGCAGCACGACCACCCTGCAATCAGGCGGTGAAAATACTTCTATTGAATACGCTTGACAAATTCCTTAAAAATGTTTAATATATTTACAGATATTCTTCGCGTTTTTCCGGAGGCTTACATAATGGACAAGAGGCTCAAAATTGCTTTTTTTAACGATGTTTTTTACCCGATGGTGGACGGAGTCGTGATCGTTATAGACAATTACGCAAAAAGACTTGCCAAATTTGCCGACGTTACTCTCTTCTGCCCCAAACCGATCGAAAAATCATATGACGACAGTAAATATAATTTCAAAGTGGAACGTTGCCGCCGTATGAAATTCTTTTCTTATGAATACCCCATAGCTACAATCCCCTTCGATCCTTCTTTCAGAAAAAAAATCAATGCTCAGAATTTTGACATCGTACATGTCCACGACCCGTTTTTCGTCGCACGCTACGGTATCAAATATGCCAAAAAAAATAATATCCCCGTTGTAGGCACAATACATTCTCAATTAAAAAGAGATTTTTATAAAGCTACGAAAAGTCAGTTCCTCACCGAAAGACTTACCCGTTATATAATGAAAGCTTATAACTCCTGCGACGAATGCTGGGCTGTCAACGAGAAAATCAAGGAAGTTTACGTCCGGGATTATAAGCTGACTGCTCCCGGCATAGTTATGAATAATGCCACCGACATGCTGCCTGTGGATCCCTATGAAGCTTTCAAAACTATCAACGAGAATTACGGTATCTCGCCGGACGAAAAGGTTTTGGTCTTCCTCGGCAGAATAAATGAAATAAAAAATATCTTCCTCATCGCCGACAGCCTGAAATACATAAAAAACGCCGGGATCCCCTTCAAAATGGTTTTCATCGGAAAAGGCCCGGACGAAAACCGGCTCAAAGCTCTCGTTTCCGAAAACGGTCTGAACAATAACGTCATTTTCACCGGCAGACTTACCGACAGACACCTTATCGCTCAGTTCCTTTGCAGAGCCGACCTGTTTCTCTTTCCTTCTGTTTACGACACAAGCTCTCTGGTACAGATAGAAGCTGCGTCACAACATACCCCTTCGATATTTATCCGCGGCTCGGTGACCTCCTTTACTGCTACCGAAAATGTCGACTGCTTTATGAGCGAAGAAAACCCCGAAGACTTCGCCAACTGTATAATCAGAGCCCTCGGCAACGAGGAGCTTCTGAAAAAAACAGGTGACAAAGCATTTGAAAATCTCTACGTTACCTGGGACGCCGCCGTGGAAAAAACTTATAAAAGATACCTGGAACTCATAGAAGCCAAAAAATCAGCAAAGTAAACATATCAGACAGTATACTGCATTTCTTGTCACCGAATACTGCGTTTTGTCACCGCAGACATAAATCCATTCAAAAAACCGACAGCCTGAAAAAACGTTTTGTTGCTTTCAAACCGCCGGTTTTATTTTATTATATTGATATCCGCATCCTGACTCAACTTTATCCGAGAGTCACGTCAAGTACCATCATCACGGCAAATCCCGCCATCAAACCCCATGTGCCCAAATGAGAGTGGGAGGATAAACGCGCGTCGGGGATCAGATCCTCCGCAACAACAAATATCATCGCCCCCGCCGCAAAAGCCAGAAACCACGGCTGCAAAGAAGTCAGCAATGAAGCCAAAAAGTAACCCGCAAGCGCCGCGATCGGTTCTACCGCCCCGCTGGCGGTCCCGTATAAAAAAGCCTTCATACGACTTCCCGTCGCACTTTTCATAGGCAAAGCCACAGCGGCACCTTCAGGAAAATTCTGTATCGCCATTCCTATTGCAAGTGTCAGAGCGGATACATACCCACTCGCTTCTCCGGCTGCCGCCGCAGCTCCGAACGCAAAACCGACAGCCAAACCTTCAGGTATGTTATGTATCGTGACAGCCAGAAACATTTTCGTCGATTTCTTCAACGAAATACGCGGTCCTTCTTCTTCATTGGTCCCCTTGTGAAAATGGGGAACTATCTTGTCGATCAATACGAGAAAAAGCCCCCCGATCAAAAATCCGACCACTGCAGGTATGAAACTCCAGTCACCGTATTCCACTGCGCCCTCTATCGAAGGTATTATCAGCGACCATACCGATGCCGCTATCATTATTCCCGACGCAAACCCCAAAAATACCGAATTGACTTTTTCGGAAATGTCTTTCCCGAAAAACCATACCATCGCACTTCCGAGAGTCGTCGCCAGAAAAACTACGGAAAATCCTAAAATAACCATTAACGTCGTGCTCATTCTTTTGCTCCGTCCGATATCCCGATCCGAACAGGTAATATACCCTTACTTTGTACTTTTGTCTGCTTAACAAATAACGCCTGTTTTATTCTTCACTTCAAAATTTTATGCCGACTGCAAAGCTGTCAGACTTATTGCGCCCTTTTCGGGCATGATATATCTATCTTAAAAACCGGAAAATTCTGTCTCCCTTCTCTGATCCTTTAAGCTCTGATTCAACCGCCGAAACTTTAAACCTTTCTTTAATCTTTCTCGTGATCATTTTCAGACACATATCTTCATCCGCGTATGCGTATTTCCGATAAGCTCTCGGATCGTCTTTCATAAAGGCGTGTCCGAGCGTGTTTTTCCAAAACGTCCGAAACCAGGCTGATCTATCTTTCCGAAAAATCTTCGGCTTTTCCGATGACTGATTCCTTCACGTTATGTCGCTATCCGATCGGCCCGTTCGATCAGCACAAAAGCTTGTGCTCTGTACTTCACGTTGTCTCCGGATCAGTTCAAATCCGGACTTCCTTCACGTTTGAAAATCCGGTCTCATTCTGCCTGATTATCCGTGCATGTCTGTCATCGCACGTTTGTTCGGATAGACTTTTTGCGTATATACCATAAATCCGTCCTTCCCTGTCTGCCTTGCTCCTGAATTTTGCCGCGATCGGATCTTACAGTTTCTTTTGCTCTTTCAGATAACTCAATATCTCTCCCGAATTTTCATCGGGATCGGCTTTAGGCCATATTTTCTCTATTATCCCGTTTTCATCGATAAGGTAAGTGGTCCTGACCACCCCGAAAGAAATCTTTCCGTACAGCTTCTTTTCTTTCCAAACGTCATACTCCTTTATTGCTTTCAGTTCCGGGTCGGAAAGAAGCGTAAAAGGCAGCGAATACTTTTCTGCGAATTTAAAATGAGAAGTTATGCTGTCCTTGCTGATACCGATAACGACAGCTCCCGTTTTCCGGAATTCTTCAAAATCCGAAGCAAAGGCGCATGCCTGTCGTGTGCAGCCCGGAGTATTGTCTTTCGGATAAAAATAAAGCACGATTTTTTTGCCCGGAAAAGAACCGAGCGAAATAATATTCCCCTCCTTGTCCGGCAAACTGAAGTCCGGAGCTTTCATTTGTTCCTGCAGCATGATTTCCTCCTTACTGTTTCCCGATTTTCGGTTTAAATCCGAATAAACATATTATCAGAGGTATACCGTATAATTTACGTTTGTCATAAGTATTCCGACAGTAAAATCACGTTCGGAAATATTTCCTGCCTTTCGTACTCCCTGTAAAAGCTCTCTCGCGCACCACAGAATATACTCAGCCGAAAGCTTTTCTCTAATGAGTCCCGAAATCATTACCGTAAATTTTATCGGATCCCCGTTTTTTATGATAACACAAAAATCGGTTTTGACAAATTGTTTTTTTTCTGATCTTAAAATATTCCCCGAATCAAAAAAACAACCGGAGAAATACTTTCTCCGGTATGGTGGGAGCAAATAGACTCGAACTATCGACCTCGCGCTTATCAGGCGCGTGCTCTAACCAACTGAGCTATGCTCCCTTTATGGTGGAGATGAGCGGAATCGAACCGCTGACCCCCTGCTTGCAAGGCAGGTGCTCTCCCAGCTGAGCTACACCCCCGTTGCGCCGACACATGCTTCTGTGTCAAACGCCTTCATATGATATCATTTATTGATTGTCTTGTCAAACGAATAATTAAGGTTTTTCGTTTTTTTCAGTGTTTTTTTGCAGCACATTTTCTCTGTATCAATTTGCTTATTTCAACTAAAGGAATTATCGTAAGAGCCAGACCGATCGCTATCGCGTATTCCGCGATACCTATTTGCGTAAAGCCGAAAGCCTCAGCAAGAAAAGGCACTTCTATTACGCATGTGGTCAGTATAAGCGATAAAAGCATTGCGCCCCACAGTATTTTATTCTGTTTTTTCATTCCGAATATGGATTTTGTCTGCGAACGCATATTGAATGAGTGAAATATTTCCGCCATGCTCATTGCAAGAAACGCCATAGTTATGCCGTGTTCGGTATCCAGTCCGGGAAGGACTTGCCCCGCCGCTCGCTCTTCCATAAAATGTCCGATAAAATATGCTCCGATCGTTATTGCTGAAACTATTATCCCCTGTATCACTACATTGACCGCCATATGATCGGCAAAAATACCGGCATTACTGTCCCGCGGGGGCCTTTTCATTATGTCGTCCTCCGCTCCCTCCATGCCCAGCGCTATTGCGGGAATAGAGTCCGTTATAAGATTTATCCATAATAAATGTACCGGCCTCAATACGATAAACCCTATTATTGTCGCTGCAAATATCGTTATTACCTCGCTCAGATTGCTCGAAAGCAGAAACTGTATGGTTTTTCTTATATTGTCATATATCCTTCTGCCTTCCTCTACTGCAGATACTATAGTCGCAAAGTTATCGTCTGCAAGCACCATGTCGGCAACGTTTTTGGTCACGTCCGTCCCCGTTATGCCCATGCCGATACCTATATTGGCAGATTTTATGCTCGGGGCGTCATTGACTCCGTCGCCTGTCATCGCGGTGATCTTTCCAAGCTCCTTCCACGCGTTCACTATCCTGACTTTATGTTCAGGCTGTACGCGCGCGTATACGCTTATATGCTTTATAAATTCGGGCAATTGTCCATCTGATATCTCATCCAGCGTACTCCCCGTCACCGCTTCGCTCCTGTCGGAAATTATACCCAGCTCCAATGCAATAGCCACCGCAGTATCAAGATGATCGCCGGTTATCATCACCGTCCTTATCCCCGCGTTCTTGCACTCTTCTATCGCCGCCTTTACCTCGGGCCTTACGGGATCGATCATTCCCGTCAGCCCTATGAATACCATATCCTTTTCAAGCCATCCCGCTTCATTGCTTTCAGGCTTATTTTTATATTTTTTATACGCCGCCGCCAGTACCCTCAATGCCTTGTCTGCCATAGTCTTGTTTGCGCCGAGTATCTCTCTTCTCATTTCATCGGTCAAAGTTACTTCCTTGCCGTCTTTGATAAGATATTTGCACTTTTTCAGCAGTTCGTCAGGAGCTCCTTTTGTATACTGCACATATCCGTCGCCGTCAATATGTACGGTAGACATCATTTTCCTCATACTGTCAAAGGGCGCCTCTCCCACTCTTTTATACTCCGAAGCAATCTCCCTCTTGTTTATCCCCTTTTTCAGTGCGTAACCGACTAAAGCCGCTTCTGTAGGTTCACCGGAAATTTCTCCGTTTTCGTTGACTTCAGCATCGCTGCACAGTGCGCAAGCTCTTGCTAAAAGCATTTCGTCTTCCCCGTAATACTCAACGACCGTCATTTTATTCTGCGTCAGCGTACCTGTTTTATCGGAACATATCACCTGAGTGCACCCGAGTGTCTCTACCGCCGTCAGCTTCCTTATGACAGCATTCCGCTTACTCATTTTTGTGACGCCTATCGACAAAACGATAGTAACCACCGTCGCCAATCCTTCGGGTATGGCCGCTACAGCAAGACTCACCGCTATCAATAACGTCGAAAGCAACGTATCCGTTGTTATACCTCCGTTCAGCCCGTCTCGGATAAGCTGCACCCCGAACACTATTATACATATTATAAGAACTGCTACCGTAAGCACCTTGGATACCTGCGCCAGCTTCTTCTGTAAAGGCGTCGCTTCTTCCTTTGTTTTGGTCAAAGCCTCCGCTATCTTGCCCATCTCGGTCTTCATTCCGATATCGGTGACTATTGCGGCGCCTCTCCCGTACACTACGGTACTCCCGGTATAAACCATATTTTTTCTGTCTCCGAGAGGTATGTCTTTATCACCCGAAGAAACAAGCTTATCCGCAGTTTTCGAAACCGGAACGCTTTCGCCCGTAAGTGCGGCTTCTTCTATCTTCATGCTTGCGCACTCGATTATTCTTCCGTCTGCAGGCACGGAATCTCCCGCTTCCAGTAAAATCAGGTCGCCGGGTACAAGTTCTTCGCTTCGCAGCACCTTCCGCTTTCCGTCTCGCATTACCTTACAGGTAGCCGCCGTCATTTCCTTCAGAGACTCTATTGCTTTCTCCGCCTTGCTTTCCTGTATCACGCCCAATACCGCATTCAGTATCACTACCGCAAGTATTATTATCACGTCTGCAAAACTCTCGTTCTGCATCACGGCGGTTATGCCCGATATCAAAGCAGCAGCCAGCAGTATAAGGATCATCGGATCGGCAAGCTGCTTCAGAAACCTTACAAATAAAGGCGTTTTCCTGCTTTCCGCAAGCTTATTGGCTCCGTACTTTTCCCGCCTTTCGACTGCCTGTTCTTCGCTCAGTCCGTTTGCACTGCCGCCCTTTTCCTTGATTACTTCCTCGACTTCCGTCAGATAATATCTCATTCCTCTTTCTCCTCTTTTTCTACAGGATTGATCGTCAGCCTTATTTTGCTGATCCTGCGATGATCTACCTGCAGTATCTCAAGCTCGGTATTGTCCACATTGAATATCCCCTTCTCGTTCCTCGACGGCAAATGCCCGAGTAAACTCACCACAAGACCGCCTATCGTATCGTAATTTTCGTTGTCTTCATCAAACTCCGTCCCCGTTTCGCGGTTCACTTCCTGTATGGGGGTAAGCCCGTTTACGATATATACGTTCTCTTTTCCTTTCTCGCTTATTATATGCTCGGTTTCATCCACGTCGTATTCATCGTATATATTCCCGACTATCTCTTCAATAAGATCCTCCATCGTGACTATACCGGTAAATCCTCCGAATTCGTCTGTCAGCACGGCCATATGCACGTGCTTCTTCTTCATCTGAGCAAATAAGTCGTCTATCTTTATATGATCCGCAACAAAATAAGCGTCCCGGACAAAATCCTTGAGATCAAGTTTTTCCGATCCCCCGGTATACAAAGCCGTCATGAAATCCCGGTATAAAAGTATACCGACTATATTGTCCCTGTCCTCCTTATAAACAGGTACACGTGAGTATTGTTCCCTGTTCAGTATCTCGGCTATATTCTGCACACTGTCATCGATATCCACCATGCATACGTTAACACGAGGCGTCATTATATCCATTGCAGTAAGAGCGTCAAATTTGAATATGCTCTCTATCATCCTCTGCTCTTCCTGATTCAGCGTTCCGTCCTCAACGCCGTCCTGTATCACGGATTTTATTTCTTCCTGAGTTATCTTCTCTTCTTCTGCGTTACCGAGTCCTGTTATTTTGGAGATAAGCTCCGTAGACGCGGACAGAAGTTTTACAAAAGGAAATAACACCGTCCTGATTATGAGTATCGGCCGCGCAACATTCATGGCTGTCTTTTCAGGATGCCTCAGCGCCACCCTCTTCGGGTATAACTCACCGAATACAAGGTTAAAGTACGACAACACTATCGTTACAGCTACTACGGCTATGGTCTCTGCGACCCCCGCTTCTACTCCTAATGCCTCAATCCAGCCGCCTACTATTCCGCCCATGCTCTGCGCTGCAGCTGCACTGCTGAAAAATCCCGCCAACGTCACACCGACCTGTATCGTGGATAAAAATCGGGTCTCATCTTTCGCCAGCTTTTCCAGAGCCTTGGCTTTTTTGTTTCCCTGCTCCGCAAGTAACCTGATCTTCGTTTTGTTCGCAGATATCACCGCCAATTCCGACGACGCAAAAAATGCGTTCAGCGCCGTGAGCACTACGATTATCAATAATTGCACAAGTAAGTCGCCGGGGTCATCTTCCCCGGAATCAGTCTCTTCCATATCCTGCTCCTGTTTTATTATATTTTATCAATGCCGCCGGCTCTTTACCGTCAACATTATAATCAAAAAAAAGACTTGCGCACACTACGCATAAGTCTTGTCATTTAAAGTTAAACCAGTCGGGCATCGACGTGATTCTGTTGATTTAACTGCGGCGGGAACCGCTGACTACTCCCTTCTGCGTATATCATACCATATCCCTTTCTTTTTTGCAAGCGTTACCGACATGCTTTTTTATTTTCCGCAAGTTCACGCCGGTATTTCTTCTCTCACTGCATCTCACCTAATAATTATTTCTTTTATGCCCCTTTTTTATCCCGGCTTCCGCCTATAACATTTCCGTCATCTTCCCTATGCTCTCCACCACCAGATCAGCTTCCAACCCGGATTTTTCGTATGCTTCGGCATCCGTTTCTCCCGAAAGAGTCAGCACTGTGAAAAATCCGTTGTTCAGTCCGAACTTTATATCGGTATAAAGTCTGTCTCCCACCATCGCTACCTCTTCCTTCACGAATCCGTATTTTTCCGATATGCTTTCTCCCATAAAAACATACGGCTTCCCGCAGTCAAACTGCGGCCTCCTCCCCGTGCTCTCATCTATCAACGCTATTATACTGCCCGCATCAGGTACAAATTCCGGGTATGCCGGACAATTTATGTCGGAATGAGTCACTATATATGCCGCACCCCTCCTCAACGCAGTGGTCGCCGTACAAAGCTTTCTGTAAGTAAGCTCCGTGTCATACCCGACTACCACTACCTCAGGATCTCTTTCCGTAATATTCACCCCGCCCTCAGAAAAAAAATCCGTAAGCGACTGAGTCCCGAGTACAAAAACCCTCTTCCCTCCGTACCTCTCCACGAGAAGCTTCAACGCCGCGTCGGAAGATATATATACATCCTCGGCTCCGCATTCTATCCCCATACCCGTCAGCTTCTCTATATACTGCCTCCTGCTTCGGCTGCTGTTATTCGTCAGAAATACCACTCTCCGACCTCTCTCCCGCACAGCCTCTATAAATTCCGAAGCTCCTTCTATCAGCCGGTCTCCGAGATATACCGTTCCGTCAAGATCCAATAAAAAAAGTTTGATATCCTTGATTGCCCTTTTCTTTTTCATTTTTTCCACTCTCCGTTTTCTGTCTCAAGCTCTTACGACAGTCCGCCCGATCTGCCGTATCACTTTGCCCGCATTTTCACCCTCTCCCCGAACTATATTCTAATACATCATTCATATTCTAACACATCATCCATTCTTTGTAAATCTTTATTCATCACGTTATACGCCTTCCCTCCGATCACTTGTCCGGCAACGTATAAAAGCAGACTTTTTGAGCAACAATATTCATAACCTCAGTAAAGGAGATTTTTTATGTTAAGAAAAGTATTTTCATGGATCGCCGTGATCCTCATGATCATCGGCTCTCTCAATTGGCTGCTTATCGGCGTTTTCAACTTCAACCTCGTTACCTGGATTTTTGCGGGTTCTCAGATCTTCAGCAGCATCGTGTATATCCTCGTGGGCGTTTCGGCTCTTTGGATGATAATCTACCTCGCTACTCTCGGATACGTAAAAGACGAAAGATACAGCGTTTCTTCCAATCCGTCCCGAAACAGACCAAACGAATCTTACGGTAAATACAGCAACCGCTATTCTAATCTGAACGACCCTTCAAATCAGGGCAACACCGACAGAAACAACAACCATAACAACTACAGAAATTATTGAAAGTCACTCCCGGAAATAAAAGACGATTAATTGATCAGTTTTTAAGGGGGAAAGCCACCTTTCCCCCCTTCGGAAATCCGTATTTTACATAATTTTATAATACTATGTCACAAATAGTTGTATATATGCATGACATAATATTTCACGATACCGGCAGTCTGGTCACCTGACCGGTATTTTTCGACACACTACCTCCTACTCCACGGTTACGGATTTAGCCAGGTTCCTCGGCATATCCGGATTGTAGCCGAATCTCCTGGCCGTTGCGTAAGCGAGAAGCTGCAAAGGTACAACTGCAGCTTGCGGCGCCGCTTCATCTGAAAGTCCGGGCAGTTTGATAAATATGTCGGAAACATTCCTGAGGCTTTCAAAGGTACTGACCGTTATTACCTCGGCGCCCCGCGCCCGTGTTTCTTCTATTGCAAGTCTCATTTTATCCACGGTATTCCTTTGCGTGGCTATCGCCACTACCTTCACTCCTTTATGTATCAAGGCAAGTGTACCGTGTTTCAATTCGCCCCCCGAAAGTGCTTCGCAATAAAGGTAGCTTATTTCCTTCAGTTTCAGAGCTCCTTCTCTTGCCGTTATATAATCCAGACCTCTTCCTATATAAAACAGACATTCATTTTTTCTGAGCACCGACGCGATTTTATATATCTCATCCCTGCCCGTAAGAATTTCTTCTATTGCCGCTATTATCTCCCTGACACCGCTGCACCTGCCCGGCTTCGCCTTGTCTAAAATGCCGCTCAGCGCCGCCAGCTGTGCATTATAAGCTTTCGTGGAAGCAACGGCTCTTTCTTCCCCCGCCCGCGTTATGATGACATTTTCCGTTTCAAAACATATACTGCTGTTTTCCACATTCGTTACGGCAACGGTTTCCGCACCGTTTGCTTTTGCCTTTCTCAGAGCTTTTAAGGTATCTGCCGTTTCTCCGCTCTGACTTATAAAAAAACAAAGCGTTTTTTCGTTCAACGCAAGATGAGAATATACGAATTCGCTCGCTATCACGCTTTTGCACGGAATATTCAGTCTGCTTTCAAATGTCTGCGCACCGTACATACACGCATGAAATGCCGTGCCGCACCCGACAAACAATATATGATCGGTTTTTTCGATGAGTTTCTGTATCCTAACATGTGAAGTCTGGATTTCGGCGTGTGTGGCTTTAAGAGAATACGGGATCTCCAGTATTTCTTTTTCCATATAGCTCCCGTTTACGGTGTTTTTTTCTTTTTTCTCACTGCCTGAAAGCGATATCGGTTCTTTATATATCCTTTCGACTTCGTCTCTTACAGAATAAAACTCCGCATCCTCCGATACTTCGCACATCTCATCTTCCCCAAGCAGATATACCGACGAACAAACCGAATTCAATGTCGGAATATCGCTCGAAACAAAAAACTCCTTCCCCTTCGCTCCTATCACTAATGGCGACCCTTTTTTAACCGCTATTATCTTATCCTCGGTCTTTGAGATCGCGGCTATTGCCCACGACCCCTCAAGCTTTTTTATACATGCTACCGCAGCCTTGGCAAAATCACCGGTTTCTTCCATGTATAACGCGATAAAATGCGCTATCACTTCACTGTCGGTATCGCTTATGCAGTCTATTCCGTTTGCATGCAGTTCGTCTTTTAACGACTCGTAGTTTTCGATTATACCGTTATGTACTATCGCGACCTTCCCGTCGTACGATAAATGCGGATGCGAATTTCTTTCTGTTACTCCTCCGTGAGTTGCCCATCTAGTATGACCTATTCCGCATCCGTATCCGAGATCCTTTTTCCTCTCGTCGTTCAGCCTATTATATGCATTGATGAGCTCACTCAGATTTCCGACCCTTTTTAAAGAAGATATTCCTTTTCCCGTAACTACGGCTATTCCCGCCGAATCGTATCCTCTGTATTCAAGCCTTTTCAAACCCTCAAACAATACTTCTGCAGTACATCCTTTTCCTTTATAACCGTAAATCCCGCACATTATTTCTCCCCTCCGCACATTTCCGCTATTCTTGCAGCTACTTCGTTTGCGCGTTCACAGCTACTGCTTTCTACAAGAATTCTTATTTTTGGTTCAGTTCCGCTCTTACGCAAGACTATCCGGGAATCTCCGAACTGCTCCTTTGCCTTCTCCTCCACCAGTTTCCGGGTTTCGTCGCTGATCCTGTCTGGAATATTCAGCAATGCGGAAGGCTTGAGCCGCAAAGGAGAAGCGTATTCGGATAAACTGCCTACATCCTTACTTATCCCAGCCAGCAATAAAGCGTTTGCCACCGCATCGGCACATGCTCCGTATGCCGAAAGAATGTAATGTCCGCTGCTCTCGCCTCCGAAACGCGCCCCTTTATTGTTCATAAGCGCGTATACCTCTCTGTCTCCTACGTTGCTCCTATGCACCTTTATTCCAAGCTCGGACAAATTCTCCTCCAACCCCGCATTCGTCACCACTGTGCCGACCACTTCATGGATCAGTCCGGCTGAAAACAGATACCGTGAAAATATATAAAATACACTTTCTGTATGGAGCGGATATCCGCCTTCTACCACCGCAAGACGGTCTGCATCACCGTCAAAAGCAAACCCGAGACGATATTTCCCCCTCTTTGTTACCCTCTCGAGACCGCATGTATCCGTCGCTCCGCACCTGAAATTTATCAGTGTTCCGTCCGGAGACTCGTTGAGCATCAATACCTTCGCTCCCGCACTCTCAAAAGCCTCTCTCGCTATACTCCCCGCCGCACCGTGCCCGCAGTCCAGCGCTATATTCATACCGGTCAGATTGGGAGCCCTCTTGATCAGATGTCTTAAATACAAATCCCTCGCATTTTTTATCACCGGAAACGCCGTCATCGGACGTACATATACTTCTTCTCTGTTTATTATCCTCTCAAGTTCCTTTTCCTTTGTCCTGCACAGCTTCACACCGGTTTTATCAAATACCTTCAGCCCGTTATATTCGGGCGGATTGTGACTCGCCGACACCATCACTCCAAACTGCGCCCCCGTCACCCGCGTAAAATATGCCACAGCAGCCGTCGGGAGTATTCCTATGTTCACAGGATTTCCGCCTTTATCGATTATTCCCTCGACCAGAGCCGACAACAATTCGCTTCCGCTTTCCCTCGTGTCGCTCCCCGTCACTATTATCGGCGCCTCTACTTCGGATATTTCCGTCAGCGCCCCTCCCAGCTTGAACGCCGTGTCACATCCCAGATCCTTTCCGAATATCCCCCTTATTCCGTCCGTGCCAAATAATGCCATACAACCTCCCTGTCATAAATCCGGACAATTTCGCTTTATGCGTCCTCGCCTCCGCGCTTACGGAATACATTCCCTAAGCGACCTTCTTATCTCCGCACTTTACCTCCGGTAAATTTTACCGCTCTTCTTTAAGACCTGTCTTCCGGACTGCCTTTCTGCGATCGGTCACGTATGCTGACCCGACCCTTTGACCACGTGGCAGCCTTTTTTATTATCATGTGTATAAAAACTGAAAATTCGACAGCTGATTTACCTGTTCCGATCTTTTAATAGTATGCTCCCGACTTTTTTTCTGTGAAAGCCTCCCGGCTTCAAATAAAACCGGCCCCCCCCGAACCGAAATTTTGCAAAAAAAAAGTCCGGTTTACACCGAACTCGTCGTAATATTATTTAAGCGTTCTCTGAGGTCTCAGTCGCTCACTGAAACTACTTTAGCCTCAACAATAAACCATGATCATCTTACTGTCACATTTTCCGGAAATTTAACGATAAAAGTGCTCCCCTCTCCTTCCTTGCTGCTCAGCTGCAAGGACGCACTGAGATTCAATGCTATATGCTTAACTATAGCTAACCCGAGTCCTGTTCCGCCGTTTTTCTTGCTGTACGCCTTATCTACCATGAAAAATCTTTCAAATATCCTTGTCCGGTATTTCTCGGGTATCCCTATTCCGGTGTCGGATACCGACAGCACCACGCTGCCTTCTTCTTTATAAATCTCAACTTTTACTTTTCCGCCCTCTTTATTGTACCTCACCGCATTACTTATAAGGTTGTCCGCAAGAGAATATATTTCATCTGAAGGAGCGTATATCTTCCCCCTCCCTTCAACCGTTATGCTTATTCCCGCTTTCTCGGCGTTTACACTCTGTCTTCCCGCCGCTTCCCTGCACACCTCGGCTACATCTACCTCAACGGATATCCTCGGTCTGCTGCCATCGCTTATCTCGGTTAGATCAAGCATATCTTTCAGCAACTCACTGAGCTTTTCAGCCTCCTGATGTATCCTGAACGCCTGCTTGTTCACTACCGATCCCGGTTCTGTCTGTGTGAGCATGAGTTCCGTAAATCCCTTTATTGACGTCAACGGCGTTTTCAACTCGTGAGAAGCACTTTCAAAAAAATCGCTTCGCTGTTTCGCCGCCAGTTTGTCTTTACTCATATCTCGTATAAACGTCACGCTCCTGACCTTTGCCGTCGGCTTGTCGGCACTCATTACGCTCACCTCAAGCCAGCGTTCCTTATAATAGTATTCAAAACATATGTTTATGTTTCGTTCTTCCGCCTGCATGATACGCTCCGCCAGGGTTATATCGTCTATAGCGTATATTATATTCTTATTAAGTACGTTTTCACAATTAAATAAATTACGCGCTGAAAGATTTATAAATACTATATCCCCTTTTTCATCAGCGGCTATTACCGCCTCCTCCATATTGTCAAGAACCAATTCAAGCTTGTTCTGTTCTTCGGTAAGCCGGTTCATGTTTGCGGCAAGCCTCTCTCCCAGATCGTTTACTTCACTTATCACCGCGGAAAGGTCATCTCTCTCCCCTACCTCTATCTTCTGATAACTTCCGTCATTGAGCCCCCTTATACATTTGCCCACCAGCTCCAGCGGCCTCTTTATCTCTTTCACAACATACCTGAAATATAATGCCGCAAGCAACAGTATCACCGCTACGCACACCATAAAAAAAGGCATCATATGCAACGCGTATTCCTGCGCGGTCTCTATCGCAAACGCCAGCCTTATTATCCTGTAATCTCCGGTTTCATCCGGCTCGCTCCTTACAGCATAATAATACATGTCCTTTCCTATAGTCTCCGAATACCTTTTCACTACCTGCGGCGTCCCTCGAACTGCACTCTGTACTTCTTCCCTGTCAAAATGATTTTCGGTTGTCGCACTGTAGCTGTCAAACAACACGTCCCCTTTGCTGCTCAGAACTGTAAGCCGTATCTCTTTGTTATCAAACTGTCCGTATGAATCATAATCATCTCTCATGACTTCCGCAATGAGCTGCGTTTCGGTCATAAGATTGTTTTTGATTATTATTTCATTTGAATAATATATGTTCAGCCACAACATGACGGAAAATACCGCAAACGCTGCCACCATGCTGACAAAAATAAATAAAAAACGTTTAGTCATTTTCATTCCCTTTTTCAGGCAACACGAATTTGTACCCGACCCCGCGCACCGTTACAAGACAATCCCTTGCTCCCGCTTCTTCCAGCTTGTCACGAAGATTTTTTACCTGCATGTCAAGCGCACGGCTTTCGCCCATAAAATCCACTCCCCATACGGCACTTAATATCTCATCTCTTGTATATACTTTCTCGGGATGCGCAAAAAGCAGTCTGAAAAGCTCGTATTCCTTCAGCGCAAGCTTTATTTCCCTGCCTCCGATACTGACAAGCCGTCTGTCTTCATTGATAACTATACTGCCGTGCTTTATCTCTTTCTCTCCGGAAAACGTCCTGAGTCTTGCGTTTATCCTCGCCAAAAGCTCCAGCACCGAAAACGGCTTTACAACATAGTCGTCTGCTCCGAGATTCAGTCCTTTTACTTTGCTTATTTCATCTCCCTTTGCTGTGACCATTATAACCGGAAAATCTCTTCCGGCTTCACGCAACTTTTTAAGTATCGTATATCCGTCGGTATCGGGAAGCATTATGTCGAGCAGAGCAAGTTCAGGCTGCCTCTTTTCCGCCGCAAGCAGAAACTCTTTGCCCGTTTCGAAAATTTTATATTCATATCCGGCACTTTCAAACGCGTAACCGTAAAGCTCCCCTATCCCTGCATCATCCTCTGCCGCATAAATCATCGCCATATTCTACCTCAATATCTGTTCCTCTTTCCGGAATTGAGAAATTCCACCCACTCGCATATATTTACCGCGTGGTCAGCTATCCTTTCAAAATACTTCGCCATTAACATCAAAGTAAGCGCTGTGTCCGCATTGGATTTGTCCTCATATATCAATTCCACAAGCCTCTCTTTGACATGCAAAAACAATTCATCAACTTTATCATCCATTTTTACCGTTTCCGCGGCAGATTCCATGTCGTTCTCTACAAACGACCTCACCGATGAATGCACCATGTTTCGCGATATCTCAGCCATAACGTATATCTGCTCGACTATCTGCGGCTTCTCTCCCTCATACTGATATACTATCTCGGATATATCCCTCGCTTTGTCTCCTATTCGCTCTATGTCGGTTATCATCTTGAGCGCCGCCGATACCTCGAGCAGATCCCTCGCTACAGGCTGCTGCCTCAAAAGCAATTTCACACATTTATTCTCTATCTCCATCTCGTATGCGTTTATCTCCTGATCGGCAGCCACGGTCCTTTCAGCCAGCTCTTTGTTTCCGCTCTTCCATGCAGTTATACTGTTTTCTATCATCTCTTCAGCCATCCTGCACATGGATATCAGTTCTTTTTTTAACTCCGTCATCTCGGTATCGAAATTCTTTCTCGTAGACATACCTCATCTCCGTTTCAGTTTACCATATCATATCTCTTTTTGCAACTCTTTCTTTTATCCGAATCTGCCCGTTATATAGTTTTCCGTCCTCTTGTCCGACGGAGACGTGAATAATATTTCAGTCTTGTTCTTCTCCACTATCTCCCCCATCATGAAAAAAGCCGTATTATCCGATATCCTCGCTGCCTGCTGCATGTTGTGAGTCACGATCACAAGCGTGATGCTCTCCTTAAGTTCCTCACAGGTTTCCTCTATCTTTGCAGTGGATATGGGATCCAATGCACTCGTCGGCTCATCCATCAATAAAATCTCAGGCTTCACTGCCAGCGCCCTCGCTATACATAACCTCTGCTGCTGTCCTCCGGACAGCCCCATCGCTGACTTGTGAAGTATATCCTTTACCTCATCCCACATCGCCGCACTTTCCAGACTCTTCCTGACTATCTCCCTTAGATCGGATCTCTTTCTTATCCCGTATGTTCTCGGTCCGTAGGCTACGTTATCGAATATGCTCATCGGAAAAGGATTAGGCTTCTGAAATATCATTCCCACCTTCCGTCGCAACAAATAAGGCTCGGTTTCTCTATATATATCTTTACCGTCTATAGTTATCGTGCCGGTTAGTTTTGCGCCGTCTATAAGATCGTTCATTCTGTTCAGACACCTGAGCAACGTGCTCTTCCCGCATCCGGAAGGACCTATGAAAGCCGTAATTTCCGACTTCGGTATCGTCATATTTACATTTTTCAGGGCATGAAAATCTCCGTAATAAAAATCCACGTTTCTGATCTCTATCATTCGCCAAGCTTCCTCCTTAAAAACCTCGTAAGAAAATCAGCGCCCAGATTCAATCCCAATACTATTAATATCAGTATCGCACTGCACGCCGCCGTTTCTTCAGGATACAATCCTTCGTTTGCCAGACTGTAAACCATCACCGCAAGATTTCCTCCCATCGACATGTACCCCGACGGCATTCCTCTTGGCTGTCCCGAAGTCAGCAGTATCGGTGCCGATTCCCCCATGACCCGTCCGACCGCAAGTATTGCGGATGCCGCAATCCCGGGCAGCGATGCAGGCAACACAACACGCATGACCGTTCTGAAGTTCCCGGCTCCGAGAGCAAGACTCCCCTCCCTCAACCCCGGTTGAACGGCTTTCAGCGCTTCCTGAGTGGAACGTACTATTACGGGCAATATCATCAAAGATAACGTCAGACTTCCCGACAATAGCGACATTCCCATGCCCAACGCCAAAGAAAAAAACAAGTATCCGAATAAACCGAAAATGACAGATGGTACGCCTGCAAGAGTTTCAGTCGCCAAGTCGATCACCTTTACAAGTTTGCTGTTTTTCTTAGTATACTCGTTAAGAAACACGGCAGCAAATATTCCTGCCGGCAAAGCTATCGCCATCGAAAGAAACACTATCATCAGCGATCCTGTTATCGCCGGCAAAAGCGTGACTTTGCCGTATCTGAACTCTCCGAACAATAATTCGAAATCAATATGAGGAACGCCTTCGACCAGTATATACAAAAGGATCGCAGAAAGCGATATCATGGAAATAATAAAAGTAAAAACAGAAAACACATAAAGTATTTTCGTGCCGCGCAAATACTTTTTTATCATGCCCTGTTCGTTTCCTCTTCCCCTTACTGCGTTCAGAAGCAGGTTTATGATCAGTACAAAAAATACCAAAACCGCTCCCGTTGCTATCAAAGCGCCTTTCCATGTATCCGAATCGGCATATCCCATCTCAAAAACTATATTCGCCGTCAGCGTTCTGAAAGAGGTAAAAAGCGAATCCGGAATAACGGCCTGATTTCCGGCTATCATGACTACAGCCATGGTTTCTCCAAGCGCACGCCCGAGTCCGAGAATGATCGATGTCATCACCGAACTCTTCGCTGCAGGCAAAACAACATTGAACACTGCCGACACTTTATTCGCCCCTATAGCCAGCGCTCCCTCATAATAACTCCCGGGAACCGCTTCAAGACCGGAAGCCGTAAGACTGACAATTGTGGGAAGTATCATTATACCTAATATTATAGATACGGTAAACAATCCCTGTCCGCTCGAAACTCCGAATACCTCCATCACCAAGGGCGATAATACCTTGATTCCGAAATAACCGTAAATTACTGACGGTATCCCTGCAAGAAGATTTACAAGCTGTAAAAACACGCGTCTGAGTTTCGCTTTGCAAAAGCATACTATAAATACAGCAGTAAACACACCTAATGTGACACCTGTCAATAAAGCTCCGACTGTGGCTAATATTGAACCCACTATCATCGGGAGTATTCCGAACTCGCCATTCCGAGGGCTCCAAGTGTCGCCAAACAAAAATCTGAATACACCTATTTCCGCAAGCGCCGGAAAAGCGTTTGCAAATATATAAATACATATCAACAGTACCGCGGCTATCGATATCAATGCGCACACAAGGAAAAGGGCCTTCGCGCCCTTCTCCTTCATCAACATCGTTTTTATACCTGTTTTATCCATAACCCTTCCGTTAGACTATCTCTGAAAATTTCCTGATGCTGCCGGTGTATATATTGAAAAGCGTTTCTACGGAAATATCCTTCAATTCGTTTTCAGGATGCACGACTATCGCTAACCCGTCTCTGCATAGCTGTCCCGCACTATCCCCTTTAACTTCGGAATTGACCTTCCTCACCGTCGAAGGATATGAATCGTCTATCTTCGTCACGCTGCTCGCCATACCGAATTGACAGGTCCCTTCTTTAATGCCTTCTCTTCCGTAACTGCTGCCCTGCGCTACCATACTGAAAACATCCTGCGCCAATCCGGCAGCTTCACAGTAGGCTGATATTATTTCCGCCATCAGCGGCTCTACCGAAGTCGACCCGAGTATTTTCACTTCCCCGCTTTCCGCACTTAAACCTGCCGGAGCGCTCCATTCTTTACTTACATCAGGATTACTCGCGTATCCGTGTGATGAAGCCGCAATCACTTCCTGACAATCTTTGCTTTCCAGATAAAGAGCAAAATCCTTTTGAACAGCCGTCCCGGTCCCATTCTCTCCTACCACGGCATCGTCTATCAGCACTTCAAAAGGCCTCCATAAATCGTAATCGTCTGTCTGTATATTTTCTATGGTAGCCTTCTTCCCTTCAATGTCAAGCACCTTCACCGTTTCGTCGACAGCACCCAACGACATGTATCCTATCGCATATCGGTTTCCCGCCACGGTGGCTTTCACAAGTCCTGTACTGTTATTTTCTATCATACCTTTTACATACCCCGTTTCGGTTATCTTTTCCCCGTTTATTCCTACCACGAGATTCTCAAAAGCTTCGCGGGTCCCTGAGCCTTCCTCTCTGCCGACTACGGCTATTTCCCTTTCTTCCCCGGTCACACACCCGACCGAACAAAATACCATCATAATTATTATGACAGCAGCTATTAATTTTTTCATATTTCCTCCTTGATCGTATGTTTGCTTTTTTGTTTTCTGCAAGATTCTGCGTCTCACGCATTCCTCATTTGCGACTCCATTATATCCCCCGCAAAAAAATCCTGCTATCACTATGGAGTAAATGTTACGTAAATATTTCGTAAACCACTCTCCGCCGGTCTTTTGCTTGACGAAAATCCTTCGGGATTATATAATCTAAAAGAGGTGCTCGCATCTGCATTTAAGTTTACTTTCGGAGGAAAATCATGGACGTTAAAAAAGAATCTCTTCGCCTTCACGGCGAATGGAAAGGAAAAATAGAAGTTGTTTCCCGCGTTCCCGTCACCAACACTCAGGAACTTTCACTCGCATATACTCCCGGAGTATCTGAAGCCTGTCTCGCCATAAAAGCCGACAAAAAACTATCCTACTCTCTGACGCGCCGCCATAATACCGTCGCTGTAATAACTGACGGTACTGCCGTCCTGGGGCTGGGAGATATCGGACCCGAAGCCGCAATGCCCGTTATGGAAGGCAAATGCGTCCTTTTTAAAACATTCGGAGACGTTGACGCCTTCCCATTGTGCGTCGATACTAAAAATTCAGACGAATTTATTCGAACCGTCGCTCTCATCTCAAAAAGCTTCGGCGGTATAAACCTCGAAGACGTCGCCGCCCCCCGTTGCTTCGAAATCGAAAAAAAACTCAAAGAAATTTGCGACATCCCCGTTTTCCATGACGATCAGCACGGTACGGCGGTTGTTGTAGCCGCTGCCCTTCTGAACGCATTGAAATGCACCGGCAGAAAACTGAATAACGTACGCATCGTAGTCAACGGCGGCGGTTCTGCAGGCCTCTCCATTACTCGCTTTCTCCTGGAAATGGGAGCAGAAAATATCATCGTTTGCGACCGCTTCGGGATCATCTGCCGCGGCGACGCTTCCCTGATCCCCTCTCATGCGGCAATTTCTGAAATCACAAACCGCGACTTGCTAAAAGGCAGCCTGAAAGACGCCATGTATAAAGCAGACGTTTTGATTGGAGTTTCTGCCCCTGACTGCGTCACCGAAGATATGGTGCGTTCCATGAATCCCGACCCCATCGTTTTTCCCCTCGCTAATCCCGTTCCCGAGATCCATCCCGATCTGGCTAAAAAAGCAGGCGCTAAAGTGGTCGGAACAGGAAGCTCTGTATTCCCCAATCAGATTAATAACGTGCTTTGTTTCCCCGGGATTTTTAGAGGAGCTCTTGACGTAATGGCTTCGGATATAAATATTCCTATGATGAAAGCAGCTGCACTTGCAATCTCCTCAAGTGTGCCCGATGACAAGCTCTCCGCAGAACATATCATTCCTTTCGCTTTCGATAAATCAGTGCACGGTAAAGTTGCCGAAGCCGTTTCGGCTGCAGCAATCGAATCTCATGTTGCAAGGAAAGAACCTCAACGTAAATAATACACACCTTTCTTGATTTTTCTCCACCGAAAAAGCCTCCGATCCCTTGGCTTCGGAGGCTTTATTTTGATATCTGTCTGTTCTGTTTTGAATACCACTCCTTCACAAATACGCTTTTTCCGCGTATTCCGGTATCAGGTCTCTTTCCTCGCTTTTGCTTTATTCATAAACTTCTCGGTGTTGATGACCGCACGTACGTGAATACCGCTTCCTATCTCTCCCTTTTCATCGTCAGCGGTGATCCTGAATGTATAGAACCTCCCCTTGACTTCGGTAACCTCGGCTTTTGCCCTCACTTTCATCCCGACAGGAGTTGCCGCCGTATGCTTTACGGTTATTTCAATCCCTACAGAGGTCTCCCCTTCTTTCAAATATCCCTTCATGGCTTCGCACGCCGCTTTTTCCATCAATGCTACCAACGCCGGCGTGGCAAAAACAGGAAGTAACCCGCTTCCCAAAGACGAAGCCGTATTTTCCTCACATACAATTATTTCAGCGTACCCTGTTTCCATTTTTCCCCCTTCTCATACGACATTATTCTTTATTTCCCCCGGTATTCGGCCCTTCCGTGCGCTCTTTCCGGAAATACCGCGATTTATCTGCCTGTTCTTCCGACCAGCCTGACATAAGGATTTTCGTGGCTGCACACACCTTCCGATCCGTATTACCCGCTCTCTTTTCCGCTTCTTTTACTTGCATGTAAAATCCTTCCGGCGGCTTTTGCTCATACTTATTACCTGCCCTGCCTGCTCCGCGGATATTTCTTCGGCAAAAATCCGATGTTTCCCCGCCGGATTGATAAAAACCTTATCAGCTGCATCATTATAACAGAATAAATAGAAAATGTCAATTTTATGTCAAGCTGTTTAAGTAACCCGGATTTTGCCGTCAAAGTTTCGCGCATGAATATTTCATTACCGCCCGGCTTTTATCTTTCCTCCCGGTAAAGAGCCGCGAAGCTTACACCGCTTCTGTGATCGGTTTTGCCCTGCACCTCCCCGGAAACATCCGTTTAATCCCGCAATGTGTTTTTTCCACCGAAAAAACGCCGACATGATATTTGCCGGCGTTTTCCGACTGCCTTTCCGAATACCGAGATTTTTCAGGATTTGAAAATACTGTTCCTCTCAGTTTCTCTCGGCATGCTTTAATAATTCTTTTTGTGGACTTCAAAATATGCGCGAGGATGCTTACACACCGGACAAACTTCAGGAGCTTTGTTCCCCGAAACCATGTGTCCGCAATTCCTGCACTCCCATACCGTGACTTCCGCTTTTTCAAAAACCGAATTCGTTTCGACGTTCCCGAGTAAAGCGCGGTACCTTTCTTCATGCGTTTTTTCTATCGCGCCGACTCCGCGGAATTGCTCCGCAAGTTCAAAAAAGCCCTCTTCTTCGGCTTCCTTCGCCATCCTGTCATACATATCTGTCCATTCTGAATTTTCGCCTTCTGCCGCATGCAGAAGATTTTCGGCAGTGTCACCTATACCTCCGAGAGCTTTATACCAAAGTTCGGCATGCTCTTTTTCGTTGTCCGCAGTCTTCAAAAATAACGCCGCTATCTGTTCATATCCCGCCTTCTTGGCAACAGAAGCGAAATATGTGTATTTATTCCTCGCCTGCGACTCCCCCGCAAATGCCTCCATCAGATTTTTTTCGGTTTTTGTTCCCGCATAAGGATTCTTCTTTTCTTCTGCCCTGACAAATTTATCCGCCGACTGTCTGCATACCGGACATTTAAAATCCGCCGGCATCGCCCCTTCGTGCTCATGACCGCATACACTGCATTTCCATTTTTCCATTTTTATTCCCTCCTTTATTTCATCTTCTTCGTTTTTTTCATTGAAATCAAGTTTGCCGAGCAACCAATCCGCCGATTGTACTGGTACTCCGGGATATTCCCTTATTCTTCTGAGCAACAGCTCTGTATTACGGCTCTGCGGAAGCATGTAACCTGCTTCTCTGCAAAGATCTTCAGCCATGAGTCTGCTCGACTTCTCTATGGCAGTATAAAGTTCGCCCTGAAACCCGGAAGCAATCAACTCAGCTCTGTTTTTACTGTTTATGAGTATACGAAGCGCTTGCTTTACTTTTTCACTCTTCGGCTGCTGTGGCGGATATACATCAGGTACCATGGATATCGCCGAAGACGGACAAGCTTTCGCACACGCCTCACAGCCTATACATTTTTCGGCGTCTATTATACTGTTCTCAGTATCGGTCGCTCCCGTCGGACACACATAAAGACACATGCAATCTTTCGTGCACAGTCTCAGATTCCTTACCGCATATCTTTCTGCCATCACTGCTCCCTCCTTTTCTGCCTTTCAAACTTCCACGACGGCACCTTGCATACAGGACATGTCTCAGGTGGAGCATCCCCCGTATAAACAAAACCGCATACGGTACACATGTATATACCGGTCCCCGCAGACTTCTTTTCGTCTGTATCGTTGTATCTGCCCAGCAACGATTTCAGCATCCTCGTAACCTTTTCACTCCACACCAGACTCCTCATGGCGCCTCTGTCTCCCGCAAGTTCGGCGGCTTTCCTTGCATAAGGAAAACCCTCGTTCAGGTCCTTTTCCAACAGCTCTTTCAGTGCGTTTATGTCCGCGCCTTCCTTCTCCGCTTCCGCCCTGAAAAATTCAGAAAGTTTCAGAAAATGCGCCATTTCTTCCGGCTTATACTGCTTTTCACATCCCCTTGCAAGATTTGAACATATCACGCTGATTTCCATCGCCGACAATTCTCCTCGGATATCCGGACGCGCAATATCTGTGCTTTCACTTTGTTCTTTCGGCTTTATCTCGGTAAAAGCGTCCCTTCCTGCCCCGCATACGGGACACCTGAATTCAGAAGGTAATTCGCCTTTATGGATATGTCCGCATATCGTGCATACATACTCTTTCATCTTTTTCTCCTTTCCTGCTTTTCAGATCACACTGTTTTATTTGCGCTTTGCTCCGCAATAATTATTTTTTGAGGTTTATCGGGTTGTTTTTCCGTCTCTCATATGTTATACTGTTTTTAAGGAGCGATATTCGATATGGAACTGAAAGATTTCCTGCCCGTTTGGAACAAACTCGAAGAAAATCAACAACGGATTTTATCCGAATCCGCCTTTGAACGGAAATACCTCAAAGGCGATATACTCCACAACGGAAATTATGAATGTCAGGGACTTTTTTGTGTGCGTTCCGGACAAATCCGCGCCTTCATCGTGTCTTCCGAAGGCAGAGAAATCACTCTTTACAGACTTTTTGAAAGAGATATTTGTCTTTTTTCCGCGTCGTGTATATTAAACAGTATACAATTCTCCGTGATAATCTCAGCTGAAAAAGACAGTGAAATCACCGTGATCCCTTCCGATGTTTACAAGGAAATCATGAAAACCTCCGCCCCGCTTGCAAATTATACGAACGAGATCCTTGCCAGTCGTTTTTCAGAGGTCATGTGGCTGATAGACCAGATCATGTGGAAAAGCTTCGATAAAAGACTCGCAGCCTTCCTGAAGGAAGAATCGGTCATCGAAAACAGCCTTTCTCTCAGAATAACTCATGAAACTATCGGGAATCATCTCGGAAGTCCTCGAGAAGTCGTCACAAGAATGCTTAAATACTTCGCTTCCGAAGGAATAGTGAAACTCTCAAGAGGCGTCATAAACATCATCGACCCGCCTGCCCTCGATTCCTTTTTATCATGATCCGATCCCGATCGGTTACTTAAAACCGTCCCTTTGACGAAAAACGGCGATTTCCCGGCGTACGGTCATTTCAGACCGGATATTTATGACGTTTTAATACAAGCTCAGACCTCTTTCCCGCATTCGGTTGCCTTCTGCGATAAAATATGATCGTTTTTTACCGCATCGTAAAACCTGAATCCTCCGGCAAAATTATAAACCTCGAACCCGTAGCCGGAGAGTATCCTCGAAGCTATATAACTCCTCAGTCCGCTCTGACATATGACATATACGGGTTTGCCCTTTTCGATCTCGCCTATCCTTTCTCTGAGCTCGTCTACCGGTATGTTCCTGAAACCTTCAATATGACCTCCCGAATACTCTGCAGCGGTTCTTGTATCCAATAATGTAACGCTTCCGTCTCCGGGCAGTACCGATTCCTCTTCATAATACCATTGCTTTACTATTCCGTCACGTATATTTTCAATTATATATCCCGCCATATTCACCGGATCCTTAGCTGACGAATAAGGCGGAGCGTACGCAAGATCCAGCTCGGCAAGTTCGGTCGCCTTCATTCCCGCTCGAAGCGCAACTGCTATTACATCGATCCTTTTGTCCACGCCATCACTGCCGGCTATCTGTGCGCCAAGCAAACGGTAGGTTCCCTTTTCAAAAATCACTTTCATTGTCATGATCTTTCCGCCCGGATAGTATCCCGCATGGTTCATAGGCGATAATATGACTTTGTCGGCGTCTATACCCGTTTCTTTCGCGGTTCTTTCGTTTATACCCGTACAGGCGGCGGTCATTCCGAATATCTTTATAACGGAACTGCCCTGTCCTCCGCTATACCTGCTTTCCTTTCCGCATATATTGTCTGCCGCGATACGCCCCTCTTTGTTCGCCGGACCTGCCAGCGATATCAGTGCAGGCTTTCCAGTTACGAAATTCTTGATCTGCACGGCGTCTCCCACCGCGTATATATCAGGAACTGACGTTTCCATCCTGTCATTGACCGCTATGCTCCCCTTTAATCCAAGCTCTATGCCTGCCGTTTTTGCAAGCGACGTATCCGGCGTCACTCCTATTGCCAGTATTGCCATATCACACGCAATACTTCTTCCTCCTCTGAGCCGTACACTGAAAGAATTACCGTCTTCATGAAATCCTTCCACCATGCTTCCCAAAATAAGTTCGACTCCGTTCCGGCGCATTTCGGCATGAATAAATGCCGCCATATCCGCGTCGAAAGGCGCCATCAACTGAGAGGCAGCCTCAACTAACGTCACTTTGATACCCAGTCTCGTCAGATTTTCCGCCGTCTCTATGCCTATAAACCCACCTCCGACTACTACCGCCCTTCCGGGAGAATGTGAAACTATATATTCCTTGATCCCGAACGTATCTTCCACATTGCGCAGCGTAAATACTTTCCCGCTTTCAACTCCCGCCATATCCGGCTTTACGGGCTTTGCCCCGGTAGATATTATAAGTTTGTCATATTTGTCTTGGAATATCCTTCCGTTTTCGAGTTGTTTCACCGTTACGGTCTTTCTGACCGGGTCCAAAGCCGTCACTTCATGTTTGACCCTGACATCGATACGGAAACGTGCAAAAAAACTTTCCGGAGTCTGAAGCGTAAGCTGTTTCTTATCCTCTATCTCCCCGCCGATATAATACGGCAAACCGCAATTGGCATATGATATATACCCCGATTTCTCATATACGGTTATTTCGGCTTTTTCATCAAGTCTGCGTATACGGGCCGCTGCCGTCGCTCCGCCTGCCACGCCTCCGACTATTATCACTTTCATATTACCTTTCCACCTCTCCGTTATAACTATCGATACCGCCTATATCCACCACACGAGTGTAGCCGAGTTTTATAAGCGCGCCGGCTGCCTGCCGACTTCTTGCCCCGCTGTAACAATATACAAACACAGGCATGTTTTTGTTTTTTATTATGCTTGCAGTAAAAGCTATGTCCTGAAGCGGAATATTTTTACTTCCGGGAATATGCCCTCCGGAATATTCATCGGGAGTACGCACGTCCAAAAGGACGGAGGGTTTCGTCTGTCGGAATTTTCTCACGCCTTCGTTGATGTCACCGCGACGAAATAAATCATGCAGCTTCATTTCTCCTCCTTATAACAACGACAATATATCGCCCTTCGGACGCGCACCGACCGCTCTGTTTACTACCTTTCCGTCTTTTATGACTATCAGAGTGGGAATGCTTCTTACGGCAAATTCCAACGCCAGCTCAGGTTCGATGTCCACATTGACTTTTCCGACTTTTATGTCGCTCCGCTCTTCGGCTATCTCGTCTACTACAGGACTTACCATCCTGCAAGGAGCACACCAGCTCGCCCAGAAATCCAGCAGCACCGGCTTACAGGATTCTAAAACCTCAGTCTTGAAATTTTCTTTCCCGATATTTATAACTGACATAATGATACCTCGTTTTTTATTGATGTCAACAGTATATACAAAAATCGTACTTTTTTCAGTAACTTAGTCACATAACTCGTCAAATGATACCAGGGTCATTGCCTCGACCAATAAATATCGGGTGTATTAAATATAATCCGATTTTCAGTATGTCGGCCTTACGTTGCATCCTTAATTTTGCCTGCTGCGTCTTTTTCTTCAGTATAGACGAACGCTCCGCCGTGACGGCAAGCTCCATTCCGACTTCATCTCTTTATATTGACAAAAATCCGCGCCTTCATAAACTCCGGCTCAAATAAAACTTCGCAAACGTTTTTTCCTGCATAAATGCTGTCCGCCGGGCAACGATGATTCTTACCGCAAAAAAACTGAGCACCCGATAGTATACTCGACGCCTCTATTCGCCGAGAAACCCTTCAAATAAAAAAGCTATGGTACCGACTGCTGTCGGAACATAACTTCAGTCATGATTTTTCACTGTGCCGCATGCTGCATTTTCTGCGTCATGCAGTTTTCTTTTTTTTCCGCTGCCCGGTCAACTGACTTATATAAATCAAAACCGTCGGATATTCATTATACGGTCGTCTGAATACACGGCAGAATTCTATACTCCCCGGTCTCTCTTTTCTGCTTTTCCGCTCATTTTTCTGACTGCTTTAATACAGCATGTGCTTTCCCACCGCTTTATTACCTCCGCACCCGTAAACCCTGCAGTCTTCAGCGCCTCAATTTCGTGCTCAGCTGTCAAAGGTGTATCATAATGGTAAAATTCACAGTCTTTTATCCCCTGCTCGGACTTCAGACGCGCCAATTCAGAAGCTAAAAATTTCTCCTCCTCATCCGTTGCGGCAAAATAATCCGTCAGAATAAAATATCCGTTCTGCTTCAACGCCCTTCTTATCTTTCCGTAAAAAATGACCTTTTTCTCCATGTCATAATGATGGAGCGATTCCACCGACAATACCGCATCGTAATACGACTCCTCCAATTCGACATCAAAATATGAACCCTTTATTATCCTGATATCTTTGTCACCGAACTTTTTTGCCAATTTGTCCAGCATCCTTCCGGCCATATCTATACATGTCACTTCCGCAGCCGGATTCAACCTGAAATAATATTCAAGCTCAAGACCTGTCCCGCACCCTAAATCAAGAACTTTTACTCCCTTCTCTGCCGGCAGACTACGTGCCGTGAACGGATAAAATTCCTTAGCCGATGCTATGGCGTTGAGTTGATGATCATCATACTCCGCTATCCTGTCATTAAAAAAATCTTCCATTTTTTCAAGCATATTCAATTCCCCGACAACACACATCTGTCTTTGTATCAAATCCTTCTCGAATCATCCGCCGATCCGTTTAAATTACCGGTAAAAACAAAATACGATCCTTTATCATTTTCGTTTTTCAAATAAGATTATTTATTTCGGCAAGTTTCGGGATCTCATGCAGCACAGGCTTATTCATACCGTAAAGACAGTATATCACGCTTTTAAAACAATGTCTAATTTCCGCTCATCATTTTAAACAATTTCAAATTTAAAGCCTGACAGGTTTACGGCTCAAACCTTCAGGCTTTTCCTCAATGTTCCCGAATTTTACGTAATTCGATAAACTGTATAATTTATCGCTTCAAACTGATCGATACGCGAAGTCAAAGATCTGCTTATACATTTTAACAGTCTTCAAAATAAATTTACCAAAACTGTTCCGAGTTCTTTCACTTCCTTCAAAATAGGATGTATGAGCGACACTCTCTACTCTCTTCTTCCGGACGTCTTGTATGATCTCGCTTTGTACGAACCGATATCCATCCGGTCCTGCACACTTTTTTTTCTTCCCATTTAGTAAAAACCATGGAAGAAAATCTCGCTGACGTAGTTTTGGGGATCAGAGACACACTTCCCAAAGGAAGCAATATCGAATATACCGAAATACTCAAAACCCCTCTTGTCTGTGTGTGTGACCAGACGCATCCGCTTTCAGAATATAAAAACGTAACGCTGGAAGAACTCAATGATCAACCCCTCATTTTTTTAAACCTACGGCTTGTACGACCGACTTGATCGCTTTACAGTTAAAAGTCGGAAGAGGCCGGAATGCTGACAGTATTTATTTGTGCGATGATCTGCCCGCGTCGATTACTTTGGTGCGTTCGGGTTTCGGAGTCGTTCTGCTCCCCCTGATATTTATACCCGAGGCTTTGGACGACATAAAACCGATACCTGTCTCAGATTGTCCCGACATGTCATTCGGCGTTTATTTTAAACCGAATCAGAACAATGTACAAAACATTTTTATACAGCTTCTGAGAAAAATGTTAAAAAATCATGCTCAGAGATTAAATCGGATCTCTTCCGCAGATAAAACCGTGTCGAAAAAATAACGTACAGTCATTCAGATTTTGTTCTGTCGGCAGATTTACGTTATGCGCGCTTACCAATTTACACTGAAACATAAAAATCTTATCTGTTTCAGATAATGAATACTTGTATTCCGGTTTACCTAAAATTCCTTTGCTTTATAAATTCTGATCGATATAAATAGTGAAATACAAACGCTTAGTACGGCAAAAAAGATCATACAAACAGCAAATATAATTTCTTCGTCTCCGACTATCCTCCCGTAAAACGGCATAACTGCAATAAACACCGCCAATAAAACTACAACTGCGGCGATCATATATGTGCGTCCTTTCTCTGCCCCGAACCTGAATACAATCGGAAGAACAGCCGCCAACATCAATAATTGCATGCAGATAGAAGCAATAAGTTCCGTTACCCTGTTTTCTTCCGTCCCGATAATGACAACAACAATAGTATACGCAACAGAACCGATGATCGCAAATACAACACCTAAAAAAAATTTTTCTCCGACAATTGTTTTTATATCCATTCCGCTTGCAATCGCAAATTTCTGCCACCCGTCCTTTTCTTCATAAGCTATGGCTGCAAGAGGTATGGATATTGTCACCAATATGCCTATTGCATAAGCAAAGGCAGCATTTTTCAGTACGATCGATAACACGCTGAACAATATTATCATTACTACGTACCAGATTGCTTGTTTTCTGATATTATATAAATCTTTTAAAATCAGTCCCGACATACATCTTCTCCCTTTGAATAAAAAAGCATCATTTCATCAAGAGTAACGGGTTTATACTCAAAATCCTTCGGCATTTTATCCTTCTGCGCAAGGATCTCTGTCCTGTATTCTCTTTTCAGGACTTTGATAAACGCACTTTTGTTCAATTCCCGCAAATGCTTGTCCTCTATACTGTAGATCGCATATCTGTTCAGCAGTTCATCCTTTTCTTCGTTGAAAATGATCCTCCCTTCATGAATATATACAATATAATCGCATATTTTTTCCAGATCCGCCGTAATATGCGATGAAAGCAGTACTGAACGATCACCGTTCTGATTATAATTGTAGATCATTTCGATTATCTCGTCCCTGACAACGGGATCAAGTCCGCTTGTCGGTTCGTCAAGGATCAGAACATCGCTGTCATACGAAAACGCAACGGCTATAGCCGCTTTCATTTTCATCCCCTTTGAAAAATCTTTCAACATCTTGTCCCGGGGCAAAGAAAATTCCCGGATCAAACTGCGGAATTTTGCCGTGTCCCACTTGTCATATATCCTGCATAACACTTTATCGAGCATTCCAAGGTCCAATTCCAACGGCAACCCGGTATCGTCAAACACAAATGCAATTTTCTGTCTGTCTTTTCTGCATGTTTCTCTTATTTCTTTTCCGTCAAAAAGTATCTGTCCGCCATCAGGATGGACCGCTCCAAGAATACACTTGATGACAGTGCTTTTACCTGCACCGTTTTCTCCTATAAGCCCGACAACAGCACCTTTCGGTATATCAAATGATACGTTTTCGATGTCAAAATTTTCATAGTACTTCTTGAGATCTCTTATACTCAGCATGATCTGTTACCCTCAAAAATCGTTTTTACCAAATCCATGAATTCTTCTTCCCCTATACCGCATCTGACCGATACCTCAACAGCCTTTGTAATATAACCCTCCACCTCTCTGAGATTACGTTCGATCAGAAATTCCCGATCACTTTCAGCAACAAAACTGCCCCTCCCTACGACAGTATAAATATAACCGTCACGCTCTAAATCAGAATAAGCCCGCGAAGTTGTTATCACGCTTATTCTCAGGTCTTTCGCTAATCCTCTTATTGTAGGCAACGGCTCACCGGCCTTCAACGAACCGTCAAGTATTTGGTCTTTTATCTGATCGTAGATTTGTTCGTACAGAGATTTGCCCGATAAATTAGAAATATGTATATTCATTTTTCCCTTCCGTATTGTATATATTGATTATATACAATAATATCATATTTGTCAATGATATTAATAACACTTCTGAAAAATCAAAAACAAAGCTTTGATTTTAAGTTTTTTAAAAACAATTGAATAAAGCATGAGTACAAAAAAAGCCTATCCGCTCAGAGGACAAGCTCTTTGATATTTATAATGGCATTTTGTTGAATCTTCTGCATTCAGGCTTTTAAAAAACGAATCAGTTCCTCGGGTTTTTAATATTCGCCTGTACAAAGGTGTTACTTTGAAGGGCAAATAGTCTATGCAAAAAAATTTTTTCAGTTCCATAATTTCAGCCGATAAAAGAAGTGTTCAACTTATATGGAAACAGCCTTTTTTACCTTCTTGCAAACAGTTCATTTTTCCGAAGAATTGCAACTTATATTATAACAAAACGAGCCGCTATATACTATATATAGTAGTTGTGTTAATATTACAACACTATTAGTTACCCCTCGGATGTGCGATGTTCGCCCTTGCCGACATATTACTTTGTTGGTAATATAATACCATATCAATACTAAAATTGCAAGCAGAATTAACCTAAAGGGGACGGTTACCCCGTCCCCTTTCTTTCACACAAAAACATGTACAGTCAAATCTCGCCATTGGTTTTTTCTTAAAAACCCTCCTCTCAATTTTCTGTATTTTTCTGCCTCATCGAAATTTATAACAAAAGTCCACACTTCGTTATATCCCGTTGATGAATGTTCCTCGAAGATATGAGGAATCAAATTCAAATACCAATCGAATTCCAATGTGTTTCTCGGAACAATCTTTTCTACAAATTGCTCTATAATACCCCTATCAATTATAGGCGCATTGAAATCAATTTTTTCTATCAAAATTGCTGCGAATTCATCGAGAGACATCTTAATGACGGCGGGATCCGGCTCTTTCTTTTCTTCGACCAGTGCCTTCAGTTTCTTTTGAAAAGTAGCTATTTCGTCAGTAACTTTTTGCCTGCATTCTTGATACTCCTCCTTTGAAATCTCGCCTTCCATACGCATATTGGTCAAGTTATTCAACTTAACTTTTGATTTTTCGATTTTTGACAACAAAACTTCTTTTTGATTATTTGAGTTGTTCCCCTTTGCTCTGAAGTTGTTTTCGTAAATTGAATAAGAGCGATTTATACACTCTCTTTGTTCTCCGCACAAACCTTGAAAAATCTTTTGCGCCATCATATCAATTTTCCAATCGCCGATTGTGCCCATATCGCAATACCCCTCGGTCGATATGCCAGCGCTTTCACGAATTTTCTTTGAACCGTTATTTAATTGGTTATAGCATTGATAGCCGTAAATGAGTTCGCCACTTTTATTTTTATGCCACTTGCATCTCCTGAAAGAAGAACCGCAACGACATTTCATTTTCTTTACCCAGATATCATTGCTGGGTTTGAAACCAACTACTCGTTCTTTTCCACCGTAGCTTTTAATTTTCATTGCTTTCGACTCTCGTATTTGCCTACACTTCTCCCAAAGTTCTTCAGATACAATCGGTTCAAAATTCCCCTTTATATATAAATGTGTGCTTTCATCTCTGTTAATAATGGACTTTTGCTCCAAATAATTATTCCGAAAAGATTTTAAGTATCCCATATAACCTTTATATGTAGCATTATGTAGAATACGCGAAATTTTTGTGCATTCCCAGCGTACAAGGCCATAACTATCTTTTCTATGCTGTGACACCAACTCGTTGATTATTTTCTTAAAGCCAAGCCCTTGCGAATATAAATTGTAAATCAAGCGGACAGTTTCGGCCTGTTCTTCGTTGATGACATATGTATCACCAACACGGTCATATCCAAGAATATTACCGTTCCCATATAAAACGCCATTATCTCTACTGATTTTCTGCCCGGCACGAACGCGCTCAGATGTTTTTCTGCTCTCCTCCTGCGCCAACGTAGCCATAATTGTCAAACGAAGTTCACCATCACCGTCCATTGTCCAGATATTATCCTCTACAAAGTACACCTCAACGCCGATTTTTTTCAATTCGCGCGTTGTAACAAGCGTATCGACTGTGTTTCTTGCAAAGCGGCAAACCTCTCTTGTAACAATAAGGTCAAATTGCCCGTTTTTTGCATCTTCCAACATTTTCAAAAACGCCGGGCGCTTTTTGGCTTGTGTACCGGTTATTCCCTCGTCAATATACTTTCGCAAAACTTTCCAATTCGGATGATACTTCGATTGATCGTCATACCATTGCAACTGATTTTCAAGAGCAGACAACTGCGCTTCATGTTCCGTTGAAACTCGGCCATAATAAACAATTGTTCTTTCCCTTTCTCTGTCTGCCAAAATAATATCTTTGGGCAATATTAGTTTGTTAGTACCAGAAACTTCCATGTTCTTACTCCTTTGCTATGCAGCTATTATATTTTATACGGTCAAGTTTTCTAAGCTGTAAAATCAGAAACAATCCCGTAACCTTTCATCAGCCTTTCTTTAACAGCGATGTACTCTCTTTCGCTCAACAACTTGTAACGCAATAATTTTTGCAACATAATCAACTGCATGCTATACCGCATAAGTCTGCCGCACTGTTTTGCACCAATGTTTCCTGTGCATTTCATATTGTTCTGTTCCATCGAAAACCTCCTTCAAAAATAAAAAGGAGGGCCTGATTGCATTTCGCATATCAAACCCTCCATGTTAGCCAACGGATTATGATTTATTCTATTTAACAATTCTGAATTGTTTTCTAAACAGCAACGGCAAATCCTTTGAAGAAATTATACCTTCACTTATCGAATATACCCTTACCCCGTTCGATTCCAAAAACATAATTTCTGCCGTGATTTCGACGGGAGTTTTCCCAAACGCATTGATTGAAGGAACAAACAGCACTTCGTAGTCTTTCCATACAACGTGGCGTCGAATTGTTCCCAAACCTATCGTGTCCTCTGGTTCATATAATTTCTTGCCAACGGAATTTATTGTCATAACAATCTGAATATTCCTGTTGCCATACATATTAAAAAAGACCTCACGCTGTTGCGCGAAGTCCTCGTGTTTACCCGTCTCCGATCGCAACAGCAAAATCGCACGTTCTTGCATATTCTGCCTCCATGATTCTCATGAATTTAACAGCAAGCGGATTTTGTAGTTAGCCGATCATTGAACTGTTATTCAAATTGTACTGATATTATACCTCATCTTTGCGTACTTGTCAATAATATATAGCAATATTGAACCTAACAATTTTTATGCCGCTTCGATTTCACGACTTGTTCTCCGTTCCTCCACTACATCAGCTAAATCTTCTGCTTCATCGAACGAATCCGATATTGCACCGATATTCAGATCAAGCTCATCAAAAATCTCAGAAGGTTTCGATATCCTATATTTTGACGGATTATTTTCGCCGGCCTTCACCATACGCAAATACCGTTCTTTTTCCGCCATAACCGCATCATACGTATCCTTGTTGACTTTTCCTTCTTTGTACAACATCTCTAAAAGCAAATATGCAATATACTGATGGTCTATCTTTATTTTTCTCATTGATTTCTCTCCTATAATTTATATTTTTGTCCCAAAATTTTTGTCTCAAAGGTGCCTTCAAAAACGATACAATTTATATTTTCAATTATCCCTACATTATTTCCCTGAAATCGGTATTGCCCGACCATAGGTTACCTAAAGAAATCAGCGCAAATACTTTCGACAAATTACCGCAAATCTCTTCGGTAAAATGCCACAAATTACTTCGTCAAAATGTCGCAAATCTCTTCGTTTCTCTTTACATTCCTAACTTTTGCTGCTATAATATCAATAGAGGTACGGTATGGAATATAAGAAGCGAATTATCGATGATGAACTCGACTTAAAAATGGAAGCATTCGGTGCAACTCTGATCGTTGGGCCCAAAGGCTGCGGGAAAACCACGTCTGCAAAACAAAAAGCTAAGAGCTTTGTTGAATTTCAAGATGAGGAACAGCGAGAAAATCTGCTCGCCGTCGCTGAAACTGCGCCATCCAAACTTCTTATCGGGGATAAGCCTCGCCTTTTTGATGAATGGCAGGATGCGCCGAAGCTGTGGGGTGCCATCCGAAAATCTGTAGATGACCTCGGAGAAAACGGGCTGTATATCCTCACGGGCTCTTCCTCAAAGGAGGTAGATACCCCTCACACGGGAACACTTCGTATCAGCAAACTAAAAATGTATCCCATGAGTCTCTATGAAAGCGAAGAGTCCAACGGGACTGTATCGCTTTCGGAACTTTTCAATCATCCAGAACATTTTGACGGTTGCATTTCTAAACTGTCTATCGATGGTCTCATTTTTGCCATTTGCCGCGGCGGTTGGCCGCACAGTCTGTCTAACAAAACTGACCGCGCAAAATTGGAAGTTGCCAAAGACCTGTACAGACAAACCTACTCTACCGACATCAGTAACATAGACAATACAAAACGCAATCCACGCTGGGCACAGGAAATTTTACGTTCTTATAGTCGCAATCTCTGTACGCTTGCAGAAACTAATATGATTTTGGGCGATGTAAAGAGCAATTTTGATATAGGCCAAACTACTTTTCACGACTATATTCAAGCGTTGGAAAAACTCTTTATCATAGAAGATATCGACGCTTGGTGTCCCGCTATTCGCTCCAAAACGGCAATTCGCTCTTCTAAAAAGCGCAATCTAATCGATCCCTCCATCGCTGTCGCGGCTTTAGGTTTGTCCCCGCAATGCTTTAATACCGATTTCAAGACGCTGGGTTTTCTGTTTGAATCTCTGTGCATCCGCGATCTAAAAATCTACTCGTCTGCTTTCGATGGCGATATGTGCTATTACCGCGACCGTTATGGCTTGGAGGCCGACGGGGTTCTCCGTCTGAACGACGGCAGATATGCTCTTATCGAATTCAAACTCGGTGCAAAACAGATTGAAGACGCTGCGAAACATTTACTTGAAATTGAACGGCTCATCAACCAATACAATCAAAAAGAAAAACAGTGCCCGTTACGACTTCCCGACCTGAAAATCGTTATTACAGGAACAGAATACGGATATAAGCGTCCAGACGGTGTGTTTGTCATTCCGATCGGCTGTCTGAAAGATTAAATGACTATTTGCAAAATTAACTTCTATCATTTTCTCATCTACTCTTCTGCGGTTGCCGAAAGGCAACCGTTAGTTTTATCCTGTCTCGTTAAACAATTTCTACTTCCTCCTCTGTTTCGTCCAACACCTCTATTTCTGCCTTTTCCGGTTCTGCCTCATTATCCAACACAATCGGAGCTTCTTCTTTGTTCAAATCAAGTTCGGCATCAATCGCCGAGAGTTCTGCTTGCAGGCTTTCGACTTCTTCTGCATACTCAAACGGCTTTTCCACCTCTATTTTTGCCTGTTCAAGTTTTGCCTCTTCATCCGCTCTTTCTTTTTCTGTAGAACTGATTGACTTTTCAAAGCCGTCCGTTTCGTTCTCCAATCGAGTGATTGCCCCTATCCACTGTCACCGATGCCAACCTTATATTCGTTTGCCCCGACAAGTTTTACATTTGACATATAAAGCCCGTTTTCCATTGCCACCAATCTGAACCCGCGGAACATACCGATTGTTTTCCCGACATATTGCTGCGACTTCAAGACACGGACTAACAATTCACCTGCATCTTTACGTTCGGCAAACTTTTGCTTCCCGATTTGAATCAGGTCGTCTTTATGAGCGTCACGCAATTCTATATCCCGTTTCAGATTTTCTTTCCGCCGAATAAAATCTTCAAGCTGCTTCGGCGTATGCAGGATAATTTCCTGATACCGGTAGCGATTATTCCTGTAATCATTCTCCAGCGAACTCAACTGACCGAGCCTTTGTTCGATTTCCATTTTCCGCATGATTTTCGGATTACCGGAAGTAATAGCCTTAATCTGCGCATAGTTCAACGTAGTGTCGTCTATATCCTCTGCCTCGCGTACAGTATAATCGCCATGATTTATCTGCGAAATAAACCGCTGTTTCGTTTCAAGTATCTGATAAGAATATGAGTCAAACGTCTTTTCCGTTACATAAGTATAAAGCCAAACCGTTTCGTTTTCATTGCCCTGTCGGACGATACGCCCTTCGCGCTGTTCCAAATCACTCGGACGGAAAGGCGTATCGAGATGATGCAACGCTATCAGTTTGTTTTGTATGTTTGTACCTGCCCCACACTTTTCCGTCGAACCTATCAATATGCGGATTTCGCCCCGACGCACCCTATCAAACATATCCTGTTTTTGTTGGTCGGTCTTTGCACTGTGAATATACGCAACTTCTTCCGCAGGAACACCAAGCGTTACAAGTTTCCGCTTGATGTCATTGTACACGTCAAAGTCTTTCAGCGGATCGTAATCCTCATATTCTTTTTTTGGCACAGACATATCACAGAAGATAATTTGCGTACTTCTTTCGTCCTTGCTCTCCGACCATATTTTATAGACATTCCCAACGCATTGATTTACCTTATTTGCGGGATCATCCGGAATAGACATATCATAGCAACGCGGATCGAGAGCAATCATCTTACCGTCATGCGTAACACAGAGCATATTGTCGATACGAGGATTGACAGAACCCGCAGCAATCAGCTATGAACGCTCTACGATTTCATCGTTTAAGCGAAGTATATCTTCGACGGTTCACACTTTATCAACGATTTTTCAGCATTTGGTACGGGAAGATTAAGCATATCTGCCGTTTTAACGTCGGCAAAACTGCGATACATTTTAAGAAGTTCCGGTAAATTCGTAAACTTCGCCACTCGCGTTCGTGTTCTGTACCCCTGTCCGCTCGGCGCAAGCTCAAGACCCGTAACAGTCTCCGTAAACATAGATGCCCATGCATCAAAAAAATGCAGATTCAGATTCTTAAGCTCCCTGCGTTACAGATAGGACTGCATCGTGTACATTTCAACAAGCGAATTGCTGATAGGTGTTCCCGTTGCAAACGTAACGCCGCGATCTCCCCCGCGAAGTTCTCCGATATACTCGCATTTCAAATCCATATCTGTCGCGCGTTGCGACATTGCCCTGCTGATGCCTGCCACATTGTTCATCTTCGTAAATATGAACTTATTTTTGTACTTGTGCGCCTCATCGACAAAAAGAGCATCTACGCCTAACTGCTCGAACTGCAACAAATCATCTTTCTTGTTTGCATTCAGAAGTTTCTCAAGCTGTGCTCGCTTATTCTTCAATGTGCGTTCCAAGTCTTTTACCCGAATACGTTCCCCACGGTCTCTTTTGGCCTCCACAATAGCTGTTTCAATGGCTTCGATTTCGCTTGACAATCGTTCTTTTTGCCTCTCATTTGAAATAGGTACTTTCTCAAAACTTGACATCGCAATAATAACGGCATCCCAATCTCCCGTAGCAACCTTTGCGACAAAGCGCTTTCGGCTCGTTTTTTCAAAATCCTTTTTTGTCGCCATTAAGAGGTTTGCCGTCGGGTACAAGGTTCTGAACTCATTTGCCCACTGCACAACAAGATGATTCGGTACGACAATTATGGGCTTTTGCGCAATACCTATTTCACGCATTTTCATGCAAGCAGCTGCCATCTCAAACGTTTTGCCTGCCCCGACAACGTGGTGCAGGAGCGTATTCCCACCCTGCAAAATTCGAGCGACCGCATCTTTCTGATAGTCTTTGAGCGTTATCTCCGGATTCATTCCCGGAAACTGCAGATAACTGCCGTCAAACGTCGGAACGACCGTCGTGTTATATATCTGATTGTATTTACTGACAAGATACTCACGACGATGCGGTTCATCAAATATCCATTTTTTGAAAGCGGTCTGCAACTTCTTTTGCCGTTCACGGACGGCTATCGTTTCCTGCTTATTCACGACACGCTTTTTCTTTCCGTCCACATCCTCTACTTCATCTGTAATAGTAGGTGTCTGTGAATTCAAACACCTCTCAAACAATACGAATGCATCCATGCGTTTTGTGCCGAACACTGAGTTGGCGTTCAAATTGTACCGCAAATATGTATCGCGACCGACACTCCATTCACCCGTAATGGCACTATATCCGACAGTTACGCTGTCCGCCTGATAACTGTTGATCTCAAGCAACTCACAGATGAATTGTTTATAATATTTTTCGTCAATCCAGTTTGCCCCGATACGCGCACTGATTTGATTTGCCGTGAGAGGAGCCGGCTGCACCTCGCGTAAAGCCTCGACATTTTTTCGATACCGTTCGTCTGTTTCCGCCGCCTGTTCCGCTGCCTCTAACTTTTTTCGGACATTCCCCGATAAATACACAGAAGCATCTTCCCATCCAAGATAGGGATTGCCCTCATCCAACAAACTCTTTTCAGGATTCCGATAGATTTTCCCCTCAAGTTCGGAAACAATTTCATCATATCTTTTGCCCGTCAGTTGTTCTATATATTTCAGATCAATTTGTCCTTTTTCACTTTTACAAACGTACAGGGCCTGCAAAGCGCTGTCACAGTGGGTAATTTTCTCATATGGTTTAATCGTGCGTTTAGAAAACACATCCGTTTTCTTTGCCGTACCCGATTTCTCATCCACATCCTCAATGGAGATAAGCAAAGCAAAATCTGCATCTTCACGGAACAATCCTCTGTTTGTCCTCGAATTGACGATACCGTATTTGCGAACGAAAGAATCGTATCTGCTGTTCAAAACAGACTGTTCTCGCCGCAAAACCTCATCAGAACAATTATCGAGCTGTATATTCAAAACGGTGCGCACCTGTTCACGCAGGCCGATCAGGGCGCGCATGCGCTCAATGTTCGTTTTTGCTATGTCGCGCGCATGAAGCCTGTCTCCCTCTCGCTGGTACAACGTATCACCGATAAAGACATAGCAGAAATTTTTTAAGGCCTTGTGTTCCTCGTCGATTTCTATTTCCGCCTCTGCCACCGTCTTTCCTACGGGAACCGCTTTACTCGCGTCGTAAATGTTCTCCGGCAGATTTGTAACGGCATCGGCAATAGCCTGTCCGAGTTCGCGTTCGTCCGGCAGCAATTCAGTCTCATCGTCACGCCCGTACATTGACTTATGTTGCACCATTGTACCGAGCAACATTTCCGGGTGTTCAATAAAATATTGATTGACCGGCACCCCGTTTTCATCCGTGCCGACATTTATCCAACTTTCTTTTGCCTTTTCTACAATCCTGTCTCTCTTTTGAAAAAAGAGAATATCTGCCGTTACTTCCGTTCCCGCACTTGTTTTGAAAGCAGTATTCGGCAAGCGTATTGCGCCGAGAAGTTTTGCTCTGTTTGCTATGTACTGTCTTACGGACGTATCGGCTTTGTCCAATGTGCCTTTGGTCGTGATCGCCGCAATGATGCCGCCCGGACGAATCTTATCCAAAGATTTTGCAAGAAAGTAGTTATGAATGTAAAAGCCGAGGCGGTCGTATTCCTTATCATATACTTTGAACGAACCAAACGGCACGTTGGTTATTACCGCATCAAACGAATTGTTTGCAAAGTTTGTTTCTTCAAATCCCTGAATCTTTACTTTTGTCTGCGGATACAGAAGTTTTGCAATGCTGCCTGTCAAAGAGTCTATCTCTACGCCGTAGGTTTCTTTCGGATCGAATGTTTCGGGCAATAAGCCGATAAAATTCTCTATACCCATCGCAGGCTCAAGAATTTTGCCCTTTATAAAACCCATTCGACTTAATCCGCTGTAAATTCCGTCTATGATTGTTTTCGGAGTATAATGCGCTGACAAAACAGACTCTTTTGCAAGGCGGTATTCTTCGGGATCGAGAAGTTCGTTCAATTCCGCATATTCTTTTGCCCATTCGGGTTTTTCCGGATCGAACGCATAAGCAAGACCGCCCCACCCGACATATTTGGAGAGAGTTGCCTTTTCTTCGTCGCTCGCCTGTTTACCTTCGCTGCGCAAACGCAGCATTACTTTTATGGCGTCGATATTTTGACGATAGTGCGTCTTTGCTCCCGTTGCATAGTGGAAGTTTTCCTCTGTCAGTCGGTAGTTTCGAGCGGCTGGTACACGATTTCCTCCAATATAGTCCTCTCGATTTCCATTTCCGCCATCCGATTGTCCTGCAAATTCTTCAGGTAATTCGAGGACAAGTTGTCCGAAAGCACTTCCGCTGTCAATCGGCGTTTGAGCGCCTGTGCTGCTTTCTCTGTTTTCTTCAAATGCGCGGACAATCCGCCCGTCATTAACAGAATCTGATATTGCATCGGGAATTCTGTTTTCAGAAATTCCTCCCGCAATGTCCCATAATGAGAGTTGCGAATACTGAGGCCATTCATTGGGTAAATCTCCTTCTTCATTAAATGTCTGACGAGCTACCTTCTTTCGCTCACGTTCTTTTTTTGCTTCTTCACGGCGTTGCTCACTTTCAATTACCGCATCCTGTAAGCCTTCGACAAGATCGAACACTTCCACGCAAAGCCGAAAATTGGTATCCTCATCAAACGGCAATGCACCGACATCTTCATAAGCATTTCCGGCAAAAGCACAAATACACCGCGTTACACCCTCTGTAAGGCAAGAAAGATATTGTTCATCATATTCTTCGGTGCCCTCACTATTCAGATAATGCTCCTGACAATATCTTCTGACAGCCGTCTTGACCGGACTTTCTTCTTCTTGCGATATACCGGCAAAGATATTCTGACCGTTGATACAGTCCGCGAGCATTTTCTCCCGCATCCTATGTTGTACGCCGCGGTATCTTTCTTTCCCATATGTCTGTGATATGTCGAATACGTGGCGTTTGCGCCACGGATTATCTTCGTCGTAATAGACAATGCCGTGTTCGCCGCGTTTGATTCTGCGATTATCTTGTTCGTGCCAGTCATCAAACGATTTACAGACCGTCACATTCGGATTTGCCGAATATATCTGTACGGCATTCCAGAACGACAAATGCGGATTATTGATTGCAAAAGAATAGAACCCCGCAAGCCGAGGCCCGTTTTCAAAAATTCGCCGTATTCTTTCCCTTGCTTCTTCTCCCCTCATTTTTCAAATCTCTCATCCCATTTCAAGTTGTCTTTCCGTTTCATCAGCCAGAACATACCTGCCGCTTTTCTCATCCTTTACAAAAGCATCGTATCGCCCCCAAATCTCATGAAACAAAACAATCGCATCTTCACCGCGCGGTTCATACAGTTCGCCATGTTCATATCCGCCCTCAATAATAAGCTCTCCCGCATACTGCGCATCCTCGTCACAAAACTCATAACGAAAATACAGGTCGGGACGTTTATTCGCCAAAGCTCTTACAATAGCGGGAACAACTTCCTCCGAATCAAAAAATATCAAATGCGCGACTGCAGGCGGTTGTCCTTCACCTTCGTAGATAACAGAAGTATTCGAGGCATTTTGTTTCACTCCCCACTCTCGCAAACATTCCTCCTCATCTTCGGGATCCGCTACGGCAATTATCTTGCAAAAATCTACGCATTTCTCTTCCGGATCATCGCTTTCCGAATCTTGCGATAAAAAAGAGTCGATAAACTGCTTTATATCTTCCGCATCATCACCCGCAATGGAAAGCAGATTGCCCATTTTATTTCTTTTCATCTTTTTCTCCTTCGACATTATTTGCAACAATCGTTCAGCAGTCAAATCCATATTTCTCTTGACAAACACATATTTATCCGTTATAATGGGGTTGTATTCCAAATCAACGGAAATATGAGGTGAGTTATGTACATTGCAAGGCACATAGAAAAGACAATCGAAAAATCTTTTGCGGCTTTCCCCGCCGTTCTGATTACAGGGCCGCGGCAGGTCGGGAAAAGTACGCTTCTTCTCAACAGATTCAAAAACATTCCGAACGTCACGCTGGATAACCCGCTGCAACTATTGAGTTTAAGACAAGATCCCGTTGAGTTTTTCAAACTGCACGGCTCTCCGCTCATCCTTGACGAGGTGCAGCGCGCACCCGAATGTTTTTCGGTGCTGAAATACATGATCGACTCTGACCGCAGGGCCGGAATGTATATTCTTACGGGTTCACAAAAATATGCACTCATGAAAGGTGTAAGCGAAAGCCTTGCGGGGCGAATCGGCATTATCGATATGCTCGGACTTTCCGACAGGGAAATCTATGAAGATCCGTTCGACCGTCCTTTTCTGCCCACATCGGATTATCTCCTTGAACGCCGTCCGAAGATGGCTCCGTCCATTCAAAATCTATGGGAAAGGATCCATCGCGGCAGCATGCCGGAACTATACTCGAACAAAAACATGGATTGGGAACAATACTATGCAGCCTATGTAGATACCTATATTGAACGCGACGTCAAGCAGCTCGGCTCCGTAGGCGATACACTCGCGTTTACACAGTTTATGACCGCCCTTGCAAGCAGAACGGGAGAGTTGTTGAACGCCGCCTCTCTCGCACGGGATGTCGGCGTTGACAGCAAAACGGTAAAACGCTGGCTCTCTATTCTGCAAGCGTCCAACATTATCTATCTTTTGCAGCCGTTCTCCCTGAACATCAATAAACGCATCATCAAGACGCCAAAAGTATATTTTACGGACACGGGCCTTGTTTGCTATCTCTGCCGCTGGCTGACACCGGAGACGCTTGCAAACGGCGCAATGGCAGGCAGCGTTTATGAAACCTTTATCGTGAGCGAAATACTGAAATCGTACTATAACGCCGGCAAGAAACCCGATTTGTATTTCTTCCGCAATACCGACGGGCAGGAAGTTGACTTGTTGTTTTACCGCGACGGAAAATTATATCCGATAGAAATCAAAAAGACTTCTTCTCCCAACGTAAAAAACGCAAAGCATTTCGGAACGCTCTCTACCTTCTTCCCCTCCCTCGAAGTATCCGAAGGCGGTATTATCTGCAACGCCGAAGATCTTTTGCCTTTGGGACAAAATCTAAAAATTATCCCCTTTCGTTTTATTTAGCGTATCCACAGCGCCTCGCTTTTTGCGGGGCGCTGATTGCTTACACCATTTACATCTCCGCCTCACCTTTGCTCTGTATCGCACAATTTGCCGGGGTTGCTTCTTCGATTCTCCTGCCTGTCAGCCCCTCAAACAGTTCCGCCGCATCGAGATAATCTGTCGTTTCCTCTATAATATCCCCGCAATACTCGCCATTTTCTCGCTTTACAAAATCCTGAACAAAAACAAACTGCTGCGCAGGAGAACACATCTTCTTCAAAACAGCAACCGAACGCAAATCCACCGATGTCTTTCCGCAGGCTACCGGGATGTACTCTGCACCGTCATAAACGATATGCGTGTTCCCATCGTCAAGCAATATACCCTGCTTGTCCTCACCGGTCACACCCCATTCCTGCACAATGCAACGCAATTCTTCCGCATAATCCGGGCAAATCGAAGCGAGTGATGCCTCCAGCGACAAAAAACTCCGTGAGATTTCCTCGCCCAATTCAGCACGAAAATCGTTATGACGGCTATCGTATCGCGCAATCAAAGTTCCCTTATGTTCAATGTGCCCGTCTTTCATTGTATAAACTTCCGTGTGATAAATTTGGTGATTTTTAAGCCTTTCCTCTGCCTTATCAAACATACGCGGGTTAAATTCGAGCGGAACCATATCTCGCCCGTGGGAGCAGCCTTGCTCATAAAACATACCCGTATGCCAGCTTTCTCCGTTTGACGCAATGAAGTGGTAATCATCAATAATTTTCCGAACACCGACTTCCTTACCGTTTCGCTCAAATTTGTCACCCTCGCGGTAACGAACATCTCCGAGATATATATAGTCTTTGCCCTCTTGCAATCCTTTTTGTTCTATCTCTTTTCTTGTAAGCACGTTCACATCTCCATGTTCTTTTCAACCGTCCTGTCTTTCCACGCGGTTTCCATTTCTTCCGCGATTCTTTCCACCCTTTCATTTGCAACACCGAGGAAATCTCCTTTTGGCCACATTGTCCGCTCTCCGTCAATACAAAATCTGCCGTAACACGCGCGCCCTATTCCGCCCGGAATACAACCGAAACCGCCACTAACACGAAACAACTGATACTCAGGCCTACGATATTCTTCCGCAAGATTTTCAAGCGGAATGATGCACACCTTTCCTTCATTCGACTTTGCCCCGTCTGACGGAGTTTCGTACATGGTGCGGAGGCAATCATCGACTGTAAATTCTTTCAGTTCCATCACATCTCCGCCTCCGTTTCCTTTCTCGTACTCATTTGTTCCACAACATTGCGTTGACTTTGGATAAATCTCCTTACCGCATAGCGTGAATTTTCGTTGAGTTGCCTTTGAAAAGCACCATTTGTACGGGAAAACACAAAGCCGTTTTCGCGCAAACGCTTATATGTTTCATTATCAACGCGACCGCCGCTCGGATAGATAATCTGCAACCGGGCAATCTCTTTATTCTCAACGACATCAAAACCAAGACCATCCGTGTCATATTCCGTTTCCTCGCGCGTCTGCTCCGTTTCAAGCGACTTGATGCGTTCTTTTGTGGCGCGAATTTTTTGTGACATGCTCTGCATCTCATATTGCGGATATGGTGCTTTACATCACGAATAGGCATTGGAAATGCGTTCATCAATTTTTGCCGCTTTTTCATCATCGATTCCCGGATACCCTTTGACCGTACAGTTCTCGCGGAAATATTTGTTGAGCTTTTTCATCTCCGCATATTTCTTTTCTTGTTCTTCAAGTCGTTCTTTCAACTTCTCAAGCGCGTCCGCATCCGTCGAATAAATCGTCTTATTCAAGTTCTGTCCCTCCCGCAACATCGGTGTTTTCGTAATAGCGTTCGCAATACGACTCCAAAAAGTCTGTCGTATCCTCCCAATTGTTGATGCTGGAATATTCTTTGTCCAAAAAGTCGTCGTACAATAAAGCCAATAAACTGTCCTTTTCGCTTGCCAGCTTTTCATAATACTCGTCATCAAGGTCATTGTCCGACATGAGAAAGTCTCTCAATTCCACATAGAAATGAATCCTGTAGTTGTCGTAGAATATCTCTTCCTTCGACTTTTTCATTTCATCTTCAAAGAAGGATTTATACTCTTTTTCTACATTTTCACTTACAACTCCCTTATACGATTTCCCGCTCATACAATTTCCGCCTCCATATTTTTCATTATCTTGTCCATATCTTCTTTGCTAACAAGCGCCATATCAACTGACGCCTTAAAAAGTAACTCCTGCACTCTTTATCTCCCCATTCATTATCCCGAAATTCCTCACTACATACAGGCTCTTGCCCGTGCCTGTCAACATCAGCTGCAAACTCCGGCAGATATACCTTTTCGTATGCCCACTGCGCCTCAATCCAATAGCCGTTGTTATCAGAATCGCTGCACCATTCATTCCACAAAGACTCAGGGTGCTGCCATGTAAGTTCATCAAACAGTTCCGAAGCAAGAGTTTCGCTGCAAGTAATGTCTATCAAATCCTGCCGCGTATATTTTGAAATCAAATCACCCTCATGCACCTGATCATACTCTCTTTCGGGAAATCCGTATTCAGGGATATAGACTATTTCATCTTTCGGATATTTTTGCGGTTCGTAATAAACCTCTCCGTTCTTATAAATCAGACCATAACCGCCGCCATTGCTATAGGTGTTGGCAGAAAAATACCACACATCACCGATTCTTTCTTTGCTGCCAACCTGCACATGCTTTTCTTCTTCCATTTACATCTCCATTGCCCGGTTCTGTTCGATTTGTTTTGCCACATAATCAACTCCGTTGTGTACATCAAATTGCATTGACGAATGAGGATCGCATTGCGACATAATCATGATCTCCCCATGCAGATAGAGCCAATACTCATCTGCCGTTTTCGGCGACTGCCACTCGTTGATGGCGACCAGCCCGTGAGCCTGTAATTTCCGGCAATGCCCTTCCATGTTCATGCCGTCCACTTCCGTCTTATACCAGCCGAAATAAATACCCTGACCATTCTGACAATCGAAGGTAACTCGCGTTAAATTATCTGCAATATCTTCTTCCGACCAGTTCGCAGCCACCCCGAAATTTTTTTCTCTTCTGTCTTTGCCCTCATGATAAAAAAGAGTTTTGAACTTGGATACATTCTCTTTGGGCAAAACAGCCGTACATTCAAACACCGCAAAATCCGACATACGCCCTACATTTCCGCCTTGTTCTTTCCTTTAACTTCATAAGAGCAATCTTCGCCGTATAAATCTTTCACGGCATAACGGCATGTGCCGTTTTCAAATACGATATTTTCGGAAAAATGTTCTTCAGCGTTCAACGCATCAATATCAAGGTGTAACAGTTTGAGATTATAGCAAACGTCCCTGATGTCGTTATCTTCCGGTTCAATCAAGCACGATTCCAGACTTAAACCGCATGAAATATCATATATGCGCCTCTGAAACCCGACAATTATCGCATCGACCACTTCCCTTAGCCAGATTTCCGTATTCTTAAAAGCAAATTCATTTTCTTCATCAAAATACGCTTCAAATTCCGGTATCTTACTTTCCGGGAGTACAACGGTCATGCACCCTACAGCCTGTGAACTCATGCAACCATTTTCTCCCTTGCGTTATTTTCACGATACAATTTTACAAGCTGACGAAGGTAATCTCGTGTCTGCCTCGGCAACTCGCTGACAACAAATACATCCCATAGTTTTTGAATAATAGGTTCCCCCAAAAATTCGATATATTCCTCATCATGCAGCACGTCGTCCATAAGGTAGCGGTAAACTTCCTTGTAAAATGTAATCTTCAGCGAATTTTTATAAGCTCGCTCAATTCCGCCGCTGATCTGCCCGAATCGAAAATTCTCATATTCCTCTTGCACCTGCGCAAAAAACTTTTTGCGTACTTCCTCTACATCCTGTTCCTTCACTTCTCCCCCTCACATCATTGCCGCATATGCAGACGAATGGTGTTCCATTTTTTTGAATAATCCGTCAAATTCAATACTGACGTTGTCGCGCATATCTCGCAAGACTTCGCTTATGTCATCCCCGAAAAAACCGCCGCATCCGTCGATTTCCTCGCCATTTTCGTCAGTAATACGAAACGCATAACAATCCCCCTGCAAATACTGATCGTACATTTTTGTTTCGCTCATAAGGCGCTCGCGAATCAGTTCTGTCGTTGTTTCGTTTAGAAGTCCGTATTCTTCCTGCGCTTTATCCTTTGTTACAAAGATATAGCCAATCTGCCCGCTGTCCCAACGGTCGCCGAAGTCGGAATTAGAGATTGTGATGCCGGAATGCTCATATAGATAGACCGGCAAAATCACAAGCGCATTTTAGTATTCATCGCTTTCGTAAAAATCCTGCGGCGATTCATAATCATGTTTGTCACCGAGGTTATAGCGCCTATGCCAGCAGACCATTTTGCCGAGATTATCCCACTCGCGCGGATTTTCGGCATATTCATCGCGGAACACTTGCAGATTGTATCCGTCTGCGGATACTGTCATCGAATCTTCCATTATCCCTTCTCCTTTTACATTTCCATTTCCGTAAAATTCCCGAAACACTGCATCACATCTTCCCGCGTTAATCCTTTTCGGCATATCTCTCGTTTCGATACATCGTCCAGCATTATTCTCATTTCCTCACCAGAAAAGGAAACGCTCTCACCGTCAGATTCCATATCCTGTTTGACAATCAGGCAATTACCACACAGACATGCTTGATGTTCTTCCAACACAATCGTTACGTCTGTTTGCTGCAAGTCGCGATTACAATAAATTGTCACTTCGTCAAAAGACGGGTAGTCGTGTGTTTCAATGTTCCCACCGACAAAATCTTTTATTGCCTTATAGGAATTTTCAATTTCATAAGGCCTTGCCGGTTTCCCCACCTCTTTTGCAATGACTTTGATTTTCTCCATTTTTACATCTCCATACTGTTTTTCCTTGTTGCTGTCGTAAGTCGCAAGGCATTGCCGATCTGGTATTTCCCGTAATATCCGTTACACTTATCCCATTTCGGACGGTAAAGTCCGCTTGAACGGAATATACTGTCGAGCTGTGTTTCGTCCTGCGTCCAGAACGTAAGCATTTTCAAAAGCGCAAAATCCGCCGAACTGTGCGATTCGTAGCCGCTCCAATCCCCACCATAAAGTCTTTCAAACTTTGCGCCCTGCTTGCTACTTCGGATTGCGTCTATTATTTCCATATCCGATGCCGTTGCAGGGCGACATTCAATGCTGATCTCCCGATACGGTTCTCCGATATACTGCCTGTTTATCTCGCCGATTCTGTCCGACAAATCCTTCAAGCCGGTCGCTCCGCCAATAACATTCCCGGACATACACGCAAATCGACCGGTTTCATACATTTCCAAACCAAGCCGCTCATTCTTCTTTCTCGCGTTTTCAGGTAACGTTCCTTTACAAAAGAAATGTATCCCTCTCCCGCTCACCGACGATTCACAATATGTCCCGTCCAATCTTTTACACAATTCGGAAAGTTGTTTTCGTTCCTCTTGCGTCTTTTCATCAATTTCATCCAAATCTACAAATACGATGCCGCCCGTCACAACAAACGTTACACCGTCCATATTATGACACTGCGCATATGCCAAAGCCGTTTCAAAGTCAGTCCAATCGGACGGACAATTACTCTTTGCGGCATCTCGCGTAACGAGTGATTGAATAATTTTCCCCCAATGACCATCTCTCGGAACAGCCTTATAGCACACCCATTGCGGCAAAGCCCTCATTTCTTTCGGAATATTTTTAAGCGCACTCCATTTCGGAGTCATGTTCGCTTGCGGGGCGAAAAGGATCCCATCCGAAATTATCGTCCGCAACCGCAGGCGCGGCATCTGCGCGCGCCTGTTGATCACGGTAAAAAGAACGTGCAATCTTGTCCATAACAAGTTTTGTTCCCGAACAAATGCAACTGAGATTCTCGCGGAACATTCCCGCCTGTTCCTCGGTCATATTTTTCATAAAGTCAAAGTTATAGCCGCTGGTATCCAATCCGAAATGGGCAGCAAGGATGCAAGAACGGCTTGCGCTTTCAACCTTTCCCGCGTTTTCACCGGTCATTCCCTCGAACTCTTTGCCCTTGAAATTATCCGAAAGCGCCCTGCTTGCCGCTTCGATTGCCGTAAGCACCGTCGTGGTGTTATTCATGCCCTTGCGCAATCTGACCGTTCTTTCCTCTTTATCAATTTGATATGTTTCGCCCTCCGCGAACTTCGACTCGTTGGTGAACTTATACTTGTACCTTCTGCCGGACAGCGCATTGAATACGCCGTCAAGAATAACACGCTTTTCCGCATCGGATACCTTGTCGATTTTATACGGAACATACTCTTCGCCCTTCGTATCCGAAATATCAAACACATAGTTGGGATGAAAGCCCTCTGTGCGTTCTTTCTCCCTGACAATCTGTTCGCCGTCCTCGTCGAATTAGGGGCTGCCGTCCGGATTCGTAACTTTGACGTTGTACTTGACTTTGGTGGGCGCCATGATTTCCATGCTTTTCGCGCCCTCCTTGATATGTCTGCCGGCACGCTCCCACTCGTTCATGCCTTTAACGACCGTAATATCGGGATTCTGTGAAAGCAGATACAGCATGTTACTGACCGAATAATTTCCGTTCTGACCGAACTTGATGAGCAAGTCTTTATATTTGCCCTCGGCAAGCATCTTTCTGTACTGCCGCTCGGTAATTTCGTTGATTTCCGCACGCTGTTCTTCCGTGTAGTTCTCCACCTTGTTCTTTTCCATGTTTTACTCTCCTTTCTTATTAAAATAAATTTTCCGCAAAATCGCTTGTTACGATGTCGATATTGCTTCTGTTCTGCGGTGACGAAATAAAGAATGCCGTACCGCGCTTGTTGTGCATAATATAGTCTTGCTCCGACTCGTTGATTTGCCCTGCGTGTGAGTAAAGTTCGCACAAATCGCTCATATCGTTCGGGGATAAACTGAATATCAGGGAATACTGACATACGTCTATAAGCGCCTGACTTTTTCTTGCTATCTCCGGCGTCCCTGCAACATCTTTTACGCTCTGCGTAATTGTGATAAGCATCCCCTCATATTTTCGTATTCGCTTTGCGAGGCTCGCCATAAAATCGAGCGCAACGGGGTACTTTTCGTCGATAAACAAATGGGCTTCGTCAACGGCGACGACAAGTTTCCGCGATACACCGTTTTTCGTATTGTAATCCTTGTTTTTGACAACTTCGTTTTCCAGCCATTTCACAATGAGCAACATCTGCCCGTTTGCGACAACACCGTTTTTGTTTGCCAAGAGTTTTTGGAAATCAAATACAATAAAATTTTCCCGCGGGGCAAAACTCGTCGGCCCGTTCCACAAATTGCTGTATCGGCCGCCGGTACGGAATTTAGCAATGTAGTTCGTCAGCACTTTCAGACAGCCGCGATTGTATTCGTCTGTCTCGCGTTCTATCTTATCGTCTATGAGCTTTCCGAGGTCGTCAAAGATCGGGTATTCTTCTTCCGATATACCGTTCAGATCCGAATAAGGCGTTATGCCAGCCCGACTGAACAGCTCCTGTGTAAGTCTGTTCAGAAGTTCCAAAGAATCAGAGTTGATTCCCGGCAGAACTACGCGATAAAACTCTTCCAAAAATTGTAAATGCGAAAAGTAATCATTACTCGTGCCGTCCTTATTTTCGTCATCCTCCGTTCGTATAATCTGAAACGGATTGATTTTACCGAATTTTCCGCTTGATACATCCAATACTTTCCCGCCCATACTTTTGGCAAGTTTTCCGTACTCGCTTTCGGGATCGAGGATAAACACTCTTGTATTGCAACTTGCAAGCTGCGCTATGATACTCTTGCACGCATAACTTTTCCCGCTTCCCGGCCTGCCAAGAACGATCATATTTGATGACAGGTGTTCCGTATCTCTGCGCATAAAGTCTACAAACACAGGTAATTTGTTTTCACCTATCAAAAGACCTTTCTCGTCCACGATCGCGTTGCTCACGAACGGAAACACCGCGGCAAGGCTGCTTGTATGTATTCCGCGGGAAAGATGAATTTTGTCCGTCATGCAAATCTGACTCGTAAGGTAAGTATCCATTTGTCGTCCGAGCATGTCATTGAACCCGAATCCCATTTCACGCAGCCTGCGGCGGACTTGTTTCTTGACCGTATTTTTACCTTTCTCATCATACGCCGTAATAATAAGCGTGACATCAAACAGCACATCGTTTTCATTCTGTATCCCGACGAGCAAGTCCTGTAAGCTCTCAAGATGCGTGTCTTTCTCGATTACATCGCTTGCACGGTTGCGCCTGTTCTGCGTCTGTACTTCGAGAATCGCGTTATCTACCCGACGCAACGCCTTAAACTTTTCGACAGGCTTTGCTTTCAGAACCACTTTCGTATGCGGCATATCAAACAAACCCTCACCCCATCCGTTTGCCACACGGAGCGGATAATTATTGATGACGAAATGCGTCAGAGTTTTCCCGTTCTGTTGCGTTGACGTTAATCCGAACTTCAATTCACTCGGAGCAAAAAATGAGCCATACCTTTTTGTCTTATCGAGTACACGTTCATCGAAATCGTAATCAATGGTATATCGGATAAATGCCGCCAATTCTTTATCGCTCAAAATATGGGCATTGATTCCGGAGCTTTGCAGCGTAATGGCAGCATAGCGCATGTTCGCCGAAAGTTCTTTTTCGCTGCCGCCGTGCAACACAAGATAGTATCTGCTGTAATAGATAGGTCTGCTACTGTTGATTTAGTCGATAAGCGCTATCCTGTCCTGTATCAGATCGACACGCGGTTCATATTCCTCTTTTCTTAATTCCCCCCTTTCTTTGCTTTCGCCGAGCCGGACAATACGTTCCAATTCGTCGCCGATGAAGTTGTCTAAAATAAGCGGCCTTTCTACTTTGACTATATCTGCCTCGTAGCCGACCGGCACGTTGTTCAGCACCTTCGATATCGCACCATCTATCAGTTCATTCTGCGAAAACTCATTCAGCATACGGAAATCAATAGGTTGTACTTCAATGATTCCCGCATAGTGCATGTCTTTCAGCGAGATTATGCCTCCGCCGCAAATACGTTCATATGGTACTACGCCCTCTACGTCATTTTTTATTACCTCCCCTTTGGTTGCTTTTTTGTACTTTTTCCGAACAAACAAGTGCCGAAACAGATAGCCGACAAGTCTGTACACCCTGTCCTCGTTGAACGTGATATATAACGGAATAAACAAAACGAGAATGCCTCCGGCTATCAGGAACTTAAAGGCAAGATTGCTCGATAACGCAATAGCAATTAACACAAGCCCGATAAATCCGATAACTACATCCGCTACCGTCACGCTCTTGTAAAAAGTCATTTTTACTTTAGTGTTCTTCGGAATTATCCTCATCGTTTCCCTCCTTTGGTCTCAACGTTGTGCTGCCGCCTTCCGCTCCCCTCGTCGATGCGGTATCGCTCGACGCTTCCGCCTGTTCATCGTTCTCCGGGGGCGTGGTTTGAATATTCGGCTTTTTCGGCTTAACTTCTGCTCTGTTTGTTACAGTCGTACCCTTTGCCACGTTTCTCAGTCGCGGCATAAAGTTCTTACCCGCTTGTATTACGCCGCCCTGCACCATGTCTTTCACGACGCCTACGGGCATAGTGGCAAGTCTTGTAACTGAACCCAATGCCTGCGTCGCCATTTGCTTGTCCGTCATATCTTCCTCTTCCGTCATCGGGCGTTGGTTGCGCTCGCTATGTGCAGCCATACCCACACTCTCTATCCTGCCATGTCCTTTCTTCCTGTTTTTTAGATAGTCAGAGCCGCCGACCACTCTGCCAACCGTTCTGCCGACAATCCCCGACGCCGATTTTGCGAACGCGCTGCCCAAACGCATATTGTAAATCATCTGCGCAAGTTCGCGCCCGCCCGCCTGACTGCCCGTAAGTTGGGCTATAACAAGGTTTGCCTTTGTGACCGCAAAAGCCCCGCCAATAAGGAACAGAATATGTACGACAGAATTTTCAAAGTTACTCTCAAAGAATTGCATCTTGTTGACTTGCGGAATAATCAGGAAAAACAAATTCATTACCAAGATAATGCCGTATGCCGAGAGTATCTTTGAGATCATCATGTCTTTCCATACTTTGAAACGGTTGCCCTGATCGAGCGGCAAAATGCTGATTGAAATCGGCGAAACAATGTACAAAAGAATGATGTCGAAAATCCTCTGAATAAACGTAAATGACGAAATCGCAAAGATGACGAGCATTATAAGCCCACCGAGCAATCCTATGACATAGTTCATTTCGGACAAGTCATAATACTGTTTGACTACACCTATATCGGTATAATCAAGTTCGCCCGTTAAAAACATTCTTTCTATCGTTTCACGCTGACCTTCGCTGCCGATATAGGCCGAATCCCCCGTCGTAATGAGCATTTGTCCGCCAATCATCGTCTGCCCTTCTGTAACGTACTGCTGCATTGCGGTGTTGATAGAACCCATAATGACGTTGACGAGCATCATTCCCGCAAGAAGAAGAAACGGTACGAGCAACATAATCAAAAAGCTGTGTCCTGCTTTTGATAATACTTCGCCCCGGCCCTTCTTTTCGTTTGCCATATAGTTCACGCGGATCAATGCTATGATTACAAAAATGACAAGCAGAATCACGCCTATAAGAAATATTGTCAAAAATACCCTGCGAATCGTATCTGAACCGATGAGCGATGAAACAAGGTCTTGCGATTCCCCGTCTATCACCACGGTATCCAACCCGCAAAGTTTGAAGAATATTCTTTTGATAAAGTCTATCAGGCTGCAAAGTCCCGCCTGTAACCCGTACAGGAGTTCATAGAACCAGCCGAGAAACCAATCAACAAACCAATCCATATCTTAATTCCTGCTATATTTGTGACTGTACCCAATCCTGCAATATAGGCAATGCTATCTTCAGAGCGACGATAAGCACGAAGATGATGACAAAGCCGACAATCGCGCCGATCAGGTCTTTTTTCGCTTTCTCCCTGCTGTTCTGCTCATCGCTCTTTGCGAGCTTAATACCGAGTATGATACAGTAGATTGTTCCCACCGCGCCGACAATGGCGATCGCCGGCCAAAGAATGGCATCCAGCACTTCAAGGATAGGTTCAATCACAGGCGCAAAATCGACCGCAAGCAATGTGCTTGCACTGCTAAAATTTACATTCACTAAGTACCCTCCTTTCTTAATTTTTCTCCCTTAAAACGAAGGCGGGTATCCCGCTTCCGTTCGGTTTTTGTGTGGGCGCAAAAGCACGAAGTGCGTCACTTTGCGCCTACACGTTAACCTGCTCCCTTTTTTGGGTATTTGAGGCCCTCACTATGGAGTTTTTCCCGGCTTATTCTTCGCGCTCGTCGTTGTCCGTCTCAATGTCCTCGTCGTCATTCACAACTTCTTCAACGACCTCTTCATCGGCATCTTCCGAATAGTTTGCGGTCTGTTCGTCATCGGGTTCAAAATTCGCGGCATCCGAATCTTCCATATCAGATTCAGCCTCATCCGAGCCTTCCTCTTGCAATTTCTGCGCAAGTTTTTTCTTATACACGGCACGCTTTCCGAAAACGATCCCCAAGATAATTCCGACAATAAGAATCACAAAGATAACAATCAGAGCGACTGCACCGCCATTGAGTCCGTACACAATTGTAAAAGTATATTCCCTCGTATTTCCCGCAGCATCGGTTACGACAATGCGATATTCGCCAAGCTCGCTCACGCTCGCGCCTACTCTGTACTCAATTTTTTCTCCGTTAAAATATACCGTAATGTCTGCTTCTTCAGAGATGCTTTCGACGACAACCTCGCTTTTCGTCTCTCCGCCGTTTTCTGCGCCATTCAATACAATTTCAGGCGCAACGCGGTCAAGAGTCACCGCAAAGGTATATTCCTTTTCCCCGTCCGTCGCCGTAATTTCATACTTGCCGTCTGCCGCAAAATTAAGCTCACAAGCCTCGCCGTTGCATGTTGACGACACTATATTGACGCCGGTAAAATCGTGCGCAAAATCATTCAGCACGGTAGTTTTTAACACGCGGAAAGAAACTTCTGCGGTATTCCCATAAGAATCAGAAATATGTGCAATGTAATTTCCCTCCTCTGTAAGTGATGCGCCAAACTCATACGCGAAAGTTTCGCCGTCCTTTGAAAGACTGATTGTCAGTTCTTCGTTTGCCTTGATTACGACATCATCGTTTGACACGAATCCGTCCACGGTATTGATTTCATAATCTGCCGTTTTATCGACAAAGACATTCACAACGGTTTTATTGCCTGCTTTGTCCGTCAGAGTAAATTCATACTCACCTTCTGCCATCAATACCTCTCCGCTCATATAAGCCAACGTATCGCCGTTAATCGAAACCTCTGCGGTGATACCCTCTCCGAAAACAAGCGAAATATCGTTGTTTACCGTAGCACCGTTGTCTGCGCCTGTAAGCTCATATTCAGGGGCAATCTTATCGATTACAAACGAAACGACAAATGTCTGTCCGTCCATATTCGTCAGCACGATTTCATACTCACCGTCATCCGAAAGAGTTGTCCCCGACTTATATTCACTCGTTTCGCCATTTACGGTAATGACCGCAGTTGCATTGTCCGTCCATGTGAACTTGACGTTTTTATTTGTATAACCGCCGTTCTCCACACCGCTAAGCACTCCCGCCGGCCCGATTTGCGTATATTCCGTCACCCCTTCGATAGCCTCAAATCCCGTATGGAATGTATCCTCCACCACCACGCGATACATGCCGCTCGTGCAGAATTTATACTGTTTGGTCGCTTCCGAAATAACGGTACCGTAATCATCTGCCGTAAGCTGCACCCATGTATCTCCGCCGTCAACTGACTTATAAATCGCAATGCTTTGGAGTTTCGCATAGGAATCAGCGCTTGCCGTTACGTCGATGATAAGTTGTTTTTTATCTGTGTCAGCATCAAAAGTAATTGCCGGCTCGTCCAACGAAATATAAATCGTCACTTCTTCCGAAAGACCGAAATGGTTGACCGAACAAATAACGTATTTTCCGCTCTCCGCAATCTCATAAGTTTCACCGAGGGAAAGAATTTTACGACTGCCGTCCTCAAACTCAATATAGAACATGGCATATTCGTCAACAGTATCGGAAATGGCGATATGTACTTTGTCTTTCAAGTAGAACACCTGAGCAACATCGGTTTTTGAAAATTCACCTTCGCCGACTGCCATTTGTATATCCGCAAAGTTGCGAACGATGACAAATGTATATTCCGCCTCATTACCCCATGCATCTTTTACAATCACGCTATGCTTGCCGGATTCAGCATACACGCTGCCACTATACGGTTTACCGTCGATAATGTATTCGACTTTATCCGAAAGACCTATCTCGAAGGCAATATACGTTCCTTGCGTATTCAGAACATATAGGTCATTGCCTTCGGCGGACGCAGCAGGCGATTTCTGCCAATAATAGTAATGCGTGATGCCGCTCACGGCATATTCGAGCATCACTTCCTGTAAGCGTGCTTCCGTAAAATACGCAACTTCAACATTTGCATCGCCGGACTTTTTGTAAATGAAATACTTTCCGGGTTTTGCATTCACGCTATCCTTCGCGTCCATCATGATGCCCGTATCCCAGACATCACTGTTCCATTCTCCTGTACGAACTAATGCGTACTCTGCATCGAGCATAAAATTCAAAGCATTGTCATACGTTTCAAACGCATGGCCGCCGCATTCCCACCATTCCTTATTACTCGTTACAGCATTGATATTCACACGTTCGGACATGAACTCGCTTGTCCACACGTTGCCCGCAGCATCCTTGCTAACAACAATGTATTTGCCGCCATACAATGTACCGATCTCTGTTCCGCTTTCGACCGCGATGCCATTCACCGTAACTTCGATAACAGGCGCATATACATCCGCATCTCCGTTCTGCCATTTAAGGATTACCGTCTTGCTCGTTTTCCCATCCTGAACATTGCTGAGTGTTACTGCTTTTTCCGTTCTATCTACGATGATGGTATAAATGGCTGATTCGTTTCCCGCCATGTCAGTCGCTTTGAACTGATATTTTCCGCTCTCCGAGTAAAGTGCTCCGTTTGTGTACGGCGTCCACTACTTGCTATTGGGAAGCATCACATAGCATACAGACAGTAAATTTGCTCGCGCCGGGCTTTTTGACATACAATTCAGCAACGCCAATGTTATCCGTTGCCGAATAGGTTATGTTTGCCACGTTTGTAAAACTCCCGCTTGCCGACAGCGTACCGACCGGCGCGGTTCTGTCCAACGTTACGATATACACATTCGACTCATTTGCGACTTCATCTTCCGCATAGAAAGAATACTGTCCTTCGGTCGTTAGCTGTGTCGTTGCATTGTAAGCGGCATAATTCTTGTCTCCCGGCATCTTCACATATAATTTCGCTACGCCGCTCATCTCGTCCGTTGCTGCAAAACGGATATATGCGGCATTGATATGGCGACCGTTCTCAATTTTCGCCGTACCGCCGTAGATCTGTCCGACAGGTTTGGTGTTGTCAAGCATAATCGTCATATGCTCACTTTCATTTCCCGCTACATCCACGGAATAGAACTCATATGTCCCGTCGCCTGCAAGCTGTTCCCCCGCCGTATATGCCGTGAAAACATTACTGCCCGGTTTTTTGACATAGCACTTGGAAACTCCGCTCAATGCGTCTGTTGCTGTATATTTTACATATGCCGCACCTGTTTTTGCGCCGCTCGACATTGATTGCGTCCCGCCGTACACAGTGCCGACAGGCTTTGTGCGGTCGAGTGTGATATTGTATGTCTGCGACTGATTGCCGGCACCGTCTACGCAATAAAATTCATACTTTCCGTCAGCGGTGAACTGCGTACCGCTTGTATAGCTGATGAAAGAACTACTGTCCGGCTTTTTCACATACATAGCCGACACGCCGCTTGCATTATCACTGCCGATGAATTTAATATACGAACTATTGACAATGCTTCCGCTTGCTTTTCTGTTGTCCCTCCGTACACCATTCCGGTCGGTGCGGTATTGTCAAGTGCGATGCTGTATGTGCTTGACTGATTGCCTGCCCTATCTACAATGTAAAAGTGATACACCCCTTCTGTCGTCAGCGGACTGTTGCTTGTGTAAGATTTATAACTCGTTTCGCCCGGTGCTTTTACATAGCAGTTTGCTACGCCCGAAAGTGAATCCGTTGCTATGAACTTAATATAAGCACCTTTGACGGAACTGCCGCTCGATACGGAAGTCGTTTCCTTATATACCGTTCCCGTAGGCACTGCGGTATCAAGACATACGCTGCTTTCCGCAGATACATTCCCTGCATTATCGTAGGCACGGAAATAGTACCAACCGTTTGTTGAAGTCGCAGGAATAGTCGTCCCGGACGTATAAGATGTCCATGTACTGCTCCCCGGTTTCTTATACTGCAAATAGTTTATTCCGCTGCCCGAATCGGTCGCCGAATAGGAAAATGCTTTATTGGTATAACTTCCCGATGAAAGCGTACCGCTCGTTTCTTTGATCGTACCGGTCGGCACAACATTGTCATAGTAGACATAATAGTAGGACGATTGATTGCCCGCCTTGTCTACGGCATAGAATGTATACCTTCCGTTTGCACTTCCTGCCGAAATCGTTTTAGAAGTTGCCGTCGTGGACGAATAAATGCTCGCCGTCGGCGCTTTCCAATACAGTTTGTCGATACCGCTCAACAAATCGCTTGCCGTAACCGTAAATGCCTTGTTTGTATACTTGCCCGTTGTGGAAACAGATGCCCCGCTGATTGTAGGTCTATTTTTATCTACAATAAAATTGAATGTGACCTTTGTACTTGCATCACCGATCATACCGGAGTAATCCTGCCCCGTTGTCATAGTCAGCGTATAGCTCCCATTAGTGAGAGTAGGCAACGTAGAAGTAACCGTCTTTTCGCTCGATTTCGAACTGTTTTTCTGCTTATCCGCACTTAAATATGTAACAGGCCCGGTAAGGGCAAAATCTTTGACGTATCGCGTATATGTATAACGCCCAAGTTCTGTCTTTTTCGTAAGAACGACATCCACCCTGTTTGGCGCAAAATTGAATGCTGCGCCGTCGGATACTGTTCCAGAACCTGTCACGCCTGAAACGTAGATATAGATGCCTGACGTACCCGTTGCGGTCAGATCAAGTTTGTATTTTGTCGAACTGCTGTAAGCATATGCCGTGTTTCCGCCGGTCGTAGAAAAAAGAAAACCGAACACACAGCATAAAAGCAAACAAAATGCAATAAGCATACTCGCAAAGGTCAGTTTCATCTTTGTAGTCAATTCTGTCTTTTACCTCCTTTTCATTCTCTGATTTCTAAACGAATGTCTCCGTTTTTCATTTCTTCCACGCGGTCAATTGCGTCCTGTATTGCCGAACCGCGTTCGCTTTTACCGCCTGCGCGGGTTTTTAGCTCCTTCATTTTTCCAATTACTTTGTCATATTCCCCCGACTGAACAAGGACGAATATGTCGCTGTTCTCCTGCTCCGTCGCAAATCCGTGCAACGATTTGGCTATCAGCGTTTGCAGCTTTTCCGTTGCCGCCGACCTACGTCGCCGTTCCGCGATCTGTTCGCGTAATCCCCCGCCGCCGTTTCTGCCGATGCCTGCTCGCCTGCCCGCAAAAGTGCGTTCGTTACGTTTTTTCATATCGTAATACGCCGCATTTTCATCGAAGTATCTACCTGTCCGCAAAATCTGTCTGCTCTCCCGCAAATCGTAAAACTTGCTCGCATAACTTGGCGTGAATTTTGCTCGGATTGGCTGATACCCGAATACCGTTACGATTGCATTGCCCATATTCCCCTTACTGTTGAGTTGCTGTAATTCGGACGGATATATGAGCGGGCGCTCCTTGACTGATGTGTTGGAATTCACATCGTCCGCACGCACAGTATTGAATCCGACCGACCTCTGTAAAATACTGAAATTACCGCAACGCTTGGAAAATTCTTCTATCGTCTTATAGTCCGTCGTACCGATAAAAATTTGCGTGTTTCTGTTTGTTCCATAGAGATAGAAAAAGACGCAATCACACTGATTGCGTCTTTCATCTTTATCCTATTCTGTTCCAGATACAATTTCGCCTGTTGCTTTAGTCTGTCACCTCATCAAAAACAGGATCATCGAAAAATTCCCTAATCGTTATGCCCATTGTGGATACGATTTGATAAATCGTATCGAGTTGAACGGTACTGAACTTCCTAGCGACCAGCTTTCCAACGGTCGAACGAGGAACGCCTCCTTCTTTCTGAATCTTATAGCTCGTAAACCCCTTCTCCTTCTGAAGTCTCACGAGCCTATCTGAAACCGCCTCCATCAACGTCATATCTAAAAGCTCCCTATATGATTTGTAGCGCATGCGCTACTATCAGTATAGGAAACGATTTGTAAATTATAGTAGAGCGCGCTCTACTATTGCTTTACTTTGCAGACAGTTACTGTTATACTGTTATCTATGACGGTATGTTTCATTGGTCACAGAAACGTTGACAATCCAGAAGAACTAGTTCCCCGCATACATGAGATTACCCGCAGGCTAATTTCATGCGGTGCCGACACTTTTTTATTCGGTAGTAAAAGTCAATTTGATAAAATCTGTCTAAACACTATAACCGATCTCAAACAAGATTTTCCCTCCTTGAAACGTATCTATATTCGAGCCGAGTATCCTGTGATAGATTCAAATTACCAAGCGTATCTTTTGCAGTTTTACGAGGAAACCTATTTCCCCGAGAACCTTGAAAAAGCCGGACGAAGCATTTATATCCAAAGAAACCAAGTCATGATTGATAAGTCCGATATCTGTGTATTTTACTATAACAGCAGCTATGCCCCTCCACAGAAAGCACAAGGCAAAAAAGCCCTTACACCATGTAATCATATAAAAAGCGGGACGGCGATGGCTTATGCTTACGCAAAGCAAAAAAACAAGCAAATTATCAATCTATACGAAGAAAGCCGAGGTTAACCCTCGGCTTTACCTTATTCGTTACTTTTTCTATCTTTCAATGCCTCATATCCAGCTTTGATAAGTTCGACCTTTGTAATCCTATTCTCTTTGAGAAATACATTGATCTCATTCAGCAACTCTCTCGAGATCATCGTTTGGAAGTTTCCGCAAGCTTCCCTTCGCTTTTCCTTATTCTTTTCCTCATATTTGCGATTGGCAATTCTTTGCGGGGTATCTTCTTTCCTTGTTACCATATCTTAACTCCAGTGTAAAAGCACTTACGCCGCAACCTGCACTACCTGATGCATAGTATTGACTATATGGCTTAAGATCTTCAGCTTCTCGCCGAACAGCTCCAAAAGGTCTTGGTCATCAAATGGAGAAGTATTAAGCAAGTCTTCTGTTTCTATATCACCATTTTCGTTGACATAGCTTATTATCATTTTTACGAATTCTTGCTGTTGAGCATTCAGGACGGTCTCGTTGAGGTATTCACCGAACTTTTCATTTATTGCCTGCTGACTTAACCCGACAAGGCTGCGAATAAATACTGCCAAGTTCTCGGTCTTTGTAGTTTTAATATAATCGTTTTTCGTTCCAAGTTCATTCCACAAGATATCCTCTAATTCCTCTAAATCTGAAGGAACTAGCTGCTCCAAATTTTTAATCTTGCTTATTACAGGATTATCACTATGTTCTGCAAGGTAGTCAATAACCTTCTCCCTATATGTACGGATATCGAACAGCCCAGCTCCACTACTCTCGACCTCTATTTCTTCATCTTTGAAATCGGTAAGGTATGTGATTGATTCGCTATCGTCGAGGAACTTCATTAAATCACGAATATCCATTCGCAGCTTTTCTACTTTCTCAAAAGATGGCTCTGCCCAAAATCGCTCACTTTCTGCTTCCTTTAAACGTTGCGCCTTTTCCATTATCTGTGGGATCGTCGCCTTTGTCAGCAAAAATTTCGCTATTAAACGGATCGCAGCTATATCGCGTTTTGATCTTGCTATTCCGCCCGAAAGCAAAATGTCAAGCTCAATAAACAGCATTTTACAATCGAACGCTTTTGTATAAGGATTGTCTTTTTCTGCATCCTCGACGAGAGGTGCAATATGTAATTTTATTTCTTTGGCATTTACGGGAGAAATACATTGCCATACCGACTCATCCGCATATTTATCAAGGTATGCCATTGCTTGACGCACGGAAATTCTTGAACTGTTATTACGAACGGCCCTAATAGTTTCAATCAACATTGGCTTTAACTTATCGTAAAAGTCTTTATTAAACGGAATAGCCTGCTGCTCAAAGCGCTGTAATTCCTGCAAAATATCCAATCGCAACTCAAAAAGCCTCTGTGTTACGGATATTGCTGCCTTGCCCCCTTGCTGCCTGTTTTCAGGAATGGAAAAAAACTTAAAGTTATGACACCAGTCAAATATCAAGAACTCAGTTTTATCTTTACCCGGCCCGAATACATCCGGACAAAGCCTTGTCCCGCGTCCTATCATCTGCATAAACTTGATGTAAGATTTTACAGGTTTAAAGAAAACCAAATTTAAGACAGCAGGAACATCTATGCCTGTATCGAGCATATCAACTGAAACGGCAATTTGAAAGTCAGGATCGGTTTCAAATTTGACAATCAAATCATCCGCATATGTTTCATAGTTATCAATCAATCTGCAAAAATCATGTCCTTTGCTCGGATACAAATTGTGGAAACATTCAACGATCATTTGGGCGTGCTTGTGATTGTAAGCAAATATAATTGTTTTGCCGAGCTTATCCCCATTTTCAATTTTCAAGCCTTCTTTCATTAAGACTTCAAGCACTCTATTACAGGTCGATTTATTATACACGGCACGGAAGATGCTACTGCTGCCGACTTCCTCGCCATACTCATCGAACAGCTTTTCTTCGTATTCCTCTTTTTCCTCCTCAGACAATTCGCTGTATAAGATTCCGCGTTCTAGAATAGTAGTAGAGCGTTCCAATGTCTCTCTATACGGAACCAAATAGCCGTCATGAACGGCCTCGTTCAAGTCATAGGAAAAATTCGGTATGCCGCTCTCGCATCCGAATATTTTATATGTATTCGCATCCACCTGATCACGAGGCGTTGCCGTTAATCCAATCAGCAAACTATCGTAGTATGCGAAGATCGAGCTATACTTCTTAAATATTGACCGGTGAGCTTCGTCAATGATTATTAAATCAAACCGCCCCGTCGAAAACGTCTTATCATCACCATCAATGCAATTTATCATTGTTTGATAGGTCGAGAACATAAGACGTGCATTTAAGTCTTTCTCGCCACTGCCTGATAACTCGCACACGGTCATATCCGGCATTAGTTTAACAAAGTTCTTCTTTGCCTGCTTCACAAGCGAAGTTCTATCAGCGAGAAACAAAACGTTTTTAATCCAATTATGACGAGTCAGCACGTCCACAAGAGAAATTGCAACTCTCGTTTTCCCTGTCCCGGTTGCCATAACAAGCAAGCCCCTACGGTTATTTGCGTTAAAATGTTCACAAATACTTGTAATGGCCATTTTTTGGTATGGTCTGTTCGTTATCTCATCTCTTATTCTTAAATCAGTGATTTTACCACGCTTGCGGCGTTGCAACAAAAGTTCCAGCTCCACAAGTGTATGGTACGCCATCAGCTCTCTATCAGGATAAATCCCGTCGATAATCTTTATCGAATAGCCGTTCGTATAGTACAATACAGGAACATATCCATATTTGGCTTGCATACATTTCCCGTATAGTTCAACTTGATGCCTACCCTTTTCGGGGGAAACACTCGTCTTTTTTGCCTCGACAATGGCAAGCGGTAAGCCATCTCTTCCGTAAAGGACGTAATCACAGAAGCCCTCGCCCGTTTCATTCGGCATCCCAAGAACTTTGATCTCTATTCCTGCCTTACCCGGCACGCAAACATCTTCTTGCTCACAGACATCCCAGCCTGCTTCCTTTAAGTACAAGTCTATCAAAAGTTTGCGTGTGTTTGCCTCGCTCATATAGGCAGGACGCTCAACGCTTAATGTTTTGTCTTTCTTAATCCCCTCTGCAAATACTTTCTCAGCTTCACCTTTGACCTCAACTTTCTTTACTTCAACAGGCTTTTCTGACGTACTGCGGCCAATTGAATTTTTGTCAAAAGTCGGGTAGTCGGTAATTTTGCCGAGCAATATCAATATTTCGCCCACAAAGAAATGCAGGTTTTCAAGCCCAAGTAATGCTTCGGATGATTTAATTTTATTGTTATGGGCAGCATTATTCCCAAGAATACGGATATAATGCAGAGAGTCTTTTATAACTTGATCATTGATAAAATTCGAGATCTCATAACTGTCAATCAATTCAAATAAGCTAGCATGGGAAGGCAAGTATCCGGCTTTTGCCTTATAAATGTACTTTATGACGAATTCCAAGGCATTACGCGCTGAAATAGCCGACAAAATCGGCTTCGATAGCACAAACGTTTCAGCATCTTCACAGTATTCGGTCAGTTCCGCAAATTCCGGGAACCCCTTTAAGAACATAAAGTTTGACATAATGCCTCCATACACGGTACATTATACCATATCCTCTTTTATTTTTCCACCCCTCCAAGCAAACTTATTAAAAATTTACTTCTGGAACAGAGAACTTTTGATTTATCGGTCTGTTCGACGAAACGAGCAAACTCATTTTGCTGCTCAATCGGTGGCAACATTATATTTAGTTTTTTCGTCATAGCAATTGAAAGATATGCCACCGTTGATCCAGCTTGCAAACTTGTAATCTGCTTTTTCATTCCATCCGAATCAAATAAATGTGAGATATAAAGATTCGTTACCTTCTCGTTTAACTCAGATAGCCAAGTAATCATCCCATCCTGAAAATAAAATCTATCTGATTCTTTTATTATATAACATCGCCCCAACGTTCCTCGTGCAGTCACAAGTATGTCCCCAGCAACAGGCACTAATCCTGCAACTTTCAACGATGCATACACTTTTTCTGGAATAAATAGCTCGCATGAATTCTCGTTACCATCAATTTTATTGCACAAATCTGATATTCTTAGAAAAGGGATCCCCTCAGTCGACTGTTCGTCCTGATAGACTCGCTTGCTCGATCCCACATTACATAAATCGCCCAATTTATAAAGCGGCAATCCATGTGTGTTAAATTCTGGATTCCCGAACATCTCGATAAATTGCGACTTCACGAGATCATCCAAATGCGAAAGCTGTT
>URET01000002.1 GCA_900546875.1 uncultured Eubacteriales bacterium
ACTGTCCGGAAGGAAATGTATTTTGTTTTTGCGGTTTTACGCGGGACTGAGGAATCATCGGGATGGGACTCGACCGGGGAAAATAATTTTGTTTTGTCGGAGCAGAAAAACGAAGAAGTCAGTGATATAGTGGACTGTCCGGAAGGAAATGTATTTTGTTTTTGCGGTTTTACGCGGGACTGAGGAATTATCGGGAAAGAAATCAACCGGGCAAGAAATATAAGTATTAAAAAATATAAAAAAACTGAAAAATAAGATAAAAAACAGTTGACAAGTTTTTGCTGCGGTGGTAGACTGTTAGCAGTCGAACAGATAGAGTGCTAACGCACTTATAATATGTTTGCTATCACACTTAAGGGGGCGGAAAGATGATATTATCGGAAAGAAAGCGAAAAATACTGAAAGCCGTAGTAGACGATTATATTGCCGACGCGCAGCCCGTGTCCAGCAAGGACATATGTGAAAGGCATTTGACAGGGTGTTCGGCGGCCACGGTGAGGAATGAGTTATCGGCGCTTGAGAGCATGGGATATCTGGTGCAGCCGCATGTCAGTGCGGGCAGGGTTCCGTCCGAGAAGGCGTTCAGGTTGTATGTGGACGAACTGATGGACAGCGAGCCGCTGAGTGACGAAGAGATAGAAGAGATAGACAGAGTATTTCAAAGTCGGGTAAGCGGAGTTGAGGATATAGTGAGGAGTGTTGCGTCGGTGATAAGCGATCTGACGAATTACACATCGGTGATCATATCCGGAAACGATGCTGACGAAGTGATAAGGCAGGTCACGGTAGTGAGTTTGCAGGGCAAGAGTGCGTTGGTGGTGCTTGTCACGGACAGTGATGTACTCAAAGACAGGTTTATCGATTTGCCTGAAGGCCTTGACGAAAGTTCGATAAAGACTGCCAACGAATGGTTGAACAAGGCATTTGCGGGGAAGAGGCTGAGCGAGGTGACGGAGGACGTCACGGAGGAAATAGACGCCGAGTTTGATTTATACAGAGAGCTGTATAAGCGAGTTGTGGACATAGTGAAGAAGGTAAATCACAGGAGGCGTGAGGTATTGACGTCGGGGAGCGACAAGATACTTGAATATCCCGAGTACAGTGATGATGTGGACAAAGCCAAAGGTTTTCTGGCAAAGATTGAAAAACGGGACGATCTGGCAGCCATGTTTGACGCGTGCGGTGATGATATTGAATTTACGGTGAAGATCGGTAAAGAAGAGGAAAGCAAACTTCCCGAAGGGTGTTCGGTCGTATCCGCGAAGATAAGCGTCAAGGACAAGGCGCTTGGGAGTGCGGGGGTCATCGGGCCGATGCGAATGGATTACGGAAGGGTGATTTCCATACTTGAGCATATAGGAGAGTTGCTTGATAAAATACTTTCCGACGATGAAAAATGAAAAAAAAACAGGAGCAAAGGAGCAATGGAAAATACAAAAACGGACGTTCACAATGAAGAAGGATCGTCGGCTTCCGTGAAGAATGACGAAGAACTCTCGGAAGAGGTCGTATCAGACGGAGAGGGTCGTCCGGAAAAGGAGGCGGCAGAGGGCCGTCACGAAAAGGAGCTGACGCGTCGGCAGCTGAGGCAGCTTGTTGAGGCTTTGACAGCCGAAAACGAGAGTCTGATAAAAGAAGTGCAGAGTCAGGTTTCCGCTGTGGAGGCGCTGACGAACAAGGCGGACGGATATCTCGGAAAGCTTACGGGGCTCAAAGGGGATTACGAAAGGCTCAAAGCAAGAAGTACGGCAGCTGTTGAGAATGCAAAGGCCGAAGGGAAGGCCGAAACCATAGAGAAACTTGTCCCGGTGCTTGACACCTTTGACAGAGCGAGGGCGTCGGTCACGGATGAGAAGTCGCTTGCGGCTTTTGATCTGATAGTCAGGCAGTTTGAGAAGCTCATGGAGGATGCGGGAGTTACGGAGGTAGAGGTAATGGGGAATGTATTCGATCCCAATATTGCAAACGCCGTGATCAAGCAGCCGGTGGAGGATGAGGCTCTCAAGGGCGTAGTGATAGGAGTTGTGACAAAAGGCTACAGACACGGGGATAAGATCATAAAATATCCTCAGGTGGTAGTAGGAGTATAAAATAAGCAAAAAAGAAATAAGGAGATAAGAGAGTTTATGGCTAAAATTATAGGGATAGATTTAGGAACGACAAATTCATGTGTAGCGGTATTGGAAGGCGGGGAGCCGGTAGTGATACCCAACAGCGAGGGAGGGAGGACTACTCCTTCGGTAGTAGCTTTTACCAAGGACGGAGAAAGACTTGTAGGGCAGGTTGCCAAGCGTCAGGCGGTGGTAAACAGTGAAAGGACAGTCATATCCATAAAGAGAGAAATGGGCAGCAATCACACTGTGGACATAGACGGAAAGAAATATACGCCGCAGGAAATATCCGCAATGATTCTTGCCAAGCTTAAAAAAGACGCGGAAGCTTACTTGGGAGAACCTGTCAAACAGGCTGTAATAACGGTACCCGCGTATTTTTCCGACAGTCAGCGTCAGGCTACCAAAGACGCGGGCAAGATAGCGGGGATGGAAGTATTGCGTATAGTAAACGAGCCTACGGCAGCGGCTTTTGCTTACGGATTGGACAAATCTGAAGCCAAAAATCAGAAAGTCATGATATATGACCTCGGCGGCGGAACATTCGATGTTTCCATACTCGATATAGGCGACGGCGTATTTGAAGTGCTTGCAACGAGCGGTAACGGCAGACTCGGCGGCGACGATTTCGACAAACGTATAATAGACTATATGGTGGACGAATTCAAAAAGTCCAACGGCATAGATTTAAGTCAGGATAAGATGGCGATGCAAAGACTGAAAGAAGCAGCCGAAAAAGCGAAAATCGAACTCAGCAGCGTGCTCAAGACGAACATCAATCTTCCTTTCATCACGGCTGACGCAACAGGTCCCAAGCATCTCGACATAGACCTTACCAGGTCCAAGTTCGATCAGATGACCGAGGATCTTGTAAAAGCAACGATCGGGCCGATGAAAACTGCTATGGAAGACGCAAAGCTTTCCTACAGCGATATATCCAGAGTCATACTTGTGGGCGGTTCGACAAGGATACCCGCAGTAGTTGACGCTGTCAAGAAGATCACGGGCAAGGATCCTTATAAAGGGATAAATCCCGATGAGTGCGTTGCGATGGGCGCCGCGATACAGGCGGGCATACTTGCCGGCGACGTGAACGACGTAATACTGCTTGATGTAACGCCCCTGTCACTTGGTATAGAGACCCTCGGCGGAGTCTGCACCAAGATAATAGAAAGGAACACGACCATTCCCACAAGTAAATCTCAGATATTCTCTACGGCGGCGGATAACCAGACGAGCGTAGATATACACGTGCTGCAGGGTGAAAGACCCATGGCGGCGGATAATAAGACTCTCGGAAGATTCTCTTTGACGGGAATACCTCCCGTACGCAGGGGAATACCTCAGATAGAAGTCAAATTCGATATCGATGCGAACGGTATCGTTCACGTTACCGCGACCGATAAGGGAACGAACAAGGCTCAGAGTATAGATATTACCGCTTCGACGAACCTTACAGAAGAAGAGATCGACAAGGCTGTAAAGGACGCGGAAAGATATGCCGAAGAAGATAAGAAGAGACAGGAAGCCGCAGGTAATAAAAACAGATTGGATACCGATATAATCAAAATAGAATCTTTCCTTCGTGACAACGGAGATAAAGTATCGCAGGAAGATAAAGAAGCCCTGGAAAAGGAAATATCCAAAGCGAGAGAAACTCTTGAAAAAGGCGACAACGAAGCTATAAAGAAAGCGATTGAGGAATTCAATAACAGTACGAACGCAATAGTACAGAAAATGTATGCAAATGCGGCCGGGAACGACGGAGGAACGTCAGGCGGCGAGTCCGGATCTTCCGACGGAGTGGATTATAACGTAAAAGATGCCGAATAAGTCGGAAAAGGAGCAAAACCGTTTCGCAAACAAAGAGCGGGCGCATGAATAAGGCGCCCGCGTCGGCTTGCGATCAAATACAGAAAGGAAAAGGAAAAAACGATGGCACAGAAAGACTATTACGCTGTTTTGGGCGTGGCGAAAACCGCTACGCAGGATGAAATAAAGTCAGCCTACAGAACTCTTGCCAAAAAATACCACCCGGATCTTCATCCCGGGGATACCCAGGCCGCCGAAAAAATGAAGGAAGTCAACGAGGCTTACAGCGTTTTGGGCGATGCGGAAAAAAGGGCAAAGTACGACCGCGGTGAAATGGACATGGGGCAGGGCTTCGGAGGTTTCCGTGCGGAGGACATAGATCTTTCGGATTTATTCAGTATGTTCGGAATGGGGAACCGTGCTTCACGCCGTTCCCCGAACGGAGAAAGTCTGAGATATAAACTTAATCTGACTTTTATGGAGGCATGTCTCGGTTGCAGTAAGGAAATAACCTTCAACCGTCTCGAACGTTGTACCGCGTGCGGCGGTACGGGCGCAAAAAACGCCTCCAGTATGACTACATGTGATAAATGTCACGGTACAGGGCAGGTACAATACAGAAGACAGACCCTGTTCGGCACTCAGGTCACTACCGCAACTTGCGATAAATGCGGCGGAAGCGGAAAAATAATCACTGAAAAATGTCCTGTGTGCAACGGCAAGGGACTTGTAAGCAAGAAGAAAATAATTACCGTGAATATCCCTGCCGGCGTGGACAGCGGTGATACCCGTACCCTCGAAGGCCAGGGCAACGCAGCCCCTCGTCCCGACGCCGCGAACGGCAATCTGATCCTTGTTATAGAAGTGGCAAAAAGCAAGGTGTTCAGACAGAGAGACGGCTTGGATCTTTACGTAAACGTTCCGGTCCCCTACTCAGTTGCGGTAACAGGCGGCGAGATCGATATTCCGACCGTCTACGGCGTCATAAAGGCTAAACTGCCCGAAGGCACTGCCAACGGCGAAATCATCCGATTTAAAGGCAAAGGTATCAAAACAGCCCGCGCCACGGGAGACCTTTATATTACAGTAAATATAGAAGTCCCGCGTTCGCTTTCAAAGAATCAAAAGGAAATCATCGAGAATTTCGAAAAAGAACTCACTCTCAAAAACTATCCGAGAAGAAAGGAGTATCTCGAAAATATCAGCGAAATGTATAAAAAATAAAGTATGATCCGATCCCGCGGCGCCTTGTCGGAAATGCTCCTCTTTTGCCCTCCGCGGCTTGAGGAACTGCATATCCCGGTACTTTGAAATGAGCGGTAAGGATATAATGAGAATATAAGCGTTTCAGATCGTAAATATATCTGAATTTCGGCGGCGGAAACTTCCGCCGCTTTTTTTTCGGATAAAAATATATCGGAAATCGCAATTGAAAGGCTCCGAGATATTACGGCGTTTGTCAAAGGAGTACTGTTGAGTAAGACCCGAACTTCCGGATATCGGTTTTGCCTGAAATTATCCGGTTCTTTCGGCGTCGGGTCCCTTCGGACAGTAAACTGCCTGTACGGATATCGGTTTTTCCTGATAGTATCCGGTTCTTTCGGATATCGGAGCCTTATTTTGCAATATTCTGCAGCACAGGAAGTTTCAGTGATATAAAGCTGTAAAGACGGGTCAGTTTTTTCTGCGGTACGCTTTTATATGTTTTTTATGCGGGGAGCAAAGCTTTCCGAAGGATAATTGATCAGGCTGTTTTTTGTTGCACGTCGGTCAGATAAAGGAGTATGGCAAAGATTTTTTACTGAGAGCGGAGCGAACAGCTTATTTTATCGTATCGTTTTAGCGGCACGACGGAAGCTGCAAATATATTTTAAAAAAAGTTTAATATTTATGCATGTGTAAAAATAAATTGTAAAAAAAACCGGAATGTATTTCATGTTGCTGAAAAAGGAATGGTCAAAAATAAGGAGAATTTTAAAAAAATAAAAAAACTTATTGATCGGAAATGAGGACAATAAATTCCGAAAAACGGAGTTAAACAGACAGAATGGAGACCGGATCAAGAGTAAAATATTAAAAAATGCATAATTTTTTAAAAAAGAAGGAAAAAAGAAGAGAAAAGAGGAGGCCGAACAAAGTCAATAAATTACAAAAAGTGATCGTGAATAAATTTCATAATAATTCTTGACATATATGAAGCATGATATTATAATAAAAAAGACAAGCTGTAAGCTTGTTTATAATCTCTATTTAAGGAGGAACATGTATGAAGTTTAACAAAATGCTAATCTTGTGTTTTGCGGCTTTGCTTGTATTCACCGCGAGTTTAGTTCTCGGGACAGGCAATACAGCGGCTGTTGACGCAGAGAAGGGCAGTTCGGCTTTGACTTTTGAGAGGCTTGACGTACAGACTCTTTTAAGCGATAAGCTAAGCGGCGTGGAGGCTGAATCCGTTGTGATAAATCCCGATGAAAGATACGAAGCTTTCGTAATGCTAGAAGGGAAAACTCTCATGGAATATGCGGAAGCTGCCGGGATGAGCTTAAAAGAATATCTGGGGACTGACGAAGGGATGGCTGCCGAGAAGGCACTTATTCGTGAGCAGGCTGCAGCAGTTGAGGCTATCAAGGCTTTGGGACTGAATATAACTTTCAAATATAACTATACCACGCTGACCAATGGCCTTGGTATCGAAGTCAGATACGGGGATATTTCAAAGGTTAAAGCGCTGAATGTTGTAGAGAAAGTGACGCTTGCCGAAGTGTATAATTCTCCTGCTGCTGCGACAGACAGTGAAATCATAATGAACGTTACGACTGCACGTGAGCAGTATGGTTATACCGGTGAAGGAATGGTAATAGGAATAATCGATACCGGTATAGATCATAATCATGATGCATTCAGTGTGGCGCCCGAAAATCCTAGGATCGACAAGGAATATATAGCTGAAAGGATCAAGGATCTGACGGCGACTAAGGGGTATGTGCTCGATTATTACGGAACCATATACGATATGGAGTATTACGGGGACACTCTTACTGCAGATGATGTATATGTAAGTGAGAAGATACCTTATGCATTTGACTATGCAGATGTTGATACAGACGCGAGAAGTCTGGGCAATCCTCACGGAACGCACGTAGCCGGCATTGCGGCCGGGAATGACGGCGCTACCTTTACGGGAATTGCGCCTGACGCACAACTTATGGCTTTCAAGGTATTCAGTGATTTGTCTTCCGGTGCTTCTACGCTCGATATTATTGCAGCATTGAACGATGCATACATACTTGGAGTTGATGCAGTCAACCTTTCTTTAGGAAGTGCGGCCGGATTAGCTTCGATAGAAGACATAAGGGAACCATATTTTGAGCTTCTTCGTGAAAACGGAACTGAGATCTGTGTATCTGCAGGAAATGAATACAATTCTGCATACGGAAATGAACTCAGTTTGTATTATCCTCTTGTATACAATCCCGATTATGGTATAACAGGGTCTCCCGGCGTATCGGGGTCTGTATTTACTGTTGCGTCCATTGAGTCTCAGCATGAATCTTCGGCATACCTCATGGTAAACGGCAATAAGCTTGAGTGGAACGAGATAAGCAGCAGATTTTTCTATACAGAGATGTATGAAAGATACAACTTTAACGATGTTGAATTAGTCGAATATGTAATGGTACCCAACACAGGCGCTCCCGAGGATTACAATGGGCTTGATGTTCAAGGCAAGATTGCGGTAGTGCAGCGTGGTACTCTTTCATTCCAGGAAAAGATAGACAATGCAGAAGCAGCCGGAGCGATTGCATGCTTTATATATGACAATGTTGACGGCGACTATATCAACATGAGCATTGAAGGCGACACGATACCCGCGGTATTCCTTTATAAGAAAGACGGAGAGATGCTTGCTGCTCAGGAAAATAAAGTAGTGGAATTTTCTACGGAGTATTTTGTGTTCCTTGAACTTATAATGAGTGATTTCAGCAGCTGGGGCGCAACCGGAACGCTTGAACTTAAGCCTGAGATTACAGCTCCCGGCGGAAACGTACTTTCTTCTTATGATGTATACGGCGGTGAAAGTCGTTGGGCTTATATGAGCGGAACGAGTATGTCTGCGCCCAACGTAGCCGGAGCATCTGTGGTTATCCGTCAGTTTGTGAACGAGACATTCCCCGAGCTCAGCGCAAAAGAGAAGAGCATAATGGTATACAAGCTTGCAATGAGCACTGCTCAGATCTGGACTGACAGAGACGGCAATGTGTATTCACCTCGTTATCAGGGTGCTGGCGTGCTTGATGTAACTGCGGCTGTTGAAACGAAAGCTTACATAAATGTACCCGGACAGGAAAAGTCAAAGATCGAATTGGGCGATGATCCCGAATTCACGGGCGAGTTTGTAATGACTTTTGAAATAGTCAATATAACGGATGAAGAGCTTACATATAAGGTTGATCCCATAGTGCTTGTGGATGCATGGGAAGGCGCTTTCTATACCTTGACTTCCATAGATGTTACCGAAGAGTGTGCTTTTGCATATGAATCTGCCGGTGACGGAGCATACAATCAGGAAACCGGAATTATAACGATTTATGCTAACGGCACGGTTGCCTTAACAGTGACGTTGACTCTCGACGAACAGGTAAAGAATTATGTAGGATACTATTCTTACTTTAACGGCGGCGGATATGTAGAAGGCTTTATAAAAATACTTGACGCTCAGACAAACGAGAAGGTTCTCAGCGTTCCTTACATGGGATTTTACGGTGATTTCACCAGAGCCGCTAACTTCGACTTCACTATCTACGAAGAAGAGTCCTATCTCAATACTACGTTCAATGCATTGCTTTGGGGCTATGCTTCAGCTGCAGGCGGAGACTGGGCTATAGGAACATATGCTTTCAATACACCTGAAGATATAGTTATCAATCCTGACGAGAAACATCTAGCCATAGCTCCTGGCGGAAACGGTATAGCCGATATCGCATATTCATATATGGGAGTGCTTCGTAATCTTGCTTATGCTGAATATGAGATCAGAGATGCCATTACCGGTGAGATTTACTATTTTGAAGCATATCAGGGAGTGAGGAAGTCGGTTTACGACTATAATTACGGTCTGATTTATCCTGATATCGAAGAATTCGAGTTTACTTCAGAGGGTGTAAGAGACTTCTACGATTTTCTTCCCAATAATACTCAGCTTCTTGTTACATTCAGAGGAATAAACGAGTATGCTTATGTTACCGGCAGAGACAATTGCTGGAGAGCGGAGGTATCGCTTCTTGTTACCATAGATAACGAGGCTCCTTCACTGATAGGCAATGAACTTGAAATATTTGAATCTGAAGGCAGAGTGTATCTGCAGGCAGATATATATGATAACCACTATGCGATGGCTGCATGGCCCTGTTCGATAGTTGTGGATTCATTCGGTTCAATGAGTCTCGGATATGATCTGTGCGAGTATCCTACTCCCGTATTAGCTGAGAATACCGGTGAAACAACGATTATGACATGGGATATCACCGATTATCTGGGATATATTGAAAACAATATGATCGCCATAATGATATTCGACTACGCGCTCAATCAGAATGCATTTGTGATCAGCAATGTAGTGATTCCCGAGCTTCCCGATCCCGACAGACTTGAACTTAACGTTTACGATGTTGAATTGGGAATAGGTGAAAATATTAATATTTTATACAATATTCTTCCTCTCGGATATGGACTTGATAAAGTGTATACCGTTGAATGGGATACCTCCAACGCACAAGTTGCAACAGTTGCAAACGGTACAATCACCGGTGTAAACGTAGGGAATGCGGTTATAACATTAAACGTGATGTTTGCGGACGAATCAGGAAACGTAACAAGACTTCGCGAGAATGTTAATGTTACTGTTTTGCCGCAGGCAGATGAAATATTTATAGACGATATTGTTATACCGACAAACGGAGCCGCAGTGCTTGATATCAGGACGCCGGAAAATACCATTACTAAGTTTACGAATATTACTTATGAATTAGTCAACGAAACGGATGCGGAAATTGTGGCATTATATCCCGGAGATCCTTATTATGTATATGGGCTTAAGGCAGGAGAGGCTGCACTCAAAGCAGTAGCACAGTATGTAAGCGGAACGGGAGAAGAGGTAATACTCGAAAAGCAATTCAATGTAACAGTTACGGAAGAAATGGCGACAGAGCTTATAGCTCCGACAACATTCTATCTTGTAGATGAAGATGGAAATGAGCTTTATGATCTTGTTGTGGCTGTCGGAGAGACGCTTAACTTTAAGGTGATACCGACACCTGCTTTTGCGGATCCTACCATCACCATAGAGGACGCGCTCAATCTCGGTGCAGTTTATACTTATACCTCGGATGTTAACGGTTCGAGTATTACGGGCGTAGCTGAAGGCGTGTCGTTATCGTACATAATTTCTGCTGCAGATCCCAATCTCGGAATGATGATTATCATAGAGGTTGTATCAACGGAAAGCGGCGGAGTAGAGGAGCCTGATCCCGGTGAGCCCGAAGAACCTGAAGAAGAATTTGTTATCGTAGACGGCGTGCTTATTGCTTATAACGGGGAAGGCGGAGATATCGTAATACCCGAAGGCGTAGTTGAGATAGCCGACGAGGCGTTTTACGGCAACAACAATATAAATACTGTTGTTTTCCCGACGACCCTCAAGAAAATAGGGACGAGTGCGTTCCATTATTCATACGTGACCGGTCTTACCTTCCAGTCTGCGGATCTCGTTATCGGGGACTATGCATTCTATTATTCCGAGCTTAATGAGATTATTTTCCCTGAAACCGTAAATACTCTCGAGATAGGCAATTATGCGTTTGCACTCAACTATGCGCTCAGCGAGATAGTACTTCCTGAGGGCACGACGAAAATCGGAGATCAGGCGTTCTATAACTGTTCTTCCGTAGAATCGCTCGTACTTCCCGATTCTGTGACGTATATAGGTATGGCAGCATTTAACCGTGTATCTTATGATGCCGATGCTGATTTTCTTCCCGCCAATCTGGAGTATATAGGCGACTATGCAATGAATTCGTTCACATTCCACTTTGACGAATTGGTGCTTCCCGCAAATTTGACATATATCGGAGAAGAAAACTTCTATGATAATATGTTTACGAGCATTGTGTTCAACGACAAGCTTGAACATATCGGAGGCTACTCTTTCTACTATGCTGAACCTGAAACTTTGGTTTTACCGGACAGCGTGACCTATATCGGCGATTATGCGTTTGTATATGCTTCGGTAGTATTTGAAGAAGGATTCCTTCCTCAGAACATAACATATATCGGAAGCAGAGCTTTCTATAACTGCGAATTCAACTTCAAGGATCTCGTGATTCCGGAAGGCGTAGAATATGTCGGTGCCTTTGCTTTCAGAAACGGTGAATTTGATACCATCACCATTCCTTCAACGCTTACAACCATGGATTTCGGAAGTTATGCGATGGTGGGTGAGAATCCCGGGAAATATATAATTTCCGAAAACAATCCCAAGTATAAAGTTGTGGACGATGCTATCGTGGATACCTACGGTAACTACCTGCTTTATCAGGGAATACAGGATCTTAATTCTGTAGTGGTGACCATTCCCGACAACATTGTAAGAATAGCTCCTTGGGCTTTCTACAATACCGAACTTGCAATGGTAATAGTTCCTGAGAATGTGAAAGCGATAGGCGAAGCGGCATTCTACGGATATGTTGCGATAGTATATTTTGAGTCGCCGGTTGCGCCGATACTTGAATGTGAGGACGTAGATTACGGTTATATGAACTTCTTCCTGGCGTCCAATGTTTATTATGTTGAAGGCGGAAGAGGATACACTTCCCCCGCATGGACATCACAGCTTTGGATCATTCAGGAAACGACCTACGAAATGGAACTTGACGTATACAGTGTTTATACTGACGGCGAAACACCCGAGCTTGATGAAGTAGTGGAGATCTACGGATATGCAGAGCCTTGGGCAGAAGGTTTCGACCTTTATAAGAGAGTCGGCAATAACGACAATATCGAATTCGTGCTCATCAATACGGTGGAAAGACCTGTATCATCAGTTACCGGTCTGACTGATATAATCAGTCACATAACGTTTGGATTCGATACGGTCAATTTCTATGAAGAAGTATATTATTATGTACAGGGCTGGAGAATAGTCGACGGCGTCAAGGAATACGGCAGAGACAGTGAAATAATCAAATATGTAGCCGAACCCAAGACAGCGATTGCTCTCAATGAGCTTATGGCCGAGTTCAAAGCATATGATTATACCAGCTATGACGAAGCTCTTGAGATCATCGATCAGCTCAATATGTGTCCTGTCAATCAGATGGCGTACATAGATATGGACATTTATGACGCATTCCAGACGCAGGTTACGGTAGCTGAGATCCTCAATATTTCGTATCGCTTCTCTCTTCTTAAGATAGAAGTTGCGGAAGGCGAGGAAGTCGACGATTATCTTACCGTTGATTATATCGAAACGGTCAAGGCGCTCCGTGCAGAATACGAAGGAATGCTTGCAGCATATCCCGAGTATGCGGATCTGTGGTACAATGTAGAATATCTTGAACTTGCGGAAGTAAGGATCGAGTTTATGAATTACAAGGAGAAGAGCGTTAAGGAGATACAGGATCTCTTGTCCGCGATTTCGACCTTGAAGGCTGATTACAATCTTAAGATCGAAATCCTTCAGGATAAGATCGCAGCTCTTGAAGAAGATGCCGAAGCCAATGCCGAGAAGATAGCTCAGGCAGAAAAGGATCTTGCCGAAGCTAAGAGACTTGTAGAAGAGGCTGACGCTACTCTTGCCGAAGCGCAGGCTGCACTTGAAGAGGCAGAAAAGCTTAAAGAAGAGGCTCTCGGATGTGCTTCCACAGGAGAAGGCCTTGGAATGGTATCAGCGATAGTAATAGCGGTGCTTGTTCTTTTCGGAACGGCTCTCGTTATCAGGAAAAAAGAAAAAAACTGATTTAGGCGTTGGTTTTATTGAAAATGAGCCGTACGTGATAATGTAATCAGTCAGCAGCCCTCCGCGGTGAAACGCGGAGGGCTTTTTTTATGCAATGTTGCTCGGGAATGTCGTACAAAACCGCAAATGACGACATTTTCAGGCAATAATTTGAAGGATTTCTTTCAGGGCGAGTTGTATAGTTAAATCATGATCATATACATAGAGTACGTTATTATAGACAATATGGTGATGAACAGTCTTATACTGGTCCTGAGCTGTATGACGCTGAAAGAAAAAGTGCCGAAACTCAGAGTTTTTATTTCCGCGCTTGTAGGCACGCTTGCAGCAATAGTATTCACGCTTGTTTCCGTTCCGGGGACGGTTGCTTTGCTCCTCAAGATACTGCTTGGCATGGTGATGTGTCTGATAGCTGTAAAAAGGCGCACGAAAAAAAGTCTGTTAAGTTATTATTTTGTTTTTCTGGCATATACATTTGTATTAGGCGGGTGTATGTTGGCATTGCTTTACCTTATGGAAGCCGACGTGACAGACGCTTTGGCAGTGACATATGCATCGGGTGTACCTGTGGGGATAATAGCTGGAGGAGCAGCCGTTACGGTATGGCTTGCGGCATACTGTATCAAGCGGCTGTACCGCATAAGATTATACCGGTCGAGATTTGTCGAGGCTGAGCTCACGCTTCAGAAAAAATACACGGGGAAAGCATTTGTGGATTCAGGGAATCTTTTGAAGTATAACGGTTTGCCGGTTTTTTTTGCGGTGAACAGAAAAATCCGCGGGGAACTGCTTTCGGCTTATACTCAAAACATACTGAACAAAGAAAATCCCATAGGAGAAAACGCGTATATCCCGTACATAACGGTGGGGGGAGAAGGAAGAACTCCCGCGCTCAAGCCGCCTGAATTCAGAATAAACGGCAAAATCACTGAATGTTATATTGCATGGTGCGGTATTAAAGGAGAGGAAGATTATGATTTTATTATCGGCGAAGGGAATGAAGAAACTTCTTAAAAAGCTGATGGTATGTATTGGTTTAAACGGATCGGACAGGCTGATAGCTTTTATATGCGGAAGCGAAGCTTTGCCCAGGCCGCTTACGCCTGAAGAGGAGGCTGAAGCGATTCGGCTGGCAGCGGAAGGAGATAATAAAGCAAAACAAACACTTATTGAAAGAAATTTAAGGTTAGTGGTGTACCTGGCAAAGAAATTCGATAATACGGGGGTCGATCAGGAAGATCTGATATCGGTCGGAACGATAGGACTCATTAAAGCCGTAAATAGTTTTGAACCTGACAAAAAGATCAAGCTTGCCACATATGCTTCCCGGTGTATAGAAAACGAGATACTTATGTATCTGAGAAAACTGGTAAGGCATAAAGGTGAGATTTCGCTGGACGAGCCGCTCAATGTCGACGGCGACGGCAATGAATTGCTTCTCAGCGATATACTCGGGACGGAAAGCGATGCAGTATACAGGTCGCTTGAAGAGGGAGTGGAGAAACAGCTGCTGTATGAGTGCATAGCAAAGCTGAGCGCGAGGGAGAAACAAATAGTGGATATGCGATTCGGTCTTTCCGGAAGAGATACTTATACTCAAAAGGAGGTAGCGGACCTTCTCGGTATATCGCAGTCTTATATATCGCGTCTTGAAAAGAAGATTTTCGCACGGCTGAAAAAAGATATGCAAAAGCTCGTTTGAATATTTCTTAAATACATATACTATTGCAGAAAACAATGCATAAAACGGCTTTATATTGTGTGACTTGCCGTCCGGAGGGATTTTGAGGATATTTTCAGTAATAGTTTTAACTGCAGTATGTCTGCTTTTTTGCGGTGCGGCGTCTACCCCGGAAAAAAGTTATGAACTGCCGATAATAATGTATCACAGTGTGAACAAGTACAATACGGGAGATTATGTGATTCACCCGGACAAGCTTGAAAGTGATCTGCAATGGTTGTCGGCGCATAATTATACCGGTATTTTTTCCTCCGAACTCATTTCCTTCACGGAAGGAAAAAAAGACCTGCCCGAAAAACCCGTTATAATTTTTTTCGACGACGGATTTTACAATAATCTTATATATGCATTGCCTTTGCTTGAGAAATACAACTTTAAAGCTATGATAGCAATAGTAGGTGAATACTGTGACAATGAAAAAGGACAACGTCAGAGCGTGTATTATTCATATCTGAATTGGGAACAGGTAAAAGAAGTTTCGGAAAGTGGATTGATAGAGATAGTGAGTCATACTTATTTTTTGCACCGTTACGGGATAAAAAACAAAACCTTACTCAAAGAAAAGGATGAAAGCGAAAAGGAATACTGCGACAGGATGTACGCAGATTCGGAAAAGTTATCCGAAAAAATAAAGGAAGCAACAGGGAAATATCCGGACAGCTTTTGCTATCCTTACGGCAGATATTCCGCTGCTTCCGAAAAGTTGCTGAATAAACTAGGCTTCAAAGCGACGTATACCTGTAACGAACATATAAATAAGGTAATGAGAGGGAAAGCGCCCTCATTGCTCGGAAGGTATAACAGATCCGGAAAGTATTCAACACAGTACTTTTTCCGGGAGAAAATGAAGCTCAAATAAGCGGAGTAAACAAAGATGAAAAGGAGAGAAATATGAAAACGGATTTTAAAAATATTTACGGCGAACAGACACGCCCGAAAACTGATCCTTTCGGCAGTTATACGGGAGTTACCGATTACGCTGACGACAAACCGGTGCAGGACGCCGACGATCTTTAAGTTAAAAACGCCTTTACGGCGTTTTTTTATTTTCCGCCGTCATTTACCCGAAAACGGAGCGCGGGATACGTCGCGGTATCGATAAAGGATCTTTTCTTTCGAATAAATCATTATCGTGAGCAAATAATACGTTATAAGCTCACCCAAGTTAGGATATATTCGATATTGAAAGCGGTTTTAAGAAGAGGTTTCCGTCACGGGTATCGCAAATTAAAAAACCTGTTCGGAAACCCTTGCAAAAAATGTCGGATTTGTGATATACTGTAAAAGGTTAAGTGTGTTGATCCGTCACGTGTATGGTATGGAGTAAAAAATGCGGTTGATCTCCGCCGTACGGTGGTAAGATTTCACGAAAGAGTGTTTGCCCGTCACGTGTACGTTATGGAGTAAAAAATGCGGTTGATCTCCGCCGTACGGCTAAATTTTACGAAAAGTGTCTTTGCCCGTCAGTAAGGTATGGAGTAAAGAATGCTGCAGCTGTGATATGCCGTCATTGCAGGCAAAGGTCAGGGTATACCTGAGCGGTGCAGGGGGAAGGATAATTTGATAAAAAATATTTACGACAGAGCGATTTCTTTCTTTAACGAACATAATATTTCCGTTAATCTTTCCCGAGACATGCCTGCGGGGTACGAAACGGCTTTCGGTACATATGACATTGAGAAAAATACCTTATTTATAAACGATCAGTTTATCGGGAATGTTTCCGAACCGGAGTATCTTTTTTATCTTTATCATGAATTGCGGCATGCGGAGCAATACCTTCAGCCGGACAAGTTTGATGAAAAGATAAGGAAAAGTCTGCAGTACGTGATACTTTACAACGGTACCTGTTTCAGATTTTCTGACGGCAGGTGGCATGAATGTTTTATTGATGACGGGAAGGAATTTTTATCCGACGCATACAAAGGACTTCCGTACGAAACAGACGCAAACGACTTTGCTTATGAAACCGTACTGAAAATATGCGGTGAATCTCCCGAGCTGAAGAAGGTTTATTTCTGTTTCAAGCCGGAGAAACAGCTGACAGACAAGCAATATGCGGTGCTTTTCAGGCGTATTGACCGGTTGACGGGTCTTTCGGAAAACAGTTTCAGCAAAAGTAAGAAAGACACAGTTTCAGACGAATCCTGAAGTACGTCAATATTAATTTAGGTGTAATGCAGAACATCAGATATGCAGGAGGAAAGCATGGAAGACTTAATTGAGATGAGAGAAATCCTAGTCGCGAGTTTTTACAGACAGTTTCGTAAGGCGACGGAAAATTCATCGGATACGACAGCTTCTTACACATTTCCCGACGGACATGTGATATTAGTGAGTGAGGAAGAAAAAGAAACAGAACCTTTTTACAGATTCCGTCTGCTTGCAAGTCCTTCCGAGGTTAAAGGCGGACGTTTTGAAAAGGAACAGAATATACTTGCGTCGATATGTTCATGCGGAGTGGATGACGAAGAAGAATTCCGTAATATGGTGCTCATGCTTCTTGAGATACATAAGTTTCACGTGGCTGCGGAGTATTTTCGTGGCAAAATTTCCGATCGTGCAGTTTGATTAAGGGTTTGAAGGAGAACAGATATACGTCGGCAAAACGGCGGATAGACGCTTTGTCGGAGAACTCTGAAATATGATGGCGTATCGGAGGCAAAAAACAAAAAAGCGCCGTGAGGCGCTTGGTTTGTATAGTAATGAATATTACCGATCGGATGATTTGTTCCGATCGGTTTTTGATTATTTGAGTTTTTCCGCGATGGCGGCAAGCTCGTCTTTGCTGCGTGTGCCTACGACAGTTTCTTTTATTTCGCCGTTTTTGAAGAAGATCAGTGTGGGGACGCCGCGTATGGAATATTCCACAGCGAGTTCTCTGAGCTTATCTACGTCGATTTTATAGAATTTCACGTCCGGAAGTTCCTGAGAAAGCTCTTCGATTATCGGCGCAAGCATTTTGCACGGACCGCACCAGGTCGCGAAAAAATCTGCGACTGCCAGAGTCGGGCTGTTAATGACGTTATTTTCAAATTCTTCTTTGGTGAGTAATTCTTTTGCCATAATTGCCTCCTGAATCATGATATACTTTATTTATCCGTAATATACATGTATTAAGTGATCACGTCAGATTTGCTATCTGAATGAAAAGGTCACGAAGGATTTAGCGTAAATTCACAGTCAGTTAAGCACGTCATAATCTCGGAATGCCATCGACATAGACCTGTACCGGAGAGGACATATAATGGAGAGGATCGCCGTTCCAAATCACGACGTCGGCTTTTTTACCGGGTTCAAGAGATCCGAGCGTATCGTCGATATGGAGAATTTTAGCGGGGTTGATCGTGACGGCTTCGAGGGCTGAAACGTAATCGAGTCCGGCTTTGACAAAGAGTGAAAGCTGAGTAGTGGTCATCGAGATGTCAACGACATAGTGATCGGACATTATTGCAAAAAGTATGCCGTTTTCTTTCATGACTTTTGCGGCTTTGAAAGTTCTGTTTTTGACCTCGTATTTGGTCGACCCGGTCATGGAAGGCCCTAAAATTGCGGAGAAACCGCTTTCTTTGACAGTTTCGGGAATAAGCCAGCCGGCAGTACAGTGGTCAAGGGAAACGTCTTTGAGTCCGAATTCGCGGCAGATGCGTATAGCCGTTTCGATATCGTCTTCCTGATGGGCGTGGATTTTGACGGGCAAGCCTTCGAATACGCGTTTCAGAGAATCGAGTTTGAAATCGAAGGGCGGTTTTGTTTTGTTCTTTTTTTCTTTTTCGGAAAGGGCATCGTATGCGTCGGTTTTGGCTTTATACTCTTTAGCGCGGTACAGCCAGTCGCGCATCACGGCAGCGGAGCCCATTCTCGATCCCGGGAGGGTGTTTCTTCCTTTTCCGTAAACGCGTTTCGGATTTTCTCCCAAAGCCATTTTCATGGCGGATTCTGTAACGAGAGTCTTTTCTGCAACGGTTTTACCCGCTGTTTTAAGAATACAGAAGGTGCCTCCGATCACATTCGCGCTTCCGGGACCGGTCGAAACAGTGGTCACTCCCGCTTTGAGAGCGCATTCAAAGGCGGTGTCATTGGGCTTCACCGAATCGATGCCGCGCAATTCGGGTGTGACGGGCGAGCTCATTTCGTTGACGTCGTCACCTGCCCAGCCTATAGTATTTTCCATCAGGCCGATGTGACAATGCGCGTCTATAAGTCCCGGAGTGATGATTTTATCCGAAGCGTCGACTACGAGGTCTGCCTGAGAGTCCGGTCCGCCTTTTTCCGAAGGCGCGATTCCCGCAATGATATCGTCGGCTATCAGAATATCGCAGATTTCTCCGTTGATACCCGCGGAATTAAACAATTTTCCATTTTTGATAAGAGTTTTCATAACGTAGTCCTTTATGCTGATTTTATATAATTCAATACTTCATTGTTTTACCTTGAAATTATAACATATTTCTGTAAAATTGTAAAGGGTTTGGCAATATCTGCTTTTTTGCTTTTCTGCAGAAGCAGTATATTTGGGTGAGTGCAATCGGTTATAATACCGGAAATAATAGTAAACACTTGCTATTTGAAACAAAAAGTAGTATAATGGAACGAGATGATTTAAAATTATGTTATGTAAAGGCAGAAAAGGAGAGCGATATGAACAAGAATCCAGTTGTCACCATAACAATGGATGACGGATCGGTTATAAAAGCGGAGCTTTATCCTGAAACGGCTCCTAATACAGTAAATAATTTTTTGTTTCTTGCAGGCAAAGGGTTTTATGATGGTTTGATTTTTCACAGAGTCATAAAGGGCTTTATGATACAAGGCGGTGATCCCACAGGTACCGGAGCGGGCGGTCCGGGTTATTCCATAAAGGGAGAGTTCAATTCCGCCGGATTCAAAAACGATCTGAAGCATACCGAAGGGGTGCTCAGCATGGCAAGAAGTATGGATCCTAACAGTGCGGGGAGCCAATTTTTCATAATGCACCGTGCCGCTCCTCATCTTGACGGGAACTATGCGGCTTTCGGCAAAGTCATTGAAGGAATGGAAACAGTCAATAAAATAGCTTCGGTTGCCACGGATTTGAACGACAGACCCGTAAACAGACAAGTGATAAAAAAAGTTACCGTCGAGACATTCGGAGTTATATATCCTCAGCCAAAAAAGACGGCCGAAAGGTAGCTTTATGGAACAATCGGAAAAGGCAGCCGTAAAGCAGGTGCCGGAATCACCGCACAGAGTGATACTCGCTTCATCTTCGCCTCGAAGGAGAGAGCTTTTAGGCAAGGTGATAAAGAGTTATGTAAGCATTGCGCCTGAGGGCAAAGAACATTCTGATGAAAAGAACCCTGCAAAAATGGCGGCGGAGCTTGCAGAAAGAAAGGCGGAAGAAGTTGCCGCGCTGAATCCGGGAGCATTGGTGATCGGTGCAGATACGATAGTGGTATCGGAAGGGAAGGTCCTCGGAAAGCCTTCGAATGCGGAAGAAGCAAGGGAAATGCTCCTGATGCTGTCCGGGAAGGAGCATACGGTATATACAGGCGTATGTATTGTGAGAGGAAAGGATAAGAGTATATTCACTGCAGCGACAGGAGTGAGGTTTCGGGTACTCTCGGTATCTGAGATCGAAGCTTATGTAAGAACGGGGTCGTCATTTGACAAGGCGGGAGGCTACGGGATACAGGACTGCTGTTTTGTGACGCAGGTCAGCGGCAGCTACGACAATGTTGTCGGGCTTCCTACGGAAGAACTCAGGATATGTCTTGACGGTATGCTGAGCGGGAAGGAGAAAGAAGAGTATGGCGTATTATGAGATAGCTTTTGATTTAGGTTCAAAAAACACGCGGGCAGGGATAGCCGGGACTGACATATTTTATAATGAGCCGACGGTGGTGGCTTATTCTGCAAAGGGGAACAAGTATCTCGGTGCAGGATACGCGGCGCTCAAAGCGTATGAAAAAGATAAGCAGAATGTTGTGCTCCGGTATCCGGTAAGCGACGGTACTGTGACAGACAGAGCCGGCGCGGCGGCAATGATAAAGAGCGTTGCAAGTGCCGTAATACCGCAAAGTGCGTATGAACCGCAGATTAAGGCGGCAGTATCGGTGAGCGCCGGAAGCAGCGCAGACGAACTGCGCGAGATCGAAAGAGTTTTTGTAGACGCCGGAGTATATCCCGTTACATTCATTGAAAGTGCGGTAGCGGCAGCCGAGTATATGTTCAATTGTTTTGGCGTGACGAGCGGCGGAATAATAAACATAGGCCATAAAATGACCGAGATTGCGGCTGTTTCCGGAGGAAAGACCATAGAAGGCGCTACCGTATATCTTGGCGGAGACATAATCAATCGCGGTATAGTATATCTTATTGAGGATAAATTTCATTTGTCGGTAAGGGACGAGGTCGCTGAGAAAGTTAAGGAGAAATGCATCAGTTTCAACTCCAAAGACGTTACGACTGCCGTAGCCGGAGGAATAGACCTAAGCAGCGGACTCAATAAAGAAGTGCGCGTGACGGCGAAAGACCTTTATCCTGCCCTCAGCGACACAATGGAGTATATAGCCGCCGCAGCGCTGAGTCTGACAGGCGGACTTGAAGATGATGTTTTGCGCCAGGTAAGGCGAAACGGGTTTTTCTTAGCAGGGGGCGGAGCAAGGATATACGGTGCGGATTCTTATTTTGCGGAGAAGTTATGTATGCCCGTGAGAATGTGGGATGAACCCGAATGTGCGGTCATAAACGGTATGACGCGGAAGGTTATAAAGAGGTGAGTTTTGAAGACCAAAAGAAGATACGGCTTAAATAAAAAGGAAGCGGCGTTCAATGCTTTTCTGGTGGCACTTTTTTCCGTACTGCTGTGTTTGATCAGCTGGCTGGTGTTTTTCGAGTGGAACGATACTCTTCCGCCCGAGGTGGAAGGGCAGAAGGCCATCCGCGCACTGGCTTTTGCTGCGATAATATTTGTTTTTACCGTTCTTATCGTGATATATGCTTACTTTGCCGATAACGAGACTCTGAAGAGCAGGAAAAAAATGACGGCTCTTTTTGTCACGGCGACGGTATCTTATACATTGAATATTTTAATATCGATGGTAGACGCTCCGATCCCGGTAATATACGTTGCGCCGGTAGCACTTTGTGCGCTGCTGATATCATTGATAGTTTCGCCCAAGCTGAGTTTTTTCGTAAACTTTTATGTAGTTTTGCTTTTGTTTATAGCGGAGAAGAATCTTACGGTTTCTTCAACCGACGCTCAGGTCTACTATCTGCTTTTTTCCGGAATACTCGGCAGTATAATGGGCACATATATGATAAGCAAATCCAACAGACGTGTCCAATATCTGTTCGGCGGATTATATATCGGATTTTTCTCGCTTATAGTCGCAATACTTACGTATTTTATTTTTTCCGAGACTTTCAATATGAATATGGAGTTCTGGTCGATGTGTCTGCTTGCACTGGTATCGGGACTGGTAGATATAGCGCTGTTTTTCCTGCTTACGCCTTTGTTTGAAAGCATATTCAATCTCGTTACCGATTTCAGGATGGCTGAACTGGCGTCTTCAGATCAGCCGCTGATGAAAAGGATGGTAGAGGAAGCTCCCGGAACATTCAATCACAGCATGCTGGTGGCGAGCTATGCGGAAGCATGTGCGGGCGCGATAGGTGCTGATACATTCGTCGCACGCGCAGCAGGTTACTACCATGACATAGGCAAGCTGAAAGATCCTCAGTTTTTCGTCGAGAACCAATCCGGAGGACAGAATCCTCATGAAAGCATATCGCCGGAATTGTCTGTCATGTTTATAAAAAAACACATCATAAACGGTATAGCTCTGGCACAGGAATATAAGCTTCCGGAGGAAATAGTATCGGCTATAGCCGAGCATCATGGGACTATGCCGATCAGGTTTTTCTATTCTAAAGCCAAACGAATGACGGAAGGCGAACTGGATATGAAGGCATATAGCTACGACGGCCCAAAACCTACCAATAAGATCAGCGCAATAATCATGATCGCCGACGCGAGCGAAGCAGCTCTCAGGGCAAATAATAATAAAAATGCCGCAGCGGAGATCGTGGATAAAATAGTCAAAGAAAGGTTCGAGCTGGAACAGTTTACGGATTGCGACATAACCATGAAGGACCTGGAGATAATAAAGCGCACCATACTTACGACGTATCTGGGTATCACCCATGACAGGATACAGTATCCGGAGGTCAGGCTTGGAAAATAAGTTTGAAATAAGCTATTATTATGTGGGACGGGAGTACAGAGAGCTTATAGACCGGGTATTCGCTGTTGCTTACGGATACCTCGGACAAAGAGGGGAACTCAGTCTTGAAATCAGCTTTGCAGGCAGGAAGAAGATAAGAGAGATCAACGCTTCGACACGAGGGATCGATAAGGTGACGGATGTGTTGAGTTTTCAGTATATGAGAGGAATAAAGGGCAGGGTCGCGGCAGACGCTGTTGCGGACAACGATCTGTATCTTGGCGAGATAATGATATGTAAAAGCGCAGCTTATAAGCAGGCTGCCGAATACGGGCACAGTTTTGAAAGGGAAATCGCGTTTCTGGCTGTTCACGGACTGCTGCACTTGATGGGATACGATCATATTGCAGATGAAGAGAGAGAAGAGATGGAGCGTTTGCAGCGGGAAATACTTTCGTCGGCGGGAGTGGAAAGATGACTGACAAAAAGATCATATCGGGATATATAGCAATTATCGGGAAAGCCAATGCGGGAAAGTCTACTCTGCTCAACAGTCTTATTGAACAAAAGGTATCGATAGTTTCTCCTAAACCTCAGACTACACGCAATAAAATTCTGGGCGTATGGAATGAGGAAGGGTGTCAGATGATATTCGTGGATACGCCCGGAGCACTGACTCCGCACAGTCTGCTCGGGGAGTACATGGTAAAAAGTATAGAAAGCGCCGTAAGGGACGTAGACTGCATACTTTATACCATTGACGGACATAAAGGCATTTCGGAAAGCGACATTAAGCAGATCGAAAGATACTGCGGAAAAATACCCGTTGTAATAGCGGTGACCAAGACCGATATCTGTCAGCCCGAGAAGCTTATGCCGGAATTAAGCAAGCTTAATTCTGTCAAGGCGGAAAGTATATGGGCCGTGTCTGCAAGGAAGGGGAAAAATATACGTGAACTCAGAGAACACCTGAAGCAGTTTCTCACTGACGACGTAGCTTATTTCGATAAAGACGATATAACCGATAAAAGTATGGGTTTCATGGTTTGCGAACTCATAAGAGAAAAGATACTGCTGCTTCTTGACGAAGAGATCCCGCATGGCGTCGGCGTGCAGCTCAACAAAATGAGTTATGACGAATCGCGTAATTTATGGGATATAGACGCAAATATAATTGTGGAGAAAGCAGGCCATAAGCCTATAATAATCGGCAGGCAAGGCGAGAAGCTTAAAAAGATAGGTTCATATGCGCGCGAAAGCATAGAGAAATTGACGCAGGGCAAAGTATTTTTATCGTTGTGGGTCAAGGTGAAGGAGGACTGGCGAAACAGCGAATATGTCATGAAGGATATAGGATATGACAAAAAACAGGAGTTCTGAGCATACGCGTTCATAAGCGGTGTGATAAGCCGGGGAGGTGTCCGAAGAAGGAAAAGACTCCTTTACTATAAGGAAGAAAGAGTCGGGCAGAGTGCGCTGGAAGGGAGGTACGCGTTACGGTCGTAAAGAAAAAAAGGTTTTCACGCATAAGCTTTCGATTATTACAAAAGCTAAATTTAGCATATTTGCGGGAGGACCTATGAAAAAAGACGCGAAAGATTTAGCTTGGGAACTTTTTGAAAAAACCGGAAGTATTGCATATTACAATTTATATAAAAAGCTGTCCGATAAAGACGAGAAACGCTGATGGAGAAAAAACTCAGGGGTATAGTGCTGACTGCAAAAGATCATAAGGAAAATGACAGGCTGATAACTCTCTTTACTCAGGAAGGAAGACTCACTGCAGTGGTAAAGGGCGTAAAGAAGCCCGCCGCAAAACTTAAATTTGCAGCTCAGTTATTCAATTACGGAGAATATATACTGGCAGAGAAAAACGGATATCATGTGGTTGCGAACTGCAGTCAGATAAATAGTTTTTACACTCTGTGCTACAGAACGGAAAGCTATTATGCAGCCGGAGTTGCCTGTGAATTGCTTATGAATCCCGTGATGCCGCAGGACGCCGACGATTATCTGACCGAAACCGTAAAATACTTTACATTTCTTTGCGAAGGCGGCAATACCGACGCTTTACTGGCTTTATATTTATATGATTATCTGTTGTTATCCGGGTATGCGCCGGACGAAAGTAATTTCGGCAGTGCGGAAAAAGAATTGCTCGGAAGGTTCAGGTACGGATACGGGGAAGTTTTTGATATTCAGGATAATAAAACCTTAAGAAAGATAATATCTGAAGAGGAGAAACAGCTCGGTGAAGCAGTAGGGATCGTAAATAATCTTAAGGCGTATCAGAAGTTGTGAGGTAATATGAAAAGATACATAGTAGCGCTTGACGAAGGTACGACATCGGCAAGAGCCGTAGTATATGACGTATCGGAGAAAAAGATCATCTCTACTGCTGCTCACACGTTTGAATTATCGTATCCTGAACCCGGATGGGTGGAAGCCGATGCACTCAGTATATGGGGTGCGCAGTCTGCTTCTCTCGGAGAGGTGATAGCCGAAAGCGGAGTATCCGCCGATGAAATATACGGGATAGGTGTGACCAATCAGAGAGAGAGCGTGCTCATATGGGATAAGAAATCGGGTAAGCCGCTTCATAACGCCATTATTTGGCAGTGCAGAAGGACGGCGGATTACTGTGAATATCTTCGTTCGGATCCGGGCGTCGTAAAAATGATAAAGCAGCGTACCGGGTTGACCGTAGACAGCTATTTTTCCGCAACGAAATTGGCGTGGCTTCTGGACAATGTCGAAGGAGCACGAGAAAAAGCATTGCGGGGAGAGATATTGGCGGGAACTCTGGATTCTTATATCATATACAGGCTCACCGAAGGAAAATCTCACGTTACCGATGTTACCAATGCTTCGCGCACTATGCTTTACAATATAAACGAAATGTGCTGGGACAAAGAGCTGTTAAGACTGTTTCGCATACCCGAGGAGATCCTTCCCGAAGTAATAGACAGCGATGCAATAGCGGGGAAAGGGACCGCCGTAAAAGGTGCGCCGGTAATATGCGGGATACTGGGGGATCAGCAGGCGGCATTGTTCGGGCAGGCGTGTTTTGATAAAGGTGACGCGAAAAATACCTACGGGACCGGTTGCTTTATACTCGTTAACACGGGAGAGAAAGCGGTTTACTCGGAAAACAACCTGATAACCACAATAGGCTGGCGCAGACAGGGTAAGACGGTTTACGCAATAGAAGGAAGTGTTTTCAATGCCGGAAGCGCGGTGCAATGGCTGAGAGACAAGCTGGATTTCATGAAATCGAGTGAAGACAGCGAACGTATGGCAAGGGCGGCAAAAAACGGCGACGGAACACCCGGTTGCGACGGAGTGTACGTTGTACCCGCGTTTACGGGACTGGGCGCTCCTTACTGGAGGTCGGAAGCCCGGGGAGTAATAACAGGTATCACACGGAATACGGATAAATTTCATATAGTGAGGGCCGTGTTGGAGAGCATGGCGTATTCCACGAAAGACGTGCTGGATTGTATCGAAGCGGACTTAGGAAGCAGGATCATGGCCGTGAGAGCAGACGGCGGAGCGAGCAGAAATGATTTTCTGATGGAGTTTCAGGCAGATATATCGGGACTCAAAGTGCTCAGGCCCGAGTGTACTGAAAGTACTGTAATGGGCGCGGTGTATATGTGCGGAATGGGACTCGGGGTATGGAAAAGCGAGGAAGAAATCAAAAGTCTTGTGAGAGTGGAAAAAGAGTTTGTACCCACCTTAAGCAAAGACGCGGCATCAAAGTTATATTCAGGCTGGAGGCAGGCTGTAAGCAAGGCTTAAATTATAATACTATAATTGAAGGAGAGTGGCATTTATGAAAAAAGATTGCGTGGCTATGATTCTTGCCGGCGGACAGGGAAGCCGGTTAGGCGCTCTCACCAAAGGAGTTGCGAAACCGGCGGTGCAGTTCGGGGCAAAATACAGGATCATCGATTTTGTGCTTACAAACTGTGCCCACAGCGGCCTTGATACGGTGGGAGTGCTGACACAGTATAAACCCCTTTTACTGAATACCTATATCAGCAGCGGAAAAAGCTGGGATCTGGACAGACTGAACGGCGGAGTATACGTTCTGCCGCCGTATATGCAGGAGGAAGCGGGCGAGTGGTATAAGGGAACAGCAAATGCGATATATCAGAATATTGAATTTATCGAACAGTTTCAGCCGGAGAACGTGTTAGTGCTTTCGGGCGATCACATTTACAAAATGGACTACAGCAAAATGATAAAGCTGCATAACGACAACGATGCGGACGTAACTATTGCGCATATACCCGTTGAACCTCGGGAAGCAAGCAGGTTCGGAATTCTGTCATTTGACGAAACAGGCAGGATCACGGGTTTTGAGGAAAAGCCGAAAGTACCCAAGAGCAATTATGCCAGCATGGGGATATACGTATTCAAATGGAAGGAGCTTAAGGTACAGCTTATCGCAGACGAAAAAGATCCGCAAAGCAGCAACGATTTCGGTAAAAACATAATACCGCATATGCTTAATACTGGGAAACGCGTATTCGGATACGGATTCAAAGGCTATTGGAAGGATGTCGGGACAATATACAGCTTGTGGCAGGCACATATGGACATGCTCGACGACGACGAACTTGAACTCTATGATGACGAATGGCCTATTTTCAGTAAGAGCGCTCTCAAGCCGCCGCATTACGTAGGCAAAAACGCACACATACTCGATTCATTTGTAACGGAAGGCTGCTACATAGACGGTACGGTCAGGCATTCCGTGATAAGCGACGGAGTCACAATCGGCAAAGGCGCCGAGGTCACGGACAGTATAATCATGACCGACGTAAAAGTGGGGGAGAATGTGAAGCTCAATAAGGTGATCATAGGTCAGGGAGCGGTTATAGGAAACGGCGCTCAGATCGGGACGGAAGAAGAAACGACTAAATACAAATCCGTATATTGCAGTGACGGCGTCACATTGATCGCCGGAGGCATAACAATATGTGAAAATGCCGTTGTAGGCGGTAATTGCATGGTATCAGCCGATATAAAGGAGGAAAAGTAAGATGCTTGACACAATGGGTATAATATTCGCGCAAAACGAAGGTATCAGGCTGGGCGACCTTACCCGCGTGAGAGCATTGGCTTCGTTGCCTGTCGCGGGAAGATACAGACTTATAGATTTTATTCTGAGTAATTTTGTAAACAGCGGGATATCGAACGTCGGAGTTACGACGAAATACAATTATCAGTCGCTTATGGACCACCTCGGCGGCGGTCTGCCGTGGGATCTGAGCAGGAAGAAGTACGGTCTTTATATCTGGCCTCCTTTTTACAAACAGGACAGCGAACTGCATATGACAGGGGAGGACAAGATAGCTATTTTGCACAGTATAGTGCATTATATAAGAAGGAGTCAGCAAAAGTATGTGCTTTTGGCTGATTCGAATGTGATGTGCAATATGACTTTTGACGACGCAATGGAAAAGCACAAGAATTCCAATGCCGATATAACGATCATATACAACGAGATGGTGCCCGGAGCAGAACACGATGATAACGAAGTATATATAGATGTGGATGAAACGGGAAGGGTAGTAGATATCGACGCCTTCAATAAATACAGTAAATTTTCATCGAAGGCATTGGGCTTTTATATAATAGAAGGCGATCTTCTTGTAAATCTTGTGGAAAGTTGCATAGCGCGCGGAGAAAAGAGTTTTGAAAAGGATATACTTGCCAGAAATCTCGGTAGGCTTAAGGTAGTAGGGTATAATTACAAGGGTTTCGTGCGTACCATAACGGATATAAACAGCTATTATAACTTTAATATGGAGTTGCTGAATGACGATGTAAGGAAATGTCTGTTCGAATCGCACGACAGGATACTTACCAAAGTCAAGGACAAAGTGCCTGCCCGTTATCTGAAGCATGCAAAAGTAAGCAACAGCTTTATAGCAGACGGCTGTATTATCGACGGTGAAGTGGAAGGATGTATACTTTTCAGAGGAGTCGAGGTACGCAAAGGCTGTAAACTCAAAAACTGTGTTATAATGCAGGACAGCAAGATAATGGAAAACAGCGTTCTCAGCCACGTTATTCTTGACAAGCAGGTGTTTGTCGACAGGGATAAGATACTTTGCGGTGATGCTTCGTATCCTCTGGTGGTAGGCAAGAACAGAAGAATATAAGCTACAGGAGAACAGATCATGAAAATTTGTTTCATTTCCGCCGAGGCAGAACCTTTTGCGAAATCCGGAGGACTCGGAGACGTTTTGGGCGCATTGCCCAAAGCCCTTGCAGAACGTCATGAAGTCAAGGTGATCATGCCGAAGTATAAGTTCATTCCTGACCGCTATGCGCAGAACATGAGACAGATCCTCAGTAATGTGAGCGTAATTCTGGGATGGCGCCGGCAGAGCTGCAACGTGTGGAGTCTGTCGATGAACGGAGTCGAATACTATTTTATAGAAAGTTCTTATTATTTCGGCGGAGATAAGATTTACGACCAGTTTGACTTGGAACGTTTTTGCTTTTTCTCCAAAGCTGCTCTTGAAATACTTGTGCATCTCGATTATCGTCCGGACGTGCTGCACTGCAACGATTGGTCTACGGCGATCGTTCCCGTAATGCTTGACTGTTTTTACATGGGAATGGGCTTTTACAGGAATATGCGCACGGTGATAACCATCCATAATCTGCAGTACCAGGGAATTTTTGATATCGCGGAGGTCATGGATAAAACGGGACTCCCGGGCTACTATTTTTCGCATGACAAGCTTGAGTTTTACGGAAGAGCAAACCTCCTGAAAGGCGGGATCGTCTATGCAAACGAGGTGACTACCGTATCTCCTTCGTACGCGGGAGAGATAATGAGCGATGAATACGGCGAAGGACTTCAGAGTCTTATGCGCGCAAGGAGGAATCATCTTCACGGGATACTGAACGGTGTGGATTACACTACGTATAATCCGGAAACCGATGAACTGATAGAAAGGAATTATTCGGTTGCCGATTATGCCGAAGGCAAAGCATATAATAAGAAACAGCTGAAGAAGCAGCTTGGGCTCCCGAACACAGCCGTACCGTTGATAGGACTGGTTTCGAGGCTTTATGATCAGAAAGGACTCGATCTTATAACTTGCGTGATGGAAGATATCGTCAGAGAAGATTTGCAGATGGTCATTCTCGGGACGGGAGATTTAAGGTATGAGGAAGCTTTCAGGTATTATGCCGCGGAATACCGTGAGAAGGTGGCGTCCGTGATAGGCTTCGACAACAGACTCGCGCACAGGATATATGCCGGCTGCGACCTCTTTCTGATGCCGAGCAGGTTTGAGCCCTGCGGACTCAGTCAGATGATAAGCATGAAGTACGGCACTCTTCCTATCGTAAGAGAGGTCGGTGGACTGAAAGACAGCGTGAAGAGCTATAACCAGTATACGGGAGAAGGAAACGGATTCAGTTTTACGAACTATAATGCGCATGATATGTTGTATACTCTTCGTCGAGCGTTGCATTTTTATTACGATGACGAAAAGGCTTTTGACCGTATTATAAGGAACGCTATGGCAGAAGATTATTCATGGGCACAGAGTGCGAAGAAATACGAGTCGATATATGAAGAATTGATAAACTGAGATAAACTTTCAGAGAAAAACCCGTACCTTAGAGGTACGGGTTTTTTGATGTTGCCGTATAGGTGATACGCTTGGAAGCGGAAAGATCGGACTCAGTGATTTTCTTTCATCAACGGAGGCATATCTACGACATGAGCTTTAAGAATGAGTCGTGAGATTAAATAAGCAACGGTGCAATCCAAAAGCGAATGACCTATAGTGCCGGCGAAAGTTGCTCCCCAGATGTAAAGCATACCGTTTTCGGGAATACTGAGTCCGGCGGCGATGGCGATGTAAACGGCAGCGGTTTCGGTCACTGCATGGATCAGGGCTGTGGCAACGGCGAAAATAAGGAATTGCAGCGGTTTGACAATGTTGAGTTTTTTCAGCATAAGAACGCCGGCGACTACAAATATGATGTGACTTGCCGCGCGCATCAGAAGGACGTAGTTTGCGCCCTTGAGAAAGAAGCCCAATACAGTTCCAGCAGCGGTAAGCACGGCCACGGCGGGGCTTATCATCATGGCGAAGAAAATAAAAATATGCGAAAGCGGGGTAAACGACCAATAAAGGCCGAGATCCAGGGTAGGCATGAACCATGTCCACAAAACCGAAAGAGCGATCAGGATGCCTGAGATCGCAATAGTTTTAGCGCTGATTTTTTTAGACATAAAAACACCTTCTTGAAAAATGCTGATGTAATTAAAGCACAAAAACGGAGAAAAGGCAAGTAAAAAGAAGGCTAATTTATCTCGTGCCCGCAAAAAGGGTTTACAACTTAATCGAAAATATGATAAAATATACAGTATCTTAGTCACACAGGATGATTTGAATAACGGAGGAAAATATGGATAAATTGGTTAAAGAAGGATTGACTTTTGATGATGTGCTTGTATTGCCGGATAAATCGAATGTGTTGCCCGGGGAGGTTGACCTGAAAGTGAAGCTGTGCGAAGGTGTAAGCCTTAATATACCGCTTATGAGCGCAGCCATGGATACGGTAACGGAATATAAACTTGCCATAGCAATGGCGCGTGAAGGAGGACTCGGAATAATCCATAAAAACATGTCTATCGAGGACCAGGCGCTGCAGGTGGACAGAGTTAAGCGTTCGGAGCACGGCGTAATAACCGATCCGTTTTTCCTTCATCCTGAGAATCCCGTTACCGACGCTTTGGCGCTGATGGCGAGGTATAAGATATCCGGGGTGCCGATAGTAGACGCTAAGATGCATCTTGTAGGCATTCTGACAAACAGGGACCTTCGTTTTGAAACCGATTTCGAGCAGCCTATAAATAACGTTATGACAAAGGAGAATTTAGTTACGGCGCCGGTGGGGACGACGTTGGCAGAGGCTCAGAAGCTGCTTGGAGCGCACAGGATCGAAAAGTTGCCCATTGTTGACAAGGATAACGTACTTAAAGGGCTTATAACGATCAAGGATATAGAAAAGACCATACAGTATCCCAATGGAGCAAAGGATAAAAAGGGAAGACTGATAGTGGGAGCTGCAGTAGGCACGGCAGCTAACACCATGGAAAGGACTGAGGAACTGGTCAGGACGGGGGTGGATATTATAGCCGTCGATACGGCACACGGACACAGTCGGAAAGTATTGGATATAGTAACGGCGATAAAGAAGAAATTCCCGTCTGTTCCGATAATAGCGGGTAATGTGGCGACAGCATCTGCCACGAAAGCATGTATAGAAGCCGGTGCGGACGTAGTAAAAGTCGGGATAGGCCCCGGATCGATATGTACTACGCGAGTCGTAGCGGGAATAGGAGTTCCGCAGATCACCGCGATCATGGATTGCGCCGAAGCGGCGGACAAACTCGGAAAGCGCGTGATAGGCGACGGAGGAATAAAGTATTCGGGAGATATAGTTAAAGCGATAGCTGCAGGCGCGTCGGCGATAATGATAGGCAGCCTGTTTGCGGGGACGGAAGAGAGCCCGGGAGAAACGGAAATATATCAGGGACGTTCATTCAAAGTATACCGCGGGATGGGATCGCTTGCCGCGATGGTGAAAGGAAGTAAAGACAGGTATTTCCAGGAGAATTCACAGAAACTCGTACCCGAGGGAGTCGAAGGAAGAGTGCCTTACAGAGGAACTTTGGGAGATATGGTATTCCAGCTCATGGGCGGATTGAGAAGCGGAATGGGCTATACCGGAAATAAGAGCGTGGATGAATTGAGGAAAAACGGCAGATTTATAAAAATAACAAATGCAGGACTGATAGAAAGTCATCCTCACGATATATCCATTACTAAAGAGGCTCCGAATTATTCGGTAAAAATGTGACGGTCCTAAGTGCGGGATACACGACATAAGGACTTAAAAAGGAAGGGAAAAATGACTGAAACCGTAGTGGTGATAGATTTCGGCGGACAGTATAATCAATTGATATGCCGCAGAGTAAGGGAGCTGAATGTTCACAGTGTGATGTTGCCTTATGATGCTCCGATCGAGGAAGTCAGAAGATATTCGCCGATAGGAATAATTTTTACCGGGGGGCCTCACAGTATTTATGAAAAAGACGCCCCCGTATTTGACAAGGATATATTCGGACTCGGGGTCCCGATACTCGGTATATGTTACGGTATTCAGTTTATTGCGCAAGCATTGGGCGGAGAAGTAAGTACTGCCGACGTCAGAGAGTACGGAAAGCAGGTTGCATCGTTTGATAAGGGTGCGGAGCTTTTTAAAGGAATGCCTGACAATGGTATAGTATGGATGAGTCATACCGATTATATAAGCAAGGTGCCCGAAGGCTTCAGTGTTACCGCTTATACGGAAAGCTGTCCCGTTATTTCTTTTGAAAATAGAAAGAGAAGGATATATGGAGTACAGTTTCATCCCGAAGTGCACCATACTCAGAACGGTCAGATTATTTTAAGGAATTTTCTGTACGGAGCATGCGGAGCAAAAGGCGACTGGACCATGAAAAACGTGGCGGAAAAGCTTGTAAAAGATATCAGAGAAAAAGTAAAGGATGGCAGTGTGTTATGTGCGATGTCGGGAGGAGTAGACAGCGCAGTAGCCGCTACTTTGATACATAAAGCTATTGGAGAAAAACTGACTTGCGTATACGTGGATCATGGTTTAATGCGAAAAAACGAAAGCGAGGAGATCAGGAAAGTATTCATAGAAGAACGCGAAATGAATTTAAAAATGATAGACGCATCCGAAAGGTTTCTGAAAAAGCTGAAGGGGGTCACGGAGCCTGAGAGTAAGAGGAAAGCCATAGGGGAGGAGTTCATACGCGTTTTTGAAGATATATCAGACGAAATAGGGGAAGTGGATTTTCTCGCACAGGGAACGATATATCCTGATGTGATAGAAAGCGGCAGTAAGACAAGTGCGATGATAAAATCTCATCATAACGTAGGAGGACTGCCGAGCGTAATCAAATTCAAAGGGATAGTAGAGCCGTTGAGGGATCTGTTCAAGGATGAAGTGAGGAGACTCGGTAAGGAGTTGGGACTTCCCGATCATATAGTAATGAGACAGCCTTTTCCCGGTCCGGGACTCGGGATCAGGATAATCGGCGAGGTTACAAAAGAGAAGCTTGAAATATTAAAGGACGCCGATTACATATTCAGGGAAGAAATTGCAAGAGCGGGATTGAATGAAAAGATATGGCAGTATTTTGCCGTGCTTACCGGAAACAAGTCGGTAGGAGTAATGGGAGACAGTCGGACGTATGAGTATACGTTGGCGTTGCGCGCCGTAACGGGAGTCGACGGAATGACGGCGGATTGGGCGAGGATCCCGTATGATGTTCTCGAGAGGATAAGCAACAGGATAGTAAACGAGACAAGGCATATAAACAGGGTGGTTTACGATATAACAGGCAAACCGCCTGCTACAATAGAATGGGAGTAAAAGCAGAGTCAGGCAGGAGGAAATATGGAAAAGAACAGACGGCCCGAAAATATGGAAAGGATAACGACGCATGAGTCGGCGGAAAAGTTTATAGCTGAACAGATAAACGCATTGAGAAAGCAAACAGACGGCAAGAAAGTGTTGCTGGCGCTGAGCGGCGGCGTAGATTCGTCCGTAGTGGCGGCTTTGCTGATAAAGGCGATAGGGAAGCAGCTTGTATGCGTACATGTGAATCACGGTTTACTGAGGAAGGGAGAACCCGAACAGGTGATAAAGGTATTCCGAGACGAAATGGACGCCAATCTGATATATGTTGACGCAACAGATCGGTTTTTGGGGAAGTTGGCAGGAGCAGCCGACCCCGAAGAAAAGAGGAAGATCATAGGGGCAGAGTTTATCAGGGTATTTGAGGAGGAGGCGAGAAAGCTTGAGGGGATAGAGTTTCTTGCGCAGGGCACCATTTACCCGGACATACTTGAAAGCGGACCGGTGAAGGCACATCATAATGTCGGCGGTTTGCCGGAGGACCTGAGATTTGAGCTTGTGGAACCTCTGAAATTTTTGTATAAAGATGAAGTCCGCGTAGTAGGGAAGTCGCTCGGTTTGCCGGATAATATGGTATATCGTCAGCCGTTTCCCGGACCCGGACTTGGTGTGCGTTGTTTAGGCGCGATTACGCGTGACAGATTAGAGGCGGTAAGGGAGTCTGACGCGATCTTAAGAGAGGAATTTGCCGCAAACGGTTTAGAGGGAAAAGTGTGGCAGTATTTTACAGTGGTTCCCGATTTCAAGTCCACAGGAGTAAAGGAGGGGAAGAGGTCATTCGAATGGCCTGTTATAATACGTGCGGTCAATACGCGTGACGCGATGACAGCTACCGTAGAGGACATACCGTTTGCATTATTACAGCATATAACCAAGCGGATAACGACGGAAGTCCCGGGAGTGAACAGGGTGCTTTACGACCTTACACCTAAGCCCACCGGCACAATCGAGTGGGAATGACGAATGTGAAACCGAAAACCCAGTATTTATGCGGGTTTGCAGGGTTTGACCTCTCGTTTTGATAACAATTTGATAACAGCCATACAAGAGCCATTATTCTGGTAGCCCAGTGGTTTATGGGTTACGGAATGATAAGAGGCGGCTTGTATGGCGGAAGAAATCCGTATTACAAAGCCCTTAGCTGTGGGTACTGATTCCATAGCTAAGGGCTTTTGTCGTATTAATACGACTTTACAGAGGCATTTTAGGGCGAAATAATATGCGACTGTAGATTTCTTTCAGCCATTGATGCGCAGTCTCAGTATCCCCTGCCTCAACAGTATGGCAAAGGCTATTTTCATTCCATTTCATATCACTGCTCCAAAAAGCGGAAATAAGGGCGTATAAATATGGAAACACCTCCCTTTGTTCATTTGTAAAAGGTCTTTCCTGATGATACCCTTTCAAAAATGCAGACAGGATAATGCCTTCCTGTTTTTCGGCAATTTCGTTTGGGTAATCCATGAGCCTTGCCTCAAAAATTGCCTGCATAATAGCATCGTAATAGAGAACGTTATCCCCGCAACGATTAAAGTCAAAAATGCCAATTCTGCCATCGACAGTTTGATATAAGTTACAGTCACTAATATCTCCTTGAACGGCGTATCTCGGCTCATTCTCGAATATACGAACTTTCTGAAAAACATGAGCATGTTCCAACACAATGCTTTTATAAAGAGCTTCGTCCAGCGTTACTAAAAAGTCTTTATTCAATTTAAAATCCTCAAAACTAAAAAGATCATTTCGTTTTAAAGGGTCAAACAGGACATCGTTTTGAACATGAAAATCAGCTTGCTCTGCGATGTTGTGCATCCGAGCAAGTAAGCTTCCGGTTTTTTTAGCAATATCCTCATCGACTGTATGTAACTCTCCGGCAACAAAGGCTTCCACCGTAACAATTACGTCATATCCGTTAATGCTATACCATCTGGCGTATTGCCCATTTGTCATATAGAGTGCAGGAGTTTCTATATGTCGATCCGCCAATAGCTTCGCAAACCGGCTCTGCGCATGGATGATATCTAAGGTGACATCCTTCTCGTTTTTGAATCGAATCACAAAGGGCTGCCCATTATCCAAGTCAACCTTTATGATTAGCCGAACTTCTTTTGATGCTGGATTATCTTTTTCGTAATGGTATCTTTGCAGCTCTGCGAAACCTATGACCTTTGAATCAATACCAAAATCCTCCAGAATAAATGAAATATCATCTTTTGTGATTGTAAACATGGAAATACTATCGCTCCAATTATTTATCTTTCAAATTTTCTTTGCATGCTTCTACTAATGCGTCGCTTAACTCCTGCGAGGGCACTTTCGCCCGGAGCTGCGTGGCATCGTATTTCGGATAGCAGTAACGCCGGCGGGCATGATCATCCTTGCTGATTTCACCGGCAGAGAGCTTGTCCGCCTGCTCTTTCCAAGCATAGAGCATTTGCAGCAGCTCGTAAGCCTCTTTGCCCTTGTCTTTGTTGACTTTCAGACAAACTTCTCCGTCTGCTTCGCTGACGGTCAGCCCATACACATCTTCAAGGGTAAATAAGGGGTGCATGAGACCGATCCGACTGTCAATGTCAGGGACGTCAAGAGCCTGCGGAGAAATATCAAACATCTGCGCCAGAACAGTCGGTAATGTCTTTATTTTGAACAGATATATCGGAACCGGAATTATTATAGATTGTCGGAACGAAGTTTTTTCTTTATTCTGCGATCCAGTTCCCAAAGAGCAGTTTTATTGCTGTCGAATTTGAGGTATCTGAGGGCGTCTTCATAGTTGCACCATTTATATGCGGAATGTTCTTCTGATAAATAAATTTTATTTCTGTCCGCCTTGACTCCGAAGCAGTATTCAGGTACGACATAGCAATCTTCGCCCCATATCATCTCCGCGTTTTTAAAACAATTTACAGGAATGCTGCTGACGGTGTCAAGCCGGATGTATTCGCAGTCGAAACCGATATTTGCTTCTTCGTTTGCTTCACGTTTAGCCGACAACAAGACCGAGCCGTCTGAGTCTTCACCGCCTCCGGCAATAAACTGCCATATATCCATATCGCTTCTTCGGAACAGACAGTAATATACATTGCCGTTATCTGTGTCATACGGAATTACAAGCACCTGATACTTTGCCCGTGTCATTAAATTCTTCTCCTTGAACCTGATTAAACGTTGTATTTCGGATGATCCGACGCGAAAGCCGTAATTTTTTATTATGATTTTATCCGCTCCGTGTTTTTCAGCCGGGATCTGTCGAATTGTTATGTGATGGTAATTATTTTTTAGTCAAGTCGGTTTTCAGCGCGAAAATCTGACGGCAAACGAGGTCCGCCATATCGACAGGAGAGCGGATACCGGAGATAAAGAAGTCCGGATGCGCCGTGAAGTACGAATGTAGCGGTAAACTTCGGTTTTTTCGGGATAAGCGGTCAGGTCCGAGGCAGGTTTATGAAAGCTGATCAAATGCCGATATCGGAAAAAGCAGAAGATTTATATTTTTGCTGACTGCTGAAAACATGTCGAAGAAACAGGCAGATATTATTCGGCAACAAGCAGTATTTTACGGGGTTCAGTAGTGATATTTTTTTCTTTTTGCAATCATAAAGATGACCGTAAATACGACTGCCGTGAATTCAGCCACGACAATAGCGAGCCATATGCCGTCTATATCGAGAAACATCGGAAGCAACAGAACTGCTCCTCCCTGGAATATCATAGTACGAAGGAAGGAGATCAGGGCAGATGTAAGGCCGTCGTTCAGGGCGGTAAAAAAACCGGAGCCGAAAATGGCGAAGCCCATGAGCGGAAAAGAGAAGGAGAATATACGGAGACCGTTTACTGTCATATCCTGAAGTTCCCGGTCGTATCCGACGAATAATCGAGCAAGGGGGTAAGCGAGCAACTGTGATGCTGCGAGCATTAAAAATCCGAATATTATGAGCATTTTTATGCTTTTTTTAAGTATGCTGCTTAATTCGCCGTGGTTGCCGGCGCCGTTATGGAATCCGATGATCGGAGCAGTCCCGATAGAGTAACCAATAAAGGTTGCTGAAAAAATCATGCTTACATACATGATGACGCCGTAAGCAGCCACTCCGTTTTCTCCCGTAAAGTGCAAAAGCTGGATGTTGTAGAGTATGCCGACAAGACTCATGGAAACATTGCTCATGAATTCTGATGAGCCGTTTGTACAGGCTTTGATGATAGCTTTTCCGTAGAATTCAGTTTTTCCGAGTCTGAGGATGCTGTCGTTTTTTCTGAAGAAATAGATAAGCGGGACAACGCCTCCTACAACCTGACTGAAAGCGGTAGCCAAAGCTGCGCCGGCAAGTTTATATTCCTGAGGCAGCAGTAAAACAAGGACAGCGTCGAGGACCATATTCGTTACGCCGGCGGCAAGTGTGACCCATAGTCCTAAACGCGGTTTTTCAGCCGCGACGAAAAAGCTTTGAAATAAAAGCTGTAAGACCATAAAGGGCAGGGCGGCAAGGATGATCCTGCCGTAAATGACGCAGTGTTCGAGCAGTTCGCCTTCCGCACCGAGCAAAGATGCAATGGGACGAACAAATATGATACCTGCAATACCGAGCAGTACTCCGATCGCAAATGAGAAATATACGAAAAGAGAAAAATACCTGTTAGCTTTATTTATGTCGCCTGAGCCGTAGGTATTTGAAACGATCGCAGTTCCGCCCGTTCCGAACATGAACCCAACTGTGGCTAATATCATGAGAAACGGCATTATCAGATTGACGGCGGAAAAGGGGAGCTTCCCGGCGAAATTTGACACGAAAAAACCGTCGACAATGCTGTATATCGACGTGAGGATCATCATTGCGATGGTGGGAAGCGTAAATCTTATAAGTTTGCCGTATGTGAAACGATCCGATAATTGTATAGTCATACCTGCTCCGAAATCCGTTATTGATCAAATTTGAGATATTTTAAAATAAACATGGTTTTTTTGCTCTTATAATTCTCGTACCTGTTTTCCGAAACATTCAAGATATTTTTCCGTCAGTGCTATATAAGTGTTGATCTCATCCGAGGACCAGTCTTCGAGCGCCCTTATTTCGGCGTCGAGCAATTTGGCTACCGTTTTTTCGGCGAAAGCGACTCCCTTTTCGGTAAGCGTCACTTTTTTCGATTTACCGGAGTGGTTTGAAAGCCGGAGGATCCCATCTTTTTCAAGCTTTCGCAATGCGGAATTGACAGTCTGCTTGCTCACGCCTGATTTTTTGTAAATATCGCTGAGCAAACAGCTTTTGTCCGGATCGTACAGCGTGTAAAGCACTATTGAAACACTGTCGGAAATACCCAGTTTAACAGAAGCGAGATGATAAAGAGCGTCTGTTTCCGAGGTGAGGTAATTTATCCGGCGTGTATCATTGAGTCTGTTTTTATTCATAAAAGCTCCCGAATTCTTATGCCGTTATATTATAGTACGATTTCGTACTTTTGTCAAGGGTAAAATAAAGGACCTGCAGAATTTGCAAGTCCTTAAAAGACATGTTAAAAAGAGTCAGAATGGATCATTTGAATTTTCTGTCGTAGAGCAGGGCGGCGATAAGTACGACAAAGCATGATCCTGCGTTATGGACGAGGGCGCCTGAAGTAGGGGTAAGGATGCCGGCAACTGAAAGCGTGACGGCGATGAAGTTTATGCACATTGACAAGGCAATACTGAATTTAATGGTTTTGACGGTGGCGTCGGAGAGTTTTTTGAGGTAGGGGATTTTAGAGAGGTCGTCGCTCATGAGGGCTATATCCGCGGCTTCAACGGCAATATCGCTTCCGAAGCTGCCCATTGCCACTCCGACGCTTGCCGTTTTCAGGGCGGGGGCGTCGTTCACTCCGTCGCCTATCATACAGACCGTTTTATGCTGTTGCAGCAGTTTACTGATTTGCATGACTTTTTCTTCGGGGAGCAGTTCCGCGTAAACGTTTTTTATTCCGCTGAGATCGGCGAAATATTCGGCGGCATTTTTGCTGTCGCCTGTGAGGAGGACCGTATCTGTGTGTAATGCGGCAAGATCGGAAACCATTTTGCCGACCTGAGGTCTGATTTCGTCGGAAAGGGCTATAAGGCCGAGACATTCTGTTTCGGAAGCCGTGAAGATCATGGCTTTTCCCTGTTTGCGGAGTTCTTCGGCTTTTTCCCCGGCTTTTTCATTTAAAAGTATTCCGTACTGACACAGATATTTTTCGTTGCCGCAGTAATAGGTTTTACCTGCGATTTTAGCGCTTACGCCTTTGCCGGACATCATGCGGAAATCTTCGGTTTCAGCTGTTTTGATGCCGGAGCTCAGGGCTGAGGAATAAACCGCTTTCCCGAGCGGGTGTTCACTTTTGGATTCCGCCGAGGCTGTAAGATACAAAATGTCTTCGGCAGAAAAATCGTCGTTAAAGGAAACGATGTCGGATATTTTAAGTTTGCCGTATGTCAGCGTACCGGTTTTGTCAAATGCTACTGTGTCAACTTTCCCCATTTTTTCTAAGCTTTCACCTGATTTGATAATGACTCCGTGTTTTGTAGCCTGACCTATAGCCGCCATGATAGCGGTGGGGGTGGCAAGTACAAGAGCACATGGACAAAATACTACCAGAACTGTAACGGCGCGTTCTAAGTTATCAGTCAGGATGCCAGTTATCACGGCGATCATGAACGCCGCCGGAACAAGCCAACTGGCACATTTATCGGCTATTCTTGCCATCGGAGCTTTTTTGTCTTCCGCTTCACGTACCATGCGTATGAGTTTTTGCAGCGAACTGTCTTCGCCTACCTTAGTCGCTTTTATGTCGATTGCTCCGAACCTGTTGATCGTGCCGCAAAATACGTCGTCACCGACGGCTTTATCCACGGGCAGCGATTCTCCGGTCATTACGGACTGGTCCACTGATGTTTCGCCGGAAATGATTTTGCCGTCCACGGGGATGGTTTCGCCGGGAAGGATACGAAGTATATCGTTTTCACGGATCTTTTCGGCAGGGATCATTTCTTCCGAACCGTTACTGATACGTCTTCCCTGAGAAGGAGCAAGAGCTATGAGTTTTTTCAGTCCTTTTTTTGCTCTGTCAGTTGTCATTTCCTCGAGGATTGCGCCTATTGCCATAATAAAAGCGACCTCTCCCGCCGCAAAAAGGTCTCCGATTATTATTGCCGCTATCATGGCAATAGTGATAAGGAGAGCGGAAGATATTTTGCTTATGCCAGGATTGTATATTATTCTTTTTACGGCAAGATAAAGCAGAGGAAGCCCGCAGATGAAAACGGTTACCCATGCCGGGTCTGCGGGAAGGATAATGTTTACCCTCGGAAAAATGAAGCTCATCAACAGGAAAATACCGCCGACCAAAGTCGCGGGGATACCGGCAAGGATATCGTTGAGTTTTTTTATCATAAGTTGCACCTTGATTGACTTTATTAAAAAAATAAAGTATAATATGTAAGATAGAAAACAAATTGTTTCGTAACATTTTTATTATACAACAAAAATCAAAAGATCGAACAATCAAAAGCCATGAGATGTTCGATACTGAATAAAAGCAAAAAATTGTTCGGGGAGGTCATATGGACAGGCGGCAGAAAAAGACGAGAGAATCGATATTACAGGCTTTTTCCGGGCTTTTATCCGAAAAGAACTATAATCAGATATCCGTGCAGGAGATAATAGATGCGGCGGATGTGGGCAGGACTACCTTTTACGCGCATTTTGAAACCAAGGATTATTTGCTGAAGGAGCTTTGCGAGGAGTTATTCGGGCACATAACCGACACTGCGATGGGGTTGCCGCACGGACATTATCATTATAGTTGCGGGAGTGCGGAGGATTCGGTATTTCTGCATTTACTGAGGCATTTGCAGGAGAACGACAGAAACATTCTGGAATTATTGACTTCGCAGAATAATGAAATATTTCTGAGGTATTTTAAAAGCAATCTCAAAAAGCTGATAATGTTTCAGTATGCGAACAAGGGGATACTGATAAAGAGCGGGCTTCCTGAAGATTACGCTGTAAATCATATATCTTCATCTTTTGTCGAGACTGTGTATTGGTGGCTGTTACACGGTAAAAAAGAAAGTCCCGAAGCGATAACGGGGTATTTTATAAAGGTGATGGCGCCTGTGATAGGGGAAGCAGTATAAGACGGAGAAATAGGTGTAGTGAAGTTTAAAGCGAAGGAGATAGCAAGTCTGATGAGGTATTATCATACATTGGAGCCGCTGTACGACGAATATGCCAAAATACTGATATTGGGATCATTCCCGTCGCCTAAGTCAAGAGAGGAAGGCTTTTATTATGCGAACAAGAGCAATCGGTTTTGGCGAATAATGTCAAGGGTGACCGGTGACGGTGCATTTACAGGCAGTGTGGAAGAGAAGAAGATGGCATGTCTGAGGCATGGCATAGCGTTATGGGACGTAGTGGAAAGCTGTGAGATTTCAGGGGCAAGTGATTCGTCAATAAAGGAAGTGAAGCTGAATGATTTCGGAAAGATATTTTCGGTGACGGGAAAGATCAAGGTTTTCACGACGGGGAAAACAGCTTATAAGCTGTATTCAGTTTCAGGAGAAAGCATGTATCTGCCCTCCACGTCCTCGGCGTATCCGGTAAGCGAAGATTTTCTTGCCGAAAAGTATGCCGCGATACTTCCTTACATAATCCCGTGAGGAGAAGATCAAGCAAAAAAACGTGCACAGGTTTCCGGTGCGGATGAATGGAGAACTATATGGAAAATATTATACTCGGATTGTTGTATTATAAAGGAAGGACGATATACGAACTCAAGCTCAGATTCGAGAGCAGCTTGAGCATGATGTACAGCAGCAGTACGGGCAGTATCCAAAGTGCGCTGAAAAAGCTGCTGAGCGCTGAAGAAGTCGAACGCAGCGAGAGGTACGAAGGAGGCAGGCTTAAGAAGCTTTACACGATCACGCCCAAAGGACGGGAACGTTTTATTTCATGGGTAAATTCGCCTTTTGAATTCAGGCAGAACAAAAATCCCGAATTGGCAAAGCTTTATTTTGCGGGGCAGGCGGAGAGGAAAGGATTGGCTGAGCGGGTAGGCAAATACGCTGAGGTACTGAAGGCGGAGGCAGAGGCATTGGATAAAGTCGTGGCGGAGGGAGAAAGACTGAAGCAGGCGGGCGAAGCAGGCGAAGTATTTGTTTTTCAGCTTCTCACGGTAAAATACAATGCGGACATGCTGAGGTTTGAGGCGGAATGGTTCGGCAAGGCTGCAAAGCTCATGGAGCAGGGTACGGTTTAAAAAAAGCGGTCCCATTCGTTACAAGTAAAGAAAAGAGTTTATTCCGTTTTATGGTTTTTGCATACTTTTTCGGAAAACTCTTTGATAAGCATGGAATATTTTTCAGCGTCTATGAGGTAAGAAAGGGCATGACCAGCATGTGGAAATATATAAAGCTCGGCTGTTTTGCCGGCTTTTTTCAGTTCGACGCTCATTTGGCAGGGAACAAAAAGGTCCTCACTGCCGTGTATGAGCATCACGGGCACCTTTATTTTGCTTATTTTGTCGGTGACATTCTCTGACGAAGGATCGAAGTCGCCGAATATGCGTGCCGAAAGCCTGACGAGGGGGTAAAAAATTCCGGGCGGAAATCCTATGTCGCGGCTGACTTTCCGAATTATCTTTTCGGGAGAAGAAAACGGACAGTCCGCAATGATGCCTCTGACGTTTTCGGGCAAGTCATGAGCCCCCGCAAGGAGCACGGTCGAGGCTCCCATAGATACTCCGTAGAGAATAATGTCGCAACCGGGAAAACGAGAATTCGCGTAATCTATCCATGCAAGACAGTCGTATTGTTCCTTGACGCCGAAAGTTATGGTGTGACCGCTGCTTTTTCCGCAGGCACGCTGATCGGCAAGTATGAGATTGAAGCCCGCTTCGAGGATCGTTTTGCCGCCGCCGCAGAAATCCCTGATCGAAGTGGCTCTGTAACCGTGGAAGCAAAGCATTACGGGAGCTTTTTTATTCTGTTCGTAGCAGCGCGCAAAGAGGGTAAGCCCGTCGAAGGAGGCGATTTCGGCTTTTTCGAAAGTTCTGGCTGCCAGTTCTTCCGTGATTTGCCATACGTAATCTTCACGATAACGGTATTGTTCTCCTTTAGGTACGCGATGTATGTTGCCCTGTGACTTAAAAGGAGAGTAAAATACTCCGATAAATATGAGCAGTTCTGCAAGAAAAAACAGAAGTATCAACAGAAAAATAACAATAAACCAGATCATGCGTTCCTCACACAAAGTCCGGACTTCAGTCATGCCGACGGCTGTAACGATCGCTTTGAAACTGACTTCTTTCCGCTTAAAGGCGGAAATACCGGCTTCAGAATGTTATTTGGCCGTGACAGACGGTACGGAGCATATATATTTCAGATAATAAGTCGATTTTCATCATAAAGAAAGCTGATCTCCCGGTTCGGGCAAGCGTTTTAGGGTAGTGCGAAACGGAGATGATCGGCTATAAGGAAGCTTTGCACTGTGCGGCGAACCCGATCCCGTAAATTGGCGTTTCGGACGGCGACAGATCAGAGCAAAGGTACGACTGATAATAGTATGCGTTTGAAAAAGGAAGTAAACCGAAAAATAGCAAACTCGATGCGACAAAAAAAGTAACTTTTGAAAAAGAAAAGAATAAAAAACTTCCGCGCCGTTTTCAGCGCGGAAGTTTGTTTATTTTATCAGTTTTTCTTTTTATTGCCTGTAAGCTGTTGTTCTTCCTGAGCCTGAAGTTCCTGTGCTTTTTTGATCCTCTTACGGCGGATAGTCACTACTATTGCTACGATCACTGCCGCGACAAGAAGGATAGTTGAGATGGCGACCATGATATTGAGCCAATTGATGGGATCTCCTTCATTGTCATAATCATCATCTCCTTCGTCGGTGGGATCTTCGGGCCTTGTGACGGCTTTTTCGTTGGTAAGGTCAAGTCCTTCGACATTCTCGAACTTAGAAGGCATCGAGAATATATCGCCCTCGGGTTCGTAAGCTTCAAACGGAGGGATATAACTTTCGTCGTCGGGATCAGCCGTGGTAAGAGCTTTGAACTGATCCTCCGTCAAGGTTTCGTAATCGGCAATATCGAATACGACGATCCCGTTGGCTTTAACGGTGTTATCGTTGTCCGAATCGGTTTTTTCGCCGTTGTAAAGTTCGATATAAACTGTCTTAGTGACTTCGCCGACAGCGATATAAAAGTTATACTGAACGAATCCGTTGCCGTAGTCGAGTTCGGTGACGGGCGTGAAAATCTGGCCGTCGGGAGAAACTCCGTGGTTGCTCATATTGAGATCGCCGGTGATATAGACATAGGCTTTACCGCCGTCGATTTCTTTAGCAAGGACGCTGATACGGTAATACGTATTGGCGGACAAGGATATCTTGCCGGAACGCATACCGAAGGCGGTTCCGCCTTCCTTGATATTCCTGATGTAAAGCTGACTGATGATATCTTTGCTTCCCGGGAACAGGAAATCGGTCTCATCATTGAGTCCGAGGTCGGCGTTATTGGCATTGAAACGGGATACGATACCGAATTGCACATCGTTGTTGAAAGTTCCGGCTTCTCCGTCATAAACCGTATACTGCTCGGCAGCCGTCCAGTCGGAGACGGGGTAGGGGTAGGAAGATGAGGAGATATTTGTCGGTAAGGTTTCAAAAGAACCGTTAGTCAGGGTATTTGTAGTTGAAGGAGTAAACGTAGAGGAACTGAGATCCGTCTTTTTAGTATAGGAATCGGTGGAAGCCGACGAATAGGTAGAGAGGGATATCTTAGTGAGCTCTATATCCGTTATATACATTGTCCCCGTAACAGGTTCGGTGATATTCTCGCCATTTATCATGTTACCGAACCATATTTCGAGCTGCAGCGTGAAATCTTTGACATTGGAGGGTTTCACGTAGAAGGTATACTGAACCCAGCCGTTGAGGTTATCGTCGGCGATCTCGGTAGTAGTGCGGACTTTTGAGAAATAGGTCGTATAGGAAGTGTTGTATTTTTCTCCGTCCACATAGAGGTAGATATTGGCTCCCTGATCGATGCGCACGTCTTTAGTGCGGACATAGAAAGAGAGTTTATAGTGGTCGTTCACTGAAGGTGCGGCTACCGTAAAGGGATTGATGAGCTTGCCGCCCACGGATTTGACCGAACCGTCGTTGACGAGTTTATAAACGTTGGGTTCATCAAGGTTGTCCACTGCAAACGGGAAGAGAGCGGGATCTCCGTTTTCATCGACGTTTTCGTCGATATAATTCTGCCCGGTTATAATGCTGAATACGCTGTCGGGATTCATGGACACGATATTCTCGTTATCTTCCTCGGCCATAAAGCTTACGGTTTTGATATTTGTGAGGGTTTCGTCGTTTTTCATTTTAAGGTATTCGCCCTTGCTCACATTGCTCATAACAATGTCGTCAATGAAAACGATACCCGAAGCGTTATCGAAATCGGCGTCGGTATCACGGCCGAGGCCCACTTCCACATAAAGAGCGGTGCTTGAGGAACTGCTTCCTTCGATATAAAAGGAGTATTCCGTCCATTCTCCGTTTGTGACCACATCCGTGAAAGAAAGCTCGGGAGTAGTGGAGCTGCTGCTCTTTTTAAGCCAGATATAGACGTTTGACTGATCGACGTCGATTGTTTTTACCCAAATGGTTACCTTATTGTAGCTTTTGGAAGCAGCGGAGAAGGAGGTATAATTTTTCAAATTGGAATACGTATCGTCTATATTATAAAGCATATAGACATTGTGTTTATTTTCATCGTCGTTTTTTACGGAATTTTCAGGTTCGCCCGGGTTTTCGACATCGGCGCCCAAAGCAGAGAGCTGATCGGAGACAGTGCTCCAGGTATCTTCCGAAACCGGAACAACGCCCGCAATGGTTTTTGTATTGCTTTCACGGGTAAGTGTCCAGTTAGCCGCAACGAAAGGATAACCTATTTTATTCTCCGAACTGGGCGTGACATAATCGAAACCGCCGTTTCTGATGGTTGCGGAGCTGGTTGGGATTGTTTCGGCAACATTTGACTTTTCCGATAATTCGGGTTCGGTATAATTGGCATAGATAATCGTAGCCGTAAGCACGAGGGCTGCGATAAGCACCAAAACCACCATGAAAATAATCTTTTGCGCCAAAAGCGGGGATCTCTCTTCCGCTTGCTGCACGGCGGAAGCTCCGCCCACAGCGTAAGTCTTTTTCTGTTTGCTCATTTTTACCACCTATGTGTATTTATTAGTGCCTTTATGATCCGCCTGATCCGACGCACGTCGGGTGACAGATCAATCTGCGGCACACGGCGTCATACAAGTGTCAGATATCAAGAGCGTATTCTCATACTTATCTATTCTAATACAAAACGAATAAAAAATCAAATACATTTCGGTGCCTTATGATAAAAAAAACATTATTAAGCAAACTAAAATTGCAAAAGTGCTTTCAAAGGGGTGCAGACAGTGGATAAAAGAACTTTATTATTTATCACGGCAGGCTTGTCGGTGGGTATTATCAACGGTCTTTTGGGAGGCGGAGGCGGCGTGGTTGCTTTTCTGGTCCTGACGGCATTATGCAAACTTGAAGTAAAAGAGGCTCACGCAACCTCGATTTTGATTATTCTGCCTGTTTCGCTTATATCTGCAGCCATATACCTCCTGAACGGAAAAGTCGATTGGAGCATAACTGCTCTTGCGTCTTTAGGCGTTGTCGCAGGGGGAGCGACGGGAGCTTTTCTGATCACTAAATTGACGCCTTTGGCAATAGATATCATTTATGCCGTTATCCTTACTCTTTCCGCATTCAGGATGCTGACCTCATGAATGATTTGTAGATAAATTTTTTCGTACATAAACTTTTCCGCAGCACGAATGATCTTTACATAAAAATTTCTGTTTATTTATTTTCCGCAGCACGAATGATCCGCAGATAAGTTTTTCCGCTGCATGGTTTTTGCGGCGGGGTAACGTGCGGACGGCTGAGAAGTTTTGCAGGGACAGGATCTTACTGATGCATTTTTTGATATTTTCCGTCCGGTATACGATATCGGGACAAGTTCCGTTCGGAAGATTCGGAATATACGGCGGTTTAGAAAAACCGGAGGGACGAAAACATTTGCATAAACGAAAACCGTTTTACGCCGGGCAATTGACAAAATTTGGTTTTGGTATTATAATCATAATCGATCAGGAATTTACAGGCGGAGAGATATGAAAGAAACAAAATTAGCGGCGGAGGAAATGTTTTTCAGTCCTTTGGCGGTAAAATCCCGCGACACAAAAGGAAGGAAGAGATATGAAGAGGAGTGTCCGTTCAGGACGGAGTTTCAGCGCGACAGAGATCGTATAATACACTGCAAAGCGTTCAGAAGGCTGAAAAACAAAACGCAGGTATTCATTGCGCCTTTCGGAGATCATTTCCGGACTCGTATGACGCATACTCTCGAGGTCACGCAGATAGCGCGCAGTATTGCCGGCGCTCTTAATCTCAATGAGGACCTTGCCGAAGCGATTGCCTTAGGACACGACCTCGGACATACGCCCTTCGGACACATCGGCGAGAAAACGCTTAATCGTATTTCCGAGGAAGGTTTCAGGCACAATGAACAATCGGTGCGGATAGTTGAGGTCATCGAGAAAAACGGAGAAGGACTCAATCTCACGTACGAAGTTCTTGACGGCATACTCAATCACGGATTATCCGCTCATCCTTCCACGGCGGAAGGCAGAGCGGTATTGCTTGCGGACAAAATAGCGTATATAAACCATGATCTTGACGACGCTCTGAGGGCAGGACTGATAACCGAGGATATGGTACCGCAGAGCGCTGCAAGTATACTCGGGAAAACCACGTCTGCAAGAATAAACAATATGATCCGAGCCATTGTGGAAGAATCAGACAGAGCGGGCGAGGTGAAAATGAGTGCTGAAGTGGAACAAGCCATGCTGGAAATGAGAGCTTTTTTGTTTTCTTCTGTCTATACCGAAAATGCCGGCAACCGCGACAGCGATAAAGCCGATCTGCTTGTGGAATTTCTGTACAACAATTTCCTTAAACACCCCGAAACGCTGCCGGAAGAATATAAAACGCTTTTGGACAGATTTTCCGTATCGAGGGTGGTATGCGACTATATTGCGGGCATGTCGGATACATATGCCATTGACCTTTTCAAGAAGCTAACGCTTCCCAGAACACTTGTATAAATATAGGTTTAAGAAGCTAACGCTTCCCAAACACTTGTAAAAAAATATCGTTTATTTCGGTTATTGTTTTATAAAGGCGTCGGACGTGCGGCGGTACGGGCGCAAAAAGACGCGTTTTTTATCCGGTAAATAAAACGCAGGATATTATCGACATCCGGTGCAGGTATATTGCGGGGATATTATCGACATCTGGTGCAGATATGTGTCGGGAACATTATTTATATTCAATATTTATATTCAATGAGAAATATTACGGATGATTACAGACATTGCGAACAATAAACGCTTTGTTTGTTTTTTTAATTTATTGTTTTTTCCGAAAGTTTATTTTTTATATTTTTTACAGAACAATTTTTTCTGCAAGCACGGCGGTATATTTATTCCGGAATTAATACCGGTCGGGTGTGCCGAATCCCGATTTTGTCCGGAGAGGATTAATGAACTGCTGAATGTCGGAGAAAAGACAGGCGTAAAAATAGTTTGTCAGATTTCAATATCTGAGAGGTAAAACAAATAAAAATTCGGTTTTTTTGTTTGCCGGTTTTCGGAGATGCGCAGATACGGGTTGCAAAAGTCACGTTGCAGGCATCTGACTGTTGCCGGCGGTTGGTGATGAAGGGAAAATCATTTGAAGTTGCCGAAACGAATTATCATGCGCAGGAGGTATATTTTCAGGAAAGCATGCGGTGTGTCCGGGTTACGTTACTCGAAGTCTTCGCGGGAAAGGTGGTTTCTGAGCTTTGACAGAGCTTTTGTTTCGATACGGCTCACATAGCTTCTTGAGATGCCGAGTTTTTCTGCAGTTTGCTGTTGAGTAAGGACGGGGCAGCCACCCAGACCGAATCTGCAGCGGATGATGGTGTATTCTCTTTCGCTCAGAGTGTCGGTGAGGATTTCGTCTATTTTTTCTGCGAGCACGTTTTTGTCTACCTGACCGAAAACGCTTTCTTCTTTTACCGAAAGCAGATCTATAAGGGAGAACTCGTTGCCGTCAGAGTCTACTCCCAGAGGTTCGCTCAGGTAAAGGGTATTTTTGTATCTTTTATTGCTGCGCAGTGTCATAAGTATTTCATTTTCTATGCACCGCGCAAGGAAGGTGGAAAGCGTTGTGCTTTTGCTTTGGCTGTAACTTCTGACGCCTTTTATAAGACCGATCGAACCTATAGATATGAGGTCGTCGGTATCGCCTCCGGCAGCGTATTTTTTTGCAATATGCGCAACCAGTCTCATGTTGTGACGGATAAGTTTTTCAAAAGCTTTTTCGTCTCCGGTCTGCATTTTTTCAAGGCAGTCGCTTTCTTCTTCCTTGCTGAGTGGTTTCGGGTAGGCGTTTTTGCTTCCCAGCCTACCGGTGAAGAAAAAAATAGTGCTAAGTAATTCTAAAAGTCCGGCAAACATTTTCTGCTCCTTCGGTTTTTTATATTTTATTGCCGCAGCGGACGAAATATGATTTTACCCGAACCCGGTGTTTGCAAAAAAGCGCGGGAAAGGGCAAAAAAAGAAATATGCACATCCGTGCAGTCGGGATCGAGGAAAGTTTCAGGCGGGGCGGGGGTATAAAAAACAGGCAATGGACGAAAGATTAACAGAGTATCTAAAAGCGCAAAAAGTTATTAGAACAAGCGTTTTAAAAAACGGACAAAAATTAGCTCAATAGTATCAAAATTACCAAAATGGGAGTGAACTCCCTAAAAATTTAAAAAAAGTGGTTTAACTTCCCTAAAAATGGTTGACAAGAAAAAAATAGTGGTGTATGATAGACATACCAAAAAAAACGGAAGTGCCCATCATGTTGACCTGTGGTAAATACACGTATCAGCTTGATAATAAAAACAGACTCAGATTGCCATCCAAGGTAAGGGATGACTATGGAGATGAATTATATCTTTCCATAGATATGAGGGGGTCATTGCTGGTGCGGTCCAAGGAGAGCATGGAAGAGATATTCAGAAAGCTTGAGCAGGTGAGCATGTCCGACTGGGAAACTCAGGATGCCATTATGGATTTTTCGTCGATGACGTTCAGTGTGAAGCTTGATGATCAGAGGCGATTCATGTTGCCGGCGGAGCTGAAGAACTATGCAAAGATCGATAAGAACATAGTTGTAGTGGGATTGCCGCGCGGGTGGTCGATATGGGCTGAGGAGTCATACGAAAACAGGAACAAGCCTGACGAAGATTTTATGGATTTTGAGAAGAGAATAGCGCCCCTTTTGAAGCCTTATGGTATATAAAGAGGGAGAGAGGCACAAGCCGGTGATGTTAGGCGAGTGCATGGAGGCTCTGAGGATCAAGCCCGACGGAGTGTATGTAGATTGCACGTTAGGGGCCGGGGGGCATTCCGAAGAGATATTGAAAAGACTCGGATCCGGCAGGCTGATAGGCATAGACAAAGACGGTGACGAGTTAGCGGTCACGTCCAGCCGATTGAAATGGAGATACGGAGAGAAATTTATTTCGGTCCATAGTGACTACGAAGATCTTAATGAGATATTGGACGGACTGGGGATCGGAGACGTAGATGGTGTGTTGGCTGATCTAGGTGTAAGCTCCATGCAGCTGAATGACAAAGATCGCGGGTTTGCTTATATGAGTGATGCGGATCTGGACATGAGGATGGACAGGGAGAAAAGTTTTTCCGCATACGATGTTGTAAACGGGTACAGCGTGGATGAATTGAGGCGGATAATCCGGGAATACGGAGAAGAGAGGTATGCGGGCGTGATAGCTGCCAACATTGTGAAGGAGAGGCAGAAGGCGCCCGTCAGGACGACGAAACAGCTTGTCGATATAATCGAGAGATCCGTGCCGACGGCATGGAAGAGGAGCGGAGGGCATCCGGCCAAGCGGACTTTTCAGGCTGTCAGGATAGAAGTGAACGGCGAGCTCAGAAATCTCGGACAGGCAGTTACCGATATGGTAATGAGGCTGAAGGCGGGAGGAAGGATAGCGGTAATAACCTTTCATTCGTTGGAAGACAGGATAGTGAAGCAAACATTCAGCTATTTGGAAAGGGCTTGCGTATGTGAACCGGGGACGCCGGTATGCATATGCGGAAAGATTTCCGAAGTCAAGGTCGTAACTAAAAAACCTTGTTTGCCAAGGGAAGATGAAATCAGCGAGAATTCGCGTGCGGCAAGCGCAAAGCTGAGGGTCGCGGAAAGAAAAGGACATTAATTAAAGGGGAAAGAAAATGTTAGCGACGAGAAAAAGTTACGTGATAGAGAAGGAACGTGACAAAGAGAGTGATCTTCGTTTCAATGAAGACGAGATGGTATCCGGTTCTTCTTTCGGAAGAGAAAACAGTAAAGCTTCTCTCAGCGTATGGGAGAAAGCAGACAGGGAAGCCGCCAATCAGATGAACGAAAATACCCGCAGGATCCTTGAAAGATTTCTTGACGGCGGGAGCGTGCCCCTTGACTTTGAAGAAAAGACGGCGACAGACGAATATGATGATAGCATGCCTTCACAGGAAACGCTGAAATACGCTTCCGTGAAAGTGCGTGAAATGGAAAAAGACCAAGCTAAAGGCTTATCCACCAAGAGCAAGATAATGATAGCGGTATATATCGGAGTCGTGCTTACACTGGTGTTGATGATAGCGTTGACATCCATATCGATGTCAGCCTCGGTAAGCGGTTATGCCGCACTTGTGGATTCACATGGCGAGGTCCTGGAGGAGATAAGCGGACTTCAGGCGCAGATAGAAGAGATTCAAAACGGTTTTGACGTAGATGAAATTGCGTCGCAGTTGGGATTTGTTGCTCCTTCACAAGAGAATATTTCCTACTATACCTCCCCCAAAATCAGAGCACCCCAACAATATACCGTGGAGAATAACTGGTTCGACGCTTTATGCGATCTTTTATCCGGGTTGTTTTGACATAATAAAAACAGAAACGGACGCTCTGTTTTTATTATGTCCGATCATATGGACATAAGATTAGAGCCCTTGAAGGACTGAAAAGTCCCGGAAAACTTCAAAAAGCACATCATGATGAGATGTGCTTTTTTTTTGCCGACAAAAGGGCATGATTTCCGAGTCTGAATGCGGGGAAAGGAGCTGAAAGGAAAGAGGAATGCGGGGAAAAATAGTGCGATCCGAAAAAAAGGGAGATGAAGGAGTCCTTCGGAAAGCGCCGAAAAAACGTAGAAAAGCGCCTGAGAGTTTTCAGGCGGAAACATATGAAATAAGCGAATATTGAAGAAAAAAGCCCGGAAAACATAAAAAATCGGGCATGAAAGGCGGTCTGCTTTCAAAAAAGGGGCATATGTGATGTCGAGCGCAAATATAATGCACAAGCGGACAAAACGGATCATGTTCGGCGGAGGTTGGTATGCAGACCGGTTATGTTATAAGAAGAAGGATCACGATTGCTTTTATTATATGTGCGGTAATGTGTGTGCTTGTATTGGGGCGTCTTGTTTACGTGCAGCTCATATGGGGAGAATCCCTTTCTGCCAAGGCGTTGGATCAATGGACAAGAGACCTGCCTCTCACGGCACAAAGAGGAGATATCCTTGACACACAGGGTAAAATCATCGCCACCTCGGAAACTGTTTATGACGTTTACGTAAGACCGAAAAGCGTGGAGGATCCCGAAGAGGTGGCAAGGGTGCTTTCCGATGTACTGCAGCTTTCATACGACGACGTATATAAAAAGGCCACGGAAAAAAACGTTTCGGATGTGACGGTGATGAGGAATACGGTTACGGGCAAGGCTTCGGAGTTAAGGGGATATTCTCTTAAGGGCGTTTATCTTGCCGCTTCGACGCAAAGGCTGTATGTATACGGAGAACTGCTTTCGCAGGTACTGGGGTATGTTTCGTCCGACAAGAAGGGGCAGGCGGGCATAGAAAGCTATTTCGACAAATATCTTGCCGGTACCGACGGAGCCATTCTGACTCCGAGCGATATAGTCGGAAAGGAGCTTGAAGGGGAAAGCGTGATATATCTTCCTTCTCAGAAGGGACTTAACGTTCAGCTCACTATAGACCTAGATATACAGATGGCAGCGGAAAGTATACTTGACATTGCCTATAAAGCGCATTCTCCCAAAAAAGCGAGTATGCTTGTTATCGACGTCACAAACGGAGAGATCCTAGCCATGGCGACCAAACCGGGCGTGGATCTCAATAATCTGCCCAGAGATGACATTGAACTGCTTCTTGAGAATACCCGTGCTGTGTTGCTTACAGACGTTTATGAACCCGGAAGCACATTCAAGATACTTACGGCTGCAGCAAATCTCGAAGAATACAAAAACGGAAATCCGAAAGCCGTGAGCGAGAACTATATTTTTCCGAACAACTCTGCGATAAGGGTAGTGGACAGCGGAAAGGCGATAAAATGTTGGACAACTCATGCTAACGGAAAGCACAATAATCAGGATCTTTGCACGGCACTGAAAAACAGTTGCAATCCTATATTTACTGATATAGCGATAAGTTTGGGAACGGAAACGATGTATAAATACATTAAAGCGTTCGGGTACGGAAGTTATACGGGGATTGATTTTGCAGGCGAACAGGCAGGACTTTTAATAAATCAGAAAAATGTTACGGCGGGTGATCTGGCAAGAATAGGATTCGGACAGTCCATAACAGTCACAGCTCTGCAGTTGGCGTATGCAACCGCAGCAGCCGTAAACGGAGGATATCTCTATGAACCCAGACTTGTAAAAAGTATACTCGACGATCAGGGAAATACCGCCGTAACGTTTGCTTCCGAAGTGAGGAGCCGGCCCATAAGAGAAGACACGAGCAAAAAAATCGCAGCCATGCTTGAGCGCGTGGTGACCGAAGGAAGCGGCAAACAGGCGTATATAGAAGGTTATCATGTCGGGGGCAAGACCGGGACGGCTCAGAAATTTGAAAACGGCAAACTTGCCGTCGGAAAAAATGTAAGCAGCTTTGTAGGCTTTTTCCCCGCAACTTCGCCTAAATACCTTGCTTTGGTAGTAGTGGACGAACCTCAGGGAATGAGCTACGGCAGCATGGTGGCTGCTCCTTATGCAAAGCTCATATTTGAAAGAATTATAGCGTTGAAGGATTTCACCGTTTGACAAAAAAAGTAAAATATAATATACTAAACTGTACGGGAAAGAAAAGTCAATGTCTGAATTCAGGCGAGTAAGACGGCAAAGCAGATGTTTTAGCGATTTCCCGGAATAATATCTGACGGGTTTTAAACATGAAATGTGTTAAATGCGGTGCTGAAATCCGGAAAAATCATAAGTTTTGTGAAAATTGCGGCTACCCGAACGAAGCTTACGAAGCAGAAGTTAAGAGCACCGAAAAAGATGATGATCCGGATGATTTCTTTGAAGACGTCCGAGAAAAAAAACCGGATGCCGGCTTTTCCCGTGTTTCGCATTATACTGTTTCCGGCAGCGATACCGGTTTTGACGGCGTATTCGGTAACTTCGGCGAAAATGACGCTTACGGCGGTATCCGTAAAACGGCGAATGTTTTTATCAGCGGATTCAGGTATTTTGTTTTTATTTTGTTTTCGCTTTTTATACCTTTGTTCGGGCTTATAACCGGGATATCTTTTCTTAAATCGAAAAATACGGCAAAGGGGATCGTTCTTATGGTTCTGAGCTTATTCCCCACGATTTTTTTTGCTGGAATATTCATAAGGATACTGATCGCTTTTTTTGCGGTCATGTAGAACGGAAAGTCGGTAAAGGAGCCGAATCGGGTATAAAGCCGGAAGAGGAGGACAATGGTCAGGGAAGAGATTTTCGGGAAGACCGAAAATGGCGTTGAGGTTTATAAATTCGTTTTTTCGAACAGAGGGACCGAGGCGGAAATAACTAATTACGGTGCAAGCGTTATATCGCTCCGCAGGGTCGGTTTCAACGGAGATCCTGTAGATATAGTATGCGGATATCCGACCTTGTCCGGGTATGAAAAGGACAGGCATTATCTCGGGGCCACCGTCGGCCGGACTTCGGGACGAATTGCGGGCGGCAGATTCGTGCTTAACGGCAAAACCGTACTTCTCAATAAAAACGACGGAGAAAATCATCTTCACGGCGGGATTCAGGGTTTCAATAAAAAGGTATGGAACGTTTATGAGGTTTGGAAGAACGGGGTGTCTTTCAGGTACAACAGTCCGGACGGAGAAGAAAATTATCCCGGGCTTTTGAAGGTGAGGGCTGATTTCTATATAACTTCTGACGGGAGCTTCAATATTGAATACGGAGCCGAAAGCAATAAAACGACGCTTTGCGATATAACCAATCACATGTATTTCAATATGGACGGAGAGGGCGCGGGGAATATTGAAAGCAATCTTCTGCGCATATATTCTCACAGTTTTACACCCGTAGGAGAGTCCTTGGTGCCTGAAGGGAAGGTGAAGGCGGTTGAAGGAACGCCTTTTGATTTCAACTTTTTCAAGGAAATAGGAAAAGATATAGGATCCGACGATATTCAGCTCAAAAGGTGCGGCGGTTATGATCATAATTTTGTATGCGAGAAAGCGGCAGGAAGCTTCGGAACGCTTGCGGAGGCGATCGGAAAAAAGAGCCGTATAAGGATGAGGGTAAAAAGCAACGCAGACTGCGTTCAGTTTTATTCGGGCAACGGTTTGGACAATATCGGAGGCAAGACCGTCATATATAAAAGGAGGGCAGGCTTTGCGCTGGAACCGCAGGTTTGTCCCAATGCGATCAATATAGAAGGCTTTTTGGCTCCCGTTCTGATAAAAGGGGCGGAGTACAGGAAGCGAATAGAGTATTCATTTTCTGCAGAAAGATTTTTGTTGTGATAATAACCGCATTGCGGAAAAGGAGATTAGATATATGTTTCGATTCAGAGATGGCTACTATGCGGACATCCGTATGGAAGACAGTTACAAAACGGTCGTTCGTTATGTGAACGAAAAACTCGAAGAAGCTCTTGAAAGAAAGGAAAAAAGAGCCTTTATCAGAGTGTTCAACGGGTCATACTGGTATTATGCGTCAGTAACGGATGTAAATTTAATTCAGAAGCAGCTTGACGAGATCTATGATATGCTTCCGCCCGGCGAAAACATCTGCGACCATCCGATAGTCAGGAAGTACGAGGTTAATAAGGATAAGATTTATCTTTACGAGAAGAATAATGTGGCTGACGTGCCGCTTATGGACAAGCTGGAGCTGTGTCAGAGCTATTTTGAGAGCATGCGCTGGAGCGAATACGGAGTTATGAGTTCGGTGCTTTATGCAGACAGACACAGTAATTACAGATTTTACTCATCCAAGGGTGCGGACATAGAGTACGACATGCAGCTGGCAGGCATGGCGTTCATGCGTGCGCTGAAGAAGGATGAGGAAAAGATCACCATGCAGCATTCTTTTACAGAATGTGATTTTTCTTTGCTTAAGGGCAGGCAAAAAGAGGTTGTTGAGAAAATAGCCGAATATGAGGACGCTTTATTGAATTCCGTACCTTGTGAGCAGGGGGTATTTCCTGTTGTTCTTGCTCCGATGGTTACGGGCATATTTGCGCACGAGAGCTTCGGACATAAGAGCGAAGCCGATTTCATGATAGGCGACGAAACCATGAAAAAGGAATGGGAACTCGGCAAGAAAGTCGGTTCGGATATACTTTCGATCACGGACAGCGGAATAGATATCGGTTCCGGGTATGTGCCGTATGACGACGAGGGGACCAAGGCCACAAAGACCTACCTTATCAAAAACGGAGTTCTGACCGGAAGGCTCCATTCCGCGACCACTGCGGCGGAGCTCGGCGAGGAGCTTACCGGAAACGCGCGTGCGGTGAGCTGTGAATTTGAACCCATCGTGAGGATGACGACCACTGTAGTCGAGGGGGGAGAAAACACATTTGAGGAACTGATAGGAAGAATAAAGAAAGGATATTATATCAAAGTGCCTTCGCACGGATCGGGCATGTCCACATTTACGATAGCGCCCAATCTTGCTTATGAAGTGACAGACGGAAAAATAGGCAGGCCGGTCAAAATCTCGGTAATATCGGGCAATGTATTCGAGACGCTCGGACTTATCGAGGGTGCGACGAAGGAAGTCAAGGTGCAGGTAAATGTTTTCGGCGGATGCGGAAAAATGGAGCAGTTCCCTCTTCCTGTGGGATACGGCGGACCTTATTTGTATATCAGTAAAATGAACGTAATGTAGGAGGCGGAAAATGAAAGAATATCTTGATAAGAATATAAAAGAACAATCTGTCGCCGTGCAAAACAGCAAAGTTGTATCCGTACGGTTTAAACAGGAAGACAAGCATACGGTGAGGGTATACAAAGACGGTTATGTAGGCGTAGCCGGAGCGGTCGGCGGGTGCGACCTCAAGGAGCTTGAGAAAAAAGCCGAAGAGCGTCTTGCTTTCGGTATAGGATATCCGGAGATACCTTCTGCTCCCGCTCGGAAAAGGGTAGAACGTAAGGTCGAGAATTTTGATGAAACGCATTTTGTCGGGAAGGTTGAGAGTCTTCTTGAAAGGCTCACGGCAGTCTGTCCGAAATTTATTTTTTCAAATAAAGCTTACATTTCGGAAAAAGAATCTGCTTACAGAAACGACTGCGGGACCGAGCTGAGCTTCAGAAACGAGGTGATCACGGTAGCGCTTTCCATTAAGGACAAAGGGAGCGCGAACATCATGGACACTTTTTTCGGGTATGAAACCAGACATTATGACGAAGATAAAATAGTGCAGTATGCCAAGAAGCTTCACAATGACTATTTCAGGACAGTCGAAGTGGAAGACGGCGTTTATCCGGTAATAATCGGGAATGATTTTCTGACGCAGGCGGTAAATCATTTCGAGGGCAGGTTATATACGCTCGGAGCAAGTCTTTTATCCGGGAAGTTGGGTGAAAAGGTATTCAATGAAAGAGTGTCGATAATTTCCGATTACATGAGTCCGAGAGGTAGCCAGTGCTTTTTTGACGACGAAGGCGTTTTCTTTGAGGACGGAAAGTATTATTATGTTAAAAACGGCGTGCTGACAGGGCTCCTTGCAACAAAGAAATATAAAAACGATTTCGGACTCGAGATCTCTGGATGTGCCGCTGCCGCTTATGATTCCATTCCGAATGCGAGCGTCAGAGAAAACGGATTTTTCGTGCAGCCGACAGATAAGAACATAAAAGAAATTACCCGCGGAAAAGCAATACTGCTCAATACCTACAGCGGAGGCGACTTCACGCCTGCAGGCGATTATTCGACTCCTGTTATGGTCGGATTCCTTATCGAAGACGGCGAAATAAAGGGAAGGATAAACGGAAGCTTCAATGTTTCGGGGAATTTGTTCAAGCTTCTGGGCGATGATTTTCTCGGCGCCATACCTGAGGAGACTCCCAGTGAAATGCCCGGGATAAATCTTGTGATGAATATGAAGGTAATGAAATAAGGCTGTAAGGGCAGGGAGAAAAACGGACGCATCCGGGCGTCCGTTTTTTTATGCAAATCGGAAAAACGTGCAACTCTGATTATATATACAGGTCGGAAAAGCGTGCAATTCTGATTATATATACAGGTCGGAAAACCGAGCAAGTCTGAAGATTCAGGAGGGAAGAAAAACGCAAAATATAATAAATTGAAAAAGCTGTTTCAATTGTTCTAAAATGGCGCGGCGGGAATAGAATAAAGTATGCGTATAGCTGAATGAGGAGGAAGGTATGGAAGTCATTAAGAGCGACAGCCTGTGCAAAAAACTCAATATGCAGGACGCGGTCACGACGCGCATAATAACAAAGCTTGAAGAGATAGAAGAGATCTATTATATCGGAGCCGAAGCATCTTCGGTGAGTGCGGAGTTTTCGGAAGGGGCTGCGATGGTATCGGGCAAGCTGAATTTCAAGCTTTTGGTGAAAGACAAAACCGAAGGCGTGGTATCCTTGAATTACAATGCCGATTTTTCGGAGAAGATGGAGTCCGAAGTATTTTCGCCCGACAGCGTGGTTTGTACGGAAGTTACCGTGACCGAAGCTACAGGCGAAATAATGAGCGGGAACGAGATAGAAGTTACCGCGGAGATCGACATAGTTTTTACTGTAAAGTGCGTCACGGAGACGGAAACGTCTTCACTGCCGGAAGGGGTCACGGTGAAAAGCAAAAAGATAAGGATAGTGCAGATAGACTGCTGCAGGGAAGAGAATTTCGCCGTCACGCACGAGATGACCATGCCTGCCGGTGCAGTGAAAGTGCTTCAGGCGGAAAGCTGTGCTTATCTTGAAAGGATCGAGAGCGGAGAAAGCATCAGGCTCGAAGGGAGAGTGCAGCTCACAATAGTATATCTCAATTCGGAGAATCTGCCTGCCACGCTTCTTGTGCCCGTGAATTTTGAACAGGAAACAGATGCCGGAAACGTTGCTCCGGAAGACAAGATATGCGGTTGCGTGAAATGTGTCGGGACCAAGGTCCATCTCGACATGGATGAAAGCGAAGCCTTGAATCTGACTGCGGACATAAATCTCAAAGCGATTCTCAATATATTCAGGGAAACCGAAAAGAACGTGATCGAAGATGCGTACAGTGTAACGCACGATATCGAAACAAAGACCGGAGAAATATCTTCCACTTTCTTCAGAGGAATGCAGACGGTAAAAGTGGGGTTCAAGGGCGAGGCGGCATGTACGAATTCCGTGTCGCGGACATTGGGCATAGCGGGAGCTAAATGCGTGATAGTGGGGAGCAAAGGCGGAGATGGCAACGTAAGGGCAGACGTTGCGGTTAAGGGCAGGATACTTTATCTCAACGGCGACGATATGTTGGATTCGGCTCCTTTCGAGATCCCGGTTAGCGCACTTTGCGCGTTGCCTTTTGCCGGAAAGGACGGAGAAACGGATTGTTCGGCATGCGTGACGGACATAGCGGTCAGAAGGAGCGGCGGAAGTGCCGATATAACGGGGAGTATAGCCGTAAGCATCTGCATGACGGAAAGAGAGACGGTGAAATTTTTATCCGAGATAATACAGGGGGAAGCTAAAGGGATAAGTGAATGTGCGATCGAAGCGGTGCTTGCGGAGCCGGGAGACACTTTGTGGAATATAGGCAAAACTCTCGGAATGACCGTGGAAGAACTGCTTGCATTGAATCCGGAACTTTCCGAGCCTATAACGAAACCCGAGAGGATAGTTATTTACAGACAGCTCTAAAAACGGCTGTGAAAGGAGCTTTTTCTGCCGGGATCCTGAAATGGGGCGTAATTGCAGCGGCAAAAGCAGATGAGAAGAAAAAGCGAAAGCAGTCTCCCCGGGCGCAGCAAAAGCCGACCGGCAGCATAAATGCGATAAATCCGGAGAACGCGGCAGTTCTGCACGATATCGTAAAAACGAAAACAGACAGGGTTTACAAAAAATGGCCGTTAAATATAAAACGCCGCAGAAGCGGCGTTTTTTTCGGATCGATCACATACCTATTTCTTCGATATAGGAAATATAATCCAAGGATCGCAGTGCCTGAATGATCTCGCTGTGTTTTTTATACTTTTTCAACTCCTGATTGCTTATGGTAAAAGAAACCGTGTAAACGCTGAGGCCGGAATTGAGGTAAGCCGGATTTAACTCGATGTCGTCAATGCGCATGCCGAGTTTTCTGATAGTGGCGGTGAAGTAATAGAGGTCGGTTTTATTTTTGAGTTCCAGATGGACCTCGAAGTGATTGGATTTGTCTTTGAGGTACTTTTCTATAGCCGGGAAGAAAGAGAGACTGCAGAGCAAAGCGATATAGGCTATCAAAGAAACGGTGTATAGACCCATGCCCAGAGCGATGCCTATAATACCGCAAGCCCAAAGTCCGGCGGAGGTGGTAAGACCTTTGATCTGTCCTTTGGAGCTGAACAGGATAGAGTAGCCTGAGATTATGGCAGTACCGATTATTACCGCGGCGGTTATCCATGAAGATGAGAGGCCTTTTTCCAAGAAGAAGATCTCCGCGATAGTTGCGGTGGTAGAGGCGAGAGAGACGATGATAAAAGTTCTTAGACCTGCTGAGTGGCGTTTGCTTGACCTTTCGCAGCCTATGACGGCGGAAAGTATCAAAGAAAGCGCTATACGCAGAATGATCGAAGTGGTGTTAAGTTCGGAAGACCAGCTTCCCAGAAGCTCGGCGATAAAATCATTTGACAAAATAATTACCTCCTTTTTCGTGCGTCCATACGAATACTGCTGATCGCGGCAATTTGTTCTTCGGCGGCGTCGGTAAAAGCTTTTTCTTCTTCGGAGATATCGTCGCGCGGTAATTCTCTTTGGATAGTCTGAATACGCTGGATAAGCAGGTCCACGGAGGATCTGCGGTTGCCGTTCTCGTCAGTTTCATCGGCGGGGACGATGTCTTCAAGTTTATTTGAATAAGATTTTGAAAGATAGAGGGCGAGTTTGGAGCAGCCGGGGCCTATGAGCTCATAGAGTACGCTTGAAGCCAGTATGATAGTTTCAAGTGCGACGCCCGTATCTCCGCCCAGAGTACGCGCGCCCATGGCTGCAAGACCTATTGCGACCCCTGCCTGAGGGATGAGTGCCATACCGAGATAATTGCGTATATTTTTAGGTTTTCGAGTGACAAGACAGCCTAAGAAGGCACCGCCGTACTTGCCTATGATCCTTACGAGGAAGTAAACAGCTCCCACGACGATAAGTGGAACACTTCCCACGGTCGAAACGCTGAAAAGAGCGTCCATACGAAAGGAAAGTCCGGAGTGGACAAAGAAGAGGAGCAGAATAGGCGGAGTAAAATAATTAAGCTGTTTGAAAAGCTTTTCGTCGTGAGATACGTTGATATACACCATCCCCATTGACATACAGCCCAGAAGCGGGGATACGTCGAGGAGAGCGCAGATCCCGCAAAAAGCGAAAAGGATAGACACCGAAATAATAAGTCTGTTGTCGGTGGAGCGTTTCTGAGGCATCAGAAATTTCAGGATAAAACCGAAGAGGCCTCCTAAAACAAGAATCCCCAGGTTCATGAGTATAGGCAAGATCACATTCGAGCCCACGTCGGACTTGCCGGTACTCAATGCGAGTGCAACGGATATCGCCACGCTGTACTCGATAAGACCTATGACGTCGTCGAGCGCGACAGTCTGAAGGAGGGTATCCACGAAGTTGCCGCGGGCGTTGGTCTGACGAATGGTCATCATTGTGGAAGCGGGGGCGGTGGCGGAAGCAAGTGCGGAAAGGACCACGGCAAAAACCAGGTCGACTCCGAGAATAAAGTAAACCGCAATAAAAACGACGACAGAAGCAAGGCAGGCTTCAAAGACTGTAATGATTACAACTTTTGCACCGTTTTTTTTGAGGTTGGAGAAGGTGAAGAATTCACCGGTACTGAATGCAATAAAGGCAAGGGCGATGTCTGAAAGAAAGTCCATGCCTTCTGACACCTGCTGAGGGATGAGGTCCAGCACAAAAGGACCGATAAGGATCCCGGTGAGGATATAGGCAGTCACATTCGGCAAGCGCAGTTTCTTGGTTATTCTTGTAAGAGCGAAGCCGAGAAAGAGCATGATGGAAATTGAAATTATTATGGCAGCGACGGAATTATTTTCCATTGTTTCCCGTATAACGTTGTTAAGCATAATGCCGCCTCCGGTTTCATTTTTTAGAGTCTGTCGGATATAGATAAACATCCGTTGTTTTATAAAGGCCGGAAATTGAATGTATCGGCTGTTTCATAAAAATTATCGGAGCAACTCCGCAAATATTATGAAGCAAAAAGCCGCGGGACCCGGATAGTCAAGAAAACATACGAGCTGCCGCTGCGCATTATCCGTGCGCTGCTGCAACTCGCGGGTCATCTTTTGTGATTAAAGGCTTGAGCAACAAGCCCGATCGCATTATTCCCTTACCGGGAAAAACAAAAACGCGTCGAAAGCTAAGTCATAAGAGGCTTGAGTGCTTTATTGTCCGACTACTTCAAGTGAAAGGCTGATCTCTTCGCCGTTGATATCTTTTAAGGAGGAGCCGCTGCCGGCAGTTATCGAGTCTGCGAGGGTATCCTGCATGATTTCCGACTTGTATTTCTCAATGACTTCTGCAAGCTTTTCTCCGCAGGAGTAAGTTACGACGATATGATCGGTGACATTGAAGCCGCTTTCTTTGCGCATGGTCTGTATTTTGCTGACAAGTTCTCTCATAAGGCCTTCCTGTATAAGTTCTTGTGAAAGCTCTGTGTTAAGGATCACGGTAATGCCTTTTTCGGAAACTGTCTGATAGCCTTCCTTGTTTTTGTCGCTTATAAGCAGGTCCTCTTCTTTGAAAGCGACGAGGGTGTTGTCGATGGAAACGGTGACGGTTTCGCCTTTTCGCACGGCGTTCACGAGGGCTGAGCTGTCGCACTGAGCGAGGTGTTCTCTGATTTTGCCGATGAGAGGACCGTACTTGGGTCCGAGAGTACGCAGTTGAGGCTTGATCTCGTAGGAGGCGAAACCGGAAGAATCCGAAATGAAGGCTATTTTTTTCACGTTGAGTTCTTCTTTGAGAATGTCGAGATATTCTTCGGGGAGAGAGTCGAATTTATCTGCGCGGATAAACAATTCGGACAAAGGCTGTCTGTTTTTTATGGCGCATGCGTTTCTTGCGGTCCTGCCGAGAGAAACGATATTTATTACCCGATCCATGTTTTCCCCGAGCTGAGTGTCTATAAAGGCTTTGTCGCAAACGGGGAAGGAGGTGAGATGAACGGAAACGGGAACGTTTTTATAGAAGGGCAGAACTAGGTTTCCGTAAATCTGTTCCGTAATGAAAGGGACAAAAGGAGCGGCCAGTTTAGCCAAAGTGGTTAGGGCTGTATAGAGGGTGGTATAAGCGGCTATCTTATCCTCCGACATATCGCTGCCCCAGAATCTTTCACGGCAACGGCGCACATACCAGTTTGAAAGGTTGTCCGTAAATTTTTCGATAGCGCGGGAAGTGTCGGTGATATTATACTTGTCGAGGCCCTTGTCCACGAAATCGATAAGCGTATTGAGTTCGGAAAGTATCCACCTGTCCATTACGGAAAGCTTTACGTTTGCAATGTCGTAAAAGGAAGGATTATACTTGTCAATTTCGGCATAGAGAACGAAGAACGCATAGGTATTCCAAAGCGTACCGAGGAACTTGCGCTGCACTTCAGAAACTATCTCGGGAGCAAAACGACTTGGAAGCCACGGTGCACTTGAGGTGTAGAAGTACCATCTCACGGCGTCTGCCCCCTGTTTGTCGAGCACGCTCCAAGGGTCGACGACGTTGCCTTTGTGTTTGCTCATTTTGATGCCGTCCTTATCGTTGACGTGGCCGAGCACGATACAGCTTTTAAAGGGGGCTTTTTCAAAGAGCACGGAAGATATGGCAAGCAGCACGTAAAACCAGCCGCGGGTCTGATCGATAGCCTCGCTGATGAAATCGGCGGGGAAGTTTTTTTCGAAGAGATCGCGGTTTTCAAAGGGATAATGGAACTGAGCAAACGGCATGGAGCCGCTGTCATACCAGCAGTCTATGACTTCCGGAACGCGGCGCATGACGCCACCGCATTCGCACGGGAAGGTCACCTTATCGATATAAGGGCGGTGAAGTTCGATGTCTTCGTCGCAGCCGGAAAGCTCATGAAGTTCTTTTCTGCTTCCGATGACGTGTTTTTTTCCGCATTTTTCACAGACCCATACGGGAAGAGGTGTTCCCCAGTATCTTTCTCTCGAAACGCCCCAGTCGATGAGGTTTTCGAGGAAATTCCCCATTCTTCCTTTCCTGATGGTCTCGGGCATCCAGTTGACGGAATCGTTTGATCTGATGATGAGGTCTTTGAAGGCGGTGGTTTTGATGAACCAACTTTTGCGCGCGTAATAAAGCAAGGGCGTATCGCATCTCCAGCAGAAAGGATAGCTGTGTTCGTAAAGCTGTTCTTTGAAGAGGAGATTGCGTTCTTTAAGGTCTTTCAGGATGAATTTATCGGCGTCTTTACAGAAAAGGCCGGAAAGATAGCCGGTGTCCTGAGGGAAACGGCCATGTTCGTCAACCATCTGCAAAAGAGGCAGGGAATACTTCCTTCCGACTTTGGCGTCATCTTCGCCGAAGGCGGGCGCAATATGGACGATACCGGTGCCGTCCGTAAGCGTTACGTATCCGTCGCATGTGATATAGAAAGCTTTATCCTTTCCGGTATAGAAATCAAACAAAGGCTCATAGCTGACAAATTCGTATTCTTTTCCTTTCTTTACATCTATTTTTTCATAGGTACCTTCTTCGAAAACGGCAGATATAAGTGCGTCGGCGAGAATATAGTATTCTTCTCCCGATTTTATACGGGCGTAATTCTCGTCGGCGTTCATACACAGCGCGACGTTTGAAGGAAGCGTCCATGGTGTGGTTGTCCAGGCCAGGAAGTAAGTGTTTCGCTGAGACTTCAACGCAAATTTGACGTACGCAGATTTTTCTTTAACGTCCTTGTATCCCTGTGCCACCTCATGCGATGAAAGCGCAGTCCCGCACCTCGGGCAGTAGGGCACTATTTTGAATCCTCTGTAGAGGAGTCCTTTTTTATCTATTTCTTTGAGTGACCACCACACCGATTCAATATAATTATTGTCGTAAGTGATATAGGGGTGATCCATGTCCACCCAGTAGCCCACTCTGTCAGACATCCTTTCCCATTCGCCTTTATATTTCCATACCGATTCCTTGCATTTTTTAATGAAAGGTTCTATGCCGTAAGCTTCGATTTCCTGTTTGCCGTCAATCCCGAGGGACTTTTCGACTTCAAGCTCAACGGGAAGCCCATGCGTATCCCAACCGGCCTTGCGCAAAACCGAATATCCTTTCATTATTTTATAGCGCGGGATGATGTCTTTCATTACGCGGGTAAGGATATGCCCTATATGAGGCTTTCCGTTAGCGGTGGGTGGACCGTCGTAGAAAGAAAACACGGGTTTTCCTTCGGTGTTTTCGTTGGTTTTTTCAAAAACGCCGTTGTTTTTCCAAAATTCGAGAGTTTCCTTTTCACGCTCCACAAAATTCATGCCGGGATCAACTTTTTTATACATAACTCCTCCTGAAACTGTTCAAACAAAAAAGACTTTCCGTTTGAATTCGGAAAGTCTGTTTTTCCCTATCAAACGAACACGAAAGCTTTGCTTTGATGCTCTGCCGCATAACGCCCGGCCTGCGTCCGCGCCTACTCGGCGAATTTTGCCTTTGGGACGGCTGCTAACGAAGTGATAAGGATTTGGTTTCTTTGACTGCTTTCACCGGCCGCAGTCTCTCTGAAAAGAAGGATCCGGACCCCCGTGTCTTCGCTCATGCGCATTTATGTCTTATATTCATAAAACTTTGACTGAGTCATTGCTTTCTATGAATTACGTATATATTAACAAACTCGATAATATTTGTCAAGTGTTTTTTTATAAGCGTTATGATTTTTCAAACGCAATGTACCGATAGTGAAGTATTTTTCGTCAAAGTGAAGGCACTATCGTGAATAAACGGGAAGATTGCGAAAAAGCAGGCAGAGGACGCGATATACAAGTCAGAAGTCGAAAAACGATATCGGTGTTGAAAAAGAAAAACAATCGCATACACGGTTAGAAGAGGCATGGACGCATACAAAATAATTGATAAAAAGAAAAAAATGTGTTATAATATTTTTTCTGATGGAAAATGAAAAGTGAGAAGCGGAGATCGCCTAAAATGAATAAGGAATTTCTCGGCAGAATGAAAAAAATACTCGGAGAAGAATACGAAGCGTACGAAAACAGTTTTTCTTTTCCTGCGAAACGCGGTATCAGCGTTAATCTTCTGAAAACGGATCCGGCGAGGCTGGCGGAGGTCATAGGGGAAGGACTTACGCCGTTGCCTTACGGTTCCGGATACATTTATGAAAAGGACAAGAGATTCGGAAAGACGCCTTATTACAATGCGGGGGCATTTTATATGCAGGATCCTTCGGCGATGCTGCCTGTGGCGGCGTATCCGCCGGAGGGAGGGCGGGTGCTTGATCTATGTGCCGCGCCGGGCGGAAAGAGTTTGCAGGCGGCGAGTTTAATGAAGGGGAGAGGACTTCTTGTCTGCAACGAAATCAATCTTTCGAGAGCCAAGATACTCATGGGAAACCTGGAAAGGGCGGGAGTGAAAAATGCTGTAGTCACATGTTGTGCTCCCGAGCGGCTTGCCGATATGTTGCCCGGGTATTTTGACATGATATATGTTGATGCTCCCTGTTCCGGGGAGGGCATGTTCAGGAAAAACCCCGAGGCGGAGAAGGAGTGGGATCCGTCTCTTCCGAAGTTTTGTGCGGAGCGGCAGCGCAGGATAGTGCGCGAGGCGGATGTCATGCTTAAGGAAGGGGGCGTGATGGTGTATTCCACGTGCACGTTTTCGCCCGAGGAGAACGAAGAGATCGCCGAATATATAATCGAGACGGGATATGACCCTGTATCCCCCCGCGAAGAGACGGTGGCTGTTACCCTTCCGGGACTTCACGGTATGCGATACGCACGCAGATCCTATCCTTTCTGCCGGTACGGAGAAGGGCAGTTTTTTGCGGGTTTTGTCAAGAGGGGTTTTTCGGACGGAAAGGTCGTAAAGGAGGATGCGTTCGGAGGCTTCAGGGAAGTATCCGCGGGGGAGCGCGGATTATTTGAAGAGTGTTTCGGCGTAAGACTCGGGAAGGTAGGTAAAAGAGGAGAGGATTATTTTTTACTGCCCGAATGCGAGCTGCCCGAGGTGCTTGAAAGGTCGTTAGTAACGGGGGTAAGAATAGGCAAGAGCGTAAAGGGCAGAGCAGAACCGCATCATGCGGCGTTTTCCGCCTTGGGAACCGAGATGCCTTTGAAACTGGAGCTTCCGGCGGCGGATGAACTGGCGGTAAAGTATCTTGAGGGGCAGGAACTGGAGCTTTCTTTGCCGGAAGGCTTCGGTGCAGTGGTTATAGAGGGGTGCGCACTGGGCGGATTCAAGTCGGTGGGCGGAAGATTGAAGAACAGATATCCGAAAGGGCTGAGAAATCCACAGACGAGGTAAAAAGGTGTACGAATCAACGGCTGAATTTTACGATAATTGCATGAAGAAGGATTATGACTATACCGGATGGGCAAAGTTTATACTTTCGCTTATAGATCCCGCTCATACAAAGGGTATCGATATGGGGTGCGGGACCGGCAGGATGACATACAGATTTGTGCAGGCAGGGAAGGACGTAGTCGGAGTGGATCCTTCTCCGGAAATGCTGTTTGCGGCTCAGAACGCAAAATTCCGCGGAAGGAGGCCGGAGTTTCTTCTGGGGGATGCGCGCACGTTCAAGCCTTTAAAGAAAGTGCAGTTCGTTGTGGCGTCGTGTGACGTGGTAAATTATTTGTCTTTGCCGGAGGTCTCGGGATTTTTCATGAAGGCAAGGAGTTACCTGGAAGAGGGTGGAGAACTGATTTTCGATATCACGAGCAAAAGGCGGCTTGAAGAGATGGAAAGGGAGAGGGTGTATTTTACCGATTGTACGGAGTATACACGGCTCTGGGAAGTTACGGGAGACGATGAAAAAACGCGAGTCGAACTGATTTATTTCATTCCCGGGAAAGACGGCAGATATATCCGTCGGGATGAAAAACATATTTTATATAAACACAGTTTTGAAGGTATTGCGGAAGTCCTTGACAAAGCCGGGTACGATTGGGAAGCTTACGAAGATTTTGGTGGTACCCCTTATTCGGGAGGCGACAGAATATATTACAAGGCAAAAAGGAAGTAAGAGATGTCAAAAATGGTAAAGGCGCTGCTGGACGGACAGGCGTCGGCAACGGTGATCAACAGCAGAGATATAGTAAACGAAGCCGTAAGATTGCACGGACTGAGTCCGGTGGCGGCGGCGGCATTGGGAAGGACGCTTACCATGGCTTCCATTATGGGAAGCGGGCTCAAGGGGAAAACCGACAGACTCACCATAACGATTTCCGGCGGAGGAGAACTCGGGAGGATAACGGTATGTTCAGATTCGGAAGGCTGTGTCAAAGGGTACGTGGGGAACCCGGACTGTCCGACCTATTCAAACGAAAAGGGTAAGCTTGACGTCGGAAGGGCGGTAGGAAGGGAAGGTACTCTGACGGTAATAAAGGATCTCGGTCTCAAGAATCCTTTCAATGCGTCCACTCAGCTTGTATCCGGTGAGATAGCCGAAGATTTTGCCATGTATTTTCTCAAGAGCGAGCAGACCCGTTCGGCAGTTGCACTCGGAGTATTGGAAGATACCGACGGGAAGTGTCTGAATGCGGCGGGGATCTTTGTTTTTTTGTTGCCCGGGTGCAGTGACAAGGTGATAGGCAAGCTTGAGTGTTATCTCGGAGAGATGGCAGAAGTGAGCGGGATGGTGCCGGAGGATGATCCGGCAGAATTTCTGAAAGGATTTTTCGATCTGTTTGATGTGGAGATTATAGAGGAACGGGAGGTCTTTTACAGATGTGACTGTTCGGAAGAAAGGATCTCGGCGGCACTTAAGAGCTTAGGCAGAAAGGAGTGCATGGAAACTCTCGACAAAGAAGGCAAAATAGAAGTAGTCTGCAGATTCTGCAATAAAAAATATGTTTTTGACAGAGAAAAAACCGAAAGTCTTTTTTCAGAACGGTTGACGGGCAATGAAGAATAAAAACAACGTAAAACAATTACCCATGACAAGGGATATGTATTTAAAAATGGCGCTGAAGGCGGTAGAGGAAAAGCGCGACGTCGATGCTTTATATAATTTTTCTTCCGCTTACGAACGTCTTGAGCAGGACGGATCCTTAGAGGATATCGACGTATTGGAAAATTACTCGTTGTTTCTCGAGGAACACGGGTATCCTTATTCATCCTTCGATCTGCTTTTAAAGGCGTATACTGAAAGCGATTTTGACAGGGATATCCTTTTCGATATAGTAAACGTGACGGGCGATCAGGGCGCTAAAGACGCGTTTGCTTTTTATTTCAACAAATATCTCAATGATCCGGATCATCTTTTAAAAGAGGAGGATCTGCCGGAAGGCTTTACATACGACGATCTGAGCGAGATGCTTTCTTCGGTGCTGAAGGAGGACCTTTCCGCTCCGTCGATAAAAGAGGCTTCCGATTACGAGAGTACAGAGCTGCTCAACATGCTTTACGAAAGTATCGGAGAGGAAGATTATCCCGAGAAGATGGCGGAAATATTCAATTCTCTTCCCAAGTGGCAGAAAGAGAAGACCGGGGAAGTATTTTCGTATGCATTTATAGAAAGCGCGGATATGCTTGCCTCACTGGGAAAACTCGAAAAAGCGATATCGGTATGCGACAGAGCGGAAGAGATATACGCGCCTCATAAAACGCTTGCTCTTATAAAAAAACTTTCCATAATGGGGAAAGATAAAGAAAAATACGCGGATACCGTAAAAAGCATAAAGGAAAGCATGGAATTTTCTCCTGATTATGCGGGCGTATATCTTGAATACCTCTTGGAAGACGGCGATTATGAACGTGTAGAGTCGATCTGCCGCCGTGAAACCGAAAAAGATTTTCCCGCTGCAGTGTATTTGCTTTACATGGGAAACGCCATGCTGAAAACGGGCAGATACGAAGAAGCGAAAAAGTATTACAGCCGGCTCATTAAAACGGATCCTTGCGGAAATACCTCCAGAGCAATGCTTGATTTTGCACAGATGTTTATAGAAGGCAGCGTGAACGAAGAGATATTTTCCGTTGAAAAAAATCTTTGCGACTGTTTTGCGAGGAGTGTTCTTGACAGATGCGGGGAGGATATAAACGTTTTATACAATATATCGGGAGAATCGTGCGCCGTGGTAATGGATTATGTTTGCAAGAGGTTTTCCAAGCCGCGCTCATTTTTGAAAGCTCTGCACAGCGAAAACAAATATTTCGCACGTTTTTTCATCAATAACGTTCTGACATCCGGAGATTATACGCTTGCCGCAAAGCATACAGCTCTGCATTTTGCTCTGATGCACTATACATCCGACCGATTTGATATACATATGGGGTACTATCTGCATACTGTCAGGACGCCTTCGAAATTTCCAAGGAGCAAAAAAATGTGCGCCGATGTGATCGCCGACCTGACCTTTAAGGCAATGGGTTATTATCTGATGCCGTATGATACGGTTGCAGCGGCTGCGGACGATCTGTATGAAAGGCTGAAAAGGAATAATATGTCTTATTCTTCTTACAGGCACAAGGAAGAACTCCATGCCATACTTCTGAGGAGTCTGGGAAGATCCGATCAGACAGTATTCGGTCTGTACGGAGCAGACAGGGAAAAGGTCATAAAGCTTACGGGACTGCTGTACGGAGACTGATAAAGGCAGGTAAAGAAGATCAGAAGGAGAAAGAGGCCGTGAAAGAAGAAGTAGCTGAAGGCTTGAAAGAAGAAAGCACGCTGACGCTCATAAGCGTCAGCGATCCGGCTGAAAAGAAAGAATATAGAAGCATACGCATAAGGCCTGTGACTATAAAAGGGAAAGAAATGTTTCAGGCCGAGTGCTTCACGCAAAAGCAGGCGTTTCATAAGAATATAGCCGCAAACGGACTGAGGGAGTGGTTTGAGTAAACTGCGACGGATATAAACAATACGTATTTATGCACGAAGATAAAACAGTGACGGTATTATGTTCACAGAAGGGCAGCGTCAGGGTCAGAAGCCGGAATGTGCGCAACAAAGCCGCCGACCGTGAAAACGACAGAAAAAAAAGTTATATTCTCGGAAAGGACATGCCGGTCAGTATACTTGCGGATCTCGGGGTATGCGACGCGGAGGGAAAAATAATAAAGGATATGAATAAAAAATTCCGACAGATAGATCGTTTTATAAGCATTATAGACGATACTCTGAAGGATTTTGAAGGAGAAGAGATAACCGTGCTTGATTTCGGGTGCGGTAAATCGTATCTGACATTCCTCTGCTATCATTATCTTACCCGGATACTCGGGAAAAAGGCTGTGGTGATAGGGTACGACATAAACGAGAAAACGGTAGAGCTGTGCCGTTCGCTGGCGGAAAAATACGACTGCAGCGGAATATCTTTTTATGCCGGAGACGTAACAAAGCATAATATGTTCAACGGGACTCCCGATCTTCTTATGAGTCTGCACGCCTGCGACACCGCCACCGACGCGACATTACTTTATGCTGCCACGCACGGAGTGAAGAGGGTCCTCAGCGTACCTTGCTGTCAGCACGAGATAAATTCGATCATCGGAAAAGGCGGAGATTTCGATCTGCTTACCGGGGCGGGCGGCGTCATAAAGGACAGATTCTGTGCGCTTTTGACCGACAGCGTCAGGGAGGAGCTCATGAAAAGATGCGGGTACGCCGTTGATGTATTTGAATTTGTGGAATTTGCCCATTCGCCGAAAAATCTGATGCTTCGCTGTGTGAAGAAACGCGATTCTTTCCCCGAAACCGAAGATATTGAATCGCTTTTGGATAAGTATAATGTAAAACAAAGTCTTTTGGAGGGAATAAAAAAGCATTACGGGACTAAATCGCGGCATCAAAAATCTGACATCTGACAAAGACAATAAAAATAAAAATCGTCGGCAGTTGCCGACGATTTTTTATTCCGCAAACCGATATCTGCACGGTGTCATTTTTTGGTGGTTTGTATGAGTGCGTTGGCAAGCTGATCGGGGCAGCTTGTTCCTTTGCCGCTGCAGTCAATACCTTTGAGCTTTTTTATCACTTCATCCACCGGCATGCCTTTTACAAGTGCGGAAATACCCTGCAGATTTCCGTTGCAGCCTCCTGTGAAACGCACGTCTTTAAGTATGCCGTTTTCAATTTCGAAGTCTATCATGGAAGAACAGGTACCTTTTGTTTTGTAAGTCATTGAAACCTCCGATTTGCACGTAAAAAGTGCAAGTATTTATCTGATATTTATTGCGTGTATTATTTGTCCGAAAAAGGAGACTTGCATGAATTTCCGGCCCGGAGAAGAACGGGTCATGCTCAAGAGTCGGTTCCGGAATAAGAGCGTGGCGCATAGGTATAAAATTCTTTTTCAGGCAGATTATCATGCATGACTGAAAAACAGTTTACCATCTGTTGGTCACGCGTTCGGCGAAGCCGAGCTTGTTATCCACGTGGATGACGTCGCCGTTATTTTTGACGAGTGTGCCGTTGAAGTATCCGAAAACCTGATGCTGCAGTGAAGCGAGGAGCAAAAGGTCGGTATTGTCTGTCCTGTCCAGGACGGGAGTAAATCTCAGATTCACGCGGTTATCGTCGGAAGATATTTTCCATTCACGGGTATAGAGGTATTTGCCTTTATCGGAGCGCGGGATGGAGAATATAACATGTTCTGTTTTATGGGCTTTACCGTCGAAGAAGATCATATTTTCGGTAGCTTTCGAGGTATCGCCGAAGCCGTATCCGAGGTTGAAGCCGAAGGGGGTGCCGTTTTCATCGCGGGCGGAAAGGCTTGCCCAATACCATGTATTGTCGTATGTCCAAACTCCTCTTCCCCAATCGAGGAGCCCCATCGAGGAAGCGGGGTCGAAGGTTCTTTCATCGTTTCCGCAGCGGAGTTTTCCTTGTGCCGTCATGCAGTTTATTTTTACGTTATAATAAAATGCCTTTGTATTTTTATGGAAGGGTATCACTATTGTCATAAAGTCTTCGGGAGGAGAACCGAGTGTGATATCGCATTCGAAATCTTTGTTTTCATCGAAGTTTTTCATCATGCAGACAAGTCTTCTCGTATTTTCGTCGGGATGTCTGAAGGAGATATAACAGTCTTTTTTTTCGCATGTCACGTCTCCCGTGAGGGGAGAAGATGGCATTTTTGTTTTGCCCATGGTGAAAAGGTTTATTCTTGAAACTGTTTTATATTTCTTTTTCTTAAAATCAAGAAAGCTTACGGAAATAATCCCCATATAGGAATTGTCTGCCAGGGTGAGGGCTGTGCCGAATTCGTCGTTTCCGGTGTAATAATAGTCCCATTCCTTAATTTTCATGGGGCCGGCTTTTATCATGGAACGATCATATATCATAACGGGTCGGGTGGAGTACCCGGCTTGCACCGGACAGCCTTTTTCGTTGAGAAGGGGGCCCGGAATGAGGATGTGTTGAGACATTATCTTTTCTCCTGTTAAATTTTAACGGGGACCGCGTATTCCGGAAAACGGAAACCGGAAAAACACTTACGGCGGGACCGCGTATTCCGGTGAACGGAAACCGGAACGAAAAATTTATTATCAGAGTCCCGTAATCAAGTTGATAGAAAAGGAAGCGACTGATACGATTGTTATTGAAATGAGGGTAACGGCAAAGCACAGAGCAAAGCGAAGCAGGGAGTTTTGAGTTGTCCTAAGGATGTAACGGTTGAGCAGTGCGATGAAAAAACCCGACAAGCCGATAAATATCATGGAAATCAAGGGAATCAGGACAAAAATGCTGTCGTACCAGTTGGTTTCGCCGAGGTAATTGTATTTTACGTTGTCGATAAAACAGCGGCGGTTTCCGAAGCCGAATGAAAAGCTGAGGATATGCTGATTGCCTTGGTTGTCACAAAAACCGAATTTATCGTTAGAGAGCGGTAAAATATCAGTTCCGTTGCATTCTACCACGCGCGAATTGCCGGTGTCGTAGACCTTGAAGTGGTAAGCTTCGTCATTGAAGTAATGGGTGAAATAATAAACATCGATACTCATTATGACCTCTTTACCGAGCCGGAGAAGTTTTATCCGAGTCGGAGCTCAGATGATCGAAAAGGATCATCCTCATTATAATACTATAACATTTTTGCATTTTTTTTACAAGCTTTTTTCGGAGGCGAAAAAATTTTTCTTTTACGCTAAGGGTTTCAGCAAATTTCGATAGTATGAAAATAAGGTTTGAGGCATATAATCCTCTTATGAAAAGCAGTGTGATAAGTATCAGTCAGGAAAAAAGTTTTTATTTGGAGCACATACGCCGTCAGGTGGGGAAGGGAATGCCTGCCGGAAGAGTAAGCGGAGGGATAGTCTGTCATGAGGGAACAAGCTATCTCAGGGTCAATTATGACGAAACTGTTGCGGAAAAAATAAGGCGAAATTTACTTGATACAGTTTCGGAGGTGATATCTCTCGGTTTCAAGGCGGAGTATTTGGCGGTAAAATTGAGATTAAAACAGGGAGATTTGCTGACTGAGACTCTCATAAACACCATGAGTATTTTTGATAGCGGTACAGACAAGCGAATAGTTCTCAAGAGCCTTGAAAAGCTGAGCGACATCGATATGGACGGGTTGTTTATGTTCCGGCTCGAGGAGCTCAAGAACAGATGGAACGAAATTGCCGAAATAACGGGGAAAGGAAGTCTTGTGGCTGCCGACGCGGAGGTACGCGGAGAGTTTCTCAGATATTTAGTGTCCTCCATACCGTCGCTTATAGATAAAGTGACCGTGGATTTTACTCTTGCGGGTTATACCTTATACGACGAAGAGGGAGCTCATATAGAAAAAATGCGGCTTTTTTCGCCTTCAGCGAGCGAAGACAGCGAGCTCATGTACAATCTGATTTGCCTGGCGCCGCGAAAAGTGATAATCACAGGAGATTCCGTACTGCTTTGCGATGAAGCGAAGTGTCTTATCAAGGAATTGTTCCTGACAGAAGAAAGATAGCGTTCCGTAATTGGCTGCCGGGCAATGAGAGGATAAGCGACTCCGAAGAGGAAAAATGCTGACCAAGAAAGGCGTCCGTACGGGAGTTTTATCCGTACGGAAGTTTAATCGGTATGAACGCAGAACAGCTGAATAGATCGGAAAGCGTGATAACACTCACGCTTTTTTGTTTTGAAAGGAAATGAAGGACGAAATACGGGAAATTTTAAAAAAGCGTTGACAAAAAAAAGAATTCAATGTAGAATTATTTAAGATACGGAGGAAAAAATGAAAAAGATCAAGCTTGCTTATATCGGAGGAGGATCCAAACAATGGGCGCGGGTGTTCATGACGGACCTCGCGCTTACGTCGGACCTTACGGGCGAAATAGCGCTTTATGATATCGATATCCCTGCGGCGGAAAGGAACAAACGTATAGGGGAGAGGATAAACGGCAACGAAAAAACCGTATCTGTCTGGAAATACAAAGTCTGCCAAACTCTCGGCGAAGCCCTCGAAGGCGCTGATTTCGTGGTGATAAGCATATTGCCCGGTACCTTTGACGAAATGGAAACGGACGTTCATTTACCCGAAAGATACGGCATTTATCAGTCTGTAGGCGATACTGCCGGACCGGGAGGAGTGCTGAGAGCCATGCGTACCGTTCCGTTGTACGAAGGGTTTGCAAAGGCGGTGCGTGAGCATTGTCCCGACGCATGGGTGATAAATTTCACCAATCCCATGAGCATATGCGTCAAGACGCTGTATGACGTATTTCCCGGCATAAAGGCGTTCGGTTGCTGTCACGAGGTATTTCACGCGCAGGAGTTTTTGTGTTGCGTGTATGCGGAAATGACGGGAAGTTCAAGACCGGAAAGGAAAGAAATGAGGACCGATGCCGTCGGGATAAATCATTTCACATGGATCTCGCGCGCTCACTGCAGAGGCGAAAACGTGATGGATATGCTTCCCGGGTTCATAGAAAGGTATTATGAAAAGGGATACTGTGAAATGCCTGGGGTAAAGCCCGGGGATTACGCTCTTTCGCCTTTTTATTACGGTAATAAAGTCAAAATGGAGCTTTTCAGGCGATACGGGGCTTTGGGCGCGGCAGGCGACAGACATCTGGCGGAGTTTTTTGAAAGCGGAAGATTTCTGAACGGAAAAGACGGGGCTGAGAAGTGGTTGTTCCATCTTACGAGCGTAGAGTACAGGAAGGCCGAGAGGGAAAGGCTCATCAGGGAAGGCGAGGAAACGGCGAACGGTAAACGGGAGATAAGTCTTAAGCATTCCGATGAAGAAGCGGTGAGCATAATGAAGGCGCTTCTGGGAGAAGGCGACCTGGTCACGAATGTCAACTTGCCGAACAGAGGACAGGTATCCTGGCTGAATGAAGGCGACATAACGGAAACGGACTGTCTGATTTCATGTGACGGGATTAGGCCGATAGCGGGAGACAGGCTTCCCGAGAGCGTGAGGAAACTTATCGCGGGATGCAGTTCGAATATAAACGCGTGTTATAAAGGAATAAAGGAACGGGATATCGGAAAGATATATGCTTCGTTTATAAATCAGCCGTTGTGTTCGGGGCTGAGTTTTGAGGAGGGAAGGGAGCTGTTTGATCTGATGGTCAAAGGCACAAGGAAATATCTTGACCCCTTTTACGATATAGACTGATGAAAAATGTATTGCTTGCTGCGGGCGTGAGTGCAGAAACAGATCCTTTTTTGTTTTCGGTAAGCGCGGTGGCGCCGATAATAATACAGATGGCACTGGGGTATTTTCTGAAAAGAGCAGGGGTACTGACCGCCGAATTTCTCAAAAAAGCAAACAGGATATGTTATCTGGTATTTCTTCCGGTACTGCTGTTCAAAAATGTATACGATGTCAAATCGATTTCGAATATAGACCCTGCATTCCTGATATTTGCATGTTCTGCGATACTTATAGTATTTGCGGTATGCGCGGTATATGTAAGGTTTTGTATAAAGGAGCCTGACGAAAGAGGCGCATTGCTGCAGTGTTCGTTCAGGTCCAATTATGCAATAATCGGAGTGCCTTTGGCGACGAGTCTTTACGGATCGGCAGGCGCTGCAGCTGCCAGTCTGATGTCTGCATTTTCGATACCGATATTCAACGTACTGGCAATAGTGTCGTTATCCATGTTCAAGGGGAAGGGCACGAAGGTAAATGTCAAAAAGGTGATAAAGGAGATAGTGACTAATCCTTTGATAATAGGGATAGCCGTGGGAGTCGTATTTCTTGTCGTGAGGGAGATACTCACCGCAAACGGGTCTGATTTCAGGCTGTTCGGAGAGTGGAACGCGGCAGAGGAAACTCTAACATATAATTTTCTGGGCGAGGCGCTGAAGAGTGTGGCGCAGGTGGCAACGCCGTTGTCATTGGTGGTTCTCGGCGGGCAATTTGAATTTTCCGCGGTAAAGGATCTTGCGAAATACATAACGGTCGGGGTTGCGCTGAGAAACTTTATCGTTCCAGCAGTCTGTCTGACGGCGGCGTATTTTGTTTTCCCTGACATGAAGGGAGAGTATGCGGCAACATTCATAGCGTTATTTGCAAGTCCTGTGGCGGTAAGTTCGGCGATACTTGCCATGGAGATGGAAAACGATGAAGTTCTTGCGGGTCAGCTAGTGGTGTGGACGACGGTGATATCGGCTGTATCGTTATTCCTGATAATATACGTATTTTCGTTATTGGGGGTATTTTCGTGAAGCAAGTCCGTTTTGTGTATAAATCGGTTTGAAAAGGTTATTGCAAAAAGGATTTATATGTTTTAAAATGGCAGTAGAAAAGTATACGGAGGTATTTCAGATGATTCTTGATAAATTCAAACTTGACGGAAAAGTTGCCATTGTTACCGGGAGCGATACCGGTCTCGGACAGGGCTTTTGTCGTGCATTTGCCGAAGCGGGAGCGAAGGTGATGGGAGTTTCGAAGGTATCCAGCGAAGAGACTCTTAAAATCATCGGTGAGGACAAGTTCGCATTTATGACGGAAGATTTGTCGACACTTGAGCCTATCGACAGGATAATCGAAACTACGCTTGCAAAATACGGAAAGATAGATATACTCGTAAATAACGCGGGCGTGATCAAGAGGGAGGACTGCATAGATTTTGCCGAGAGCAGCTGGGATCTTGTGATGAATGTAAATGCCAGGACGCTGTTTTTCCTTTCGCAGGCCGTGGCGCGTCAGTTTATGAAGCAGAAGAGCGGCGGCAAGATAATATCCGTAGCGAGCATGCTGTCGTATCAGGGCGGAATAAGGGTTCCCAGTTATACAGCCAGTAAGAGTGCGGTGCGCGGGATAACCATGTCGATGGCAAATGAGTGGGCGCAGTACGGGATAAATGTGAACGCCATAGCTCCGGGATACATGGCTACAAACAATACTCAGGCATTGAGAGCGGATGCGCAGCGCAGTGAAGCGATACTTGACCGTATACCTGCAGGAAGATGGGGAACGCCGGATGATATCATGGGAGCGGCAGTATTTCTTGCTTCGTCCGCAAGCGATTATGTAAACGGTTTCACAATAGCGGTTGACGGCGGATGGCTTGGAAGATAAAAACATAACAGGTACATAGATCGAAAAAAAGAACGGATCCGTTCTGAAGTTTGCGTTCTGAGAAGCAGGGCACAAATAAGCAGGACGGATTTTTTACAAGCAGGCTTAAGGAGCTTTTTTGCAGAAAGGATAAAGAAATACGGCTATGGAAGCCGGCGATGGCAGAATAGTCGGGAAAATGCTGAAGGCATTCAGTTTATGACGCGAAAGCGATATAAAAATAACCGGAGGTGGCAACATGATATGTCCACGATGTAAAACTGAGGTAAAAGACGGTACGTCTTATTGTCCGAGCTGCGGTGAGGATCTGAGGAATATTGCTTCGGGCAAAGGGGAGGAGACAGTAAAGGAAGATGCAGACTCAGCAGAAAAAGTCGGAACCGGAAGCAGCGAAGCCGAAGAGAACAAGGCGTCGGAGAGCAATGAAGGAAAAGAGGGGAATGAGAGTGTTTGTCCTAAATGCGGAAAGCGAGTAAATCCCGGAGAAGCGTTTTGTTCTTCATGCGGTGCTGTTCTGAGCAACAAAGCGCCTGATTTTTCCGTTAACGAGGGCGAGCCCGTAAAGCCGGGCAATACAAGTGCAAAGCTTTTGGCAGTGCTTGCATATCTTGGGATCCTTGTTCTGATACCGATATTGGTAGCGAAGGAGGACAAATTTGTTCGTTTTCATGCAAATCAGGGGGCGGTATTGTTTATAACCGAGATAATATTTTCGATAATCGCATGGGTGCTTTTGCTTATACCCATACTCGGATGGATAGTATTCATTGCCGTTTATATAGGGATCATAGTACTGACGATAATGGGAATAGTAAACGCGGTCAGCGGCGACACAAAACGATTGCCGTTAATAGGCAAGTATGAGATAATAAAGTGACGGACAGAAAAATGTCTGGGAAAGCTTCGCGGTATGCGGAGCTTTTTTGATATGTAAAATCAGCGATTGACTAATGGGGAGGGATATGGTATAATGTCGGAAAAATACGGTGTTTTGTCAAGACACGCAAAAAACGCTGCAAAATTGCACAGATTAAGAAAGAGGAGGGAAAATGAACGTTTCCGGTAAAATATTCAAATGTGCGTCGGCTTTTTCTTTTATAACGGCAGCAGCATGCGTTATAGCCGCCGCAATGATTTTTCTGAGCGTTTTCACGATGCAGAAAATCGACGCCGAAAATTTCGGCGAAGCGATTGCGAAAGTCATAGTTGCGATAGTGGGGATTAGTTTTTTTATAATAGTCGTGCTGGGCTTAGCGTTCTTGAGTGCGTTGATTTATTTTCTGATAGGTTTTTATTCTAAAAAATATTACAATTTGTCAGACGAGAAGTGCGGGAAGAGTATAGCCGGGATAATATGCATATCCCTTATACCTTTGATATTCCCGGCACTGATGTTATCTTTCAGCATAGTATTTTCTTCATTGGTCAATATGAGCCTTATAGTTCTGGTATACTTATCCGAGGGATTGTGCGTTTTATTTGCTGTCGGATTTGCGGTGCTGATGATTACCGGAATGATAAAATGCGCGAAGGAAGCAAAGAAAAAAGGAAGTATCGAAGCGCCCGAGCCGCAGTAACGGAGCTGAAGTGTGGCCAACGGTGTGTTTTGCGGAACTGCCCGACGTCAGCAATGCGGACGACATCCGGTGTGCCATGATGCAAACAAGGACGCAATACTGTGTGCATGATACAAATACGGACGATATACTTTGTGTCGTGATACATCGGGTCGGACGGTCGGCAAAATACCACGGTTTCATAAAATGCTGTCGGAGGACATATGGACAAAAAACTGCTGTTGCTTTTCGATTTTCAGAAATTTGTCTGCAATAAAAGATTGAGTTCTTTGATAGACGGGATCGACGGCAAAGAAAGCGGCGAGCTTTCTGACGAAGAGCTGAAGATGGTAAATGCTGCAGGCAATATTTATGCTGCGGCAGGAAAAACGAGAGACAAAGATGAATGAAGTTATTTCACCCGAGACTGTTTATCTGGAATACCGGGACAAGGTTACAAGGTATGTATCCGGGAAAGTGAGGAAGAGAGAGGACGTTGAAGATATAGTGTCTTTGATCTTCACGAAGGTATGCGATAAATTTTCATGCTTTGACAGAAGCAAGGCTTCGGTTTCTACGTGGATTTATACCATTACGCGTAATACGGTCACGGACTGGATGCGCATAAGAAAACCATTCTGCGAACTGAGCGAGAATATATATAACGCCGATGATATCGATGCGGGCATATTGAAGGAAGAGGCATTGGAAGAGCTGGCAAAACAGCTTGAAAAGCTCAGGGAAAGAGAAAGGGAAGTGATCGTGTTGCATTATTACGGAGGATATACGCTCTAAGCGATTTCCGAAAAACTCGGAATGAGTTACATTTCGGTAAAGGTCATGCATAAATCCGTATTAACCAAGCTTAAAAGGGCTTTTGATTGGCATTAAAAAGCACGGGCAGGTGTTTGTTTTTATTCTTTGATTCGACAATGTTTGCTTTCGGCGGCAAATTAAAAACATTGACAAGAAGAAACAATAGTTATATAATACTATTGCAGTTGATGCTACGGAGGATGAAATGTCAGCATTTTTATTGAACAGACCGGGTATTACCGTGTTTGGGATCAAGATTTATTTTTATGCGATTTTTATTGTGACCGGGATGGTGGTCGCGATGGTAATAGTGTCTGCTTTGATGAAGAAATTCGGCATAAACACGCTTGATAAAAAAGACAAAAATTACGAAAATCCGGTATTTACTTATGCGCTTGCGATGTTGCCTGCCGGTGTTTTGGGGGCAAGACTGTATCCGTATTTGTTTCCGTATAAGGATGAAACCGTAGATTGGAGCACTTTTTTTAATTTCAGGAACGGAGGCCTTGGAATTTACGGCGGAATAATTCTCGGACTGGTGGCAATGGTGATCGTTGCGCTTATAAAAAAGCACAATATTTTTAAAGTGGCAGATTGCTGTGCGCCGGCAGTTATGATAGCTCAGGCAATAGGAAGATGGGGCAACTGCGTGAATCAGGAAGCTTACGGACTTCCCGTAACAAATCCGGATCTTCAGTGGTTCCCGTTTGCGGTGTACATCGAGAACCCGACGGCATCGGAGATCGAAGGCGGTCTGCCGGGCTGGTACAATGCCACTTTTTTTTACGAAAGCCTTTGGAATGTAATAGGATTTACGTTGCTTATGATACTTATTTACAAATATAAGTGGTATCGCAAAGGGTTCTTCGTGAGTTCTTACTTTCTTTGGTACGGGCTGGGAAGACTCTGGGTGGAAAGCCTGCGTACCGATCCGTTGTATTTTGAGTTTTTCGGTTTGCAGACGGGGATAAGAGTATCACAGCTTGTTTCCGTTATAGGGATAATAGCCGGACTAATCGGTTATGCGATAATATTCAGAAAAGAACTGAAGAGATTTTTCCGGAAAAAGCAGCCGGCAGCAGCGCTTCCCAGCGGAGGACAGAACGAAGAAACGGTCATACGCGAGGGGAGCGAGGACGTGCAGACAGACGCCGGAACAGACGCCGAGGCACTTCTGACGGGAGAAGATCATTCCGGCGGGGGCGGTACCGGGCAGACCGCGGCGTCGCCTGAAGAGGGTGACGGCAAAGCCGCTGCTTCCGCAGAAAGAGCCGGAGAACAGGCCGGCAGCGGACAATTGCAAGATGTCGCGGAGGATAACGAAAACGCTGAAAAGGAAGCCGAAGTCGTTTCGCGAAAGGATCGATGAAGAAGCAACGGGCGGGACGGAAAAGAGAAAAGCTCAGTTTTCCAGAGAAAGGCATGTGATCGAGCCGGTCTGCAAAAGATTCCGGGAAAAGCGAAAAGGCCGAAGGAAATAAGGAAATACACCGATATTGCGACTGAGGGCAAAAAAGCTGTAAAGATATAAGCTATAAAGATATATTGTTGTAAGCCGCGTCGGTCGTCATGCGAAGGAGGGAAAATGGAACTGAAACGTAATCTTACAATGCTTACGGATTTTTATGAGCTGACAATGATGAACGGTTATGCGGAATACGGACTGGACAACAGAGAGGCAGTATTCGATCTGTTTTACAGAGCGTATGACGAGAGCAATTTTTGTATTGCAGCCGGGCTGGAGCAAGCTATAGAGTATATAGAAAATCTTCATTTTGAAGAAGAGGATATAGAATTTCTTCGTGAGAAGGCGCATTTTTCTGATGGTTTTCTTGAAAGGCTGAGGAATTTCAGATTCACCGGGGATGTATATGCTATGATGGAAGGCACTGTCGTATATCCCACAGAGCCTATAATGATAGTAAAAGCGCCGATATTTCAGGCGCAGTTACTTGAAAGCGCGTTGTTGTGCATAGTGAATTTTCAGACTCTTATTGCCACGAAGGCAAGCAGGATAGTGAGGGCTGCTCAGCCCGCTTCTGTGGTGGAATTCGGACTCAGGCGGGCACAGGCTCCCGACGCTTCAATATACGGAGCGAGAGCGGCGGTGATAGGGGGTTGTGATTCCACGAGCAACGTGCTCAGCTGCAGGATGTTTGATTTTCAGCCGAAGGGCACGCACGCTCATAGCTGGATAATGGCTTTTCCTTCAGAGCTTGAAGCTTTCAGGGCGTACGCCGAGCTTTTTCCGGACAGTTGTCTGTTGCTTGTGGATACATATGATACTCTTAAGAGCGGTATTCCGAATGCGATCAGGGTATTTGACGAGTTGAAGGCAAAAGGGCACAAGCCCACGGGGATACGTCTGGATAGCGGGGATCTGGCTTATTTATCAAAAGAGGCGAGGAAGATGCTGGATGCCGCCGGTTACAGGGACGCAAAGATCTTTGCAAGCGGCGATCTTGACGAGTACACCATACAGTCTTTGCGTTTGCAGAACAGCAAGATAGATATTTACGGGGTGGGGACTTATCTGATAACGAGTCACAATAATCCGAGCTTAGGCGGAGTTTATAAGCTGGCTGCGGTGGAAAACGAAAGAGGCGAGCTTGAGCCGCGCATAAAGATATCCGACAATCCCGTAAAGATCACAAATCCCGGTTTCAAAAAGGTGATGAGGCTTTATTCTGACAAGGATAACAAAGCGCTTGCAGACGTGATTTGTCTTGAACATGAGGTCATAGACGAAAAGCTTCCCTATCAGCTTATCCATTCCACGGAAAGATGGAAGAAAAAGACGGTGACTGATTTCCATGCGGAAAACTTGCTCATACCGGTGTACAGGAAAGGGGAAAAGGTATATGTTTCGCCTAAGGTCAGCGATATCAGAAAACATGCAGCCGAAAGCCTGGACAGCTTCTGGGATGAATATAAGCGTCTGCAGAAGCCTCAGACGTATAAAGTTGACCTGAGCGAGGAACTTTACGAGTTAAAGCACAGAATGCTTTCGGAAGAGTGAGTTCGATTTTTGAAGGAGTTGTTGCGAAGTCCGGCGGGACAAAATGTTTGCAGAAAGGAAACCGGAGGGAAGAAGTGATAGAAGCAAAACCCAATCCGAAGAAATTCAAGATAGTTTTTCGGGGATATGATATCGACGAGGTAGACGAGTTTGCGGAAAAATATGCGCTTGCCGATGAGGTGATGGCGGATCAGAAGGAGCGTATATTCCGGCTTGTGGACGAAAATAAAAAACTCGAGGAAGAACTGGCAGAAATGAAAAAGGCGCAGGGCAATGTATCCATGGCGCTGCTTTATGCCAACGAGAAAGCCGCCGAGATAATCGCTGACGCACGGAAGCTTGCCGACGCCGAAATGGAGAGAGTAAGGGTATTCAAATCCAAGTGGGAGTTTTTTGCAAAGAAGATACTCGGCGAACTTGCTCCCGCGCAAAGACAGACTTATGAGCGTTTGTCGCGTCGGATCGATGAAACATTGGAAAAATTCGCGGCGGAATCCGAGGAAACTCCGATAGCCGAAGTTTATGTCATGGCAGGGAAAAGAAAAGAGACTGCAGCTGTCCGTCATGAAGCCGAGGAACTGACTGATGCGGCCGGAAGGAACGGAAATGCGGAGTCTGCCGAAAGAGAAAATAAAGGAATGGGCGTGAAAAGCGCCGAAACCGGGAAAACCGTTCCCCGCGCTCAAAGCGGAAAAGGCACGGCTCCCGGACATGTGATAGAATTGAACGAAGTTTACGAAACGGACGAATCTCTCGAAAATCTGATAGACGATCTTATCTGAGTTTCCCGCTTTTTATTTCAGCTTTTGTTCTCGGGGAAGTGTCAGGACAATTTATGTTTTTTCTGAGGTCCCGTCCTTGTCTTAAGACGTAAAAGGAGTAAAAGACAATGATAGGAATGTACGGAAATGTTCTGACTTCCGCAAGGCTGACCTACAGACTGCTTGCCGAAAAAGACAAAGCGAGTCTCAGAAAAATCCTTGCCGATGCGGAAAATACCCTTCCCGCCGGGTTTGCCCCCGTTGAGGATGAGGACGACTTTGAAAATTTCTGGGAAAAACTTACGGCGTCTGATACGAGCGTAGCCTTGCTTCTGGATGAAAAACTCATCGGTTACATGCATTTTAACAGATATGTCTTTTTGGCGGAACCGTTTTGCAACGAAAAAAATATTTCACTCGGAATAATCCTGGGAAAAGAATATTCCGGCAAAGGTTACGGTACGGAAGCCGTAACTTTTTTTACTGAATATTTATTTTCGTTCTGCGATAATGTTTTCGGCGACTGCTTTGAAGAAAATATCCCTTCACTCAGGATGTTCGAAAAGAGCGGGTACGTTTTTTACGAAAAATACGAAATGTATTTTGTAGGGCTCGACAAAATGAAAAGCGTGGTTTCCAACGTGAAGTCCCGTCCGAGGTGATGGGAGGTGATCGGTGATTCTGTTTTCATAATTATATCTGTTTGTCAATATTAAATTGTCATTGCGGAACGCTGAGTTCGATACACAGCAGATATAAAACGTATCGGACAAACAGCGCGGCGGTCAAACGCGCGGCAATTATATGTTGTAATTATAAGGACTCGAAAGACTGATATTCGGTTCGGATTTAATCGTAGCAGGGCATAGACGGAGCCGGAAAGAAAAAGCCGCTGATGAATCAGCGGCTGATTGTTTCATTCAGATAGGATCATCTTTTATCGGAATAGAATATAAGGCCGAGAGTCCCCGGACCGCAGTGCGTACCTATGACCGGCCCCACATACTGTACATGAATCTTGACTTGCGGAGCAGCGGCGAGTATTTCGTTTTTAAGGGCCTCAGCGGCGTCCGGACAGTCGGCCTGCATGATCCATACGTCGTAATTGACGGTGTCGATGCAGTGGAGTTTGAATTCATCGGCAAGGTAGGAAACGACTTTTTTTGAGTCGTTCACTTTTTTTGAACCTTTGACTTTATCTACGTTTTCGATTTTTTCTGCGTCGGTGATCTTGAGCACGGGTTTGATCCCGAGAAGAGTGCCGGCGAATGCCACCGCAGAAGAAAGGCGGCCGCCTCTTTTGAGATGATTGAGATCGTCGACGATAAAAGCGGTAAAGACGTGTTTTTTCAGATCCTCGAGATATTTGACGGTTTCTTCGATATTACCGTTTGTTTCGTTGAACTTTTTCCCTCCGTAATACATCATGAATCCTGAGCCCATAGAGATCGAGCCGGTATCGAAACGATAAAATTTGGTATTCGGATATTTAGAAGAAAGTTCGTCTACAGCTTGCTGCAAAAAGTTGAAAGTGGCGCTGAAATTAGAGCCGAACGAAATGTAAAGGATATCTTCACCTTTGGCAAACCAAGGTTCGAAATAATTGATGTAGTCGTTGGTGTTCAAAGCGGAAGTGGTGGATGAACCTCCGTTGCGGAGCTTAGTGAAGAAATCGAGATAATCGGAAGTTTTGCCGCCGTCGTCGAAGAATTCCTCACCGTTAAGAGTGTAAGGCATACGGATAAGCTGTGCGCCTATTTCTTCGGCTTTATCGTGCCAAAGCTCTCCGTCCGTATCGATAAATAAAATACTCAAAATAGTTTCCTCCGTTAAAAAAAATAAAAAATAAATCCGGTGCATTGAAACACATATACATTATAAATCATAACGCTTCTTTTAGCAAGGCATTTTAACATGATTTATCACATAAAAATATATAAAGCCGGAAAATGTAAAAAGTTTACCGAAAACAAGTAAATCAGTTTAGGGATGAGTGAAAAATGGCGGAAAAAGATACGTTGGGTTTGTTAGGCAGTCTTGAGATCGCCTGTGCGGCGAGGGGGACAAAGATCACTTTGTATATGGAGAAAGCTGCGCTGATCGAAGGACACAAAGGTATCAGGCGGTTTACGAGTGAAGCGGCGTTGTTCAATTGCAGTGAAGGAGAAGCGGTCGTAAGGGGGGAGGATCTCACGATCAGGCACATATCGAAGGGCACCGCGCTTATCGAGGGAAGGATCAAGGGGGCGGAACTTTTATGAATTGGAAATGTGACATATACGTAAAAGGTCTCAATATGGAAAGGATCGTCAATAATCTGACTAGGAAAGGCGTTCCTGTAGGGATAAAGAAACTTCGGAGCGATGAGAGCGTGCTCAGTGTCGGAAAAAATAACCTTGAGGAAGCTTTAAGGGGGTTGACAGAAAACGGATGTGATGTTAAAGTAATAAGAGAAAGAGGAGTGGGGGCTATTGTATCGGCTTTAAGGAAGAGTTTCATTATCTGGATTTTTCTGGCAGCTTCTTTTGCAGCAGCTTACTTAATGAGCGGCAGGATCGGAAGGGTGGAAGTCGAGAGCGGGAGCATTGACGAAGAAGTCGTATACAAAGCGCTCGGCGATATAGGGATAGACCAAGGAACGAGGATAAAAGACCTCGATATAGATGCGATTGAAAATAAGCTCAGTATAATGCTGCCGCAGGCGGAGTATGTGCTTTTGAGCTTCAAGGGCAATGTTCTGACCGTCAGGGTGACTGATAAAAACGATACTTATCCGGTGGAAAGCAATGAGCCCCGAGATATAAAGGCACTATACGACGGCGTCGTAACGAGGATAGTCGCGCTTGTCGGGACGGCGGCGGTCAAAGTCGGCGACTCGGTAAAAGCAGGAGATGTTCTGATAAAGGGAGAGGTGACGTACAGCGACGGTTCGGTTTCTCCTGTCAGGGCACAGGGCAGAGTGTACGCGGAGGTGGAGGCAACGGGAGAAAGCGTATACAGTCCGTATGTGACGGAGTATGAACGAAGCGGCAGATCGATGACTTATTGCAGGTTTTATTTTGCAGGAAGTCCGATAGGGAAGGAAGTGATATATCCTTACGAATTTTATACCGAGAGCTATACAGAGACTCCGCTTGCGCCCATGCCTATGACACGCAGGGTGATAACTGTTGAGGAGCTGGTGCCTGTAGTGAGGGAGCGAACGCTTGAGGAGTGCATGGAGATGCTGAAAGCGGCGGCGGAAGAGAGTGCGCGCGAGAAGCTTTTCTTTTTGCCGGCAGGGATAGAGTTCACTGTGGACGAGGGTGCCGAAACGGTAATAAAAGCCCGATATTTCGGGGAGTCCGAGATTTCGGAGAGTACCGGCGGTATGAAAAAAAGCGAACAGAAAAACTAAACGCCTTTGTGAGCGGTAAGAAAAAGCGAACAGAAAAACTAAACGCTTTTGTGAGCGGTAAGAAAAAGCGAACAGAAAAACTAAACGCCTTTGTGAGCGGTAAGAAAAAGCGAACAGAAA
>URET01000003.1 GCA_900546875.1 uncultured Eubacteriales bacterium
ATCGTAACGGTATAACTGCGTTTTATGAGTCCGGAATCATAACGGTATAACTGCGTTTTATGAGTCCGGAATCATAACGGTATAACTGCGGTTTATGAGTCCGGAATCGTAACGATATAATAAAGTTAAGCTGACAGATAAGAAAAAAAAGAATTATGCGGATGCGGGAGCATAAATATAGATATATAAAGAGCTTTTTATTTTAGCTGAGTAAAGGTACTGCCGCGCGGAAGCGTTCAAACGATATTTCAGCTCGGGAAAGAAAGCGACAGGGGAAAAATATGAGTGTTGAGATTTGGATAGGCATATGTATACCTTTTCTCGGGACGCTGTTGGGTGCCGGGACAGTGTATTTTATGAAGAAGGAAGTGGGAAGCCGCACGAGGAAAATACTTTTGGGATTTGCGGCGGGCGTAATGCTTTCGGCGTCGATGTGGTCGTTGCTGAGTCCTTCTGTGGAGATAGCGTCTGAGCAGGGTGTGCCCGAATGGCTCCCGGCGACAGTCGGGTTTGTCATCGGTACGGTATTCATGATATTTGCCGATAAGTTTTTCAACGAAAAACAGGCGGAGAAGAAGGGTCTGAATACGGGTTTATTGTTTTTCTCGGTCACAGTGCATAATATACCCGAGGGAATGGCGGTAGGAGCGGTGTTTGCGGGGATGATGTCTGCGGGGGCGGATATAAGTTTTGCTTCTGCTCTGACCTTGGCTTTGGGGATAGCGTTGCAGAACATGCCTGAAGGAGCGATAGTTTCGATGCCTATAAGGAGCGCGGGAGCGAGCAGGACCAAGTGTTTCGTTTACGGTGTGTTGTCAGGGGTAGTGGAGCCGCTGTCGGCATTGTTCACGATTTTGTTTTACAGTCTGGTGAATCCCGTACTGCCGTATTTACTGTCATTTGCCGCGGGGGCGATGATCTATGTTGTTGCGAGGGAGCTTATTCCCGACGAATATGAGGAAGGGACAGGCGAAAGCGGGATAATAGCCTTAGCGTGCGGTTTTGTAGTAATGATGATAATGGACATAGTTTTCGGATAGGAAGCGAGGGAGAAGACAGGTTAAGGAAAAAGTCATAAGTGTGTGAAAAAGATCAGAATAATGATATTCAAGAAGCCGAGGCTTATTGAATAAGGGTAAAGAGCCCGCACTCGGGAAGGAAAACGAAGCGCGGGCTCAAATTATAGGATACAGGATGGTAAAAGCGACGATACGGGGAAGCCGGAGAAAAATATTAAATTATGGAAAAAAACACTTGTGTTTTTTGTGTGATTATGATAATATATAATTATTAAGGCGGTTAAGAAAGCAAGGGAAAAAGTAAATTTTCAGAGCTGGATATATGTGACGGCAGCTTGGTCGGAAATGAAAAAATGGGGGCGTTTCCGTATCAGGGAGGAATGACGCCGGACTGAAAGGAAAAGGAATCGGAGAAGCTTAATTGATCAAGAATGGTCAGATAAGAGGAAGGGAGAGATAATACGCCTTAATTGTAAGGAGGAAAAACATGAAAGCAAGAAGAAGAGGGTTTACGATCGTAGAGCTTATGATCGTGATAGTGATTATAGGAATCCTGATTGCGATCATTGTTCCGACGGTAACAAGCGCCATAGACAGTGCAAACAAGGCCAGCGATCAGAGTGACATGAAGAATATGAACACTCAGCTGCAGCTGTATAAGATAATGGAAGACGTATCTTCGGTTGATTATCATGCAGCGGTATTGTGGCTCACGTCAAACGGATACAGTTTGCAGTCCAAGGCGTCGAATCAGTCATTCTGGTTCAATTCAAGGACCGAGACGATAGAATACGGGACAATAGAGGAGATGATCTCCTCGTCATCGCTGACGGGCGGAACTGTGCTTGCCTCAGATCTGAACACCGATCCCGGAAGGATATCAAATAATCCCGATCTCACGTTGATTGACCAAAGGGCCGACAATGACATGATCGTAGCCGTAAACGGCATAAGGAATCTTGTGAATAATGCGATAGCCGAAGTCGGGAACACGTATGACAATGTAACTGCGAAGATGCAGGAGCTTTTCAACGGGTATCTTGAGAAGGTGGACAACGGAGAGGTTAAGACAAAGCTCATGGCTTTTGATCCTGCCGAAACGATGTACATATCCGAATCGGGAGTGTATTATAACGGGACGGCGACGACGATAGAGCAGGTAATGTTTGCCCAGTCGATAAGGTACATATCTGCATCGAGCTCTGTCGCGGGCACGAAATATGACCTCAACGACGCAACGATCCAACTGCCCAAGACATTGCTGTTGGTTATGCCCGAAGCATTGTCGCGTTTGTCGAAGGTGATATTTGAAGGTAAGAACACTCAGTTCATAACCGGGAGCCTTGACAGTGCGGTAGCTGCGGAGAGCGGTTTGGTAATGGTCACGCCGAGTGAGATAAGCAGCAGAGAAGAACTCAAGTATGAGGTGATTTACACTCAGAAGGAGGCCGTTTATGACGACGGCGGGATAGAAAAGACCGTAAAGATTGCCGTAAACGAGTCAAACATGGCATTAAACGGCAATATAGCAGATTATGATGAGTCGTTGGCGGGGAAGAAGATGCTTCGCGAGTACTTGGTGCCTTCGCTGAAGATAATCAATAACGGATTATTTGCGAATGTATCAGGAGTGGAAGTAATAATGAGCAGATCCAGCAATATAATTGTATGCTATGCAATAGCCTACGGGTCCAACGGAACGATAATCGGAACGGTGGTGATGGGTTACTGCACGGATATAACTGCCGGATCGGCGGATAAGACCAATGACCCGCAGAATTCGACGAAAGATTATCTGTATAATGTCAGTGATCCTTTCCAAGGGTACGATTTTTCGTCGGTATTCGGGGAATACACGGTAAAGGCGTATTCCGGTGAAACCCCGTATACTCTCACGGATGTCGGAAATTCATTTTTCTTATACGAACCTCCTGAGGGCGAAGGGTTCCCCCACGAGCAGGCAGACAGATTCGAGCTTTTATACGGAGACAGGGTATTTTTCGTTAAATATATCTGAAAAGACTGAAATACCGATAAAACAAATGAAAATATCGGCTTGAAGAATGCCGAAAAAAAATAAGGAGAATAGTTATGAAGACAAAATTTGTATTGCTTACGGCAATTTTGTTGATCGTGATGGCTTTAGCCGTAGGATGTAACGGTTTGATAAGTCAGGTCAGCAGCATATCGATAAAGACATTCCCGAGAACGGAATATACTGTCGGTGAAAATATCGATAATGAAAAGATAGTGATTGACGTAGAATTCACAAACGGCGCAAATCAGATCATAGAGTTCACAAAGGCCAATGCAAGCAGTGTTGGCGTGACCATTGAGAATTTCCACACCGATACGGAAGGTTCCCGTACCGCTACCGTGACGTACAGCAGTGTATCCTGTCGTTTTGATTATGTGGTAAAGAGTGCGAGTTCTTCCGGATTTGCAGGGGGCAGCGGAACAGAGACCGACCCGTATCAGATAGCCAATGCCGAGCAGTTCAAGAACATAGTTCTCAAAGGGAATTCCGATGTTTATACATATTATAAGCTTATTTCCGACATAGATCTTTCCGGACTCTATGTAGAAGGGGACCCGTATTACAACAAAATAGACGTAGGTCACTTCAAATATCCCAGAGTTTCCGACTATTCATTCAAAGGAAGCCTTGACGGAGCCAGACCTGCCGGCGGCAACTTTGCTCTTATGAACTTCACGGCAATAGACGATCTCGGAATAATCGGATCTATTTCTCAGGGCGATTTTTCCAATATAGACATAAGGAACTTCAATACGCTCGGTTACAGAGTGGGCGCATTCGGAACAGGAACATTCTCCGATATCCTTCCCGATAACCCCGCAAACGACACGTATGCGACATTTACCAATGTGCACGTACTTGCCGACTGCAAGATGGGATTTGCCGGATTCATCTATCAGGCAAAGAACACCAAGAGTGTGACCTTCAACAGCTGCACGATGGCAGGAACAGTCTTCGGAGACGGCAATAACGTCGGCGGATTTATGGGCGATTCCCAGACTCTCACAAGAGAGACAGTTTTCAATAACTGCGAAATGACGGGTTCTGTTCTCGGATATGTATTTGTAGGCGAATATGTCGGATGGCACACCATCGAGCTGGTTTACAACAACACTCCTCATACTAAGGAAAACGTAAGCCACTTCTCGACAAGCACAGACCCTCTTAACGAAGGAACGAAACTCGACGTATTCAATGTGAATCCTGCCGATATAACAAACGGAACACTTACAGATCCCGGTATTTCCGATGCCGCATATTACAGAGTTGTGTACACCACAGTGCTTGATCACTTTGTAAAGATCGACGAAACAAACTATAAGCTTCACTTTGCCGGCGGATATAATACTCCCGTATATGTGAGCGAAAAGCTCAGCGGCAGCGAATGGGAATTCCCGGCATATACGCGTGCTTACTTCAAAGTGCCTTCGAATATCAATTTCTTCAATAAGGACGGCGTTACTCCCATCACAAGGAGCGATTGCTGGGTAGAAACCGCTCCCGACATCATCGGCGGATTGTTCGTAGCCGACAACTTCAGCGGCAACTCTCTTGTTATAGGCAGGTATTCCGCTAATCCGGGTCAGCTTACCGTATTCGTGTTTGCATACAACGCTGAAGGCGAAGTTATAGCTGCATCTCAGAAAATTGTTCTTACTTATTGATTCGGAAAAGGAACGGGTATATAAAGCAAAGCCCGAAGTTTGAAGAGATCATCGAGTAAACGACAGAAAGGGTCCGGTATCATTACCGGACCCCTTTTTGATATAAGAGCCATGCACCCGTGACGCTTTTCGAAGTCTGCAGCACCCCGACTATCATAAGTATCAGATATAAGAGCCATGAAGCCGTGACGCTTCCCGAAGATACGATTGCTCCGATGTTTCCGAAAAACGGCGGGAAGGCATGTTCGGCGGAGGATATACATCCCTCAGTATATAGAATACAACGAAAGCCCGTGCAATGGGTGGATATTGCATAAATTAATATACAGCTCTCAGTATATAGAATACAACAAAAGCGTCATTGAGATATCAAGGAGGATATTATAAAGCGCGACGCTTCGGATATGACCGTTTTGAGATTTCGGCAAAGCAGTGCAGCGGTGAGGTTGCAGAAAAAGGCAGTGAGGGCTGTCGATGGAAGACCTGCGAAATACGCTGCTGAAAGGGCTGTAGAAGAAGGTAATACAAAAGGCCGCTGTATGAACAGCGGCCCCTTATTTATAACAGAGGTATAGAAGTTAAAACAGTCAGGTCTTTTGTAAATTGCAAAATTCAAATACTTTTTCTTTTGTGAAAGGCTTATTCAAGCTCTTCGAAAGCGCCTCCGAGGAGATGGATCATTGCGTTGCGTCGGGATAGAGAGGAAGGCTGAAGAAGGCTTCGCAAACTCCGTCGCCGTAGTCGGTGCAAGGCGGGATGACCGCATAGCCGTAAGAAGAAACTATGAGTTCCACCTGCATAATCACTTTCATGATGATATTGATGCAGATGTCGATAGTAAAGTTGTAAACCGTAGATCCGCTGTCCGACGAGCTCCCGGTGTAGGTGCCTATCTGACTTCCGGCACTTACCACGCTTGTGAGCTGGTAGGGGATTATGGATTGGTTAGGAACGCAGAGCACGATATCGAAGGGCACTGACAAAGTTGAAGTGCCCGTACCGGGCGTGCCTGCAGAGTCGGTGTAGTTGACAGTGAGCGGGATAACAACCGTGCCCTGAAAACGGGCGAGATTGGAGTCCTGCTGAGGCGTGATCACGAGGTTTTGTATCGTGCCGTTGACCGACGAACTTCTTGCGCTTACATAAGTAAGCGGAGTGGAAGGAGAAGCCGGCGTGACGTTTGATACAGTAATGTCCTGGTCGGTGAGCGTCTGCTGTTTCAGGCAGGCGTCGAAAACTCTATTGGCTTGAATACACACCTTCTCGGCGGTATCCGAACATTGCATGATTATTGACATGGCTTTATCTCCGTAATAATATTGATACCGTTTCGAATGGCGGTATATTGTATTATATGCGGGAAGAAAACTCATGGTGTCAGTTTTTTCGGTCAGAGGGGTATAAAAAACCTGAAGGCGGAAAAATTCATTCTTCGGTATCGTTTTTTATTTCGGAAAGTTCGAAAACGACGTTTTCATTGTATTTTTTTAGTTCAGAGTAAAATTCGTTATAATACTTACTGTCAATAATTATACGGGATATCTGAGGCTGATCGGATTTATTTGTGAAGCAGATATAGAGCTGATTGTCGGCAAGTACGAGTTTCCAGATTTTGTCGTTTTTGATGTTGCCGCCGAAAAGATCCCATAAGAAAACGAGTCTGACGCCTTTTTCGCTTATGCTGTAAGAAATAAACAAAAATCGCAACAATATAAAGATTACGAAAACTGAAAGTATGGTGGTAGCTATTTCAAAAGCGAGAGAAACCGAAAAGTAACCGAAAGCTTCGGTCCATTTGATGATGTTGAAAACTATGGCTCCCGTCCAGAGCAAAGAAAAGACGATTATGATTATGTTTAAAAAAAGAGGTTTTTTTTAACGGGAATTTTTTCATTTACGGGCTCCGCATGTAAATATTATAGTGGAGTTATTTTAACACATGGTAAATATTATAGCAAGCAAATCGCTTGAAAAAAATGAACGAACATGGTATAATATAACGATATACGCTGAATTTCGGCTGAATAAATAAAACAGACGCAGCAGAAAGCGAAAAAAGTTCAGAGTTGACGTGCGGTTTCTGACAGATGCCGGAGCAGAGTATTGACGGAGGTCGGAAATCGGTAAGGAGAAATATGAGGGTAATAAGCGGCAGATACAGAGGGAAAAAACTGACGGCTCCGGAAGGCGAGGTTTTCAGGCCTACGCTGGACAGAGTGAAGGAAACGCTTTTTAATATATTGCAATTCAGGATAATGAATGCTAAAGTTCTGGACCTTTTTGCAGGCAGCGGAGCGCTCGGGATAGAATGTTTGAGCAGAGGAGCGGACGAAGTTATCTTTGCGGACAACAACAGAGAAAGCATAGATTTTGCAAAAAGGAATCTCGTTAACATAGACGGACTGTACAGAATATTGGAGTGTGATTATAAGGTTGCCCTCAATCGGCTTTCGGGCAAGCGGTTTGACATAATCTTCGTAGATCCTCCGTACGGATCGGGACTTTACGAAAACGCTCTCCGGATGATAGGCGAAAATGAATTTTTGTCTCAGGACGGGGTAGCGATATGTGAGCATAACAGGCACGACGGTTTGCCGGGTGAAGTCGGCGGGCTGATAAAGACGAGGATAAAAGAAATAGGGTCCGTGGGGCTCAGTTTTTACGAAAGGAAAGAGGGAGAAGAAAAATGAACTGCATTATACCCGGGAGTTTTGATCCGCTGACAAAAGGTCATGAAGATATAATAAAAAGGTGTTCACTGCTTTTTGACAGAGTGATAGTGGCTGTTTCCGATAATCCCGAGAAAAAGAGCGTATCGTCGGAAATAAGGACGGTGATGATAAAAAAGGTCTTTACAGACTCATCTAACGTTACGGTAACGACAAATAGGGGTCTCACTGCGGAATTTGCGTTAAAATATGCGCCGTGCGTGATAGTCAAGGGTATCAGAGGGGAAAAAGACTTTGACTATGAGGCGGACATGGCAAAATACAACAGGGAGCTTTTCGGCGTAGAAACATTGCTCCTCAATTCGCGCGACGAATTCTGCAGGATAAGCTCTTCACGGATAAGGGAGCTTGCTTATTACGGATGCGACATAACGGGATATGTGCCGGAGAGTATATGCGGCGATATCATGGCAGTTTACGGGAGGAAGGAAGATGTTCACTGAAGAAAAGACCGTCATTACGCCGGACGAGCTGAAAGAAGCAATGCCCCTGAGCGACAAGGTCGCGGAAGTAAAGCAAAAAAACGATATCGTACTGAAGGAGTTCATGGCGGGAAGGGATAAAAGATTTCTGGTGGTTTCCGGACCTTGTTCTGCAGACGATGAGGACGCGTTGTCGGAGTACTGCGGCAGGCTGAGTCACCTTGCGGACAAACTTTCGGATAAAATACTTTTCGTAACGCGGATCTTTACCGCAAAACCTCGGACTAACGGCGAAGGCTATCTCGGAATGATGTATCAGCCCGACGGTAAAAATGTGGATATAGATAAGGGGGTACGCCTGGCGCGGCAAATGCTCATGCGCTGTATATCCGAAACAGGGCTTCCCGTAGCGGACGAATTGCTTTATCCGGAGTATTATGATTATTATGACGATCTGATAAGTTATTATTTTATTGGTGCAAGGAGCAGCGAAAATCCCGAGCACAGGAATATAGGAAGCGGTCTTGACGTGGTAGTAGGAGTTAAAAACAGCACAGGAGGAAACCTTATTTCACTTGCCGGCGCTGTTCATGCATGTCAGAACCCGAAAACCTTTTTGCTTAAAGGAAAACAGGTGAGTACGTGCGGAAATCCTTATGCTCATGCTGTATTGCGCGGGTTTGTGGACGAAAGCGGCGTGTTTTTTCCTAATTACAGCGAAAACAGCCTGAAAACTTACGAAATGCTGTGCGGCAGTATGGGAGTGATAAATAACAGCGTGATAATAGACTGTTCACATGCAAACAGCGCAAAACAGAGTATGAAACAAATACAGGCGGCAAAAAGGATCGTGGAAAGAAGATACCCGATAGTAAAAGGGATAATGCTCGAAAGCTATCTTTTCGAAGGACAGAGCGACAGTCAATACGGAGTGAGCCGTACGGACAGCTGTCTGGGTTGGGAGGATACGGAAGAGCTTCTGTATGATATTTACAATAAACTTTAAATAAAGGTATGTAAAACCGGAATAAAAAAGGTTTGCCGAGGCAAACCTTTTTCTGATCGGAATTTTGTGAAGTATCACAGGTATTCGCGTATATGTTTTACTGCAGATTTTTCCAAACGCGAGACCTGTGCCTGAGAAATACCTATTTCACCGGAAACTTCCGTCTGTGTTTTGCCTTCATAATAACGTTTGATAAGGATACTTCTTTCTCTGTCGTTGAGTTTTTCTATAGCCGCATTTACGCAGATATCGTTCATCCAGTTTTCGTCGTTATTTTTTTTATCTTTTATCTGATCCATTACAAGGACGGCATCCGAGCCGTCGCTGTAGACCGGTTCGTATAATGAAACAGGCTGAGCTATGGCGTCCAGGGCGTAAGCCACCTCAGAAACTTTTTTGTTGAGTTTTGCGGCCACATCGTCGAGGGTGGAAGAAAGACCTTCTCTTTCGAGTTGTTCTCGGGCCGTTAAGGCGGCGTAGGCGTCATCTCTGATGCCTCTGCTCACTCTCAGGGAATTGGACTCTCTGAGAAATCTTCTGATCTCGCCGATTATCATGGGGACCGCATAGGTGGAAAACCTTACGTCGAGGGAGCAGTCGAAGTTATCTACCGATTTTACAAGCCCGACACATCCGACTTGAAAAAGATCATCGGGATTATCAGTTTTACCCGAGTATCTTTGAAGTACGGACAAGACCAGACGGATATTGCACAGAATAAATCTGTCTCGAGCGGTGCTGTCTCCGGATTTTACTTTAAGCATCAGCTCTTTAGCCTCTTTTGCCGACAGCCGCGGAAGACTGCCGGTATCCACTCCGCAAATCACAACTTTCTTTTTCATAAGAATATTTTGTCGCATTATGCCGGAAATATACTTTTTTCGGAAACATCTCAGAATATTTTGTCAGAATTTGAGAAAGGGGCGCATTTATTTTGTTTTGGAGGAATATAATTGTCGGGAGGTGGAAACATGGATTACGATATTACCTTTAACGAACTCAGGTGCAAAGATGTAGTGAACACCGTGGACGGAAAGCGTCTTGGAAAAGCCACGGACCTTGTAATAGATCTGAAATGCGCGGTGGTATTGGGGCTGGTACTTCCCGGAGAGAAAAAACTTTTCAAGTCTTCAGACGATCTATTTATCCCCTGGCACCGGATCACGAAAATCGGCGACGATGTAATACTTGTCAAGATCAATGAAACCGATACCGAATGCCCAGCCATTCCGGCGCCGAAATAAAGTTTCGCTCATTGCGGAGGATAGCTGTAGGCGGCGAGGACATATCCCGTCGCTGAATATGATGTGAAAGGAAAAACATTAAAAATATAAAAACATGTTGTTTTACCGGAAGCATTTCGACGCGGATAAAAATGTAAGAGCGGAACGGGTATAAATCCCGGACAAAAAGAGCAGTAAAATCTGTAAAGCGGCAATGATACGCAGTCAGCCGAGAATAAAAAGATCCGTCCTGTTTGCAGAACGGATCCGTTTTATGATTTATTTATTGGTGGAAAAAAGCAGTTTTGTATAATTCGGTACGGGGTAAACCGAATCGGGCAGAATGGTTTCTGTTTCATCGACAATTGCCCGCAGTTTTGTCATATTATCGAGGAGTTCGCCAGAAATAAATCCGGCGGCTTCTTTATGCGACTTTTTGCACAGAGCTTCGGCTTTTGACAAAGTTTCCTTAAGTTGTCGGGCGGCGTTTATCTGAGCGTTCAGCAGCTCCCCGAGTTTTTGTATCATGGGAAGCTCAAAATCGGCGAGGTCAGATTTACCGCATGCGCTGAAGTTTGCATAGCCTTTTCCGAGTTCGTTGAAGTAGGAGAGGGATGCGGGCAAAAACAGCCTGTGATGCATGTCGAGCATGGTTTTAGCCTGAATGAGTCTTTCTTTGTTGTGGCGTTCGAAGAGCATTTCGTAGCGGGAATAAAGCTCCTTTTCGGAAAAGACTTTGTATCTGCCGAACAACTCAATATTCTTTTTCTCTATCAGTACGGGAACGACAGAAGCTGTATTTCTGAAATTAGGCAGTCCCAGTCCTTCGGCTTTTTTCACCCATTCTTCCGAATAGCCGTCCCCGTTGAAAATGATACGGCTGTGATCAGACAAAATATCGCTGATTATCCTGATTATCTCTTCATCGCGGTCGGCGGCGTTTTCGAGGCGTTCGCAGATGTATTCGACGGAATCGCAGAGAGCGGTGTTGAGCATGATGCAGGGTTCTGCAATGGAAGCGGAAGAGCCGGGCATCCTGAACTCGAATTTATCTCCCGTGAAGGCGAAAGGACTGGTACGGTTTCTGTCGGTGTTGTCGAGGAACAGTGTAGGGATGGTGGAGAGCCCCATGTCGAGGATGGTTTTTTCGCCGGAACTTTCATTGGTTTCGCCGATGAATGAGTGAAGCAAACGCGTGAGGCTTTCACCGAGGAACACGCTGATTATTGCCGGAGGGGCTTCCTGTCTTCCCAGACGGTGATCGTTGCCTGCCGAGGCGATAGAAAGACGCATGATATCGGCATGGAGGTCTATCGAACGCAGTACGGCGGCGATAAAAAGAATAAAACGTTTGTTGCCTTCTATTGTAGAAGAGGGTTTGAAAAGGTTGACTCCTTTATTGGTGATGAGAGAATAGTTGACATGTTTACCGCTGCCGTTCACGTTATCGAACGGCTTTTCATTTAGGAGGCATCTCAGGCCATGTTTGATGGCGGTTTTTTTCATGACTTCCATAGTAAGGTGGTTATGGTCGCACGCTACTGCCGCTTGTTCGTGAAGAGGAGCGAGTTCGTGTTGGGAAGGGGCGACTTCATTATGTTTGGTTTTGCTTGTGACTCCCAGTTCCCAAAGACCTCTGTCAAGGTCGGCCATATAATCCGAAACGCGGCGGTTGATGTTGCCGTAGTAATGGTCTTCCATTTCCTGACCTTTGGGAGACATTGCTCCGAAAAGGGTTTTGCCGGTCAGTTTCAGGTCTTCGCGGAGGGCATAGAGTTCGCTGTCGATAAGGAAATACTCCTGTTCCGCGCCGATGCTCGGGGTAACGCGGCGGGTTTCGTTGTCGCCGAGGAGCCTGAGAAGACGGACGCAGAGTTTATCGAGAGAGTCCACCGAACGAAGGAGAGGGGCTTTTTTATCGAGAGCTTCGCCGTTGTAGCTGATAAAAACCGTCGGGATGCATAAAGTACCGTCTTTAACAAAAGCGGGAGAACCGCAATCCCATGCGGTGTAACCGCGGGCTTCAAAAGTGGCGCGAAGACCTCCGCTGGGGAAAGAGCTTGCGTCTGATTCGCCTTTTATAAGGTTTTTTCCCGAAAATTCCATCAATGCCTGCTGATCGTCCATGACGTTGATGAAGGCGTTGTGTTTTTCGGCAGGAGAACCGGTCATTGGGATGAACCAGTGACAATAGTGCGTTGCGCCGAGGTCAACTGCCCAGTCTTTCATGGCGCACGCAACCACTTCTGCAATGGTGGAATCGAGAGGCGTGCCTTCCACGATCGTTTTCTTTAACGAAAGGTAAACATTTTTCGGAAGTTTTTCACGCATCACGCGGTCGTTGAATACGTGGGAGCCGAAAATATCATTAATACTGTTTTTCATATTTTCCCCTGATCAAAAAGAATAAATAATACAAATTTATTTTCATAAATTTTCCGACTTTTAAAGTATAACACAAAACAAAGCAGTTCCCAAAAAATATCAGGGGTATAATTAATTTTTGCAAAATTTTTCAGAATATGTTAAAATAAAAGGGGAGAGAGATATGGCAGAATACGTTGAATTCAGAGTCAGAGTACCCGAAGCTCTCATAGAGGCTTTGTCAGGGGAGTTTTCTTTGAGTAAAGGCAGGGCTGCCGAACTTATCAGGAAAAAAGATATCAGACTGAACGGAGCGAAATACGGATCGGACAGTAATGAAGGCAGCGGGATGGATTATATTCTGAAAGTCGGGGACATTCTCGGGGTTTATCTCAGGAATGAAGAGTCGGCGAGGATAAAAGCCGAAATAGTCTATTCGGACGATAATATAGCCGTAGCCGTAAAGCCGCCGGGAGTAGAGAGCAGCGGACTGCATTCTATGGAAGGACGCGTGGAACGAGCCGTAATGAAGCCTGCAAGAGCTTGTCACAGACTGGATTATAATACTTCCGGACTGAATGTTTTCGCTTTGAGCGACGCGGGGTATAAAAGCATGACGGAATGTTTCCGTGAAAGGAGAGTCGAGAAAACGTATCTTGCAGAGGTCGTGGGGGACGTGAAAAGCCATGATGTGGTCAAAGGGTATCTTTTCAAGGATTCGGCAAAGAAGAAGGTTTACGTATACAGTGAAAAGCGAAAGGGGAGCGTATACGCAGAAACTGAATACAGGCTGGCGGGAAGTACGGGGAGAGCCGATGTGATCGAGATCAGAATACATTCGGGTCGGACGCATCAGATAAGAGCCATGCTTGCCGGTGTCGGCGTGTATATAGTAGGGGACGGCAAATACGGCGATTATAAGATCAACGAAGAATACGGCGAGAAGATACAAAGGCTTTATGCGGTCAGACTGAGGTTCAGGTTTCCGAAGGAGAGCGAAATGTATTATTTAGACGGTGCAGAGATGAAATATGTTCCCGAAAAATTAAAAACGTATTTAAAGTAGTGGAAAAACAGTTGCCACAAAAGGGAAATTATTATATAATAAACAAGTTAGCTTTGTTATAGCGGAGAAAGACGTATGATCAAACACGTAGTATTGTATAAACTGAAAGATAATACCGAAGAATCGAGGAACGCCGTAGTGGAGAAGTTTGAATCCATGAGGGGAAAGATTGATGTTTTGAGGAGCATCGAAGCCGGGAAGGACAAGATGGGATCGGGTCGCAGTTACGACGTGTGTCTGATATGCACTTTTGACAGTATGGAAGACTTGAAAGCGTATGCAGATCATCCTGTTCATCTTCCCGTGAAGGCATATATCGGGGAAGTTGTGGAGAGATCGGTAAGCGTAGATTTTGAAGAATAAAGCACGAAACGATTTTGAGGTGAAAACATGAAAAAGATAGCTTTGGCACTTGTAGTTTGTCTTGTCGTCGGTATAATGGCCGGGTGCACGTCCGGTTTCATGTCGGAAATTGAAATGCTCAATGTGACGCAGAATCCGGAAGTCAGCATAACGCTCAGTTATACGGACGCGGAGAGCGTGGAGAAGAGCTTTACTATGGTATTTGAGCTTCATTACGATAAGGCGCCTATAACGGTCACGAATTTTGTAAATCTTGTGCAGGAAGGCTTTTACGACAATACGATAATCCATACCTGTAACGTATCCAAGGTTTCGACATCCGATATATATTATATAGCCGGGGGGAAGTATGAGTTAGACAGCGAAGCCGATCAGACTTCTTCCAAAAAGTCACTGATAGCGAGCACGAAAGATTACCATATCAAGGGAGAGTTTGAGTCAAACGGCTGGACGGAGAATGATCTCAAGCATCTTGTGGGAGCGCTTGTAATGGACAGGGATTCGGGAGTGAGCGGTTTTGATTCTGCGAATACCGGATACTATATCTGCATGAACGACTACAATAAGAGAGACGGGAATTATGCGGTGTTCGGGACGCTGAAATCCATGAGCGGTAAGATCGGCGACAGGGAGATTCCCTCTCAGGACAGTCTTATATCCACTTTCCGTGACGACATGATGGGCATGAGCAATACCTCAACAGCTACCGATGCGGACGGCAATTCGGTAAAGATACCCAATCTCACGATAGTGGTTACCATGACGGTGAATACATTCGGCGTAACATATCCGACGGCAAAACACGTTTAAAGGCGTCGGGGTGACCGGGACGCAGTTCTTTGTTTCTGAGCTAATGCCTGAACGAAGTATCTGCGTCTTTATTTTTATATGGAGGACTTATGGCGGAGAGGCTGAAGGTAGAGAGTGTGGACGAAGGGAGCGTAGGGGAGGAGCTCGGTATACTGCCCGGCGACATTGTGACGGCATTTGACGGTCGTGCTTGCGAAGACATGCTGGATTACGGTTACTATGACTGCATGGAAAGGTTTTCGATGGAAGTCAGGCGCGGTGAAAAGCTCATGGAATACGAAATAGAGAAGGAAGACTGGGAACAGCTCGGACTCAATTTCACCGATGACAGCTATATAACTCCGATCACATGCAGGAACAGGTGTATATTTTGTTTTGTGGATCAGTTGCCGCCGGGGATGAGGGAAACGTTATACGTAAAAGATGACGATTACAGACTGAGTTTTGTGTCCGGCAACTATGTCACTCTGACGAATGTGGGCGAAAAGGAGAAAGAAAGGATAAAAAGGATGAAATTTTCTCCGATGTATGTGTCGGTCCACGCCACAGACGAAGATGTGCGGCTGAGGATGCTGGGGATCAAAAAAGCTCCCGCTATAATGCCTTTACTGAAAGAGCTTACTGAAGCCGGTATAACGGTGCATACTCAATTAGTGATATGTCCGGGCATAAACGACGGAGAGATACTCAGGAAAAGTCTTACGGATCTTTATTCGCTTTATCCGGGGGTAAAGAGCGTTGCTGTGGTGCCGGTGGGACTGACCGGGCACAGGAAAAATCTGAACGAGCTTCGGCTCAACAATAAGCGGGAAGCGGCAGAGCTCATCGATATAGCGGATAAATTCAATAAAAGCATAAAAACCGGGAATTTTGTATTTTGTTCCGACGAAATATACGTGACAGCGGAGAAAAAGGAACCGCCTTACGATTATTACGGAGATTTTGATCAGATAGAAAACGGAGTCGGACTGATGGCGAAATTCAGATACGAATTCGACGCGGCATTGAAGGACGCGGTAGCTCCCGGCAAAAACAGCTATACTATAGTGACGGGTAAGTCGGCGTCGGAGCTTATGGAAGAAACGCTGAAAGCCGCAAAAGCGAAATTCCCGGGACTGAGGGCAAATGTGGCAGTGGTAGATAACAATTTTTTCGGGTCCGATGTGACGGTGGCAGGTCTGCTTACCGGAAAAGACGTTATAGACGCATTGAAAGGTGCAGATGTCGGCGATGTTGTGCTGCTGCCGAGAGCCATGCTGAAAGAATTCGAAGACGTCTTTCTGGACGGTTCGACGCCTGAGGAATTGGTAAAACTTCTGAACAGAAGGGTCGAGATAATCGACGGCGGATATGAATTGGTCCGTGCCGTAGCGGTGACGGAGGAGATTTAGAATTTCGGCACGATGAAGGAGAAAACGGAAAAGCTCCGTGATTTCCGGCAGATCGGCCGGGAAAAGACGGAAAAGGTAACGTATCGGATGCAGTGTACTGCAATATTACGGAAATGGAGAGCATATGAAACCATTTGTGGCGATAATAGGGAAGCCTAACGTAGGTAAATCCACATTTTTCAATAAAGTTACCGGGGAAAGACGGTCTATCGTAATGGATGTTGCCGGCGTTACGCGTGACAGACTGTACGCTGATGCGGAATGGCTGGGACGCGAGTTTACGCTTATAGATACGGGTGGAATCAGGATAGGCGAAAATGAAGAGATGTCCGCTCACATAAGAAAACAGGCTGAAATAGCCGTGGAAACGGCAAATGTCGTATTGTATTTCGTGGACGGGAAAAACGGTCTTACCGCCGAGGACTATGAAGTGGCGCAGCTGCTCAGAAAGAGCAGTAAACCGGTATTGCTTGTGGTAAACAAGGTGGACAATTATCTTGGCTTCGATATGTCTGATTTTTACTCTCTGGGCATAGGGGAAGAGGTCATACCCATATCTTCGGAGCATATGCAGGGAGTGGGCGATTTACTGGATGAGGTGATCAAAAGACTGCCCTCAGAAGAAGAGGAAGAAGGCGGATCTCAAGGCATAAGGATCGCTGTAGTCGGGAAGCCCAATGCGGGTAAAAGCAGCCTTGTAAACAAGCTCATCGGGTATGACAGGACTATAGTCAGTAATATAGCGGGGACCACAAGAGACGCAATAGACGTTCCGATAGAATACGAAGGGGAAAAATTCATCCTGGTCGATACTGCCGGGATCAGAAGAAAGAGCCGTATAGACGACGAAACGATAGAAAGATATTCCGTAATGAGGAGTCTAGGGGCTATAAGGAAGTGTGATGTATGCGTAGTGGTGCTTGACGCCGGGGAGGAACTGTCGGAGCAGGACGTAAAGATAGCCGGGTATGCCGACGAACAGGGTAAGCCCGCCGTGATCGCGCTGAACAAATGGGATCTTATAGAAAAGGATACGTTTACCATAGAAAAATACCGTAAACGGCTTGAAACGGACCTGGCTTTCATGGATTATTTCGTATCGGTGGCCATAAGCGCGAAAACGGGGCAAAGACTGAATAAATTGATGCAGCTGGTAAAGGAAGTATATATATCGAGTAATTTCAAAGTAACGACCGGCGTGCTCAACGACGTGATCGCCGACGCGGTAGCCACAGTGGAACCGCCGTCAAAGAACGGCAGACAGCTCAAGATAAAGTATGCCACGCAGGTCTCGACGGCGCCGCCCGTATTTTTGTTGTTTGTCAATGATGAGAAGCTCATGCATTTTTCATACAAAAGATATCTTGTTAACAGCTTAAGAAAAGCGTTTGACCTGAAAGGGACTCCGATAAGGATCATAGTAAGGTCGAAGGAGGAGTAGATCGTTTGTTATGAATGTAAACGATTGGTGGATCTATCTGATATTTGCTCTGGCGTGTTATTTTTTGTGTAATTTTAATTTTGCGATATTTTTCACGAAAAAGATCAAAAAGGAGGACATAAGGAGCAAAGGCAGCGGCAATCCGGGGACAACGAATGTTTTCAGAGTATACGGATATAAGATGGGGCTGCTCATTTTTGTGTTCGATATGGGAAAAGGATTGGTCTGTGCTTTAGCCGGATACCTGATATTCGGGGCACTTTACGGGAATGAACTGGACGCCCGCTTCTTTGCTTATGTCGGAGGACTATGCGCAGGTCTGGGACATGTTTTTCCCGTAGTGTATAATTTCCGGGGCGGGAAAGGATTTGCTACAGGAATAGGCGTATTTCTTGTTGCTGACCCTGTATTTGCGGCGATAGGACTGGTGATAGGGGTAGTGGTGTTGCTGATAACGGACAGGATGTCGGTGTTTGCGTTGTTTTTTTTCGTGGCATTGTGCATTGAGAGCGCGATAACCATGTTGCCTGAAAAATGGATGCTTTTTATCCCGGTCGTATTGTACTGCGCGATGGTGGTATATGCTCACAGAAGCAATATAAAGCGGCTGATCAAAGGAAACGAAAATCCTTCGGGTATAAGGAAGATGTTCAGAAAATAAACTGTTCGGGGATCGGACCCGGTGATCCGTGACAAAAAACCGATCGAGGACATATATTGCTATATCCTGACGAAAAGGAGTTCGGTATGGAATATATTAGATGTCCGCGTTGCGAATTGAATTATATAGTGAAGGGAGAAGGGCTTTGCAGGGTATGCAGACGGGAATTGGCCGGCTGTTACAGCGAAGAAGATGAAGAAGAGGAATACGAGGAAGAAGCTGAAAACATTTGTCCTGTATGTGAACGTGTGATCGGGAAAGGAAGGATATGTGCCGAATGTGCGGCTAAGCTTGTCAAGAGTGAATATATAAGTTAGGGAAGATGAAGGTATTTGCCATCAGTGATCTGCATATGTCTTTCGGGGTGGACAAGCCGATGGACGTATTCGGAAGATGCTGGGATAATTATTTGGATAATCTGGTCAGGAACTGGCAGGACAAGATATCGGATGATGATCTGGTCCTTATGCCCGGTGATTTTTCGTGGGCGATGAGGCCGGAGGAGGCGGTGCTTGATTTCAGGTTTATAGGCGGGCTCAAGGGAAAGAAGATAATTCTGAGGGGGAACCACGATTATTGGTGGAATACCGTATCGCAGGTGAGGAAAATGCTGCCCGAGGGATTTTATGCGGTGCAGAACGATGCATGCAAGTTCAACGATGTGGTAGTATGCGGCACGCGCGGCTGGACATGTCCTCTCGGAGGGAACTGTGAAGGCTTGAGCGAGCAGGATATAAAAATTTATAAGCGTGAAACGGAAAGACTGAAGCTAAGCATATCTTCAGCGAAAAGACTTGCCGAAGAAGGCGACAGAATAGTATGTATGATGCACTATCCGCCTTTCAATGTTATGAGGGATGACAGCGAGTTTGTCAGAGTATTGGTGACGGAGAACATAAAGACCGTGGTTTACGGGCATCTGCACGGAAAGGAGTGCCGTGCGGACAGGCATATAAATAAGTTCGGGGCGGATTTCTATCTGGTATCTACAGACATAGTGAACCATGACCCGGTGGAAATACCTGTGAAATAAAAATAATTCAGACTGAAAGAGAAAATAATAAAAAAATGAAAAATCTGCATGCTTTATATTGTACGGCAAATTCTTGCGAAAAAAAGATAAGTGTGTTATGATTATACAGAAGGTAAAAAGTGGGGGAAAACGGTGCTTGCCGGGAGGAGATGAATGGCAAAGGAAAATAAAAGCGAGCTTTTTGAAAAGGGAAGTAAATTTACGTTTCCCAAGGCCTATTTTGTCGGGACTGATATAAGCGGGGTACTTGAATTTCTGAATGCGGGATCCGAATATGTGATCGATCCTCAGGAGTACGTTACGGATGAAAATGAAACCGAAATGGAATTTCTCGGGGTGGTCGAAGAAGGCAGCGAAGAGGACAGATTTGATTTTCTGCCTTCAAAGAACGTCAGGCAGAATGACATATCGGATGAAAACGGAATAAATTTAGGTTTCAATGACGCGGAGGACATAAATCCGTATATAAAAGATCCGAAAGCGGAAGGAGGCATCCCGATAATCGATGTGCCCGTGAATATACGGCCGAATCGTTCTCTTGAAATAACGAAGGAAAGGCGGATGTACGGCGGACTGCCGGCGGTAAACGGAGTGACGCCCGATGAACGGGAACTCAGAAGAATAATGGAAAGCGGAGGGTTTTTCGGGATACCCAATATAACGCTCAGTCCTCAGAACATCACCATTCAGCCGCAGACGGTAACGATGAATCCGCAGACGGTAACGATGAACCCGCAGACAGTCACAATGAATCCAGAGATCGTGACGATGAACCCGCAGACCGTGACTATGAACCCGGAAACCGTGGTGATGCAGCCGCAGACAGTGAATATACAGCCTGACGTGGTAAATATAAAGCCCGAAGCGATAAATATAATAGGGAACGAAAGTGTGACCGTGAGCAAGGAAGCCGTAACGCTCAGTGAAGCGGAGGCGGCGCTGTTGAGTGTTGACGAAGGTTTTTTATTGAACGAAGTCGGGCAAGGCGATACTGTAGCGGCGGAAGAAGGGTCGGCGGAAGCTGTGTCCGGGATGCAGGGAGATAAAGAGGATAACGCACAAGCGGAAAAGGCTGAAGAAGCCGAGGAAGAAGAGAGGTCCGGCGGAGTGGAGCTGAGGACGCGGGTTGTGGGCGTGATGCGGCCGGGGAGCACGGTATTTTACGATCCGCACACCGAGAGCAAAGCCAAGAAGGCGGGGATAGATTATACTCCGCAGCAAAATACTCTTCCCGGAGGGGAGAGCGCTGAGGAAAAGAGTAAGGAAGCGGCAGCCGCAAGCGACGAAAAAACCGAAACAGAGCGGAAAGCCGCAACAAACGAGCGCGAAAAGGATGAAGAAAACCTTTCCGAGATCAGAAGAGCCGACACGGAAAGGGACACGGAGACATATCGCAGACAGGTATTTAAAACTGCCAATGATCCGGTGATAGAAGAATTCGGAGCGTCCGTAGATGCTTCTGAATACAGGAAGGCTTACCGGAAGAAGTCAGGCGGATTTTTCGGAAGGATTGCCGAAAGACTCAGACGCAGGTTCGATAAGAAGAGCGGCAGATCGGTTTCTTCCGAATCCGGGCAGGATATTGCAGTACAGCCTGAGAAAAACGTATCTCATGCCGGTTCGGTGAAGGATATCAGCGATCTGACGTCGGTATACGATTATTTTAAGAAGTGATCAGATACCGGACAGCAAAAACGTGCATAAATACGGGCATAAATGATTACGGAGAAATCAGATGAAGATCCAGACGCAGTTAAAGATCGGAAAACTTACCGATGATTTCAGAGGGGAGTCGGTTTACGACGGAAAGAGAGTGATTTTGGACGGAGTAATCCCCGAGGATGAGGCGGAAGTGGAATTGAACGCATATATCAACGGAGTGTATTACGGTAAGGTAAAGCGTTTGGTTTGCCGGTCGCCATTAAGGGTGAAGCCCGAGTGTCCGTATTTTTACGAATGCGGCAAATGCGCTTTGCAGTACATGGATTACGGTTTTCAGAAAGAGAGAAAGACAAAGCTTGTAGCGGACGAGGTTAAAGGCGCGAAGGTATATGAGTGCGAAGGGCTGTATTATCCGTATAGATACAGGAACAGGACGAGTCTTACGTTTTCTCATTCCGGAGGCAGGATAGTGATAGGTTATGAAGCCGAAAAAACGGGACGGGTGACAGATATAGAAGACTGTACGGTTTGCGGGAAATGGATAGTGACTTTGTTGAATTGTCTGAGGAACTTCGCCGGGAAATTTTCATTAAAGGCATTCAGTCCTGCAAGCGGAGAGGGTGTGCTAAAAAAATGCAGAGCCATGTATGCCGAAGGGGCAGTCTGTTTGACTCTTCACACGACCGTGAGCAAGGTGATAGGACTGAATTGGCTGATGAAGGAGCTGGAACGGGAATTCGGGAAAGCCGAGCTTTATGTGTTTTCCGAAGGGTTTGATACAGGGGCGCCTTTGACTTATCGTGTGGGATCGGGAAGGATCCCGGGTGGTGAGTATATATCAGGGACGCGAGTCTTGACGCCCGAAACGGAGATTCCCAAGTGTGAGAATTTACATAAAAAGCTGATAAAGGAAATAAAAGATAAAAGCACGAGCGAAAGTATCAATGAATGCAGAGGCGTGTTGTCGGGATATGATTTTATAAGGCCCGATGTAAAGGGAAAGACGCTTATCAGCAACAATGCAGGAAATTTAGAAGAAAGGGCAAAAGCGATCAGACCGGACAGAGTAATGTTTTTTGCCGAAGATATTGCGGCATTGAGGACGGGGTTGGCTCAGAGCGAAGCCGCGGGATACATAATTGAATATGCTGTCCCATACGACATGCTTGCTCAGACCAAAAATGTCAGCACACTTGTTTCGCTTTGTCGGAAATAAGTTGGTATTAAAACGAGGCCGAAAGTTCAGTTTTTCGGCCTTTTTCAATAAAAATCCCATGATTTAAGCAGTGTTTGATAAAATAAAAAATACGGATCTGCACATGAAATTTCCGACTTGATCCGGCAAAGAGGCGAGGATGAGATTTTCTGCAGAAACCGATATTTGAGCAAAATAGCCGGCGCGCGCAAATGACACAACTTCGAATAAGCGATCGCGGCGGCAAGACGGTGCCTGTTCAATGACCGGAAGAAAGAGAGAATTTTATCGGTAAAAAATTGCGGCGTCGGACTGAAATACTTTTGATTTATGTTATAATGAAAAAGAATAAGCTTACGGAAAAACTGTTTGCATTGCGCAAGATATATTTTTCCGAAAGAGGTGGTCGGAATGGAAAAATTTCTGAAAATTGTTTTCTTTGTTTGCTGTCTGGCTTTTGCGGTGTTAACAATGATCGGGTGCGTCGACGATTTCGAAAAGGAAGATCAGGGAACAAATAATGACGAAAAAGAAAGTGTTGTTGAAGTGGAAGGGCTGATCCTTCAGCTCAGTACGGATGAGCAGTATTATTGGGTTTCTGGATACGAAGGGGAAGGCGGAAATATTGAAGTTCCCTCGTTGTACGATGATATACCGGTGATCGAAATAGGCGAAGCCGCATTCAAAGGTCAGACGGCGGTAAGTTCGGTCACTTTGCCCGAGAGTATAGAGGTGATAGGCAGAGAGGCGTTCATGGACTGTACGGGGCTGAGTTCATTTGTAATACCGGAAGGAGTCGCGGATATAGGTGAATATGCGTTCGCGGGCTGTACCGGACTGAGTAATATGGTCATTCCTGACGGCGTTGAGTCTGTAAGATCCATGACTTTTGCGGATTGCACCGGTTTGACCTCTCTGACGATAGGAAAAGGCGTAAAGGAGATATGCGACAGAGCCTTTTCGGGATGCGGTTTGACTTCGCTGATAATCCCCGAGGGTGTGATCCGTATCAGTTTCAACATAATCGAAAACTGTCAGCAGCTTGCTGTTCTCGAGATATCCGAAAGCGCGACGGACATAAGTGACATTGCTTTTCAAGGCTGCAGCAGTATAGTGAGCGTAAAGATGCCCGCGTCTGCGGCGGGATATGTGCCTATGAGCAGTGTGGAGGAAGTCGTTCTGACCGGCGGCGAGATCATACCCGCAAAAGCTTTCGAGTATGCAAGCAAGCTCAGATCGGTAGTTATTCCGGAAGGGATAGAGCAGATAGGCGCCTCCGCATTTTATAAGTGTACCTCACTGAATTCCATCGAGCTTCCGCAAAGCCTTAATATAATTTCCGGCAGTGCTTTTTACGAATGTGAGTCTTTGGAAGCTATCACAATACCGGAAAACGTTACAATTGTGGGAGAGTCAGCTTTTGAAAACTGTACGGCACTTACGCGGATAAATTGGGATGCGATTTCGGTAGCCGATCTCAGTGTAATAAGTCACACGTTCAATTTGGCGGGGACCGACGGCAGCGGGATAACCTTTGTCGCGGGAGACAAAGTCGAGAGCATTCCGGCGAATTTATTCTACGCGGGATACGGTAACGAACCTGCAAAAGTGATTTCCGTAAAGATGGGCAGCAGCGTCAAAACGATAGGAGAAAACGCTTTTAAAAACTGCGACACTCTGTCAAGAACGGAAATAGGGAATAACGTGGAGAGCATAGGGAAAGAAGCTTTTGCGGGATGTGAGAAGCTTACTTCGGTAATTCTTCCTTCAAGCCTGACATATATCGGACAGCTGGCTTTTAATAATTGTACCGGTCTGGATTTTGTCTTTTTTGAAGATGCCGACAATTGGCAGGTATCAGCGACTTCCGCTTTTGAAGAGGTCGAATCGCTTGAGGCTTATAAGCTTTCAGACGCTTCCGACGCCGCTTATCTACTGACAAATACATATTGTTATTATTTTTGGAGAAAAGCGCCGAAAATCTGATCCCGGCGTTTCTGCCGGATGGCGAAGCTTTTTTCCGTGTTCCCGAGGCACCGGGAGACGATGTCGGATGTTTTGTCGCGTTAATGAAAGTTTGCTCGGTGGTATCGTCCACGAAGTGCCGAGACGATGTCGGATGTTTTGTCGCGTTAATGAAAGATCGTTGCTGCCGGAATCGTATTTGTATGGCTGTAACGTCAATGTCTGTTAAAATCGAGCGGCTGATGCCGGTCGTTCCGGATTTTTAGCGACGGGGGATAAATTGTGTATCGTCGTGTTGCGTATCTGGTTATAAGGCATTATTATCGGGCGTTGCGGAATAAGGCGGTCGATAATGATCAATTGTGTTTGAACAGCGGTCTGATAAGAAGAGGTTATTTATGATATTTTATTTTTCCGGCACCGGAAACAGCGAATGGACAGCGCAAAAAATAGCCGAGAAAACGTCGGATAAGGCATATGATATTGTAAAGCTTAAGGAGCTTCCGGAAATCGACGGGGAGCAGCAGATAGGATTCGTATTCCCCGTATATGCATGGGGAGCTGCAGAGCCCATGACGGAATTTGCCAAAAAACTGAAAAAAACGAAAGCTTTCACTTTCGGGGTGTGCACTTACGGCGGAAATGCAGGAAAAACCATGAAAAAATTTTCTGCTGTCTATCCTCTTGACAGCGCATACGGTATCGAAATGCCCGATAATTATATATTGGGAGGAGAGCTTGAAGGACGGAATGAGGTTTTGCGGAAATTGAAAAATGCCGCTGAGGAGATCGACCGGATATCGGCAGAGGTCACGGCGCGGGAAAAGGTTTACCGTGTAAACGAAGGAAAATCAGCCGGACTGAAATCCGGACCGGTAAACTTCGGCTTCAACCGATTTGCACGATCGGCGGCGCCTTTTCATGCGGACAGGGAAAAGTGTGTCGGATGCGGGATGTGTGCCGATCAATGTCCTTCCGGGGCGATCACCATGACGGACGGGTATCCCGGATGGAAAGGAAGGTGTTGTCAGTGTTTGCGCTGTATAAATTGCTGTCCGCAATCAGCGGTTGAGTACGGTAAAAAAACCGCTGGCAGACAAAGATATAATATAAAAAAATATCTTTGATGGCGCCGCACAGGGTCAGGAAAAGACGGACTCCTGAAACGTTTCAGAGAGGTTGCCGGAAGCCGTAAATTGATAATACAGTGAAGCTTTCAGCCGAACCGGTATCCGATGCCGGAAGCCTTAAATTGATATTGCATTGAAACTTCTGCTTTTTTATAAGAGTGTCGATATGTCTGTCGGCTTAGATTTATCAGGAGGATAGATATACATATTTCGGTGCGGCAGAAGAGCCGTAAAGTATTTTACCAGTCGTGCAGTTCGCGGGAGTTGAGGCTATCGGGCACTTTTGCAAACCTTTCGGTATAAAGTAAAAATCATCCGGATCCTGAATTAAGGGCAAGTTAAAAGACTTGCTCTTTTTTTTTTTTTTTTTTTCTTCTTCTTCTTTCTTTCTTTTTTGCGAAAAAAAACCAGGCGCATTTTCCGGAAGGTTCAAGGACGTAAGATAACCGGGCGAGTGTGCTGCCGTATTGTTCTAATTAAGGACCGCAGACAATAAAATTATAATGATATTGTTTGTTTTACCGGCGGTAATAAGCCGTCAGAATATAAGTAAATATAAACGTCGGAATTCTGTTGTTCTCATGAGAAACATAAAAAGCATAAAACAGGGGTGTAGATATGAAACTTTGCAGATTATTGAACCGTGTCGTGGTATTTGAGATATACGGAGACGTTACGACCGAGATCAAAGGATTGAGTCACATATCCGAAGAGGTAGGGGAAGATTTTCTTTTTTTCTGTATCAAGGGGACAAAAAAAGACGGACATGAATTTGCCAAAGAAGCCGTAAAGCGCGGTGCGGCGGCGATAGTGACGGAGAAATACATATCCGGGGCAGATGCGGTGCAAGTCGTCGTAAAAAACGTACGTACGGCAATGTCGTATATCGCGCAGAATTTTTATGACAATCCTGCCGATAAAATGAAACTGATAGCGGTTACCGGAACAAACGGAAAGACATCGGTATGTTGTCTTATAAGGGGCATATTGAATGCGGCGGGGAAGAAATGCGGAATAATAGGTACGAACGGGATATGGGTGAGAGACGAAAGATTTGACAGTGATCTGACAACGCCGGATCCGATAATAATGAATTCCACGTTGGCGCTGATGTATAAAAAGGGTGTGGAATATGTGGTATTTGAAGCATCGGCGCATGCGATAAGTCTGAACAAACTTGAAGGCATAGTGGCAGACATAGGGGTATTCACAAACATTTCACAGGACCATCTTGATTTTTTTGAAACGATGGAACGTTATACCGAGGTAAAGATGAGTTATTTCTGCAGGAAGTATTTAAAGGCAGCCGTAGTGAACTGTGACGATCCTGTCGGAGAAAAGCTGTGCGGCAAGCCTCTGGTTCCGACGGTTTCATACGGATTTGATGAAAGTGCACACGTAAGGGCAGTGAGTCTGACGGAGAACAAAAAGGGCGTCGGAATGGATATAGAATTTCGCGGGGAAAAAATACATATAGAGAGCAAACTGAAGGGACGATACAATATTTATAATATCATGGCGGCGGTATCGGCGAGTCTGGTATCGGGCATAAAAACAGCGGCAATAGCGCAAGGTATATCCGAGACGGATCATATCGAAGGACGAGGAATGCGATTGGAAAATGATGGTGTAAGCATAGTAGTGGATTTTGCCCATACGCCCGAAGGGATAGCGAATATATTGGACTGTTTAAGAAAAGAAACAAAGGGCAGGCTTATCACGGTTTTCGGATGCGGCGGCGACCGTGACAGGTCAAAGCGTGCGAAAATGGGGGAAGAAGCGTCGAAACTGAGCGATCTTATAGTGCTGACGGAAGACAATTCCCGGAGTGAAAACCGTGAAGACATAATAAGGGAAATAATACCCGGCATAAAGGTGCCGTTCAGGGTGATCGAGGACAGAAAGCAAGCCATAATAGAGGCGCTGAAATGCGCACGGGAAGGGGATACGGTAGCGGTACTCGGGAAGGGTGCGGAAAAAACGATAATAAGAAAAGACGGAGAAGAGAGGCACAGTGATCTGCTTTTCATTAAGGAGCTTATAAAATAAAATGATGCCGGAAAGACTTTTGTTCGGAGGGCTTACGGGCCTGGTCGTAACCTTTTTGCTGATGCTTTTTATCCTGCCGCTTCTGAGAAAGCTGAAGGCCGGGCAGGAGATACTTTGTTTTGTAACCTTGCATGAAGGCAAAAAAGGGACTCCGACAATGGGCGGGACAGCGATCCTCGGCGGTCTGACCGCAGCGGCATGTTTGACGGTAGCCGGAAGCAGCAGACTTGCCGGCGTAACGATGGCGATTACGCTGGCATACGGAGTACTGGGTTTTCTTGACGATTATATAAAAGTCAAGTTTCACCGCAATCTCGGACTGACAAGCACTCAGAAGGCTGTATTTCAGTTTCTTATAGCCGTGGTGGCGGCATTCAAAGCGTATACCGACCCTGCAGTCGGCGGTATTTTGTATATACCGTTTGCAAGGCGGGAAATAGACATAGGTTTTCTGATAGTACCTCTTGTGATAGTGGCTTTTCTCGGCTTTACCAACGGGGTCAATCTTACAGACGGCATCGACGGACTTGCTTCTTCCGTTTCTGCGGCGGTAACGGCGGCGATCGCCGTGCTCATAACCATAGACGCTTCCGCATACGACATGGCGGGCAGGTTTGAAATAGCAGAGGAAATGGGGAATCTGGCAGTTATAGCTGCCTCTGCAACGGGGTGTTTGATGTCTTTTCTGATTTTCAATGCTTACCCCGCAAAGGTGTTTATGGGGGACACCGGATCGATGGCTTTAGGCGCGCTTATAGCCTGTCTGGCGGTTTTCAGCAAAAATACCGTTGCATTAGTCATACCTTGTCTGATGTTTGTATTTTCCGCTCTGTCGGTGATGATACAGGTCGCGGTGTTCAAACTGAAAAAGAAAAGAGTTTTTCTGATGGCGCCTTTTCACCATCATTTGCAGATGAAGGGGTGGAGTGAGCCGCGCATTTGTATAGTCTATACCGCAATTACTTTGATCGGGATATTGGTGTTGTTTCTCGGGGTGGTGTGAGTCTCGAGAAAGCGCAATGACCGAAGTTATGACCTTAAAGGAGAAAAAATGAAAACTGCCGTATACGGATGCGGGATCACTGGGGAAGCCGCTGCGAGGCTTTCAATAGAACTCGGGGATGAAACTGCCGTTTTTGACGATAATATGGCAGCTGCAGAAAAATTATCTAAAAAGCTGGGAGTGAAAATACATAATAATATTACAGACATAGTATTATATGACAGAATAGTGGTATCACCTAAAGCTTTTTTTTCCGAAAAGTTTCGTATGCTAAGAGGCTGTCGTGAAATTATAAGTGAGATTGATTTTGCTTATGCGAATTCGCGTTGCAGGATAGCGGCAGTAACGGGAAGCAACGGGAAAACCACGGTCACGAAGATGGTGAGAGAAATACTGACATGTGCCGGGGTGAGGGCTGTAGCAGTCGGGAATATAGGAGTGCCTTTTTCAGCCGAGTGCGGGAAACTGGGAGAAAACGATGTGGCGGTAACGGAGCTGAGCAGTTATCAGCTTGCGGCGAGCAGGATTTTTCATGCCGAAGCGGGAGCTTTGCTGAATATAACGCCGGATCATCTTGACGTGCACCGATCGTTTGAGGATTACATGACGCAAAAGAAAAAGGTATTCATGAATATGACGCCGTCGGACAGGGCGGTTATGAACGCTCATGACGGAAGGACCGCGGTTAAAACGGTTGCGGAAAAGGTATTTTTTTCAGCATACGGAGAAAAGGCAGAAGCGGTTTTGAAAGGAGGGACGCTGTATTATTGCGGAGAGAAGATAATAAATCGGACAGATATGAAGCTGAGCGGACTTTTCAATATGGAAAACGCACTCGCGGCGATATGTTTGTCGGCGGCTTTCGGAGTCGGAAAGGAATGCATGGCGCAAGCGCTTGCGGATTTTGTACCTGATGCTCACAGAATGGAAGTATGCGGAGAGGCGGGAGGCGTACGTTTTGTCGACGATTCTAAAGCGACAAACCCGGCAGCTGCGCTGGCTGCCGTAGAGAATACGGGCGGCAGGCTTGCTGTAATACTCGGAGGAAGCCGGAAAAATACCGATTTTACCGAGCTGGTCCGAGGTATAAAAAGAAAAGGGGCTTACGTTTTGCTTTACGGTGAGTGTGCTTCAGAGATAGCCGAAACGGCGGAAAAGTGCGGATACAGGGAATTTATCGAGGTCCGTGACGTAGGAGAGGGAGCGGAAAAAGGGTATGAAATATTGAAGGAAGGCGGAGGCACGGTGCTTTTGTCTCCGGCGTGTGCCAGTTTTGACATGTATGCGGATTATGGCGAGCGAGGCGAAGAATTTAAAAGAGCTGTCGAAAAACTCAGGCGGAACGGCTGAACCGGAATTCTGAGCCGAACAGAATAAGAAACGTCTGAGCGGGTGCGAAAGAGAAGCTTCAGGATTTCGAGAGGAGGAAGGAAGGAAAGACGTTCATGATAAGACTAAACGTTCATAAAAACAAAAGGTTGCCGGATATTGCGCTTATTGCCGTTGTGACGGTTTTAGTGAGCGCGGGGATGGTATTTATATACAGCGCAAGTATGTATTCTGCAGAAAAAACATACGGTGATGCGTTTTATCTGGTAAAAAAACAGGCTGTCGGGGCTGTATTGGGGATTGTTGCGATGTTCGCATGCTCGAGGATACCGTTAAAATTTATCAGAAAATTTTCTTTTGTGCTGTATATAGTGTCGTTGGTTTTGCTTGCGCTGGTATTTGTGCCCGGGATCGGTATCGAAAATTACGGCGCAAAACGATGGGTCGGGTTCGGGAGTTTTTCTTTTCAGCCTTCGGAGATAGCAAAATTCGCGTTGGTAGGTTTTTCAGCGGCTTATTTATCGCGGAAGGGATTCACGGGGAAAAGGTTTTCGGAATATTTTCCCGTTGCGCTTGCAGGCGGAGCTGTATGTCTGCTGGTGATAATGGAGCCGAATATGTCTGTTACGGTATGCGTGGCTCTTGTGACCATGGTAATGATGTTTATCGGCGGCGCGGGGCTGAGAGGCTTTGCGGTAACTTTTGCATGCGGGGCGGCGGCTTTGCCCGTGCTCATCATCGCGGAACCTTACAGACTCAGACGGCTTGCAGCTTTTCTAGATCCCTTTGCTTCGCCCAAGGAAGAGGGGTATCAGCTTTTGCAGTCGTTGTATGCGCTCGGCAGCGGCGGTTTTCTGGGGGTGGGACTTTTCAACAGCAGACAGAAATACAAGTTTCTGCCTTTTGCCGAAAGCGACTTCATATTTTCAATTATCGGCGAGGAGGCGGGTTTTCTGGGCGCTTTACTGATAGTGGTTCTTTTCGGGGTACTGGTATGGAGAGGTGTCGTGATTGCTGCGTCTGCGCCCACGCGGTTTACTTCTTTGCTTGCCGGCGGGATAACGGCGGTGATAGCCGTACAGGCCCTTATCAATATAGCCGTTGTTACCGGGTCGATACCACCAACCGGCATTCCTTTGCCTTTTGTAAGTTACGGGGGGACATCGTTGGTAGCGTTCATGGGAGCCGTCGGTTTACTTCTGAATATAGCGGGCGGAGGAAGAGAGGATACATAGACACTGACAGAAGCGTTAAAGATTCCTGCGGCATACCGGTTCTGACGGCAAGGAACGAAAAAAGCCTTTTCAACGTATAATAAGTCGTGGAGGGCGGTATGGAAGGATTTGCGGTAAAGGGCGGAAGAAGGCTGTCCGGAGAAGTAAGTATAAACGGGGCGAAGAACTGTATACTTGTGCAGATGGCCGCGGCGGTGCTGACCGAAGAAGAAGTCGTAATAAGGGATTGTCCCGAGATATCCGATATAGACAATATGATGAGCATATTGCGTTCGCTCGGAGCGAAGGCTTACAGAGAAGGAAGTAACGTTATAGTCAAAGCAGAAGGGATCGGAAATTTTGAAATTTCCTCTGAATGCGGCACCAAGATAAGATCGTCGGTATTTTTATTGGGGCCTTTGCTTTCACGGTTCAAGAGAGCGAGTGCCGTATTTCCCGGCGGGTGTTCCATAGGGAAAAGGCCGGTAGACTATCATACGGCAGGATTCAGAGCGCTCAAGGGCAAGGTAAGCGAAGAGGGGGGAAGGATAGTATGTCACGGAGAGGAGATGGAGGGAGGGGAGGTATGCGTATCCGGGAGCGTAGGCGCGACGGAAAACATGATCATGGCGGCTGTGCTTCTTGAGGGAGAGACGCTCATAAACGGATGTGCGCTGGAACCCGAAATAACCGCTTTGTGCAATATGCTGAATTCCATGGGCGCCCGAATAACTCAAAGCGGCAGCAGAATAAGAGTAAAAGGAGTGAAAAAACTCGGCGGAACGGTGGTTTTACCCATTCCCGACAGGATAGTTTCGGGAACGTATATTGCCGCCGCTGCTTTGACTGAAGGAGAATTATACATAAAAAACGCCGCTGTAAGACATCTGAGAGCGTTCATAGAGAAAACCGACGGTTACTCGTGTGACGTCAGGTATTACGGAAGCGATCTTTCGGTCAGGGGGAGAGAGAGAAAACAGGGAGTCGGACTGATACGCACGGGCGGATACCCTGCCTTTCCTACCGATCTGCAAGCTCCGCTCTGTTCTGTTTTATGTGTGAGCCGCGGGAGAAGCGTAATAGAGGAAAATATATTTGAAACACGCTTCAAATACACGGATGAACTGAAAAAAATGGGAGCAGATATCAGCGTAGCCGGACGAGGAGCATATATCAGAGGGGTGGATACTCTTATCGGAAGCGAAGTTTATGCGAAGGATCTGCGCGGAGGCGCAGCTCTTGTACTTGCCGCTCTGGGTGCGGAAGGAGACAGCGTGGTGTGGGGAGCAGAGCACATAGACAGAGGTTACGAACATATAGAAAGTAAACTGACCGGATTGGGAGGAATGATAGAAAGAATAAGCTGCTGAAGGCTGCAGGCTTACCCGTTATGACACAGTCACGGGGCGCCGGCAGGACAAGCACAGATAAGGGAATGATATGATTCCCGTAATTTTCCGATGCCGGTGTAATGCTGGCAGGGTCGCACGGCTCAGACTTTTCCGTTATGACACAGTCACGGGGCGCCGGCAGGACAAGCACAGATAAGGGAAGGATGTATTATGGAAAGCGGAATTGTTCCGAGGGGAAGAGAAAGGGCGGGCGGTTAACGGATAATCGGTCATTAAAAGTTGACAAGAAGCTTTTTAGGTATTATAATCAATACATGAAAAAGAAATTGATAATAACTGCAGGGGCAATAGTTGCCGTAATCATACTTTTGATAGTTCTTTCTTTTACGGTGTTCACACTGAAGAAAGTTGAATTTGTATTTCTCGACGAAGAGAGTCAAACCATAGATCCTCCGTCCGGGTTCAGCTATGAGGATGCGCTCGGATTGGCGTCCGAATTTATCGGGAACAACATTGTATTCGTGGACGAGGAAGCTTTTATCAGGAAGTTTACCGATAATCTTCCGGAATACAAGTGTTTGGATATCAAGCGCAGTTTTCCCGACTCATTAGCGGTATATCTGGCAGAGAGGAAGCAGGTGTTTTATATAGCAGACAGTGAAGGTTCGGGCGGGTACATAACAGATGAAGATCTTTTCGTATTCAAAACGTTTGAAAATTCACTTCCTCGCGGGGTAAGGATACTCGGTCTGTCCGAGGACATAATGGAGATAAAGGTAGGCGGGGAAATAGTTTTACGGGAAGATAGTGTCTGGAAAGGAGAGGTTTTGAAAGTAGTGGCGCAGACTCTGTGGCGTCTCGGGTACTCATTCGGATCGCAGGCGGATTTTCTGAACAATGCTGTCATAAAAGCGGAGAACGGCGGCGTGGCGTATACTTTGGAGCTGGAAACATCTCTCGGAGGCAGGTTCATAATAAGTAATCCGACGAATAATCTTGAAAACAGGATAATAGCCGTTTACGGAGTGCTGATAGATTCGGGCGCGGCAAAGGATGCGGATTATATAGTGGATGAAAGCGGACAGATCATCGATGAGGTGCCGCATTGAATTTCATCGACATATTACGAGTAAAAGAAGAAAAACGGCGTTTGCGTAACGCTTGTTTTTTTGTATACTGTTTCTTTTTTGGCGATTTCGGGGCAGTATAAGAAGAGGAGGAGTATCGGAAAAAGCGAGTATACGGAAATACGGAACGGACGGAACGGAAATAAAGTGAAAAGGTTCTTCTGATCCGTATCCGGGAAAGACAATCGTGGTGGATGATAAAGACCGCAAGGTGGGATAAAGGCAAGAGAAGTAAAACTATGGAGCAAAGATATTTGTTTTCGAGAGGGCTGCGGCAAGACTGTTTGAAAAAAGGATACTATTTTTTAAAGGGCGTGCGTACCCTTGACAAGATGCAGTCAGGTGTGGTAAAATTCAAGAGTATATGCTGACATAGTATGGATAAAAAAGATAAGCGAGCAAAAAGGACGGAATCCTGCAATGAAGCTTTAGTCGGCGAGAGGTGAGGTATGCTGAAGCGAAATAGAGTTGCGGTTTTGGAGATCGGAACGGGGAAAATAATATTGACGGCGATCGGACTGGATAAAAACGGCAAAGTCAGTTTATGCGGTAAGAGCCGGCGTGAATTTTCCGGATATTACGGAGAGAGATTTCTGGATGACGTATCAGTGCTTAGTGAAGAGATAAAGAAGGCTGCCGAAGAGGTACAGGCGGTTTCTGGGGAGAAGATCAAAGAGGTATTCGTAGGGGCACCTGCGGCGTTTTGCGCTCATATAATCAGGGATATGAGTTACAGATTCGGCGGAAGGAAAAAGATCACCTTTGACGATATAAAGAAAGTATCCGAGATGGCGAGCGTAATAGAGGGAAGCGAAAGATATACGCTGATAGAAAGTGCGGCTGTTTCGTATATACTGGGTGAAGGCGGTGAAACGTCGAATTGTATCGGGGTGACGGCTTCCGAGATCAGGTGCAGGTTTTCTCTGATATACATGGATAACAGTTTCAAGGCTTTTGCGGACAAGGCGTTGAAGGATTGCGGGATAAAGAAGGTCACATATATATCCGAATGTGCTTCTGAGGCGAGGTATTATTTTGACGGAGAAGAAGTCGGAGGGACGCCTGTACTGCTGGACGCGGGTATGAGCGGATCGCAGTATGCGGCGAGTTACGGAAGGGGATTTTCCGTAATGGGGTATATACCCGTAGGGGGAGCGCATATCAGCGGAGATCTGTCCGAGAAGCTTGACATGGAGTTTTCGTCGGCGGAGCTGTTGAAAAAGCGGATAAATCTGAATTTGCATCCGTTATCCAAGGATTTTTATCCGGCTGAGGGGGGCGACGTGCCCGTGGATAACTGCAACTATATAGTACGCAAGAGGCTGGACGGTTTTTCGGCGAAATTGGTAAAGGAGCTGGAGAAGGGACGCGGATATGAGAACAATACGAAAGTATATCTTACGGGCGGCGGATTCGGATACATCAAAGGAGCAGACAAGGTGCTTGAAGAAGGTATCGGGTTAGAGGTCAGGCCGGTGGGAGAAGCTTTCACGGGAAAAGCGAAAGCGGAAGAAGGCGCTTCGGCCGGATTGGTGAAAGAAGCGGCAAGAAGACTGATATACGAAAGCGAAGGAATATACAGATTCGAATAAGGAGAGAAAAAATGAGCGAAGAATTCAGATCGTCAACGAGGGTAGCGCAAATCAAAGTAGTAGGCGTAGGCGGCGGCGGAAACAACGCAGTAAACAGGATGATACTTTCGGGCATCAAGAGTGCGAGTTTTGTTGCGATAAATACGGACAAGCAGGCGCTTTATCTTTCAAAAGCGACACAAAGGATACAGATAGGCGAGAAGCTGACCAAAGGACTTGGTGCGGGAGCGGATCCCGAAATAGGAAGACAGGCAGCCGAAGAAAGCAGGGAAGCCATAGCGGAGTCATTGAAGGATACTGACCTGGTTTTCATAACGGCAGGCATGGGAGGCGGCACCGGGACGGGCGCAGCTCCCGTGATAGCTGCGATAGCCAAGGAGATGGGGATACTTACGGTAGCGGTAGTGACCAAGCCTTTTATGTTTGAAGGAAGGAAAAGGATGATAAATGCCGAGATAGGTATCAGTAATTTAAGGTCAAATGTAGACACGCTGGTAGTGATCCCCAACGATAAGCTTACCCAGAGTTTCAATAAGGATATAACGATGGTAGAAGCGTTCAAGGAGGCAGACGAGGTGCTTCGTCAGGGCATACAGGGTATATCCGATATAATCGTATTTCCTTCGCTCATCAATCTGGACTTTGCGGATGTACGTTCCGTGATGAAGAACAGAGGCATGGCTCACATGGGATTAGGCGTAGGCAAGGGCGACAACAGGACGATAGACGCGGTAAGGCAGGCGGTATACAGTCCGTTGCTTGAGACCACGATAGAAGGGGCGACGGGAGTAATAATCAATATAACCGGCGGATTGGACCTTACGATGGGAGAAGTGCAGCACGCCGTAAATCTTGTGCAGCAGGTTGTAGACGAAGAGGCAAGTATAATATTCGGTGCCGATATCAGAGAGAATATAGACGACGAGGTACAGGTGACCATAATAGCTACCGGGTTTGACGCCGGCGGAGATTATACTGTGGAGACAAAGCCTGTTTCGGCAAGTAAAGAGGATGAACCCAAGAAGACTTTATACGGAAGCAAGTTGTCCAATTTCGGGGGCAAACAGCAGCCGGTATATGAAGAGCAGCAGAGTCCGTACAGGCGAGTAAACGAAGACATGTATCAGCCTGACTCATTGTATCCGAGGAAGAAGACTGCCGAGCCGCAGACTGTAAGTCCCAGGACCGAACAGCGTCCGGTCAGAGAGGAGCCCTACGAAAGGCGGAATGAGAACACTGTTCCGTTTACGGAAAAGAGCAGTGTAGAGGATGACGATAACGTACCTCCGTTTTTGAGGAAGCTCAGGGGGAGGAAGTAAGGAGCGAAAGGAATGGAGCGAAAATACGTAAAAGAGATATATTCTGCGCCTGAAGGATTTGCGGGGAAGGAAGCAGTGCTAGCCGGATGGGTGAGATCCGTGAGGGATTCCAAAGTGTTCGGATTTATGGATCTGAATGACGGAAGCTGTCTTAAAGGCATACAGGTGGTATTCGAGGCGGGAGTCATAGACAATTATGAAGAGATAGCTCATTTGAACGTAGGGAGTTCAGTGATAGTAACGGGAAGGATCGAGCTGACGCCGGGAGCAAAGCAGCCTTTTGAACTAAAGGCCGAAAAAATAGAGGTGGAAGGAAGGTCGACGCCCGATTATCCGCTGCAGAAAAAACGTCACAGCGTAGAGTTTCTCCGAGAGATAGCTCACCTGAGGCCGAGAACAAATCTTATTAACGCGGCGATGCGGGTAAGGAGCGAGGCGGCTTTTGCGATACACAGTTTTTTCCATGAGAGGAATTTTTTGTACGTTCATACGCCGATAATAACGGCGAGCGACTGTGAAGGCGCCGGAGAGATGTTCCGTGTGACGACGCTTGATATGAACGATCTGCCGAAGAAAGAAGACGGTACGGTGGATTATAAAGAAGACTTTTTCGGGAAAGGAGCAAATCTGACGGTATCAGGACAGCTGAACGCGGAAACTTATGCCATGGCGTTTGCGAATGTATACACATTCGGGCCGACATTCAGAGCGGAGAAGTCCAATACACAGCGGCATGCGGCCGAATTTTGGATGATAGAGCCGGAAATAGCCTTTGCCGACTTGGAAGACGATATGCAGTTAGCTGAGGACATGCTGAAATATGTGGTCAGGTATATATTGGAGCATTGTCCGCAGGAGATAGAGTTTTGTAACGAATATGTAGACAAGGGACTTAAGGATAGACTCAATAAGATAGTAGAGAGTCATTTTGCGAGGGTCACTTATACCGAGGCGGTGGATATATTGTCCAAGCACAATGATCAGTTTGAATTCAAAGTGGCCTGGGGAAGCGACTTGTCAACAGAGCATGAAAGATACCTTACGGAAAAGGTGTATAACGGACCGGTATTCGTTACTGATTGGCCGAAAGAAATAAAATCGTTTTACATGAGGCAGAATGACGACGGCAAGACTGTAGCGGCCATGGACATGCTTGTTCCCGGAGTAGGCGAACTGGTCGGAGGAAGTCAGAGAGAGGAAAGGTACGACAGGCTGAAACGGCGTATGGAAGAGCTTTATATGGACGAATCGGGTTATTGGTGGTATATGGACCTCAGGAAATACGGCGGAACAAAACATGCCGGATTCGGAGTGGGTTTTGAAAGGCTGGTTATGTACCTGACGGGGGTAAGCAATATAAGAGACGTGCTTCCGTTCCCGAGGACAGTGGGCAGTGCCGAATTTTAAGAGGAAGCTGAAAAGTGAAAGGGATGATAGAAATATATACGGGCGACGGAAAAGGCAAGACGACAGCTGCATTGGGATTGGCATTGAGAGCAGCGGGTGCCGGACTGCGCGTGTATATACTGCAATTTTTAAAGAGTGCCGGAAGCAGTGAATACGAAGCGGTGAAGGGTATAGAGAATATAAGGATGGAAACCGTGGAAGAAAGCGTGAAATTCGTATTCATGATGAACGAGGCAGAAAAGGCAAAAAACAGAGAAAATAATATACGCAAATTCCGTGAGGCGGCCGGATTGATATACGGAAATGCCGCGGACGTGGTGATATTTGACGAAATAATAGGATGCATGAAAATAGGGCAGCTGCCGGAAGAAGAAGTTCTGGAGCTGCTCGGGAACAAACCCGAAAATGTGGAGATCGTGCTGACCGGCAGGGATGCCGACGAAGAATTGATCAGGCTGGCCGATTATGTAACGGAGGTAAGGAAGATAAAGCATCCGTATGATAAAGGCGAGGAAGCAAGGAAAGGGATAGAATATTGAAAGAGGTGGATATGAAGAAAGCTGTAGTATCTGAGAAGTTGCCGCCGGCGGTGGGACCGTACAGTGCGGGAATGGTAGTAAACGGGGTATTTTACACAAGCGGACAGCTCCCTGTGGACGGAGCGACGGGGAATATGCCGGTAAGCATAGAAGAGCAGACGAAGCAGAGTCTTTCGAACATAAAGCTACTGCTTGAAGAAGAAGGTTACGGGATGGAAGACGTTATAAGTACGACGGTATATTTATCCGATATGAATAATTTTGCCGATATGAACAAGGTGTACGCGACATTTTTCGGCGGTACATATCCGGTAAGGACCTGTGTAGAGGTATCGAGACTGCCCAAGGACGCTTTGGTGGAGATAAGCGCTATAGCGGTCAAGGAATAAAAGAATAAAAATAAGGAGTATCCGAAGGAACCCGCCGGAACACGATTACAGACAGGACGGAAGAAGACGGTTCGGGGAATACCGGATTTTACAAAAGGTAAAGGTATGAACGAAAAAATCCGCAGATCAGTATTTTATCAGATTTATCCGAACTCTTTTATGGACGGAAACGGCGACGGATACGGAGATTTCAAAGGGATAACCGAAAAGCTCGATTATGTGGCGTCGCTTGGGGTGGACGGAATATGGCTGAGTCCGTGTTTTGAGAGTCCTTTTTGTGACGGCGGGTATGACGTTACCGATTATTTCAGGCCGTCCGCGAGATTCGGGACAATGGAAGAAATGGACAGGATGCTGGCAAGGGCACATGAACTGGGGCTCAAGGTGCTGCTGGATCTGGTGGCAGGACATACATCTGATCAGAACGAAATGTTCAGAAGGAGTTGCGAGCCTGAAAGGAACGAGTATTCCGACATGTTCATATGGACAAACGACGCATGGAAAACATACCCCGAATACAGGTTTGAATACGGCAGAGCTCAGCGTTATGGCGCGTTTATGGTGAATTTTTTCAGTATACAGCCTGCTTTGAATTACGGTTTCAAGAATATAACGCACGCGGAATGGCAGCTCAGTTATAAAAACAGGGAGTGCATCAAAACGCGTGAGTGGCTGATAAGCGTGATAAAATTCTGGCTCGGCAAAGGTTACGACGGATTCCGTGTGGATATGGCCGACAGTCTGGTAAAAAACGATGACGATAAGAGTGCGACTATCGAGGTATGGCAGCACATATTTTCGGTTGTGAGAGCAGAATATCCCGATGCCGTATTTGTGTCAGAGTGGAGCGATCCTGAAAAGTCATTTAAGGCTGGATTTGACGCTGATTTTTATCTTGATCACAGAGATAACGGGTATTATCATTTATGCAGAAGGATAGTGGAAGGCAAAAACGAAAGTTTTTTCAATCCCGAAGGGAAAGGTGACGCTGCAGCGTTCATGTATGATTATCTCAACAGGTATTTACCGACAAAGAATGAAGGTAGAATATCCTTTATAACCGGCAACCACGATATCTACAGGACAGCGGAATATTTTGACGCCGAACAGATAAAGCTCATTTACGGCGTATTGCTTACCATGCCGGGACTGCCCTTTATATATTACGGTGATGAGATCGGACTGGCATGCAAATGGAAGGTCGAGCCGAAGGAGGGTGGATTCCAGAGGACGGGTACGCGCATCCCCATGCAGTGGACGAGGGGAAAGAACTGCGGATTTTCGACAGCCGATGCAGACAAGTTATTCTTGCCGGTAGATATGGGCGTAGATCCCGTAAACGTGGAAGAACAGGAACGCGACGAGAATTCGCTTCTGAATTTTGTCAGGAAGATAATCGCACTCAGGAAACAAAACGAAGACTTTTGCGGGACTGATTTTGAAGTTGTATTTTGTGAATCGGGCAGATTTCCATTAATTTACAAAAGGGGCAGATTTACCGTTGTGGTGAACCCGACGCTTTATGCACAAAGAGCGTACGTGAAGGTCAGCGGGGAAGAAGTGATAAGCGTGGGCGGAGGCGTAGAGGTCAAAGATAACGAGATATCGGTAATGCCTCAGACATTGGTGATATTCGGCGAGTGAAAATAAAACGCAACGGAAGGAGTTGCGTTTTTTAGTAAAGTCGGCGCGGAGACTAAGGTCAAATCATGCAAAGAGGATATGATGCGGCATTTAAAAAGCTCAGAGCGGAAAGGAAAAATCGGAACAGGTATCCTGAAAGAACTGATATATAAAGAGGACGAGTGCCGCTAAGGAAGGAGGAGGTTAGGTATGGCAAGTGTAAGCTTAAAGCATGTATACAAGGTGTATGACGGAAAGGTCAAGGCTGTAAACGACTTTAATATGGATATAGAAGATAAGGAGTTTATAGTTTTTGTAGGTCCGTCGGGGTGCGGAAAATCGACGACGCTCAGGATGATAGCCGGATTGGAAAGCATAACGGCGGGTGACCTGTTTATAGACGGCGTGCTTGTAAATGACGTAGAGCCCAAGGACAGGGATATAGCGATGGTATTTCAGAATTACGCAATATATCCGCATATGACAGTTTACGAAAACATGGCGTTCGGGCTTAAAATAATGAAGCTTCCCAAAGACGAAATAGACAGGAAGGTGAGGGAGGCGGCGCGAATATTGGGTATCGAGGAATATCTTTCGAGGCTGCCGAAAGCGTTGTCGGGCGGACAAAGGCAGCGTGTGGCGTTAGGTCGAGAGATCGTCCGGCAGACAAAGGTCTTTCTGCTTGACGAACCGCTTTCCAACCTTGATGCCAAGCTGAGAACGGCAATGCGCACGGAGATCACCAAGCTGCATAAGAAACTTGGCACAACCTTTATATATGTTACGCACGATCAGATAGAGGCAATGACCATGGGTCAGAGGATCGTTGTGATGAAGGACGGTTACGTGCAGCAGATAGACACTCCTCAGAATGTATTCAAATATCCCGGCAATAAGTTTGTGGCGGGATTTATAGGCACGCCTCAGATGAATTTTTACGAAGCCGAATTGAGACGTGAAGGGAAAGAAGCAGAAATAACGTTTATGGGGAAGACCATAAGGGTGCCTTATGCCAAGCTAATAAAGGTGGATCCCGAATATTTTGACGGGAGAAAGGTCATAATCGGACTTCGGCCGCAGGCTCTCAGCATAGACGCAGAGGAAGTGGAAAAGAACCCTCAGACAGTAATAGACGGAGTAGTTCAGCTGATAGAGAATCTCGGCAGCGAATCCAACTTGTTTGTTGATCTTGACTATAAAGGAAACGACGATAATATATCCGAGTCGGAGACAAATATAACGGTGAGAGTAGAAGGTGAAAGCAAGGTAAAGCCCGGCGAAACGGTGAAGTTTGCGGTAAATGCGGACGAAATACATTTATTCGATAAAGACAGCGAAGTTACCATAAAGCCACGGATACCGGAGTACAATAAGGCGGAAGCCGAGTACAGGGATAAGGTGCTGAAAATATACGGAGAAAGCGTACCGATGCCGCGAGCAATAAGCGAGAAGCTGGGAAAGAGAGAATGCGGGATGAAAGTATATATTCCGTCGAGGGGCGTGAAGATTTGCGACGGCGGTATCAGGGCAAAGGTGATAGACAATGAACTGATAGGAAAGGAAAGACTTCTGACTTTATTGATCAATGAATATCCCGTATTTGCGGTCACAAAACCCGAAGAAGACTTTGAAGGAGAAGTCGGGGTAGAGTTTGACATGAAGCAGATAGAGATAAAGGACGGCACGGAAACCGTTGCAGAGCCTTTAAAGCAGAATAATACGCTGTCCGGCGGATTTGAAGAAAAGAAAGCGAAGGGCGTAAAGACGTATTATTATAAAGTCGGAGAAAACAGACTTGCGGTAGACGCGGGTATAGCGAAAAGATTTCTGAGTTTTGTAGGGAAGAAGATATATTCCACACCGCTTACGTTTGTATTTTCGCCGTATAAAGTCAAGGGGAACGGAGAGTTCAGCGCAGAATACAAAGAGACTCTGGATTACGGCAAAGAGAAATTTGACGCATATATCGTGGACGGAACGATAGTTTATACCTCGGATATCGGAGAACAGAAGTATACAAGCTTATCGGTTGCAGAGGAAGACATCGGAGTAGTGGATGCAAAGCTGGATATAAAGCTGATATAATGAAAAAAGCCGCCGGGAAGGCGGTTTTTCAAAGGGGAATGAAAAGGAAGAGGAAGATATAAGTTCAACAAGCTTGTTGACAAAGAATGCTTCATGATGTATAATAATGGAAATCAGTATTGGAGGCAAAATATGAAGCTTTACGAAATGAGTGTCAAAGACTTTTGCGACGAGGTGGCCAAGGACGTGCCGGTTCCCGGCGGCGGCAGCGTAGCGGCGTTATCGGGCGCTATGGGCGTGGGGTTATACGGAATGGTGTGTGCGATGACGGCAAGGAAAGCCATGAAAGCCGGCACCGAGAACGATTATGAAGTAGCGAATATAGCCGTAAAAGCCGAGCAGGCCCGCGATAAGTTTTATGATCTCATAGAGGCGGACAGCCGCGCGTTCACGAAAGTGATGGATGCGTATAAACTTCCGAAAGGGTCAGACGAAGAAAAAGAAATAAGAAAGGTCGCAGTTCAGGCTGCATACAAGGAAGCCGTGATACCTCCGATGACGGTGGCGATGATGGCGTACGATATGATAGACTGCGGAGCCGTGTTATATTATAAGGGAGATAAAAACGCGTTATCTGATGTATGCGTAGGCGTGCAGTGCCTGAAGACGGCTTTCTGGGGCGGGATATATAATGTGAAAATAAATCTTGCCGCAATAAAGGACGATGCTTTCGTGGCTGAGATAAATGGCAGGCTTTCCTCGATGGAATCGGATGTCGAGAGGAAATGCGAAGGGATATTGAACGATGTGAAGTTTTAAAAAGCACAGACCGAGCTTGAAACGGCAAAAAATAAAAGGATAAAAAAACGCACCCCGGAAGAAAGAAGACTGCCGGGGTGCGTTTTTTTTGAGGAAGGAGGAAAGTTCGGACCGAAGAAGAAACATTGAGGGAGGAGGAAAACTCAGACTAAAGAAAAAACATTGAGGGAGGAGGAAAACTCAGACTGAAGAAAAAACATTGAGGGAGGAGGAAAACTCAGACTGAAGAAGAAACATTACGGAAGGAAACGGCGATGTTGTCTGAAGGGGTATTTACGCATCCGATGATAATAAAGGTATCGTGGATTTCTTTAATGTACAGCTGAGCGTTATTGAAAGCGATGAGATTGGATTCGGTGGAGGGGACGGGCAGTTCAAGGATAACTCCTTCTATGGGGGAGGCTATGATATTATTTACGGTATATTCTTTGTTGTCCCAAAGGTTATGGAGGAGGGTCAAGTCGAACTGAGGCGGATAGACGGCGTTTTCGCCGGCGACGCCTCTGGGGATGCCGAAGGTCAGAACGGGGGCTTCGTCGGTGCCGGTTTTAGTGCAGTAGGCAGACTGATTGGCGTTGAGGGTAGTGGTGATGACGGTAATGGAAGGAGTTACGCCGGGGTCGCCCTGATTGCCTTTGACACCCTGAGGGCCTGTGTCGCCCTGATCGCCCTTGGCGCCCTGAGGTCCGGCGGGGATACCGAATTTGATAAGGGGGGAAGCCGAAGAACCTGAAATCGATACTGTTGCCTGGCTTCCCGAAGAAAGTGTTTCGGCCGTGACGGAAATATCGGGAGTAGCGCCGGTATCGCCTTTAGGTCCGGAAGGACCCTGAGGTCCCGTGCTGCCTTGGTCGCCTTTGGGAAGAGCGAAGGCAAAGTGGGGATTTTCGTCGGTGCCTGATTTGGTGACGGAAGGTTGTGAGCCGGCGGGAAGCGAAGAAACGCTAACGGTAATGGAAGGAGCGGGGCCCGTATCGCCTTTGACGCCGCTGAGTTGAGAAATATAAGAAAATCCGACAGCCGTTTTGACATAGATTTTTCCGCCGTCACCCGAGGAGGTGTAGAGGATACCGGCTATATCCCCGACGGATAAGGAAGTGTCATTATTCATTTCGGCAACGGAAGAAAACCATTTATCCACACTGAAGTCTTCGCCGTCATCGCCCTTATCGCCCTTATCGCCTTTTGCGCCGTTAAACTCTCCGTTTTCGGCGGCGGTGATGATATCATAGATCTGTTCCGAATAGGCTTCGAGTTGTGTTTTGGTTTCGCCGAGAGACTGCATAAGGGCGTCGACGCCCGCAGACATGGACTCGAGAGCGGAAGCGTATGCGGAGAAGAGGGTAGTGATTTCGTAGTCGGAGACCGAAGCGTTGACAGAGGGGAGAACCAGAAAAGAGCTGTTCTCGTCGAGGACGGATTTGGAAATGACATCTCCTTTGACAAGAGTGATTTGGATGTAGCATCGGCCTGAAGAAGAAAGGGCTCCGCTTTTAAGAAGGTAAGAAACGACCGGTGAGGCGGATAAAGACGGGTTAAGGTTGGGTGTGATGAAGCGTTCGCCGCTGGCGCAAAGGAATTCAAGGTAGATTTCCGTATCGGTGAAGTCGGTATCTGAGGGGAGAGAAACGGTGACCGAAACGGAATTATTTTCGCCTTCGCTGACAGGAGGGGCGGAAGTGACGGTCAGTTTTTTATCTTCTGAAAGGATCGCCTGAAGAGATGAGTACATAAATACCTCCAAAAATAGTATCGAAGAAATGTTCCTTGAAGAAATTATAAGACTAAAGCACAGAAAGTCAATATAAGTGCAAACAAAAAATTGAAGGAGAGGGGAAGGAAAACGATATGCGTAATTATTTACTTGACAATATTGGGAATAAGCTATAAAATATTGATGTCTTTATCGGCAAGATATAATGGAGAGGGCGTTATGGAAGAAAGATCGGTGAACAGAGATACAGAAGATAAAGTAACAGAGCTGAAATATGAAGGAAAAGATAAGAGGATATGGGAATGTGAGAATCCGCGTCATCTTGTCATAGAGTATAAAGATCTGGCAATATCAGAGATGGGGAAGAAAGTGGGGATAATACACAATAAAGGTGTGTATATCAATAAGATAACCAATCATTTGTTTCAGTATCTGGAGGAAAACGGGGTAGCCACACATTTTGTTCGTGAACTGAATGACAGGGAAACGGTAGTAAAGAAGGTGGAGATAATACCCGTGGAGATAATAGTCCGTAACTATGTTGCGGGGACGCTGATAGAGAGGCTGGGCTTGCCGGAAGGGACGAAACTTGATATGCCGGTAGTGGAGTTTTATTATAAAAGGGCGGATTTATTGCGTAATCCGATGATAAACAGCTACCATATATGCGCGCTCAAGTTATGTACACCGAAGGATCTGGATATAATGGAATATAATGCCTACAGGATAAATAAAATACTTTCGCATTATCTGGCCGGACAGAATATAAAGCTGGTTGATTTCAAGATAGAGTTCGGTAAGGCGCAGAACAGGATACTTCTTGCAGACGAAATTTCACCCGATACATGCCGTTTCTGGGACAGCGTTACGGGAGAGAAATTGGATAAAGACAGATTCAGACAGGACCTTGGCGGGGTGGAAGAAGCTTACGAAGAGATATGCAAGCGACTTCTCAATTCTTAGGTAAAGGAAGGGATAGATGAGGAAATTATCGCCGATTATTACTATTGTGCTCAGTTTTATGATAGTGATAGTAATAGGGACGTTGTTGCTCAAGCTTCCGATTTCATCTGTTGAAGAGCACAGGTTAAGCTGGGTGGACAGTCTTTTCATATCGACGTCAGCCATCTGTGTGACGGGATTGTCGCCTGTGGCGGATCTTGGCGCAACGCTGACGTTGTTCGGGAAGATAGTGCTGGTGCTTCTGATACAGATAGGCGGGCTCGGATTTATAACGATAGCAGTATATGTACTGGTATTAGCCGGCGTGAAGATAGGTATAGAGGACAGGCAGCTGGTAAAGGAAGCGCTTAATCAGGAATCGGTCAGGGGATTGATGAAACTGGTCAAGCGTATAATAGTTATTGTATTTGCGGTAGAGTTTTCAGGGTTTGTAATTTTATTTTTTTATTTTTTGACACATTTCGAATTCTGGGACGCATTGGGGAATGCGGCATTTCACGCTATATCGGCTTTTAATAACTGCGGATTCGATCTGATAGGAGACAGCAGTTTTTTAGTGTATAAAGACAGTGTGGTGCTGAATATAACGATAATGCTTCTGGTCATGTCAGGCGGCATAGGTTTTATAGTAATAGACGATATCATAAAAAAGGGCTTCAGGTTCAGGAAATACAACACTCATACGGTATTGGTGCTCAAGACATCGCTTGTGTTGTGGATATCGGGCATGTTACTTCTGAAGATAACCGAAGGCGATAATATAACATGGCTGCAGGCGGCGTTTCAGAGCGTAAGCGCAAGAACGGCGGGGTTTGCAACGATGGATATGACAAAGCTTTCCAATGGAGGGGTGTTGGTTATAATAGTACTGATGTTTTTTGGTGCTGCGCCGTGTTCGACGGGCGGCGGGGTAAAGGTGACAGCGGTGTACGCGATATTCAAGGCGATAGTATCGTACGCTAAGGGCGGCACCAGACCGATGGTAAGAGGCAGGATGATAAGTCCGCGCACAGTATACAAGTCATTTGTACTTGTAGCGCTTGCGGTAGGGGTGATAGTATTCAGTGTATTTCTGATGTCGCTGATAGAGCCTGAGGTAACAATGGACAGATTGATGCTTGAAGTAACTTCAGCGTTCGGTACGGTAGGGTTTTCTATGGGGCTTACTCCGAATCTTCATCCTTTGGGAAAGCTTGTGCTGGTTCCGGTCATGTTTGTCGGGAGATTAGGGCCGCTGACCATGATCGCGTTGCTGAACAGAAGGAAATACAGTGCGAGCAAGATCGGATATGTTGAAGAGAATCTGATCATAGGTTAGAAGAGGGAAGACAAAAAAAGGACTATAGCGAAAGAGTCGGAGAATGAGGGCAAAGATATGAAAAGCATGAAAAAGAATATAGCGGTGCTTGGCTTGGGACGTGTGGGTTTAAGTCTTGTAGAGGAACTGAGCAAACTTGATTGTCAGGTGCTTGCGATAGATAAAGATCCCGTAAAGGTAGCCAGGGCGGCGGAATTTGTTCAGAATGCCGTTATATGCGACGTAACGGATCAGGAAGCGCTTGAGGAAGCCGGGATGAAAGAGATAGATCATGCGGTGATTGCGTTTGGCAGCAGTACGCATGATATGGTATTATCGACAGTGATACTCAAGGAGATAGGAGTGAAGGAGCTGACGGTAAGAGTCGACGATGAATATTTCAATAAGATAGTGCTTCGGCTCGGAGCGACGAGCGTAGTATCACCGCAGAGTATAGCGGGCAGATCGCTTGCAATGAGGATAGCGAGTATAAGGATAGAAGACTATTACAAGATGGTCGGAGATTACGGAATAGCGACCATAAATGTGATCAAAGGACTGGATAAAACCATACAGGAATTTGACATAAGGGGAAGATTCGGACTCAACGTATTGCTTATAAGTCGGAACGGGAAGAATATAGTAGCACGTCCGAGTGATTATCTGATGTCGGGAGACAAGGTCACGGTATTCGGGACGGGGAAATCGATAACCCGATTTGAAGAGGCGATAAATCATTGAGTCAGGGGTCAGAGGAGGAAGAGAACAGAAGAAAGCCCGGGTTTGGGACCCGGGCTTTTAAATTGCACAAATTATCTGTTATCCGGCGGTGTGACGGAAACGGTGAGTTCGTCATCTTTAACGTCGACGGAGATCAGAGAAGAGGGAAGGATGTTTTCACTGATAATGACCTGTGCGATTTTGGTTTCGAGATTGCTTTGGATATATCTTTTAAGGGGACGTGCGCCGTAAACGGGGTCGTAAGCCTTATCGATGATATAATTTTTGGCATTGTCGGAAACGCTTATAAGAAGTTCCTGATCGTTGAGTCTTTCTGCGAGGCGTTTGAGCTGGATATCGATAATACCGCGCATATTGTCTTTAGTGAGGGGTTTATAGAAAATTATTTCATCGAGTCTGTTGAGGAACTCGGGACGGAAAGACTGTTTGAGCAGGGCGTTGATTTCGTCTTTTGCAAACTGTGAAATATTGCCGTCCGGGTCGATACCTTCGAGCAGGTAAGAAGAGCCGAGATTGGAGGTCAGGATGAGGACAGTATTTTTGAAGTCGATCGTTCTGCCCTGAGAATCGGTTATTCTGCCGTCGTCGAGGACCTGAAGGAGTACGTTGAATACATCGGGATGAGCCTTTTCTATTTCATCGAAGAGCACGACGCTGTAAGGTTTGCGTCTGACGGCTTCGGAAAGCTGACCGCCTTCTTCGTATCCGACGTATCCCGGAGGCGCGCCTATTAATCTTGAAACGGAGTATTTTTCCATATATTCCGACATATCTATTCTGATAAGATTATGTTCGTCGTCGAACAGGCATTCGGCAAGAGATTTGGCAAGTTCGGTTTTGCCCACGCCGGTAGGGCCGAGGAAAAGGAAGGAGCCGATAGGTCTGTTCGGGTCGGCTATGCCTGCACGGGAACGGAGTATGGCCTGACTTACCTTGTCAACGGCTTCATCCTGACCGATAACACGCTGATGGAGGATATCCGAAAGGTGCAAAAGTTTTTCTCTTTCACCTTCGAGCAGCTTTGAGAGCGGGATACCGGTCCAACGAGAAACGATCTGAGAGATTTCTTCTTCGGTCACCGTATCTCTGAGGAGAGAAGGTTTGTCGTCCGAGGCTTTAGCTTGAGCTGCTTCGAGTTTTTTAGTGAGGTCGGGGAGGGTGGAATAGCGCAGTTTTGCGGCGGTTTCAAAGTCGCCTTTACGTTGAGCCGTTTCGATGTCGGCGTTAGTTTTTTCGATGGAGGCTTTAAGATCGGAAACGGCGTTGATACCGGCTTTTTCGTTTTCCCAGCGAAGTTTCATGGCGTTGAATTTATCTCTTTCGTCAGCGAGTTCTTTTTGGAGAGCGGCGAGTCTTTTGACGGAGAGGGCGTCGGTTTCTTTTCTGAGGGCGGTTTCTTCAATTTCCAACTGCATGATGTGACGGGAGATATCGTCCATTTCCGAAGGCATGGAGTCTATTTCGGTACGCACCATAGCGCAGGCTTCGTCCACAAGGTCGATAGCCTTATCTGGAAGGAATCTGTCGGAGATATATCTGGAAGAGAGGGTGGCGGCAGCTATGAGGGCGCGGTCGTGGATACGCACTCCGTGGAAAACCTCATATCTTTCTTTCAGACCTCTCAGGATGGCGATAGTATCTTCGACCGAAGGTTCGTTTACCATGACGGGTTGAAAACGTCTTTCGAGAGCGGCGTCTTTTTCGATATACTTACGGTATTCGTCGAGAGTAGTAGCGCCGATGCAATGTAACTCGCCGCGTGCGAGCATAGGTTTAAGCAGGTTGCCGGCGTCCATAGAGCCTTCTGTTTTACCGGCGCCGACGATGGTATGCAGTTCGTCGATAAAGAGGATGATTTTGCCTTCGCTTTTTTTGATTTCAGACAAAACCGCTTTAAGGCGTTCTTCGAATTCACCGCGGAATTTAGCGCCGGCGATGAGGGAGCCCATGTCGAGGGAGAAGATGGTTTTGTCTTTAAGTCCCTCGGGGACGTCTCCGTGAACGATTCTCTGAGCGAGTCCTTCGGCGATGGCGGTTTTGCCCACGCCGGGTTCGCCTATGAGGACGGGGTTATTTTTGGTTTTTCTTGAAAGGATGCGTATAACGTTTCTGATTTCCGAATCTCTGCCTATGACGGGGTCGAGTTTTTGAGAACGGGCTCTTTCGGTAAGGTCGGTACCGTATTTATTGAGTGCGTCGTAGGTATTTTCGGGGTTGTCGTCGGTAATTCTGCCGGTTTTGACTTTTTTCAGCTGATCGAGGAAGTCTTTTTTCTCGATGCCGTAAGTGCGGAAAATATCCTTGATATCTTTTTCGGCGTAGTCGAAGATAGATAGCATGATGTGTTCGACGGAAACATAATCGTCTTTCATGCTGTCGGCGAGTTTTTCTGAAGCGGTGAGGATCCTGTCGCAAAGCGGAGAGATGTAAACGGTATCGGGCTGTCTTCCGGACCCGGTGACGGCAGGAATTTTTGATATAAGTTTATCGATATCGGAAAGCAGGGCATCCACGTCTTTTCCCATTTTTTTGAATAACTGAGGAATAAGTCCGCCGTCCTGATCGAGCAGCGCATAGAGCAGATGTTCCGGCATGATCTGTATATTCTGATTTTCGATGGCGATATTCTGAGCTGATTGTATCGCCTCAAGTGATTTTTGAGTAAGTTTGCGAGCGTTCATAAAAAATCCTCCTTTTATGGTAAAGGCAATGTCTGATCAAATCAAGGGCATGCCTGAATTGCAATAATTGAGATAATCGTTTTCGAGAGCTGTTTCATCGTGATAATTTCCCGAGAGCCATTTTTTCATCATGGTATCGAAACGAAGGATGTAATCACAGATGGCAGTAGCAGTCTGACGCGTGGAATAAACCTCATCATTCGGAAAAGCCAAAGAACGCGTGAATCTTCCGGGTTCGACTTTATATTCGATTTTACCGCCGGGAAAAATACGGAAAATATATAACTGTTCGAGCTTCATCCAGTTTCTGAAGAATTCCGCAAGTGCGGCAGTCAGTTCCGGGGCGGTAGTTCTGTAGTACAGTCTGATATAACCGTAACTATTTTCATTGCCGCCTCTGGACAATTCCACTTCGTATCTCATTGTGGGCCGGTACCTGAAAGCCAGAGGACTTTTGATCGAAAGCGTTCTGTCAAACTGATTGTAAAAGACAGTATAATCTGATCCTCCGCCGATAATATCGGAAATATCTCCGAAGATATCGCAGTTACGCTTTTCGGGGGTAGTTACCGAAGCGTAATCGGCAAGTATATGGTTTATCAGAAGCGACCTGTTGGTATTCATGCTTCGTGCGATTTTATCTATTTCAGACACAACATCGTCTGAAAGTATCAGACTGTAAGTGCTTTTTTTCATTTTTCTGACCTCCGTGACGCTTTGCCGCGCCGGCTGCATGACATCGACAATATTATGCGTAAATGTCCGATAACAAAAACGCGATATAAATTGTGCGTGTTTTTATGGATATTATAACACATAAAAAAAGTATGTCAAGTAAATTGGTGGCAAAATTATATAAAAATGCAAACAAAATTAAGTTTCGCAAAAATAGCTAAGAAAAAAGGGGATAAAAAAACAGAGTACCTGACCGGTAATCTGTTTCAAGCGAAAAAATGAGATTATTTTGAGAGGGGATTTTTCCGTCTTTTTTTCTCGCTGCTGTAAACGAAATTCATACTTGTTTTTTTAGCGGACGGAGGGGGCGTTTGAGAAACGTCGTCGTTATCCGCGGAGGGGCGGGTTTCGCTGAATTGAGAAGGTTGGTATTTCTGAGCGGGTTGATCGTGTTTGTTATCTTTTTTATCTTTGAAGGAATTTTTCTGATAGGGTTTAGAAGATCTTGATTTTTCGGGTGCCGGATTTCTCGGGACGATAGTGACATACCGGTTGGGGCTGACGCCTTCGCTTACCGTAGTGACGATAGTACTGTCCTGAAGGGCGGAATGGATAATACGTCTTTCGTAGGGGTTCATAGGTTCGAGTTTTACTGTTCTGCCGGTACGTTTGACTTTATTTTCGAGGTTTTTGGCGAGGTTTCTGAGAGTTTCGGCTCTTTTTTCGCGGTAATTTTCTGTATCGACTGTAAGACGTTTATAGGAGTCCTTGTTTTTGTTGCAAACGAGGCTTGTGAGGTACTGGATGGAGTCGAGGACCTCGCCTCTGTAGCCTATGATACTTGCGCTGTCGGTTCCGACGAGGTTTATATTTACGGCATCTTCGGTTTCTTCAGTTTCGACGATGAAGTCAAAGCCCATACCTTGAAGAAGTTTTTCTACGAACTCGGAAGCGATTTCGCCTTCCGAAGGTTTTTTCCAGACGAGGACTTTAAATTTATTGAAAAGGAAACCGTTATCCTTGAGCACTTTGAATTCGATCTCGCTGCGAGACGAAAGCCCGAGGTCGCTGATTCCTTTTTCGATAGCGGCGTCCAAAGTTTTGCCGCTGGCTTCTACGCTTTTTAACATTTATTTCTCCTTTTTATTTCTTGAATAGGAAGGTTCGCGCGAGATGAAGTCGGCGTCGACCTTTTTTTGTGCGGATTTATTGATGATGGGGGTCATGGCTATGCTTGAAAGTATCGAAAGGAAAGAGTTGCTCACCATGTAGACCGCAAAAGCGGCGGTATAGGTGAAAACGAAGAAAGCAAGCATGATCGGCATCATGAACATCATCATTCTGTTACTTTTTTGAGTTTGTTCGTCAACGACATCGTCTTTTGTACGGTTAAGACGCTGAGAAATGATCGTTGAAAGGAAAGACAAGCCGATGGAAAGCAATGGAAGGATCAGAAGACCGTTCCAATGGGAGTCGAAATAGCCTTTGCCGGTTTCGGAATATTCCATGACCGCGTTGTAAATAAGATTGTAGTCGGACTCGGTAAAGCTGACTTTCTGAGCTTCGGAAAGCTGTTGACTCATTTCGGAGTAGGTAGGCCATACAGACTGCCAAGAGTCAGCGCGATAGATATTTTTGATCCACAAGAAAGGTTCGTGTATGTTGTCGAAAGCCAGTCCGACTTGTTGAGCCGCGTACTCGCTTGCTTGTTTTTCTCGTCGGTTTTTCTCATCGAAGATATCTTTTCTTTGAATAGTTTTGATTTCCAAAGATAGCGAAAGTTCGTCTATTTCGTCCTGGATTAAAGGTTTTTCTGCTTCTGGAGCGGTTTTGAGCTGAGCTTCAAGCAGAGCGATGTCATTATTGAGCTGAGCGATCTCGGCATCGAAAGCATTAAGCTGAGCGATAAATTCGTTTCTTTCCTCTTCGGGCAGACTTATAGTGTATGCTGTATTAAATGTATTGACTAGATTGTTGTATATCAGCGTGTTGGAGTAATTGGAATAAACGCGGAACCCGTCAAACATAAAAAGGAAAATTGCCATCATGATTATCATGGGCAAACAGCCTGCAGACAAGGAATAGCCGTATTTTTTATAAAGGGCTTGTTTTTCCGAGGCGGCAATACGCTGATTTTCCTGATATTTGCTGTCCGAAGGATCGACGGCATATTTACGGTCAATCTGATCTGTAAAGGGTTTAAGTTTTTTCTGAAGGAGCATGTTTTTTCTCATACTGTAACGTTGCCAGTAATCCATGGGCAACGTAATGATTTTCAGAAAAACAGTGAAAAGGATAACCGCCAATCCGTAAGAGGGGACCAGAGAGTGTATCCATTGCACGAGCTGACCGATAATATGATTCAATTCAGGCGCGATCTGACTTATAATGTCCATTTGATGTCTCCTTTGAAATTGTAGGGCAGAGGATCGAAACCGCCCTTGCCCCATGGGGTACATGTCAGAAGTCTGCGTAACGTCAAAAAGCTCCCTTTAAAAAAGCCGAAAGTTTCGTAAGCCTCCATGGCGTAAACGGAACATGTCGGATAATAGATACAGGTGCTGTAAGGTTTTAAGGGAGAAAGTACTTTTTTATAGAATTTGAGCAACGCTATACAGACGCGTTTCATTTTCCGTCTCCTTTCAACGCGCCGCATTTATACAGCAACGCCGATAAAGAATTACTTAAATCTTCATAAGAAGCCGGGTCTGCCGCCGGCTTCGGTGTGATTATATAATTGAAATTCTTGTCCACCTCAGGTAAAATTAAAGAAAAAGCGTGCTTCAACCTTCTTTTGACGAGATTGCGCCTTACCGCTTTTCCGAACTTTTTGGGAATAGAAAACCCTATTTTCAGCTTACCGTTACCGTTTGAAGCATAGTGGACCGTCATGAGCGAATTGCCGACAGCCTTTCCTTTACGGTAAATATAATTGAACTGATAGTTTTTTTTCAGCCTGTAGATTCGCTTCATGCTTAAGCGGAAAGCTCATGTCTGCCTTTGTTGCGGCGTCTTTTGATTACGTTTCTCCCGCCGGTGGTCTTCATGCGCGCACGGAATCCGTGGACCTTACTTCTTTGTCTTTTCTTGGGTTGATAAGTGCGTTTCATTTATTTTGCTCCTTTTATAGTTACTCGCCCGGAAGGGCGGCGTCTGTCATTTTACGTGTATAACACAATGATACATTATACATTATTTTTTTTCGGGTGTCAAGAATAAAAAAGCCGTTTCAGAATTTCACTCCGAACATACCGGTCAAATTATGTAATGGAGGCGGAAATGAAGCATGTTTGAGGTTGACATCGGAGGCGTAAGCCGACATATAATTATTAGGTCGGTATCAGGCTGATTTTCAGGTCGGGATAAACGGAACGCGAAAAAGCCGAAAGATTAAAGATATAATCTTTCAGGAGGGAATGAAAACTTAATGAGAGGAGCTTGAGATACACGCCGAAAAGTGAGTTTGTAAAAAAGACAATACTCTGAAGGGGAGGATTTTGCGAGGTGCGGTTCAGTGCGTTACTGTATCACAGCGGAAAAAAGTTGCAGAAATACGTTTAAGGTATTGTAATTTGAAGGATAGTATGGTATAATGCACAATGTAGCGGTGTGGATATCGAGCCGGCAGGCGTCGGCGGAAGGAGGAGAGATGAAGAGGTCGTCCGGAATATTGTTGCATATAACGAGTTTGCCTTCGGAGTACGGGATAGGCTCCGTAGGGAAGGAAGCTGTCAGGTTTCTTGACTGGATGCAGAGGGGCAGACAGAGCGTATGGCAGATTCTGCCGCTCACTCAGCCGGACTGTGTCAATTCTCCGTATGCATCGTCGTCGGCTTTTGCAGGCAACGAGATGCTTATAGACATAGAAGGGTTAGCTGAAGCCGGGTATATTGAAACCGCCGAACTGCCCGAGACCTGCGGAGAAACCGATAAAACAGATTACGTAAAAGCGAGGGCGATAAAGGAACCGTTGTTCAGGAAGGCGTACGAAGCGTTTTTATCCGGCGGCGGGGAGGCGGAAGCCGAGGCGTTTTATGCCGAAAACAGCTACTGGCTGGAGGATTTTGCGCTTTATACGGTACTTAAGGAGGATTATTCGGCTCCGTGGTACGAATGGCCGAAAGAGTACAAACGCAGGCACAAGCAGGCGTTGTCCGGATACGTGAAGGAGAACGAGCGGCGTATAGGATACGTTAAATTTCTGCAATATGTATTTTATTCTCAGTGGCGGAAACTCAGAGAGGAAGCCGTGCGCAGGGGAATAAGCATCATGGGGGACATCCCGATGTATGTAAGTTATGATTCGGCTGACGTATGGGCTCATCCGACGGCTTTTTTGCTCACGGGCGAAATGAAGCCGAAGAAGGTAGCGGGTGTGCCGCCCGATTATTTTTCGGAGGACGGACAGTTATGGGGCAACCCGATATATAACTGGAAGAATCTTCGTAAAAACGGATACGAATGGTGGATGGAGAGGATACGTCATTGCGGAAGGATATACGATTATCTCAGGATAGACCATTTCAGGGCTTTTGAGGCTTACTGGCAGGTGGATGCGAAAGAAGAGACGGCGAAGCACGGGGAGTGGATAAAGGGTGAAGGTATAGAATTTATAGAGAAGTTGAAGAAGGCTGTTCCCGAGATGGCGATAATTGCCGAGGATCTCGGCGAAAGGACGGAAGGGTTGACGGAGCTTATGGAAAAGAGCGGGTTACCGGGCATGAAGGTACTGGAGTTCGCATTTGACGGAAATCCCGACAACGCATATTTACCGCACAACTATGAAAGGAATTGTGTGGCGTATATAGGCACGCACGACAATGACACATTAGTCGGCTGGTGGAGCGGGCTGAGTGAAGGTGAGCGTGACATGGTGCATAATTATACCGGAATAGAGAATGAATATGAAATAAACAGGAAGGTAATGAAACTTCTTTCCCGTTCTGTTGCAGACGTAGTGATATTTACGATGCAGGACGTTTTAGGGATGAAGGATGGCAGGATGAACACACCCGGTATCGGAGGCGGAAGCAACTGGTTGTTCAGCATAAGGAGTGAGGATCTGCGGGAAGATGATGCGAAATTTCTTGCGGATTTATCGCGGTTATACAGCAGATAAGGAGAGGAAAGATGAGAAAGGAATTATCGTTGCCGGTATATTTGTATCATCAGGGCACCAATTATAAGGCATATGAACTTATGGGGTGTCACTCGGGTAAGAGGAGCAATAAAAAGGGGTACTATTTCAGGGTATGGGCGCCATCGGCGCAAGCGGTGTCGCTAGTCGGAGATTTTAACGGCTGGGATGCAACGGCTGATCCCATGAAAAAAATCAACGATGAAGGAATATGGGAGATATTCACGGACAAAGCTGCGGAAGGTGACAAGTATAAATACAGGATCACGGGCTGTTACGGGCAGGAGCTTATGAAAGCGGATCCTTATGCAAGATTCAGTGAAAACAGGAAAGCAACTGCTTCGATAGTATATACGGAGAAGAAGTTCAAGTGGACGGACGGCGAGTGGATGAAAAAGAGAAAGAGTGCTCAGCCGGAAAAGGAAGCCGTAAACATATATGAGGTACATGCCGGAAGCTGGAAGAAACATTATGACGGAAGGGAGTATAATTATGAAGAGCTTGCGGATTCGTTAGCAGGGTATCTGGAGGAGATGAATTATACTCATGTGGAGTTTATGCCGCTTACAGAGTATCCGTATGACGGAAGCTGGGGATATCAGGTGACGGGGTATTTTTCTCCGACCAGCAGATACGGCAGACCGGAGCAGCTGAAGTATTTGGTGAATAAGCTGCACGAGAAGGGGATAGGCGTATTTCTGGACTGGGTGCCTTCGCATTTTTGCAAAGACGCGCACGGACTTATGGAGTTTGACGGGAAGCCGCTTTACGAAAATCCGATAAAAGACAGGATGGAGCATAAGGCTTGGGGAACGAGGATATTTGATTATGCGAGGAACGAGGTAAGTGCGTTTCTGATAAGCAGCGCGATATATTGGCTGAACGAATTTCATTTTGACGGGCTGAGGGTGGACGCGGTAGCGAGCATGCTGTATCATGACTATGACAGGCGGCCGGGCGAGTGGACGCCCAATATATACGGCGGGAAAGAGAATCTCGAGTCGATAGCGTTTTTAAAGAAGCTTTCCGAAGCGGTAAAGAGGTATACGGAAGGAGGCTTGCTCATAGCGGAGGAAAGCACGGCTTTCCCCGGTGTGACCAAGCCGGCTTCAGAAGGACTGGGCTTTGATTTCAAGTGGAACATGGGATGGATGAACGATGTTCTCGAATATATGAAGACGGATCCGTATTTCAGGAGTTACAAGCATGACAAAATGACATTCGGTATGATGTATGCATATTCAGAGAAATATATATTGTCATTTTCTCATGACGAAGTAGTACATTTGAAGAAATCCATACTTGATAAGATGCCGGGGAATTACGAGAGCAAATTTGCCGGAGTCAGGACGCTGATGGGGTTCATGATGGCTCATCCCGGCAAGAAGATGAACTTTATGGGCTATGAAATAGGTCAGTTCTGCGAGTGGAATTTTGAAAGGGAACTGGATTGGTTTTTGCTTGACTACGATATGCATGCAAAGCTGCAGAAGTACATGAAGGATCTGAACAGGTTTTACCGTGAGCATCCGCAGATGTATGAGCGTGACACGGATTGGACGGGTTTTGAGTGGCTTTGCGTTGACGATAATTACAATAACGTGCTTATATTCGAAAGGAAAAACGGCGGAAACGAGAGCGTGATCGCGGTATGCAATTTTGCAAACGTCACACATTTGAATTACTGTGTAGCGGTAGACAAAGGAGAATTCACTCTTGCATTCGGGAGCGACGATATAATGTACGGAGGAAGCGGTGTGGAGGTCGTCAGGAAGCCCAAGGCGGAGGATGTGCCTTTCAAGAACAAGCCGGCTACATTGACTCTTACGATACCGGCGAATTCCGTGACCTATTATTTGAGGAAAGCAGAGGATAAATGAAGAAGATATTGTATGTAAGCGCGGAATGCAGACCGTTCAGCGGGAAGAGTTCTCTTGCGGAGGTGACGCAGTCATTGCCCAGGGTGTTGTCGCGTGATTTTGACATCAGGGTAGTGACGCCGCTTTATGCAGGAGTCGGACTTGACTATTATTCGCAGATGGAATATATCGGGAAGATAAATGTATCCTTGTCCTGGAGGGTGCACGAATGCAAGGTGTATTCGTTGACGAAGGACGGAGTAATCTATTATTTTCTGAAAAACGATTATTATTTCGGGAGAGCAAATCTGTACGGCTATTATGACGATGAAGAGCGATTTGCTTTTTTTGCGCGCGCCGTGATAGAGAGCATGAAGGTGACGGGCTTTGACCCGGATATAATACATACCAACGATTGGCAGTCCGCATTGGTCCCGGTGTATATGAAGCTTGCGAATCACGAATCGGAAAAGCCCGTGCAGTTGTTCACGATCCAGCACATTGCAAGACAGGGGAAATGCGACGAAGATATGATAGAAGATCTACTCGGTATCCACAAGGGGCAGCTGTGTATACTTGAAAACAGCGGAAAGATCAATTTCATGAAGGGCGCAATAGTGGTATGTGACAGATTCAATACCGTGAGCAGGAATTACGCTACGGAGCTTAAGAGTTCGGCGTTTGCGGTCGGACTGGAGAGCATAATAAGTCACAATGAAGGAAAGTTTTCCGGGGTGCTGCACGGAATAGATTACGAGGTGTATAATCCCGAAAAAGACAAATATTTATTCTACAGATACGGCGCGGAAAACAGCGGATTAAAATTGAAGAACAAGCTAGCCGTACAGAAGGAATTATGTCTGAAGGTAAGCGAAGAGATCCCGTTGATAGTGGTTATATCCAAATTGGTGACGAACAAAGGGATGGATATACTGAAGGAAGCTGTATTTGAGATACTCAAAAACGAAGTACAGTTTGTAATGATAGGGGAAGGAGAAGAGAGGTACGAGAATTTTTTCAGTAATCTGCAGAAAATATATCCCACGAAAATGCGATGCATGGTGATGCACAGTGAAGCGGGAGCACACAGACTGTTTGCGGCGGGGGACTATATGGTGCTGCCGAGTCAGGTGGAGCCTTGCGGACGTTCGCAGATGATAGCGCTCAGATACGGGGCAAGTCCGATAGTGAGAAGGATAGGAGGACTTGCCGACAGCGTTACGGATGTATCTGCAGGCGGAAACGGATATGTTTTTGAAGAATATTCGTCTGCGGCGTTGCTGAATGCGATGCAGAGGGCTGTAAAAGACTACAGTGATAAATCTGCTCGTGCGGAACTGGTGAAGAAATCCATGGCGGCGGATTTTTCATGGGAGAGCGCTGCCGAAGGCTATAAAAAAATATACGAAGAAATGACATAGGAGAGAATATGCTGAATAACGGAGATATCATAAGCAGGAAGGAAATACATGAGGCAATACAAAGCAACGTATCGAGGGCGTTCGGAAAGACATTGGCAGAGGCAACGGTGCAGGAATGGTATGATGCGGTAGCGGCGTGTGTAAGGGACATATTGCTTGAGAAGAGGAAGAATTTCAACAGAAGGTTCAAATCGGAGAACAAAAAGAGGGTATATTACCTGAGCATGGAGTTTCTTATAGGCAGGAGCCTCAAGAATAATATATATAATCTCGGAATAGAGAAGGATATCAGGGCGGTGCTCAAAAAGAGCAACTTCACATTGGAGGATCTTTACGATCAGGAGCCTGACGCGGGACTCGGAAACGGAGGACTCGGAAGACTTGCGGCGTGTTATATGGACGCATTGGCGACATTGGGATATCCGGCGATGGGGCACTGTCTGAGGTATGAATACGGGTTATTCAGGCAAAAGCTTGTAGACGGATGGCAGACGGAGCTGCCGGACAATTGGCTGCCGGGTGGAGAGGTATGGTTGATGCCCAGGAGCGACAAAGCCGTAAATGTCAGGTTCGGCGGGTATGTGAAGGAAGAATGGGAAAAGGATAAGATGGTCATAAAGTATTATGACTGTCAGGAAGTTGAAGCCATGCCCTATGATCTCATGATATCCGGATATAAAAGCGAGGCTGTGGCGGTGCTGAGGCTGTGGAGAGCGCGGAGCAAACAGACTTTCGATATGCAGAGTTTTTCGCAGGGCGATTACGCGCGCGCGGTAGCCAGAGATACTCAGGCTGAAATGATAACGAAGGTGCTGTACCCTAACGACAATCATGCGGAAGGGAAATCTTTGAGGCTGAAACAGCAGTATTTGCTGGTGTCGGCGGCAATGCAGAATATCATACGTGACCATATAGCCAATTATAAGGATCTCAATACTTTGCCCGAACACGCTGCGATCCATATAAACGATACGCATCCCGCATTATGTATACCCGAACTCATGCGTTTGCTGATGGATGAACATGGATTTTCATGGGAGAGGGCCATGGAGATCGTGATGGGGTGCTGTGCGTACACGAATCATACGGTAATGAGCGAAGCGCTTGAAACCTGGCCTGAGGATCTCATACAGCGTACTCTGCCGAGGCTTTATTCGATAATTCACGAAATAAACGAACGTTTCTGCACAGACGCATACGGGCGTGTCAAGGATATGGATAAAGTGACGAGAATGGCGATAGTTGCGTACAGTCAGATAAGGATGGCAAACCTTGCCGTAGTGGGGAGCCATTACGTAAACGGAGTAAGTGCGCTTCACAGCAATATATTGAGAAAATCCATATTCAGTGATTTTTATTCGATTGATCCGGAAAAATTCGGAAGCGTTACGAACGGGATAGCTCATAGAAGATGGTTGTGTCAGTCTAATCCGCAGTTGACGGCTTTGATAACCGACCTGATAGGAGACGGGTTTGTGACCGACGGAAAGCAGCTTGAAGGATTGATGAAGTTCACGGAAGACAAAAGGGTCCTTGACGAACTTGAAAAGATCAAGAAGGAGAAGAAGAGGGAATTTGCCGAATTTGCACTGAAGTATAAAAATATAAAGATAGATCCCGAAACCAGGTTTGACGTACAGGTAAAAAGATTGCATGAGTATAAGCGTCAGCTTCTGAATGCTCTGAGGATAATATCGATGTATAATGACCTGAGGATGAATCCCGATATGGATATGGCGCCTCAGACATTTATATTTGGAGCGAAAGCTGCTCCGGGGTATTATACGGCCAAGGATGTGATAAAGCTGATATATATGCTCGGGCAGGAAATAGACAAACAGCCTAAGATAAGTGAAAAGCTGAAAGTGGTATTTCTTGAAAACTATTGCGTGACAACGGCAGAGAAACTGATACCTGCCGCAGAGATCAGTCAGCAGATAAGTCTTGCGGGGAAAGAAGCCAGCGGGACGGGGAATATGAAGTTCATGATAAACGGCGCACTTACGGTAGGTACAATGGACGGAAGCAACGTAGAGATGTATGAAAGCGTAGGAGCCGAGAATATATTCATATTCGGACTGAGAGAGGACGAAGTATCGCGATTATGGCAGTCGGGATATAACTCCACGCAGTACTACCTGAACAGTCAGAAGCTGCGCGGGGTAGTGGACGCGCTGAACGTGGGATTCAACGGAGTGGCTTTCAGTAATATAGCGAATTATTTATTAAGGGGCGGAAGTGTAGCTGATCCTTATATGTGTTTTGCCGACTTCAAGGATTATATGAGGGTAAGCGAACTTGCAGACAAGAAATACAGGGATCAGACCGAATGGAACAGGATGGCGCTGGTAAACATAGCGAAATCGGGCAGATTCGCTGCCGACAGAGCTATTAAGGAATACGCTGACAATATCTGGCATATGACAGCCATAAAAAAGGAAAAATAATATATGGATAAAACAAGGATAAAGTTTGATCCGTTAAAAGAAGAGTATAAGACGGTGCGGGGAGCGGTAGAGCTTTCCCGCACCGTTACGTTCAATATAGAAATAGCCTGTGATTTTTTGGAAAGCGGGTTATCCATCAGGATATTCGATTATTCGACGCACGTATGCAGGCAGCATGTAAAAATGCTGAAGACAGAAGGCTCAGAAGAAGGATACAACAGGTATACCGCGGATATAGCATTCAACGAAACAGGGGTATACTACTATTTATTTCAGCTTGAGGGAGTAAGATACGAAAGCTGGATAGGCGTCACGGAGGAAAGGACGCCGGGATTATATTACGATAATCCCATAGGATGGCAGCAGTCGGTGTACAAAAGGGAGTATAAGGTTCCCGAGTGGACATACGGCGGAGTAATGTATCACATATTTGTAGACAGGTTTTATAATGTCGGCGGATTTCTGAACCACAGGGAAGGCGCGGTGCTTCGTCCCGACTGGGGAAACCAGCCTGAGTACCGGCCGGATCCGGTGACGGGGGAAATACTCAATAACGATTTTTTCGGCGGAAACTTACAAGGGGTTATAGCCAAACTCGAGTATCTGAGCACGCTGAACGTAAGCATGATAATACTGAGTCCGATTTTCGAGGCATACTCTAATCACAAGTATGATACCGGCGACTATATGAAGATCGATGAGATGTTCGGCAGCGAAGAGGACTATATCGAGTTGTGCAGGGAGGCAGGCAAGCACGGGATCAGGATAATACTTGACGGAGTATTCAATCATACCGGTGCCGACAGTATATATTTTGACAGATACAACAGGTATAAGAGCGGAGGAGCATACGTAAAGAAAGATTCGAAGTATGCGCATTGGTATAATTTCACACATTGGAACGAACGGTATTCATGCTGGTGGGATTTCAAAAATCTGCCCGTGCTGAACGGAGACAATGAAGAAGTGCGTGAATTTTTCTGCGGAGAGAAAGGGGTAGTAAGGAAATGGCTCGGGTTAGGAGCGAGCGGATGGCGGCTGGACGTTGTGGACGAACTTAACAAAGGCATGCTTGAGCGAGTGGTACGGGCTGCTAAGGAAGAGAAGGAAGACTCGATTATAATCGGAGAGGTGTGGGAAGACGCGTCCAATAAATATGCATACGGGAAACTGCGGGAGTATTTTCAGGGTAAAGAACTGGACAGCGTAATGAATTATCCCTTAAGAAAAGCGATAATAACTTTTATAAGGGAAGGAGATGCTTCAAGACTGCACAAAGTGAATTTTGATCTTCAGAACAATTATCCGCAGCATGTGGTGAATGCACTTATGAATATACTTGGGACTCACGACACGGCAAGGATAATAACCGAGCTGGGCGGTGATCCCATGAGCGGAGCGAGCAGGGAAGCAAAAAGTCGGGCGAGGCTCAGTTTTGAGGAGTACCAGACGGGTAAGAAGAGGGTGAAGCTTGCTGCGGTGTTGCAGTACACATTCAGCGGGTTTCCTTGTTTATATTACGGCGACGAGGCAGGCGTACAAGGCTGCAACGATCCTTTTAACAGAACATGTTTCCCTTGGAACAGTGCGGACATGGAAATGACTGATTTTTACAGGCTTTTGGGAGAGATAAGGCGGGAAGGCGTGTTTAAGGAGGGTATATTCAGAGAGATAGAGTATAAAGAGGGATTTTATTGTTTCAGCAGGGAAAGCGATGAAGAAAAAATAATAGTTGCGGTAAACAGAAGCGAAAAAGAAAAAAAGGTGGATTTCAGGGGCAATTATGCTGTGGACCTGTTGAGCGGAGAAAAATGGAGAGATCAGGCGGCAGTACAGAAGGATCAGGCGGTAATACTGAAGCTGGAGAAGGCGGAATGAAAGCCGAGCTGTAACAGAGCCGTAAAGCTGAAAAGGCAGTGGGCGAGACAGTTCAGAAAACGAACGCGAACGAGGAGTTTCGGAGTCGGAATGAAAGCCGAGCTGTAACAGAGCCGTAAAGCTGAAAAGGCAGTGGGCGAGACAGTTCAGAAAACGAACGCGAACGAGGAGTTTCGGAGTCGGAATGAAAGCCGAGCTGTAACAGAGCCGTAAAGCTGA